>NZ_AUWQ01000012.1 GCF_000455205.1 Mycobacterium sp. UM_CSW | reverse complement strand
GGCCACGGTGCATCCCGGCGCGCTGCAGCCGTGTTCCTTGCCGTACAACACGATTCGCTGGGCCGGGGAGGCCAGCCGTTTGGTGTGATACAGCGCCAGGGCTTTGCCGTTGTTGTGATCGAAGATGGCCAGGTACTGCCGCGCGTGGCGGGCCAGGCGGATGACGTCGCTCATCGGCAAGATGCTGCCCCCACCGGTCAACCCCCGGCCGGCGGCGGCTTCCAGTTCGGCCAGTGTGGTGGTGACGATGATCGAGGCGGGCAGCCCGTTGTGTTGGCCCAGCTCGCCCGAGCAGAGCAGCGCGCGCAGCGCGGCGGTCAGCGCGTCGTGGTTGCGCTGGGCGGCCGAGCGGGCGTCTTTGTCGATCGCGTCCTGAGACGCTGGGCCGTCGACGGCGGGGGCGTCATCCAGCGGGTTGCACATGCCGGGGGCAGCCAGCTTGGCCAACACCGCTTCCACGGTCGCACGGGCTTGCGGGGTCAAACAGCCGCGCAGTTCTGACATCCCATCGGGGCCTTGGGGACCCAACGTCAGCCCGCGCCGCCGAGCCCGGTCGTCGTCGCTGTAGGTGCCGTCGGGGTTGAGGCAGTCGGCCAGCACGGCGGCCAACTCGGCTAATTGCTCGGGACGATACTGGTTGCCCTCGCCGGCCAACTTGGCTTCCACCTGCTCGCGGGTGGCGTGGTCGACCCAGCCGGGCAACTGGCGGAAAAACCGCCGGATCACCCGCACCTGCCCGGCGCCCAGGGTGCCCTGCCGTTGGGCGGCGGCGGTGGCGGCCAACACCGGCGCCAACCGCTCCCCAGTCAGACCGTGGCGCGGCCCCAGCTCGGCCGCCTCGCTGATGCGCCGAGCAGCCTCGCCGCGACTGATCAACGCCGCCTCGGCGATCGCATGCGACAGCTTGCCACCCAACTCCTCCGCGGTGGCCTGCCGCGCCAGGCAATTGATCATCGGGTGCTCCACGGCCGGCAGCCGCCGGCGCACCTTCTCGCAGCGCTCCAGCAACGCCAACCACTCCGTGGTGCTCAGCGCCTCACAATCCAGCCCGACCACCGCGTCCATCGCGGCATCCAGCGCATCAAACGCAGCCGCGATCGCCTCCCGATCACCGACGCTGGAACTCATGTCCCCAAACTAGCCAAGGGGTCCGACAAAAAACCTCGCGCAGAAATTGAGTGTGAAACAAGGGATTTGACGGGGCGAAACCGCTGGTTTCCCGGAGACCTGCCGAGCGAGGTCCCGCGTCTTGTCGGCGCGCAGACCTAGACTTCGCGGTGCCCTGATAGCCACGACTCGAAAGGGGGGCCGCCGGATGCGATTCCTGCACACCGCCGACTGGCAACTGGGCATGACGCGGCACTTCCTCGCCGGCGACGCGCAGCCGCGGTATTCGGCCGCGCGCCGCGACGCGGTGGCCGGGCTGGGCGCGCTGGCGGCCGAGGTGGGCGCCGAGTTCGTCGTCGTCGCCGGCGACGTCTTCGAACACAATCAACTCGCCCCGCAGGTGATCGGCCAATCTCTGGAAGCCATGCGCGCCATAGGGATTCCCGTCTACCTGCTCCCGGGCAACCATGATCCACTCGACGCGTCGTCGGTCTACACCAGCGCGCTGTTCACCGCCGAACGCCCCGACAACGTCACCGTCCTCGACCGGGCCGGCGTTCACGAAATCAGGCCCGGGCTCGAGATCGTCGCCGCGCCATGGCGGTCCAAGGCGCCGACCACCGACCTCGTCGCCGACGTACTCGACGGCCTCACGCCCACCTCAGCGACCCGCATCCTCGTGGCGCACGGCGGCGTCGACGTTCTCGATCCCGATCGGGACAAACCCTCGCTGATCCGCCTTGCGAAACTCGACGACGCCCTGGACCGCGGCGTGATCCATTATGTGGCGCTGGGCGACAAACATTCGCTCACCAAGGTCGGCGACGGCGGCCGCGTCTGGTATTCGGGCTCGCCGGAAGTCACCAACTTCGACGACGTCGAATCGGACCCCGGTCACGTGCTCGTCGTCGACGTCGACGACGGCAGCGTCGCCGTTGAACCCCGGCACGTCGGCCGCTGGCGGTTCGTCACCCTGCACCGCCACGTCGACACCAGCCGCGACATCGCCGACCTCGACATGAACCTCGACCTGATGAAAGACAAGGACCGCACGGTGGTGCGGTTAGCGCTGACCGGATCGTTGACGGTCACCGACCGCGCCGCGCTGGACGCGTGCCTGGACCGCTACGCGCGGCTGTTCGCCCACCTGCGCACCTGGGATAGCCACACTGACCTGGCGGTGGTTCCCGCCGACGGCGAGTTCAGCGACCTCGGCATCGGCGGATTCGCCGCCGCCGCCGTCGACGAACTGGTGGCGACGGCGCGGGAGGGCAACGCCGACGCCGCCGACGCCCAAGCCGCATTGGCCCTGCTGCTGCGCCTAGCCGATCGGGGCGCCGCGTGAAGCTGCACCGGCTCGTCCTGACCAACTATCGCGGCATCGCGCACCGCGAGATCGAGTTCCCCGACCACGGCGTGGTGGTGGTCTGCGGCGCCAACGAGATCGGCAAGTCCTCGATGATCGAGGCGCTCGACCTGCTCCTGGAATCGCGGGACCGCTCCACCAAAAAGGAAGTCAAGCAGGTCAAGCCGACCCACAGCGACGTCGGCTCCGAGGTAAAAGCCGAAATAAGCTGCGGTCCTTACCATTTCGTCTACCGCAAACGGTTCCACAAGAAGTGCGAAACGGAGCTGACGGTGCAGACGCCGCGCCGCGAACAGCTCACCGGCGACGAAGCCCACGAGCGGGTCCGGGCGATGCTGGCCGAGACCGTCGACAACGACCTCTGGCACGCCCAACGCGTTTTGCAGGCCACGTCGACGGCCGCGGTGGACCTGTCCGGCTGCGACGCGCTGTCGCGAGCGCTCGACGTGGCCGCGGGTGACGCGGCCGCGTTGTCGGGCACCGAGCCGCTGTTGATCGAGCGGATCGACGCCGAATACGGCCGCTACTTCACCCCGACCGGACGGCCCACCGGCGAATGGGCCGCCGCGATCGGCCGCCTGAAAGACGCCGAGGCCGCGGTCGCCGAATGGACGGCGGCGGTGGCCGAGGTCGACGACCGGGTGCGACGCCACGCGGAGCTGACGGAGCGGGTGGCCGAGTTGTCGCAGCAGCGCGCCGCCGCCGGCCCCCGGTTCGAGGCCGCCCAGAGAGCCGCCGACCGGATCGCCGAACTGACCAACCAGGCGCGCGAGGCCAAGCTGCGCGCCGACGCCGCGACCGCCACCTGCACCGCGGCGGGCGCCGCCCACACCGGGAGGGTGCGGCTGCTCACCGAAATCCAGACCCGCACCGCGAGCGTCGCCGCCGCAACGGCCGAGGCACAGCAGGCCGCAGACGCGCAGAAGGCGGCGGCGGCCGACGCGCAGGCCGCCCACGAAGCCGTCGAAGCAGCCGCCGAGCGACTGGCCGACCTTAAACACCGCGCCGAATCCGCGCGGCGCGCCGTCGATCAGCTCGCCGCCCGCGAGGAGGCTGACCGGCTGAGCGGCCGGCTGGCCAAGATCGCCGCCCTCCAAAGCGACCGCCACCGCGTCTGCGCGGAGCTGGCAGCGGTCAAGATCACCGACGAGTCGCTGCGGCGCATCGAGGACGCCGCCGCCGCCGTCGATCGCATCGGCGGGCAGCTGGCACTGACGTCCGCCGCGGTGGAATTCACCGCCATTGCCGACATCGAGGTCGCCACCGGCGACCAACGCGTGTCGCTGCCGGCGGGCGAAAGCTGGTCGATCACCGCGACGGGCCCCACCACCGTCGAGGTTCCCGGCGTGCTGACCGCGCGGGTCACCCCCGGCGCGACCACGCTGGACGTGCAAGCCAAATTCGCTGCGGCACAAGACGAATTCGCTAAAGCGCTGCAAGCCGCCGACGTGGCGGACCTCGCGTCGGCGCGCTCCGCCGACCAGCGCCGCCGCGAACTGCAGGGCTGTCGAGACCAATTGGACGCCACGGTATCCGGGCTGTGCGGCGACGAAACCGTCGACCAACTGCGGGAGCGGCTGGCGCAGCTGCGCGCGGATCAACCGGCCGACCCGGACGTCGTCCCGAAAGACGCCGACACCGCCCGCACCGAACTGGACGCCGCGGAGGCCGCCCACGCCGCCGTGGCCACGGAATGCGAACAGCGCCGCAAAGCCGCGACGGCCGCCGACGCCGCGCTGGCCGAGGCGTCAACGCGCGCAACGGTTTCCCAGAACGCGCTGCAGGCCCAACGCGCCGAGCTGGACGCCGCCACCGACCGGCTCGCCCGCGAGCGCGCCGAGGTGAGCGACGAGGACCTCGCGTCGGCGGCGCAAGCCGGGCTCAAAGACAAAGAGGACGCCGAGCGCCGCGTCGCCGAACTCGCCGACGCGCTCGCGGGCGCCGCACCGGACGCGGTCGCCGCCGAATTGACCGCCGCAACCGAGGCGGCCGACGCGCTGCGCGACCAATACGAAGACGCCAACCGCGCCTTGCGTGAAATCGGCATCGAGCTCTCGGTTTTCGGCAGCGAGGGCCGTCAGGGCAAGCTGGACGCCGCGCACACCGAACGCGAGCACGCCGCCAGCCAGCACGAGCGGATCGGCAGCCGGGCACGGGCCGCCCAGTTGTTGCGCTCGGTGATGACACGGCACCGCGACACCACCCGGCAGCGCTACGTCGAGCCCTATCGCACGGAACTGCAGCGGCTCGGTCGCCCGGTGTTCGGCCTCGATTTCGAGGTCGACATCGACAGCGACCTGTGCATCCGCAGCCGCACCCTCAACGGCGTCACGGTGCCTTACGAATCGCTGTCCGGTGGCGCCAAGGAGCAGCTCGGCATCCTGGCCAGGCTGGCGGGCGCGGCCCTGGTGGCTAAGGAGGACAGCGTCCCGGTGGTGGTCGACGACGCGCTGGGTTTCACGGATCCCGATCGCCTGGCCAAGATGGGGCAGGTGTTCGACACCGTCGGCGCGCACGGCCAGGTGATCGTGCTGACATGCAGCCCCGACCGTTACGACGGCGTGCACGACGCGCACCGAATCGACCTCAACGTTTAGCATGAAGCGCTCGACGGTATTTGTCTTGGTGGAGCGCTATGACCATGAACTCGAAACGGCGTCGGCAGCAGGAAAAGCTGGCCGCGCTGCCCGGCGTGCGCGCGGTGCGTCGGCCGGTCGAGCCGGGTAGCGCCGAAGAGTTCGATCTCTACTACGTGCGCGGCGGCCGCAAGTCCGCCCACCCGCTGGTGATCATCCCGGGCGGCCCGGGAGTCGCGTCGGTCCAGATGTACAAGGGCCTGCGCCGACGGGCCGCGGCCGCGGGCCTCGACGTCATCATGATCGAGCATCGCGGCGTGGGGATGTCGCGCCACGACGACTCCGGTGCGGACCTGCCGCCCGACGCCCTCACCGTCAATCAGGTAGTCGACGACGTGGCCGCCGTGCTCGACGACGCCCGCGTGGATTCCGCCGTCATCTACGGAGCTTCCTACGGCACCTACATCGCCGCCGGAGTTGGCGTGCGCCACCCGGGCCGGGTGCATGCGATGGTCCTCGATTCGCCGCTGCTGTCGCGCCACGACATTGTGATCGTGCGCCGCGCGATCCGCCGGCTGCTGCTCCGGGGCGACAGCCCCGAAACCGCCCCGCTCGCACCGAAAGTCCGCAAGCTCGTCGATGCCGGCGTCATGACGGCGGCGGCCACCCAAGTCGTCGCGACGATCTACGGCCATGGCGGGGCGACGCTGCTCGACCGGCAGCTCGACCTGCTGCTCGATGACCGAAAGGTGTTGTGGTGGGCGCTGTCCCGATTCGCGACCCTCTCCAACCTGCCGTACCGTTACGAGGAAGACCTGGTGAGCCGCATCGCGTTCCGCGAACTCGACTATGCCGCCGAGCCCGACGGCCTGCCGCTGGACCCCGCCGTGGCCGAACGCGAAAGCCGGACCCAGACGGCAACTTTCGAGGATGAGCCATACGACCTGCCAGCCCAGATGCCGAATTTCGGCTGGCCCACCGCGGTGATCTCCGGCGGCCGCGATCTCATCACGCCGCCGCCGGTCGCCCAGCGGGTGGCGTCCCTGATTCCCAACGCGCAGCTGCTCAAGCTTCCCACCATGGCCCACAGCGCGCTGGACTTTCGGGAACCCGCGGCCCTGGCCGTCGCCGGCGCGGTGTGCCGCGGCGAATTCGAGGGCCTGGTCGCCCAGGCGCCGGCGCTGGATGAGCTCCCGCCGCGGCCGTCGGTCCGCTTGCTGTGGAAGGCGATCGAGCTCGCCGCCATTGCCGAGAGCACCCTACCCGCCCTGCGCGTCCCCGCGCCGTTGCGGCGGCGGGTCAGGTCCGGATGAACCCGATCGCGGTGTAGTTCAGGTCGCCGAGGCCGGCTGCCCCGAAATTCGCCAGCGTGCTGCGCACCGCGACATCACCGGGGGATTGGGTCAGCGGCAGGCTGAATCCCTCGGCCCAGATGAGCTTGTCGAGGTCGTTGGCCAAGGCCTGTGCCTTGGCGGGATCGAGTTCTTCGAGCGTCCGCTCGATCGCGGCGTCGATCTCCGGGCTGCCGATCTTGCCGAAGTTGCTTGCCCCGTCGGACTGGTAGATCTGCGTCAGCGACGAGAGCGGGAATGCGTCGCCGAGCCAGCCGAACTGCGCGATGTCGAAGGCCCCGACGTTGACGTAGTTGGTGAAGAAGCCGCTGCCCGACCGCGCGACGAGTTCGAGCTTGACGCCGATCTGGGCGAGGCTGTGCTGGGCGATCTGCGCGAACACCTTGCTGCCCTGCGCGTCGTAGAACAGGTCGCGGATGACCAGTTGGCGGCCGTCACGCTCGCGGAACTGGCCGCCCCGCCTCCACCCCAGTGCGTCAAGCTCCCGGCTCGCCGCGGCCGGGTCGTAGGGCACGACGGAGCTGTTGTCCTGGTAGCCCTGTTGGCCGGCGACGTAGATGTGGTTGCCCAGCGCGACCGGATTGCTGGTGAGGCCGTACTGGACGACCTTGGCGATGGTCTGGCGGTCGATGCCCTTGGCTACGGCGACGCGTAATGCCTTGTCTTCCAGGATCGCCCCGGGGGCGCCGTTGAAGGTGAAGTGCGACCAGCTCGGCGCGGGCGCGCGCCGTATCGAAATGCCCTTTGTCCGTTGGGCGATCGTCAGCTGGTCCACGGAGCCGATCCCGGTTGCGTCGATCGTGTTGTTCTGCAGCGCCGGCAGCCGGGCGGCGTCGTCGAGCACCAGGTAGGTGATGCTGTCCAGCCGCGGGGGCGTGCCCCACCATTTCGGGTTGCGGGTCAACACGATTCGCTGGGTGGTCCGGTCCAGTGAGGACACGATGAACGGCCCGGCCGTCGGGCCGGGCGCGTCGAGCTGGCCCTTGTTGAACACCTCGGGCGTGGAGGTCATGCTGGCCGGCAGCAGCATGCCGTTGCCCGCGAACATGCCGCGCCACTCGGCGTACGGCTTGGCGAACGTCATGATGGCCTGCCGGTCGTCGACCCCCCGCGTCACTGACGCGACGCGATCGGCGCCGCTGAATCCGGCGATCTCGAAGGCCTTGTCGACGCCGCTGAGTGCGTGGATTTGGCTGGCGATGTCCTGCCAGGTGACCGGCGTGCCGTCGGACCACACGGCCTTGGGGTTGATGGTGTAGGTGACCACCTGGGGGTTGGTCCCGGTGAGCTCGACGCTGGTGAAGTAGTCGGTGTCGACGGTGGTCGAGCCGTCCGGGCCGATGACGAACGCTCGTGGCAAGGTCGCCTTCATCATCGAGGCGACCTCGGCCGAGTTGCCGTCGATGCTGAGAATGTTGAAGTTCGGCGGAAAGTCGCTGAGCGAGAGCCGCAGGTTGCCGCCGTCCTGGAGCGTGGCGGGGTCGCGCGGGTTGAGGTCGCTGGTGGTGCCGATCGAGGCCTTGTTTCCCGTAGTGGGCGTCAGGTCGATGGCCGGTGAGCATCCGGTGAGCACCAACCCGGCGACCAGCAACGGACTCAGCAACCGTCGAGACTGCGTCCAGCGCCTGAAATGAGCCCACAAAGACGCTCTGAGCGCAGTCTCGGTGACAGAAAACCTAGACATACTTCCCCGGATCAGGTTGGGGCACCGCGCCCAGCAGCCGCCGCGTGTAATCGTGCTGCGGATTGGCGAACAGCTGCTCGCTGTCGCCCTGCTCCACGATGGCGCCGGCATACATCACCGCAACGTCGTGCGCGAGGTGCTTGACCACCGAAAGGTCGTGGGAAACAAAGAGGTACGACAGGCCGAATTGTTCCTGCAGGTCGAGCAGCAGGTTGATGATCCCGGCCTGGATGGAGACGTCGAGGGCGGACACCGGCTCGTCGAGCGCCAGGATCTTGGGCTGCAGCGCCAGCGCCCGCGCGATGCCGATGCGCTGCTTCTGACCACCGGAAAACTCGGCGGGGTAGCGGGTCGCGTCCGCGCGGCGCAGGCCCACGATCTCCAGCAGTTCGGCCACCCGCGTAAAAGTGGCGTTCTTGTCGAAGCCGTTGGCCCGCAACGGTTCGGCCAACAGCTCGAAGACCGGCAGCCGCGGATCCAGCGACGCCACCGGGTCCTGGAACACGACCTGAATGTCACGCCGTATCTCCCGCCGGCGCGCCGGGCTCAACGCCGCGACGTCGTTGTCCAGCACCTCGATCGAACCGGATTGCGGCGCAACCAGTTCCAGGATCTCGTGCAGCGTCGTCGACTTGCCCGAACCGGACTCGCCGACTATGCCCAACGTGCGGCCCTGCCGCAGCTCGAAGCTGATGCCGTCGACGGCCCGGACCTCCCCGACGGCGCGACGGAACACTACGCCCTTGGTCAGCCGGTAGGTCTTGACCAGATCGCGCACCCGGACCACCACCGGCGAGTCACCAGGAGTCGCCTCGACGCGCGCGGAGGTGTTCACCCCGTAGATGTCCGCGGCGCTGCGGTCGCCGACCCGATCGGTGCGGATGCAGGCGGCCCGATGATCGACGCCGACCTCGATCAATTCCGGTTCGGCGGCGCGACATTCGTCGATGGCCAGCGGGCAGCGCGGCGCGAAGGGGCAGCCCGGATCCAGCCCCGCGAGCGACGGCGGCGCGCCGGGGATGGGCACCAGCCGGGTGCCCTGCGTGGCGTCCAGCCGGGGAACCGACCCCAACAGCCCGACGGTGTAGGGCATCTGGCGGGCCCGGTACAGGTCGCTCACGGCGGCGGATTCCACGACCCGCCCGGCATACATCACCAGCGCCCGGTCGGCGAACTCGGCGACCACTCCCAGATCGTGCGTGATGATGAGCACCCCGGCGCCGGTGACGTCGCGGGCCGTCTTGAGCACTTCCAGGATCTGCGCCTGCACGGTGACGTCCAGCGCGGTGGTGGGCTCGTCGCAGATCAACAGGTCTGGGTCGTTGGCGATCGCGATCGCGATGACCACGCGCTGCCGTTCGCCGCCGGACAGCTCGTGCGGAAACGCCCGGGCACGTCGCTCGGGCTGTGAAATACCAACCAGCTCAAGCAGTTCGACCGCGCGCCCGCGGGCGGCCTTGCGCCCGACGTGCGGCTGGTGGACCTCGATCGCCTCGGCAATCTGGTCGCCGACGGTGTACACCGGCGTCAGCGCCGACATCGGATCCTGGAACACCATGCCGACCGTCTTGCCGCGGAACCGTGACATCGCGTCGTCGCCGAGTCCCAAGAGCTCGGTGCCCTGCAACCGGACGGAGCCGCGCACGCGTGCGTACTCCGGCAGGAGCCCGACCACCGCCATCGCCGACACGGACTTGCCCGAGCCCGATTCGCCGACCATGGCCACGACTTCGCCGGGTTCGATGTGATAGCTGATGCCGCGCACCGCGGTCACCGGCGGGCCGTCACTCGGGAACGTGACGGCCAGGTCGGAAACTTCCAGCAGCGGGCTCATAGGGCGCCGCCCCGCCCCAACCCGCTGCCCGGGTCGAGCGCGTCGCGCAGCCCGTCTCCGGTCACGTTGGCGCACACCAGGATCAGCACCAGGACCCCGGCCGGGAACAGGAACACCCATGGGAAGGTGGTCGCCGACTGGGTGCCGTTGGCGATCAGCGTGCCCAGCGACACGTCGGGCGGCTGGATTCCGAAACCGAGGAAGCTCAGGCCGGTTTCGGCGAGGATGGCCGACGCGACGTTGAGCGCGGCGTCGATGATAAGGATGGACGCCACGTTGGGCACCACGTGGCCGACGATGATCCGGCGGCTGGAGACGCCCATATACCGTGCGGCGCGGATGAATTCGCGCTCGCGCAGGCTCATCGTCATGCCGCGGACCATGCGCGAGCTGATCATCCACCCGAAGGCGGCCAGCAGCAGCACCAGCAACAGAACGCTGGACGACTTCTTGACCCGCGGCGTCAGTATCGCGATCAGGATGAAGCTGGGCACTACCAACAGCAGGTCGACCACCCACATCAGCACCCGGTCCCGCCATCCGCCGAAGTAGCCGGCGACCGACCCGACCGTGGCGGCGATGCCGGTGGAGATGAACGCCACGCAGACGCCGATCAGCATCGACTTCTGCATGCCCCGCAGGATCTGGGCCAACAGATCTTGGCCCATCGCGTTGGTGCCCAGCCAGTGCCGGGCGTTCGGCGGCTGCAGCAGCGCATTGAAATCGAGGTCGTCGTAGGAGTAGGGCAGCAGCGACGGCAGCGCGTAGCAGCCGACGAACAGCAGCACCAGCAGCGTCAGCGACACCACCGCGAGCCGGTTGCGCCCGAACCGGCGCAGCACCAACGTCCGGCGCGACGTGAACCCTTCCGGCGTCGAAACCCCTTGCGCCGCAGCCACTTGAGACGTCATGACACCCGCACCCTCGGATCGAGCGCCGCGTAGAACACGTCCGACAACAGGCCGGCCAGCAACACCACCGTGCCGGAGAACAGCGTGATGGCCGCGATGATGTTGGTGTCCTGCGCCGAAATGCCTTGCACCAGCCATTCACCCATGCCGTGCCAGCCGAAGATCTTCTCGACGAACACCGCCCCGGTGACCAGGCCGGCCACCCCGTAGGCGAACAGCGTCGCCAGCGGTATCAGCGCGGTGCGCAGCCCGTGCTTGAACAGCGCGCGCCGACGGGTCAGCCCCTTGGCGCGGGCGGTGCGAATGAAGTCCTGCCCGAGGACGTCGAGCATCGCGTTGCGCTGATATCGGCTATATCCCGCCGCGGCCATCAGCGCCAGGGTCAGTGTGGGCAGGATCAGGTGCCGCAATCGGTCCAGCGATTGCGCCCAGAACCCGCCCGCCACGCCGGGCGACGTCTCCCCGGTGTAGTCGAACAGATGCATGTCGAGGGCCCAGTTGACCCGCAGCGCACCCAGGATCAGCAGGTTGGCGATGACGAACGACGGAGTGCTCAGCAACAGCAGCGCCAGCAGCGTGACGACGCGGTCGCTCAGCCGGTACTGCCGGATCGCGCCCCACGCCCCGGCGACGATGCCCAGCACCGTGCCCACCAGCGAGCCGACGACCAGCAGCCGCAGGCTCACCCCGACGCGGCGCCACAGCGTGGTGGCGACGGGCTGCCCGGTGATGGTCGTGCCGAAGTCGCCGCGGACGACGTGCGAGGCCCAGTTGGCGTAGCGGATCGGTATCGGCTTGTCCAAGCCGAGCGCGTGGGCCTTGGCGTCGATGACGGCCTGCGGCGGGCGCGGGTTGCGCTGCAACAGGCTGTCCAGCGGCGAGAAGGCCACCGAGGTCAGGCAATAGGTCAGAAACGACGCCAGCGCCAGCAGCACGATGTAGTTGAGCAACCGGCGCGCCAGGAAACGAATCATGCCCGACCGAGCCGCCCGTGCCGCATTGGGACAGGTTAACCAGCCGTGCTAGTCCTTGTGATCCGGCTGATTTTCATGCGTGAATTACGGGTGGCTCGCTGCTACTTTCAGGCCGCCACACCCCAAGGAGGCTTGCGTGACGGTTACCGACGACTACCTGGCGAATAACGCCCAATACGCGAGCACCTTCAAGGGCCCGCTGCCGTTGCCGCCGAGCAAGCATGTCGCGGTGGTCGCGTGCATGGACGCGCGGCTCGACGTCTACCGCATCCTGGGCCTCAACGAGGGCGAGGCCCACGTCATCCGCAACGCGGGCGGCGTCGTCACCGACGACGTCATCCGCTCGCTGGCCATCAGCCAGCGGCTGCTGGGAACCCGGGAGATCATCCTGATTCACCACAGCGACTGCGGCATGCTCACCTTCACCGACGACGAGTTCAAGCGCGGCATCCAGGACGAGATCGGGGTCAAGCCGCCCTGGGCGGCCGAGGCGTTCCCGGACCTCGCCGAGGACGTCCGGCAGTCGCTGCGCCGCATCGAGAACAGCCCGTTCGTGACCAAGCACGTGTCGCTGCGCGGCTTCGTCTTCGACGTCGCCACCGGCAAGCTCGAGGAAGTCACCCTTTAGCGCGAGCAGACGCAGAATCGCATCCAAAGTCGCGATCTAGTGCGATTCTGCGTCTGCTCGCCGCAATAGCTAGCCCACCTTGTACGTCGCGAGCGCCTTGGCGACCAGCGTGCCCGACGGGTCGACGATCTCGGCCTCGCAGTTGACCAACGACCGGCCCCGCCTCAGCACCCGGCCCACCCCGATCAGGTCGGTGGCCCGTGCCGGGGCCATGAAATCCAGCGTCATCGACACCGTCACGCCCCGCAGCGACGGGGGAGCGTCCGCACCGCACCACGCCGCGGCCATGACGGTCAGGTCGGCCAGGGTGGCGATGGCGCCGCCGTGCACCATGTCGCCCACGGTGACGTTGGTCGGATCCCACGGCAGCCGCAGCCTGACCTCGTCGTCGGCCAGCTGATCGGCGACGATCCCCAGCTTCGCGACGAACGGCGATTGGGGGAGGAATTGCGAAATGACTTCGCGGCCGCTCTGCGTTTCAGTCGTCATGCGCTCATGCTCACGCACCCACCCGCCGGCGCAAAAGGCAAGTGACCCGGCGTGGCGTAATGCGTCGCCTGCTCGTCACCCGCGCCAAACCGTTGACATCGGCGGGGACGGCTGGTTCTATATACGACAATGACCATAAAGATGGTCAATTCGACCAAGTTTATCAAGAATCCAATGAGGTGCCTATGACCAGCGCTGTGAACACGGCCCCGGCGGCCGGCCAGTACGAGTTGAGCCATCTGCGCTCGCTCGAGGCCGAGGCGATCCACATCATTCGGGAGGTGGCCGCGGAGTTCGAGCGCCCCGTCCTGCTGTTCTCGGGCGGCAAGGACTCCATCGTGATGCTGCACCTGGCGCTCAAGGCGTTTAAGCCCGGGCGGCTGCCGTTCCCGGTGATGCATGTCGACACCGGCCACAACTTCGACGAGGTGATCGCCGCCCGCGACGAGCTGGTCGCCGAGTCCGGGGTCCGGCTGGTGGTGGCGTCGGTGCAGGAGGACATCGACGCCGGACGGGTGGTCGAGACGATCCCGTCGCGCAACCCGATCCAGACGGTGACGCTGCTGCGCGCCATCCGCGAGAACAAGTTCGACGCCGCGTTCGGCGGGGCGCGCCGCGACGAGGAGAAGGCGCGCGCCAAGGAGCGGGTGTTCAGCTTCCGCGACGAGTTCGGGCAGTGGGACCCGAAGGCCCAGCGGCCCGAGCTGTGGAACCTCTACAACGGACGGCACCACAAGGGCGAGCACATTCGCGTCTTCCCGCTGTCCAACTGGACCGAGTTCGACATCTGGTCCTACATCGGCGCCGAAAAGATCAAGCTGCCGTCGATCTATTTCGCGCACCGGCGCAAGGTGTTTCAGCGCGACGGCATGCTCCTGGCGGTGGACCGGCACATGCAGCCGCGCGCCGACGAGCCGGTGTTCGAGGCCACGGTGCGGTTCCGCACCGTCGGCGACGTCACCTGCACCGGGTGCGTGGAATCCGAGGCTGCCACGGTAAGCGAGGTCATCGCCGAGACGGCGGTGGCGCGGTTGACCGAGCGCGGCGCGACCCGCGCCGACGACCGGATCTCGGAGGCTGGAATGGAAGACCGCAAACGGCAGGGCTACTTCTGATGACAACGCTATTGAGGCTCGCGACCGCCGGATCCGTCGACGACGGCAAGTCCACCCTGATCGGGCGCCTGCTGTATGACTCCAAGGCCGTGATGGAAGACCAATGGGCGTCGGTGGAGCGGGCGTCGGAGGAGCGCGGCCACGACTACACCGACTTGGCGCTGGTGACCGACGGCCTGCGAGCCGAGCGGGAGCAGGGCATCACCATCGACGTCGCCTACCGCTATTTCGCAACTCCCAAGCGGAAATTCATCATCGCCGACACGCCGGGACACATCCAGTACACCCGCAACATGGTGACCGGGGCGTCGACGGCTCAGCTGGTGATAGTGCTCGTCGACGCCCGCCACGGTCTGCTGGAGCAGTCCCGCCGGCACGCCTTCCTGGCGTCGTTGCTCGGTATCCAGCACATCGTGCTGGCGGTCAACAAGATGGACCTGATCGACTGGGACAAAGAAAGATTCGAGTGGATCCGCGACGAGTTCCACGCCTTCGCGGCCCGGCTCGACGTGCAGGACGTGGCCACCATCCCGATCTCGGCGCTCAACGGCGACAACGTGGTGACCAAGTCGGACAACTCGCCGTGGTACGAGGGCCCGGCGCTGCTGTCGCACCTCGAGGAGGTCTACATCGCCGGTGACCGCAACCTGGTCGACGTGCGCTTCCCGGTGCAATACGTCATCCGGCCGCAGACCCACGAGCATCGCGACCACCGCAGCTACGCCGGCACCGTGGCCAGCGGGGTGATGCGCCCCGGCGACGAGGTGGTGGTGCTGCCCGTCGGCAAGACCACCCGGATCACCGCGATCGAGGGCGCAGGCGGCCCTGTGGAAGAAGCGTTTCCACCGATGGCCGTCTCGGTGAGCCTGGCCGATGACATCGACATCTCACGCGGCGACATGATCGCGCGCGCCCACAACCAGCCGAGGGTCACGCAGGATTTCGACGCGACCGTGTGCTGGATGGCCGACAACTCGGCGCTGGAACCGGGCCGTGACTACCTCATCAAGCACACCACCCGAACCACCCGCGCACGCGTGACGGGGCTGGAGTACCGGCTCGACGTCAACACCCTGCACCGCGACAAGGGTGCAAGGGCGTTGCAGCTCAACGAACTTGGCCGCATTTCGCTGCGGACCCAGGTTCCGCTGCTGCTCGACGAGTACACCCGCAACTCCAGCACCGGCTCGTTCATCCTCATCGACCCGAACACCAACGGCACGGTGGCGGCGGGCATGGTGTTGCGCGAAGTCGCGGCGCAGACGGCAAGCCCGAACACCGTGCGGCACAAGTCGCTCGTCGGTGCGGAAGCCCGGCCGAAAGGCAAGACCGTGTGGTTCACCGGTCTGTCGGGCTCCGGGAAGTCGTCGGTGGCGATGCTGGTCGAGCGGACGCTGCTCGAAAGCGGCATTGCCGCTTACGTTCTCGACGGCGACAACCTGCGCCACGGCCTGAATGCGGACCTGGGTTTCTCCATGGCCGACCGCGCCGAGAACCTGCGCCGGCTGGCGCATGTGGCGGCGCTGCTGGCCGATAGCGGTCAGGTGGTGCTGGTGCCGGCGATCAGCCCGCTAGCCGAGCATCGCGAATTGGCCCGCAGGGTCCACGCCGACGCCGGCGTCGACTTTTTCGAGGTGTTCTGCGACACGCCGCTCGATGAGTGCGAGAAGCGTGATCCCAAGGGGCTGTACGCGAAAGTGCGCGCCGGTGAGATCCAGAACTTCACCGGCATCGACAGCCCATATCAGCAGCCCGAGAATCCGGATCTTCGGCTGACGCCGGATCGCAGCGTCGAGGAGCACGCGCAGCGGGTCATCGACCTGCTGGAGTTGCGCCCCTAGGGAACGCTTACCGGGGTGGCACAATCCTCACCATGCGGATGTCGGCCAAGGCGGAGTACGCGGTGCGCGCGATGGTCCAGCTCGCCACGGTCGACGGCGGCACGTTGGTGACGACCGACGAATTGGCCCAAGCCCAGGGCATACCGCCGCAATTTCTCGTCGACATCCTCACCAACCTGCGCACCGATCGCCTGGTGCGAAGCCACCGCGGCCGGGAGGGCGGCTACGAATTGGCCCGGCCCGGAAACGAGATCAGCATCGCCGACGTCCTGCGCTGCATCGACGGCCCGTTGGCGAGTGTCCGCGACATCGGGCTCGGCGATTTACCGTATTCGGGGCCCACCGCGCCGCTGGCCGACGTGTGGCGGGCGCTGCGCGCCAGCATGCGCTCGGTCTTGGAAGAGACCAGCCTGGCCGACGTCGCGGCCGGCGCCCTGCCCAAGCACGTCGCGCAGATGGCCGATGACTACCGGAGCCAGGAACACGCACGGCACGGCTCACCGCGCGCCGGCGATTAGCCGCCCGAGCCGTAGGGGCGGGTCAGGATCTCCATGGCGTGCCCGGAGGGATCCAGGAAGTAGACCCCGCGGCCGCCGTCCCGAGTGTTGATCTCGCCCGGTCGGTTGGCCCCCGGGTCGGCCCAGTGCTCCAGGCCGCGGGATTTGATCTTGCCGTAGATGGCGTCGAAGTCGTCCTCGGACACCAGAAATGCGTAGTGCTGGCGCCGGATCTCCTCGCCCTCGGGCGCGTCGGCGTAATCGAGCGTGGCGCCGTGCTCGAGCGCGACGGCCATGAAGTGACCGAACGGCTTCGGCTCCGGCAGGCCGAACAGCTCGGCGAGGAACTCCGCGGACTTCCGCTTGTCCCGCGAGGCGACGATGGTGTGGTTGAAACTGATGGGCATAGTTCCTCTTTACCCCTCCCGACCCCTCACGCGAGCGCGCGTGTTTGTACAACGACACGCCGTGACGTCTGTCATTTTGCGGACCTTCGCGCGAAGACCGGATCGCTACTTGGGCGCCGTGAGCTCCAGCGCGATGTTGTCCGGGTCGCGGAACTCCAGAATGTACGACGGCCCAATGTCTTTGACGGGCTCGTGCGGCACCCCGACCTCGTCGAGATGCGCGGCCGCCGCGTCCAATTCGGCCCTGCTGGCGAGCCGGAACGCGATGTGGTCGAGACCGCAGCGGTCCTCATGGAAGCGGTCCTTGGCGACGGGCCGCAGGCCGAGCAGCGTGCCGCCCAGGTCGTAGATGACGCCGCCGAACAGGAAGCCGAACTGGTTGCGGGTGGCTTCGTCCGCGTTCTCGGGGACCTCGAGCAACACCGGCCAACCGAACACGGCCTCGTAGAACTGCCGTGACCGTTCGATGTCGGTGACGGTCAGCCGGACGTGCGCGATGGAGGTACTCGTGAAACCCATCTGCTTCATGGTGCCAGAATCGCGTCTGTGCAGATAGCGATGACCATGCCGGTGATGGAGCCGGACCTGGATGCGACGGTGTTGGAGGCCTGGGCGCGCGCCATCGACGAGGGCCCGTTCTCGTCGCTGTGCTGGGGCGAGCGCATCGCGTTCGAAAACCCGGACAACCTGACGCTCCTCGGCGCGCTGGCCGCGTGGACCACCCGGGTGCGGCTGGTGACGACGGTGATCGTGCCGCAGCTGCACGATCCGGTCATGCTGGCCAAGGGCCTGGCCACCGGCGACATGCTGAGTGGCGGCCGGCTGACGGTGGGCATCGGCGTGGGCGGCAGGCACGAGGACTACCACGCCGTGGGCGCCGACCCGGCGACCCAGACGATGCGCGGCATGGCCGAACGCGTGGCGGTGATGAAACGGGTATGGGCCGGCGAGAAGATCACCGAGTCGGTGCTGCCGGTCGGGCCGGCCCCGGTTCAGCCCGGCGGCCCGCCGCTGTTCGTCGGCACCATGGGTCCCAAGACCGTCCGCAGCGCCGCGACCTGGGCCGACGGGCTGGCCGGTACCACGTTGGACCTCGACGTCGCCAAGCAGGACGAGCTGTTCGACGTGGCGCGGGAGGCGTGGGCGCAGGTCGGCAGGCCCAAACCGCACCTGGTGACGTCGTTCTGGTTCGCGTTCGGTGAACCCGAGCAGGCCCGCGCCCAGGTGCATCGGCACCTGCTGCACTACATGAACTGGATCCCGGCCGAATACGTCGACGCGATGGCGCCCATGACCGGCTGGGCCGGCAGCGAGGACGAGCTGCTGGCCGTCCTGCGGAAGTTCGAGGGAATCGGCACCGACGAGGTACAGCTCATCCCGACGAGTTCCGACCTCGACCAGCTGCGTCGCGCGGCCGACGTGGCGGCGAAGCTTTAGGCGGACGCTCGCTCGTCCTCGCTAGCGGGCTCTTGCGGCGGCTGCCCCTTGCGCAGCGTCGCCAGCAGCTCGCGATACGGCCCGACGAGGTAGACGGTGTCGCCGCCGCGCAGCCAGGCGTCGCGGCGCGGGTGCAGTTCCACCGGCGTGTCCTGGCGGGTGATCGCGATGACCCGGGTCTGGGTGGACAGCTCGAACATCTTCAGCCCGTCGAGTTCGCTGCCCGCCGCCACGTGCATGGCGCCGACCATGAAGGAACGCTGCCCCACCCAGAACGTCCCCAGCACTTGCAGCCCCATCGCGGCGCCGATGAACCACGGCGCGGCCAGATCAACCGTCGAGCGCACGTTCTCGAAGCCGAACCGCTGCGCCACCGCGGCCCCCAGCGCGCGGTCGTAGATGCGCAGCACGATCGGCACGTCGGGCCGGACCACCTCCGGCATCACCCGCGGACCGAGCATTTCGCGCAGCACGATCCCCGTCTCGATGTTGGTCATGTCGTCCTGGGTCAACACCGCCACCGCGCGGGCCCGGTCGACGCGGGCCGACGCCAGCGTCTGGCGCAGCGTCGCATCCCCGAAGATCACCGGCACGTCCAGATCGTCCGCCGCCGACAGGAAGCGGTTGTTGTCGTCTCGCTCGATGACCGCCACCTCGTAGCCCGCGCCTGCCAAATCGGCGACGACGCGGCTGCCGAACGACCCCAGCCCGACGACGATGACGTGATTGTGCAGGTGGCGGGCCCGCCGGCGCCCGGCCGAATGGGCGAAACGCCGCGACAACAGCAGGTCCGCCATGAACGCGACCAGCAGCGCCGTGGTCGTCACGCCCGCGAGCATCAGCATGATGCTGAACAAGCGCAGCCAGGTGGGTTGCTGCAGGAAGCTGAAGTCGCCGTAACCGACGGTCGCGATCGTCTCGGTGCTGAAATACAGCGCGTCGAGCCAGGTCATTGTCGCCCGAGGCTGGTAGCTGAAGCGCAACACGACCGTCGACCCGAGCAGCAGCAGCGCCACGGCGACCAGGGCGCGCGGCAGCATCGGGTTGACGTCGTCACGCAGGCCGCGGGCGGCATCGACCAGCCGACGCAGCCAGGCCCGGCGCGATCGCCTCGCGGTCGGCTTCGGAACCCTGATCCCGCGCGCGGCCAGCTCGTCGGCGGTGCCGATCATCGCGGTCCAGTCGCCGGCGTGCACCGGCAGATCCCGGCCCGGGCACGGCTCCACCGCGCCCGGCGTGGCGCAGTTCTCGCCGTGGATGACCGCCACGGGCGCCAGGTCGCCGTAGATCTCGCGCAGCGTCGCGTCGCGCGGCGCCTCGGAGCCCGAGACGACGAACTTGATGCCCGCCGCCTCGAACGGGTGCACGGTGTGGGCCAGGCAGGCCTCGACGACGGACGGCGCCGCGAGGTCCGCGACGTCCAGAATCGCGCCGGGGCGCTTGTCGGCGGCCATCGCCGTGCGCAGCACGTCGTTCGCCAGCCGCGCCACCACCCGGATGTCGGGGTTGGCTTTCCTTGCCAGCAGGGCGATTTCGAGATTGATCGCGTCGTCGTCGCCGGCGCAGATCACGGCGCGGGCGCGGGCGATCCCGGCGGTGGCGAGCTCGGTGGGGCTGGTGAGCTTGACGATGTGCACGCCGGCGTTGTTGAGTTCCTCGACGATCGTCGTCGCCAGCGCGTCTTCGCCGCTGACGATGATGTGGCTACGCATGCCGGAGCGGCGGATCTCCCTATCTTCAGGGGCCATCGGTGCATTATCGCGGTCGCGGTGGCATCACACGAGTCCACCGCGCGGGCGCTACAGGACTTTGAAGTCGGATGGTGACCAGAACGCCCGCATCGACGTGATCTTCGCGTCGTCGTCGAACGTCATCGTCGAGATCGGCGAGAGCCGGCTGCGGCCGTCGCCGCCGTCGAGGGTGAGGTGCCACAAGAACGCGGCTTCGCTGCCACCGACCCGGATCTCGAGGAGTTCCGTGTCCTTCTTGGCGTCTTGAAATCCGGCATAGAACTCGCGGATGGCCTCGTGGCCGCGGCGAAGATCGGTGCCGATCGGATCCTCGACCGTGGCGTCGGCGGTGTAGAGCGCGACGATGTCGTCGGTCTTGCCGTCGGCCACGAGCGCGAGGTAGCTCTTGACGGTCTCGGTGATGGCTTCGGGGGATGGCATGGCTTCGGACGCTACCGCACCGGTGATACTGGGCGGCGTGCCCTTCATCGAATGCGTCGCGTCCCGCGAGATCTACCGGAACCGATGGCTGGTGGTGCGGGAGGACCAGATCCGCCGCCCCGACGGCAGCGCCGGCATCTACTCCGTGATCGACAAGCCGACCTACGCGCTGGTGATGCCCTACGACGGGAAGCGCTTCCGGCTGGTCGAGCAGTTTCGCTATCCCCTCGGCGCGCGGCGCTGGGAGTTCCCGCAGGGCAGCGCACCCGATCACGCGGAGGTCGACCCGCACGAGCTGGCCGAGCGTGAGTTGCGCGAAGAAACCGGGCTGCGCGCGACGTCGATCGAGGCGCTGGGTCTGCTGGACGTCGCCGCCGGCATGACGAGCCAGCGCGGCTGGGCGTTCCTGGCCACCGGCATCGTCGAGGGCGAGGCCGACCGCGAGCACGAGGAACAGGACATGCACAGCGAGTGGTTCTCGCGCGCGGACGTCGAGGAGATGATGCGCACCGGCGTGATCGTCGACGCGCAGTCGATCGCCGCCTATGGGCTGTTTCTGCTGCGGGAGCGATGACTTCCGGATGGCGCATCGGTCAATACCGATATGACGATCACCGAACGCAACCTCGACGGATACGGCGCACCGCCGATCGAATGGGACCGAGTCCGGGCCGTACTGGACGGTGAGCTGCCGCAGGCGCCGGGCACCGGCGGTCCGGCGCGCCACACGGTGTGGCTGACCACGATCAATCCCGACGCCAGCCCGCACGTCATGGCCGTTGGGGTCGTTCGGTGCGGTGGCAGCTGGTATTTCAGCTCCGGGCTCGCGACCCGAAAGTCCCGGAACCTCGCCCGCGATCCCCGGTGCGTGCTCAGCGTCGCCACCGAGCCGTTCGACCTCGTCGTCGAGGGCACCGCCGAGCTGGTCACCGACACGAGTGAATTGGCCTCCGTCGCAGCCGCTTTCGTCGACGACGGATGGCCGTGCAAGGTGGCGGGGGACGCGCTGACGGCGGAGTTCAGCGCCCAGTCGGCGGGTCCACCGCCGTGGCACGTCTATCGCGTCAGGGCGTCGACGGTATTCGCCCTCGGCACGACGGAACCGTTCGGCGCCACGAGGTTTCAGCTGGACTGAGCGGAAAGACCGGCCGCGGCCCCGATCTCCCGGCGCGCCGCGGCCCGGTCGGCGTCGGGAAATATGTAGTGGCTCAATGCGGTTCGCGCGACCGCGCCCGCAAGGTCGCGGGCGTCCACCGTTGCGGCGAAGGCCCCCTCGCGGGCGCAGCGCTGAAAGACCGCCGTCAACCCGTCGGCCAGCATCGGCAACGCCTGCGCCATCTGGTCGTGGGCGAACGTCGGCTCGAGGTCGAGCAGCCGTCCTGGCGGTTGCGCCTCGACGAAGGTCGCGACGACGTCGACGGCGGCCTCCAGCCGCGCGACTCCCACGACCCCGGACATCGCGGCGTCCATCGCGTCGTTGAACCGGCGGCGCTCGCGTTTGCCCAGCGCGTCGATGAGTTCTTCTTTGGACGTGAAGTAGCGGTAAATGGTGGGCCGCGAAACCCCGGCCAGGGTCGCCACATCCGAGAGCGACATCCTGCGGGCGCCCGTCCGAAATACCAGTCGCTGCGCCGCGTCGAGGATCCGATCGGACAGATCCGCCGCGGCGACCCCTACAGCTTGCCGAGCTCGCGCAGCCATGAGATCAGCAGCCGTAGGCCGTCATCGAAGGACATGGGCGCGTAGCCGAGGCGCCGGGTGGTCAGGTTGTCGGTTGCCCTGGGCCTGCGCTCGCTCTTGGCCGCGGCCGTCGCGATCGCCATCAGGGTGGGCCCGAATTCGGCGGTCAGGGCCTCGGGGTCACTGCGGTAGTCGAGATCCTCGACGCGGTGGTCGATTCCGGCGATCTCGCAGGCGCGGTTGATGCCGCCGGCGGTGCTGAAGGTGTCCTCGGGACGGCCGACCAGCAGGTAGCGTTCCCCGGCCACGCCCTTGTCCAGCGCGGCGATCGAGCCCTTCGCGACGTCAGCCCCCGCCACCCACGTCACTGGAAAAGCCAGATAGCGCTTGATCTTTCCGCGCATGCCGGCCAGCAGCACCCGGTTGAAGCTGGTGCGGTGCAGGGCCCGCGCGACGACCAGCCCGGGGCCGAAGATCGCGCCCGGGTGGCACGTCAGCACGTCGTCGCCGGCGGCGGCGCGCCGGTGCGCTTCCAAGAAGGCGGCGAGCTTGGTGACGGTGTAGGGGTCGCGCGGCGGATTCTTCAGCACGGGCGCCTCCTCGAAGTCGACGCCGGTGCTCAGGTCGAGGAAGGTGGCGGTGCTCAGCGCGACCACCCGGCGCATGCCGTGGGCCTTGGCCGCGTCCAGGACATGCGTGGTGCCGAGCGTGTTGACGGCCTTGAAGTCCTCGAGGTCCTGGCTCGCGCCGCCCAGTAGCGCGGCGCAGTGAATGGCGGCCTCGGCGCCCTTCGCCGCGGCCAGCACGTCGTCGGCGTCGGTGATGTCGCCCTTGACCAGTTCCACGCCGATCCCGGCCAGCGCCGCGGCGTCGTCGGGTTCGCGCACCAGTGCACGGACGTGGTCCCCGCGCTCGATCAGCTGCTGGCACACGTTGCCGCCGGTCTGCCCGGTCGCGCCGGTGACAAAGATCGTGCTGGCCATGGCGGCCCTCCGAGGTTGTTACATATCGGACAGATTCGGTAATGACTGTAAACCTTGACGTGGATTTGTTCTATATTCAGCTGCATGACACTCGATCCCTCAAGTGTTCTGCTGACCGATCGCGTCGCGGTCGTCACCGGCGGTGGCGCGGGCATCGGTCGCGGCATCGCGCGGGGGCTGACGGCCTTCGGCGCCCGCGTCGCGATCTGGGAACGCGACCCCGAGTCGTGCGCGGCGGCCGCCGAAGAGATCGGAGCGCTGGGCCTCACCGTCGACGTCCGCGACAGCGCCGCGGTGGACGCCGCGCTGGCGCAGACCTCCGCCGAACTGGGAACGGTGAGCATCCTGGTCAACAACGCCGGCGGGGTCTTCTGGTCGGGCATCCTCGACACCAGCGAGAACGGCTGGGACGCGCTGTACAAGGCCAACCTGCGCCATGTCTACCTGTGCACCCAGCGGGTGGCGCGCGTCCTGGTGGAGCAGAAGCTGCCGGGCAGCGTCATCAGCGTCACCTCGATCGAAGGCGTGCGCGCCGCACCGGGTTACGCGACCTATGCGGCGGCGAAGGCCGGTGTGATCAACTACACGAAGACCGCCGCGTTGGAGCTCGCGCCGCACGGCATTCGGGTCAACGCGCTGGCCCCCGACATCACTCTGACCGAAGGCATCAGAGCGATCGCGCCGCCCGGATCCGAGGAGCGATTCGGCCTCACCGTCCCGATGGGGCGGGCCGGTCACGTCGACGAAATGGCGGGCGCGGCAGTCTTTCTCGCGTCCGACATGTCCAGCTACATCACCGGGCAGACGATCCACGTCGACGGCGGCACCCACGCCGCCAGCGGCTGGTATCACCATCCGCAAACCGGCGCGTACGCGCTCGGCCCGTCGAGCGGCTGAGCACCCCGCGCGGCAACGGCGGAGCGAAGAGGAGTCGACATGGGCGTGAACAACACCGGCGGCATGGCCTGGCGCCACCGGTGCGCGGATCAAACCTGTGCGACAGTGGCGCTATGGCATTCGATGAGTCGTCCACATTTCGCGGCACACCGCCGTGGCGTGACCCGCTCACCATGTCGTTTGGGCTGCACCGCAGGCTGTTGCTGTTGCGGTTTCACTGGCACGAGAGGGCCGCGCAGCGAAACGCTAAGCGCCAGTGTCCAGGCCGGCGTGCGCCGACATCCCGCCGTCGATCGAGAACATCTGCCCGGTGATGTAGCGGGACGCCTCCGAGGCCAGGAATACGACGAGGTTTGCGACGTCTTGCGGTTCGCCGAGGTACGGCGTCAACGTGGCCCGGCCCAGCCGGCCGATGACGTCTTCGGACAGGTGCGCACGAACGGCGTCGGTGAGGATCAGCCCGGGCACGACGGTGTTGGCCCGCACGCCGGCCTTTCCCTCGCTGGTCGCGACGTACATCGTCAGGGCGTGCACGCCGGACTTCGATACGCCGTAGGCCAGGCGGGTGCGGTCGCCCGACAGCGCCGCGCCCGACGACATGTTGACGATGGAACCGCCTCCGCTCCTTCGCATTTCGGGAACCGCGTGCTTGCACATGAGGAACTGGCTGCCGAGGTTGACCTCCAGCGATCGCCGCCACACCTCCAGCGGCAGCTCGGTGACGGTGGTGTCCCGCGACAGAAAGTCACTGGCCGTCAGCGCCGCGTTGTTATGCAGCACATCGACGCGGCCGAACTCCGCCACGGTGGACCGCACCACTTGGCGCGCCGCGTCCTCCTGCGCGAGATCGCCCCCGAGCGCGATCGCCCGGGCGCCCGTTCGCGCAATCTCGTCGGCGACCACGCCGGCCTTCGCCTCGTCGATGTCGACGACGGCGACGGCGCCGCCCTCGCGCGCCAACTCGTGCGCCGTCGCCGCACCAATTCCGCCGGCGCCCCCGGTGACGATCGCGACCCTTCCGGCAAGTCTGGACATCGAGTTCTCCCAAATCATCGGGGCTTTTCGGTGATGCACAAGAAAGTTAGCGTGATCTGATGCCGCGTATTGCGCCAATTCCGATGGAAGAGCTCAGCCCGCACTCCCGCGAAATCGTGGAGGCCGGCGTCGCCGCCGGGCTCTACGCGACGCCGGTGCCCCTGCAGATATTCGCGTATCGCAGCGCCCAGCTAGAACAGGTCAACATGGCCAGACACCAGCTCGGCGCCGGCACGCTGCTCGGCGGCCGGATCCTGGAGTTGCTGCGCATCCGCAGCGCCCAACTCGGCGAATGCGAGCCGTGTAGCCAATCCCGTAAGCACGATTCGATCACCGACGAGGACGTCGCGTGCCTGCTGGCGCCGGGCCATGGCGCCCTCACGTCGCAGGAACGGATGGCCGTCGAGTTCCTCGACCTGCTTTCGGCCGACCATCACGCCATGGACGACGAGTTCTACAAGCGCCTGGGGGAGCACTTCACCGCCGCGCAGATCATCGAGCTCGGCTTCACCTGCGCCGGCGTGATGGGACTGCACCGCTTCATTCACACGCTCGACGTCTACGGCGACTCGGCGCCCGTCATCGAGTACGACGCGAATCAGGTCGACAGCACCAAGCCCGCTGACTAGGTGAGCGGATAGGGCCCGAAGCGGCCCCAGGCGACGAAGAGCGCGAGCGCCAGCAGCACCGCATTCATCGCGACGAACGGTGTCTCCTTGCGCCGGGCGTGCACCACGGCCGCGCCGATCATCACCACCGCGAGCCCGAGCGCGGCCAGCGGCACCAGGATCGGCGCGATGTGCACCAGAGCCGGCACGATCAGCCCGATCGCGCCGAGGATCTCGGCGACGCCGATGAGCCGGATCGTCGTCGGGCTGTAGTCCTCCGCCCAACCGAAGCCCGAGCCCACCAATTGGTCCTTGGTGCGAACGAGTTTCAGCAGCCCGCTGCCGGCGAACGTGATCGCCAGAACGATCGCGACGATCCACAGCGCCAGGTTCATAGGGACCTCCTAGTTCTTCCAGACTATACGTGACTTATCATTCATCGTCCATGGTCCGCTAGTGGCCGCGACCGCTCACCACGGAACCGGCGGCAAAGAGCTGTTGAGATTCATGTGGACGTGGATGTGTTCCAGCGCCGCGGTGAACGGAGCAAGCAGTTCGTCGGGCAGCGGGTCGAAGAAGAGCCGTCGGACCAAAGCCACGTGACCGGGAGCCGCCGCGTCGATCGCATCGCGGCCCGCCTTCGTCAGAATCGCGTCGGTCGCCCGACGGTCGTCCTTCGATGGAACCCGCTCGGCGAGACCGCGTTCGCATAATCGACGCAACTGATGCGACGCGCGGCTACGTTCCCAGCCGATCAGCGCCGCCAGGTCGGAGACTTGCAGACGCCCGCCGGGCGCAGCCGTCAGCGCATTCAGGACGTGGTAGTCGGCAAGCGACAGGTCGCTGTCGCTCTGCAGCTCGCGATTCATCTCGTAATTCATCCGCATCTGCACCCGCATGAACGCAAGCCAGGCTTGCATCTCTGCGGCTGACAGCCAGGGTTCCTGGGCGGGCTTTCGTCGCGGACTACGTGACACTTCGATCATTCCTTTTCGCTACCCGCCGAGGATATCGCGACGACGCCGGCTCTCCTAGCGCATCGACCAGCACCCTGGGAATAAAATGCATGATCTATCATGTAGATTCCCCATATGACTGAGACCATTGATGACTTGATGGAAGCGAATCTGCTCGGGGTGTTCAACGAACGCGATGCCGAGCGCAGAGCGCCGGCGATCAACAGCACTTACGCCCCGGACGTTCGCTGGACGGACGACGAAGGGACCACGTCGGCCGTGAAGCGTTGGAAACCAAGGCAATAGCGTTGCAATCGCAGATGCGTGGGCTGGTTTTCACCAAGGCCGGTCCCGTCTACCAAACCCGCGGATTCGGATACCTGGCGTGGCGGCTCGGACCCGAGGGCGGCGACGCGGTCGCCAGTGGATTCGACGTGGCCATCGTGCGCGACGACCTTATCGCCGAGCTCTACACGGTCGTCACTTCGCAGACAGGCGGGCAGGCCGGCGCCGGCTGACGCCTCGCACCGGTAGGCGCATTGCGTCGGGCCGATGTCCCGCCGGAGAATCACGGCAATGATGTCGGGCATGCCTCCGTGGTTGCCGAGCGTGTTGTTCATGGCGGCGTTCGTGATCGTCGGGGTAGGCATAAGCCTGCATCCCCGCTTCCGGAACCTGTACCGGGCAAGACCCGCCGCTCAGGGTCCGCGCGGCGGAGCGGGTCTCTGGCACTACAAACCGATGGTGGGCGCCTGGCTAGGCGTGGTGTCGCCGTGTGTGGTGTTGGCGCTCGTCACCGTTCAACTGCCGTTGCCGCTAGCGGTGACGGCGACGCCGGCCGTGCTGCTGGTGGCCGCCCTGGGCTTCCCGCGGCCCCGGGGCGCGATCCAGAGTTGCTACGTCGACCACAACGGCAGCATCACACTGATCCGCGGTGACGGCGCAATTCCCTTCGACCTCAATCATTTTCGTTGCGTACGGATGTACAGCAGTCAAAGCAGGACGATGACCTATCCGAGCATGCTCGTGCTGTATCGCAACCCGCGACCAGGCGTGTGGGCGTGGCTGAGCAGCGTGCTCTTGCCCAGGGTCGACGACGAGCGCGTCGTCGTGTTCTTCAATCGATGGTGGGACGCCGACGGCTACTTTGTCGGACCGCACGATGTGGCCGCGCTGTTTTATCAAGCCTGCGCCCGCGCGGGGCGCACGCCAACGGAACGGCGCAGCCCGTCCGGCAACCGCGGCTGGGAGGTCTGCGGTCAGGCAGAGCCCTACTAGAGCTGGCGACGCAATTGCGGCAAGAATGACAGCATGTCCGACCGGTCCTTCGACGCCACCAACCCGTTCCATCGAATGATGCGCACCTTCGCCGCCACGAAGGTGGGGGCGGCGGTCATGCGCCCGGCGGCACATCATCTGGACCGCCTCGTCACCAAGATCACCGGTGGCCGAAGCAGCTTCGCCGGCATCGTGACCGGGGTTCCCGCGGTCATTCTCACCACCACCGGCGCCAAGTCCGGTCAACCCCGCACCGTCGCGTTGTACGGAATCCCGCACCCCGATGGCGTCGGCCTCATCGCGTCCAACTGGGGCGGCGAAAAGCACCCCGCCTGGTACTACAACCTCAAGGCCAACCCGAAAGCCACGGTGTCGATCGGCCGCGACACCTGGCCGGCCACCGCGCGGCTGGCCACGCCGGCCGAGCGCGACGAGATCTGGGCGAAGGGGCTCAAGATGTACCCCGGCTGGCGCAAGTACGAGGCGCGCGCCGGCGACCGCCACATCGAGGCGTTCGTTCTCAGCCGGGATTGACGACGGCTGTCGATCCGCCCAGCGAATCCTCGTCAGGTCGAGGCGACGAGGCGTTGGATGTGGGGAAGGATCACCCGGCACTCGGCGGCGCTTAGCCGCAAAGTGCCGCGCTCGCCGTCTCTGGTGTCGAACGACAGGGTTAACGAGCCGCGTTCGATCAGCGGTACTTCGCCAAGATGGCCCTGGTAGGCCGCGAACTTGGGTTCCTCGATCACGACGAGCATGCAGTGCGGTCCTCTCCCATTGTTCCCGGGTCGTGCCGATTAACGTGCGTTTGCTTAGTATCTAATGCCTGTCTAACCTCTCGCAGTTCGCCGGTGACTCCACGCGGTTTGCCAGCGAAGCCGCTTTATGAGTCCATCAATGCGCACCGTCAAAGCCCTCGGCGAGTTGGTGGCCTTGATTGCGCACGGAGCGAATGATCACGTTGGCGCTGCGCGCTGATCGATCAGGGCGGGATAATCAGTGATTAACGTTAACGCCGCCCGCAGAAGGAGACCCGACGACGGTCGTCGGCGCGCCGGGACTCGCAACCGCAGGCCCGCCGGCAGCTCCGCCAAGAAGACCGCCCGCGAAGGAAGCGCCTTGGTCAATCACTGCCGCGTTGGTCGCGTACGTGTCATGTGCGGCGAAATTCATCCCGTCAGCGCAGATCGGGTCCCCGGGAGCACAAATCTGGATCGTCTTGGCCTGGTAGAGCGGGCCGATGACGACCGGCGGCTCGCCGAAGAAATTCATGGCCCGTTCGTTCGGCACGGAGAAGAGCACGACCGAGGAGACGTGGTTGGCCACCTCCGGGTCCATCGGTTTCGGCACCGTCGTCGGATCGATCCCAGGCGGTACTGCAGCCGACGTGACGAAGCCCATCACGGCCGCGCCCTGCGAATAACCGCCCAGCACCATCTTGGTGTTGGGGCAGTCGTGCGCCATCGACACGACATGCGCGCCCGCGTCCCTGATGCCGGCCTCACCCGCGTTCGTCCAGTCGTGGGTGGCGGGGTAGTTGACCGCGTATTCGTCGAGCGACTTTGCGCCAACGCGGGTGCGCAGGGAGTCGACGAATGCTTGCCCGGTCGGGCCGAGCCCGGCGGGGTCGTCGGTGCCGCGGGCGAACACCACCTGAACGTCCGGACACGGATCGGCGGAGGCGAAAGGGGTCGCAGAGGCGAGGACGGAAGCGCTGACGCCCGACGCGGCCACTACCGCAGGAGCGAGAAAACGAGGGAGCTGACGCGCGATCATGCCGCGGTGTGCCCACTCGTGCGAGTTTTAAACGCTGACTTCCAGGAGCCCGCCTACCAGGGACCGGTCCCGCGAGCGCTGACTGAGTCGGGCTACCATGCACGGTCATGAAGCGCACCGTCGCGGTGCTGGCAGCGGCCCTTTTCCTGATCGTTATTCCGACCGCTCACGCGGACGACAATGACACAGCGTTCCTGAATGCGCTCCACAATCAGGGCATCTCGAGCGCTAAGGGTGATCAGGGCCTGATCAATATGGGTCACAAGATGTGCGCTTTGCTGGCGCAGGGCCGCAGCATGGATTCGATCGTGGGTATGGTCCAGTCGCACGAGCGGAACGGTATGACCGACGACGACGTGAGGTTTTTGGTGCGAACTTCGGCCGCCTCATACTGCCCCGAATATGCGCCGTAACGGATAGTGGTGGCCGAATGATCCGCCGTTGGCTCCTGCGGGTGATCCGGCGGTGGTGTTTTTCCCGCATCATATCCGTTTCCAATCTCGTTGCTATAGGCCAGCTTTCGCCCAAAACTAGCCCCAGCGAAAATGAGGCTGTGGCGTTGGGAAATTCGCGTGGGGGGTTTTTGTTGGGGGGAAATGTTGGGAAAATCGTCGGGTAAAAGACGGCCTGACACCTTGACGCGGGCGTGGCACAAGCTGGCCCGCAAAGCCAAGGTTCGCGAGATCCGGCTGCACGATGCCCGGCATTCCTGCGGCACCGCATTGCACCTGCGCGGGGTGCTGCTGGCGGTGATCGCGAAGTGGTTAGGGCATGCCGACGCCGAGACCACGGCCCGCATCTACGCCCACAGTCAGGACGACGCGCTAAAGGCTGCCAGCGCCACGCTGGGACAGGTAATTACGCCGAGCGTGGTTTCTTAGGTCGGCGCGGCGGTAGGTCAGGCTCTACAAGGCAGCCCAGGAGGTCGGAATCGCCGACGAGCAATGGCACGCGATTAAGTACGGCGCGACGGCCTAGCCCCGTCGCAAAGGTCGATTGTTTGGGGCAGCACTCACGACAGGTTTTCAGGGCCTGGGCTGTTCGTACAAACGGCAACGCCCGACGAGGATCTCTGCCAGCCGTTCAGGTTCGCTGACCATCAGCATGTGGCAGGTGTCGATCTCGATGAGCGTCTGCACTCCGCCAAGCGCGGCAATGCACTCGTGTTGAATCTTTTTCGGGACGGCACGATCACGCCCAGTGAGTATCCACGTGCGTGGCACATCGTCGGGCATACCGCTGCGGTCAACGTTTTCTATCATCATGGAGGGTGATTCCTGACAGGACCGAGCCAGCGTGAACCTGCGTTGTGCGGGAGTCATTCCGTTGCAGAATACAAACCCCGCCAACGCAGTAGGCAAACCTCCCGGACGGACCGAACGGCCTTTCTGCACATAACGTTTCGCGGTGCGACGTGCGTACCAGCTCTGCGCCCCGGGAAGCGTGTCCACCAGGGCGCTGCCGTTGGCTGGTACCTGCGCGGTGGCCAAGATCATCTCCCGCACCCGCGCCGAGCCGAGCTTGGTGACAACACCGGGGACGATCACGCCCGCCAGCGAATGGCCGACGATCACGAAGTCGTCGAGCGCAGCATCCTCGATGTCCGACACCACCGAGTCCACCCAGCCGCCGATACAAGCGGTGATCAGGTCACCGAGCTTCCCTCGCCGCCCCGGCAGATCAACAGCGAGCACCTTTAGTTCCGGCTCCAGGCTGCGGATCACGTCGATGGTGGGCTCCCAAGAATCAGCGGCGAACCCGCCTCCGTGCACGAGGACCAATGCGGGCAACCCCATCCCGGGTCCTCCTTCAGCGTCGTCGGCCCAGGACCGCATCGTAAAAGGTCGCGACAGAGCCTGCGGGGATTTCGGCACAGACGCACGCAGGGCGCGCATTCCGTGCCGAGGTAGGCGAGAGCCGTTAGGCACAGGCAGGCTACCGGGAGTGAACAGACTTAAGGCGCAGTTGTGTCATCCTCGTGTCACTCAGGCTGCTTTCGGGTCCGACTACTGCTGTGATGGTCGCGAAAGCGCTGGTTAGGTGGTGCCCCCGGCAGGATTCGAACCTGCGGCCTTCTGCTCCGGAGGCAGACGCTCTATCCCCTGAGCTACGGGGGCGCAAAACAGGATGCTGCGCCATCGGGCCCAGCCAGAGTAACGCATCGACGTGACGGTGGTGACCCCGCCAGGGCTCAAGAGGCCCTTGCGTGGGCACTCGGACGCAGCGCCCCGGGCGATCGGCCGGTGTGCTTCTTCACCAGGCGGTGCAGCGTCGCCGGATCGGCTAACCCCACCGCGGCGGCGATCTCCTCGAGCGGCATCCGGGTCGTGCGCAGCAGATGCAGCGAGCGTTCGAGGCGAACCCGCTGCACCAGCTGCAACGGGCTGAGGCCCACGGCGTTTCGCGTCCGGCGCGCCAGCGTTCGGGTGCTGAGGCCGCACAACCGGGCCAGCGAGTCGAGCGTGTGCGATTCGTCCAACCGCGACCGCACGAAACGCTCCAGCGTCGCCACCGTCTCGTCGCGCGCCGCCAGGTGCGAGGGGATGAGGAAGCTCGCCTGCGACGTGCGCTGGTCGGCCACAAGGCGATTCGCGAGTTCGTCGGTCAGCGCCGCGCCGCCGAGATGGCGCATCAGCGCGAGCATCAGGTCGATGTGCGCGAAGGCGCTGCCGGCCGTCCAGATCGGCCCGTCGCGAACCACCATTTCATCGATGACCACGTTGGCCGCCGGCGCGACCCGGGCCAGATCGGCCCCGAGCCACCACGTCGTGACGCAGTGCCGTTGATCGAGCAGCCCGGCGCCGGCAAGGACGAACACCGCGGTGCACGACGCCGCGATCTCGGCACCGCCGCCGGCCGCCCGCGCCAACCACTCGGCGGCGACGGCCACGTCCGTGCCGCTCAGCCGAGCGGCGATCTCCTCGGGCTGGGCGGCGCCCAACCCCGGTACGACGACAACGTCCCGCGCGCCGGTGTCCGCCAGGGGTTGCGCGGCGACGGCCAGGCCACCGCGCAGGGCAACGTGGCTTTTCGGCGAGACGAACCCCAGATCGAACGCGGTTTTGCCGAGGATCCGGTTGGCCGCCGAGACCACGTCGACCGTCACGCCCACGGCGCTCGCGCTCGCGCCGTCGAGCACCAGGACGTCAAAACCGATCATGTGGCGAATTATGCAAGAAAGCTGTCCGCCCCGCCACTGGCGTCCGGGGCGGCGCTAGGGGAGATTACGAAGGCAGGAACCGACGAAAGGACCATGTCATGCCGTTAATGCGCGTAACACTCACGCCCGACGCGTTCGACGATGCGGGCAAGGAGCGCCTGGTCACGGGCCTCACCGAGGCGGCGTGCCGGGCCGAGTCGGTGCCCGACCAGCCCCAGCACCGGATGCGGGCGCTGGTCCTGCTGGACGAGCTCTCGCCCGGACGCTTCTACTCCGCCGGTGTCCCCGCCGACGCCGCGGTAGCTGGTGTGTTCATCGACTGGCAGGTCAGCACCGGGGTACTCGACGGTGCCCGCAAGGCGCGCTTCGCCGCCGACCTTCAGGAGGTGGCCGCATCGGCGGCGCACAGCAACGGCGACAGGATGGTCGTCACGTCGTGCGTCATCCATGAAGTACCCGAAGGGCAGTGGGCGCAGAACGGCGCGATCCGCCGGCTCCCCGACATCGCCCCGATTGCGGGATTCGAGCATCTGACCGCCGTCGCGTCCGGGTGACGATGCGAGCGGCAGAAGCGTTGGCGCAAGCCCTGATTGGCGAGCCCAACTCCCGCTTCCGCCTGCCCACGCCGGCGCTGATCCTGGACGAGGCGGCGCTGGAAGCCAACATCCGCCGGATGGCCGAGCGGACGCGCGACCGGGTGGCGCTGCGCCCGCACGCCAAGACGCACAAGTGCGCCTGGATCGCAAGAAAGCAGATCGCCGCCGGGGCGGTAGGGATCTGCTGCGCCAAAATCGGTGAAGCCGAGGCACTTTCGGCCGCCGGCATGCGCGGCATCCTGCTGACCTCGCCGGTCGCCGACCCGGCGATGCCGGCGCGGCTGTGCGAGGTGGCGGCGCTCGACCCTGAATTTGCCTGCGTGGTGGATCATCCCGATCCGGTGACCGCGCTGAGCGCGCAAGCGTTTCACCGCGGCATTCGCGTCAACGTCGTGATCGACGTCGACGTGGGGCTCGGGCGCACCGGCGTCTCCGGGCCCGAACAAGCGGTGGCGCTCGGCGAGCACATTCACCGGTGCGAGGGGCTGACGCTGTACGGTGTTCAAGGCTACGGCGGCCACTGGCAGCACATACCTGGCTTCCAAAAGCGTTGCGATGCAGTCCGTGTCGGCATGGAGCGCCTCGCACGCGCGGTCGACGCGCTGCGAAGCGCCGGCTACCCGGTAGGCACCGTCACCGGCGGCGGCACCGGAACCGTCGCGGCCGATCTGGACCGGGGCGTCCTCAACGAATTGCAGCCCGGCTCGTACGTTTTCATGGACGCCCAATACGCCGACGCATTGGGCGACGACGACGACGGAGCCTTCGAAACCAGCCTCTGGGTTGCGAGCCAAGTCGTGAGCGCCAACGCCGAGGCGATCGTCACCGTCGACGCGGGCCTCAAGGCGTTCGCGACGGACGGCCCCATGCCGCGCCCGACCGGCGCGCGGTTCGGCGGCTCGACCTATGGGTTCTTCGGCGACGAACACGGCGCACTCACCCGGCCCGCCGGCGCACCCGTCCGCCTCGGGGAGCGCGTGGAGTTCACCACCCCGCACTGCGACCCCACCGTCGATCGGTATGACGCCTACCACATCGTCCGCGGCGACCGGCTCGTCGACATCGTGCCCATCGAGGCCGCCCGCGCCAGCCGATAGCGACGGTCGCCGGGTCCCGAGCCGGCTAACGGCCCCGCTGCCGCCTGCAATAGATTCGGGGCAGGGGGACCCTAGCCAATAGGATGGACGCTCGTGACCCCCGCCGACCTGGCCGAGCTGCTCAAAGTCACCGCCGCCGCGGTGCTTGCCGAGCGCGGGCTCGATGCTGCCGCATTGCCGGCGACGGTCACCGTGGAGCGGCCGCGTAACCCCGATCATGGCGACTACGCCAGCAACCTGGCCCTGCAGCTGGGCAAGAAGGTCGGAGCCAACCCGCGCGAGCTGGCCGGATGGCTGGCCGAGGCGCTGGCGAAAGCCGACGGCATCGCGGCGGCCGAGGTGGCCGGGCCGGGCTTCATCAACATGCGCCTCGAGGCGTCGGCGCAGGCCGTGGTCGTCACCAACGTGATCGACGCCGGCGACGAGTTCGGTTACTCGGACGACCTGGCCGGGCAGAAGGTCAACCTGGAGTTCGTCTCGGCCAACCCGACCGGACCGATCCACATCGGCGGCACCCGCTGGGCCGCGGTCGGCGACGCCCTCGGGCGCCTGCTCACGACGCAGGGCGCCGACGTGGTGCGCGAATACTATTTCAACGACCACGGCGCCCAGATCGACCGGTTCGCCAGCTCGCTGATCGCCGCCGCCAAGGGCGAACCGGTGCCCGCCGACGGCTACGCGGGCAGCTACATCAACGACATCGCCGCGCAGGTCCTGCAGAAGGCACCCGACGCGCTGAGCCTGCCCGAAACCGAAATGCGCGAGACCTTCCGCGAAATCGGCGTCGACCTGATGTTCACCCACATCAAGGAGTCGCTGCACGAATTCGGCACCGACTTCGACGTCTACACCCATGAAGACTCGATGCACACCAGCGGCCGGGTCGAGCAGGCCATCGCCCGGCTGCGCGGCACCGGGAACATCTACGAGAAGGACGGCGCAACCTGGTTGCGCACCAGCGCCTTTGGTGACGACAAGGACCGCGTCGTGATCAAGAGCGACGGCAAGCCGGCGTACATCGCCGGCGACATCGCCTACTACCTGGACAAGCGCCAGCGCGGCTTCGACCTGTGCATCTACATGCTCGGCGCCGACCACCACGGCTACATCGCCCGGCTGAAGGCCGTGGCCGCCGCCTTCGGCGAAGACCCGGCCACCGTCGAGGTGCTCATCGGGCAAATGGTCAACCTGGTCCGCGACGGCCAGCCGGTCCGGATGAGCAAGCGGGCCGGAACCGTGCTCACGCTGGACGACCTGGTCGAGGCGATCGGCGTCGACGCCGCCCGCTACAGCCTGATCCGCTCGTCGGTGGACACGCCGATCGACATCGACCTGGCGCTGTGGTCGTCGGCGTCCAACGAAAACCCGGTCTACTACGTGCAATACGCGCACGCGCGCCTGTCGGCGCTGGCCCGCAACGCTTCTGAACTCGGCCTCATCCCCGACACCTCCCACCTCGAGCTGCTCAGCCACGACAAGGAGGGCACGCTGCTGCGCTCCATCGGCGAATTCCCCCGAGTGGTGAAAACCGCCGCCGCGCTGCGCGAACCGCACCGGATCTGCCGCTACCTGGAGGACCTCGCCGGTGACTACCACCGGTTCTACGACTCCTGCAGAGTCCTGCCGCAGGGCGACGAGCAGCCCACCGACCTGCACACCGCGCGCCTGGCGCTGTGCCAGGCCGCCCGCCAGGTGATCGCCAACGGCCTGACGATCCTCGGCGTCACCGCACCGGAGCGAATGTGAACGTCCACCCCGCCGGTCCCCGGCACGCCGACGAGACGCGGCACGCGGAAAGCCCGACGCGGCCACAATCCCCCGAGGAGCTGCTGCGGCTCGCGCCGAACGTGTGGCCGCGCAACACCACTCGCGACGACACGGGCGCGGCGGTCATCGGGGGAGTGCCGGTGACCCAGCTCGCGCAGGAATACGGGACCCCGTTGTTCGTCGTCGACGAGGACGACTTCCGCTCGCGCTGCCACGACCTGGCGACGGCGTTCGGCGGCGGCCACAACGTGCACTACGCCGCCAAGGCGTTCCTGTGCACCGAAATAGCCCGCTGGATCAACGACGAGGGCCTCTCGCTGGACGTGTGCACCGGCGGGGAGCTGGCCGTCGCGCTGCACGCGGACTTCCCGCCGGAGCGGATCACCTTCCACGGCAACAACAAATCCGTCGCGGAGTTGACGGCCGCGGTCAAAGCCGGTGTGGGACATGTCGTCCTGGATTCGATGATCGAAATCGAGCGCCTCGACGCCATCGCCGGCGAGGCGGGCATCGTCCAGGACGTGCTGGTGCGCCTCACGGTCGGGGTCGAGGCGCACACCCACGAGTTCATCTCCACCGCGCACGAGGACCAGAAGTTCGGCCTGTCGGTGGCCAGCGGCGCGGCGATGGCGGCGGTGCGCCGGGTGTTCGAAACCGACCACCTGCGGCTCGTCGGGTTGCATAGCCACATCGGCTCCCAGATCTTCGACGTCGCCGGCTTCGAGCTCGCCGCGCACCGCGTCATCGGCCTGCTGCACGAGATCGTCGACGAGTTCGGCGTCGAGAAGACGGCCCAGCTGTCGACGGTCGATCTCGGTGGCGGCTTTGGCATCTCGTACCTGGCTCCGGACGATCCGCCGCCGGTGGGCGAGCTGGCGGCCAAGCTGGGCGACATCGTGCGCAGCGAGTCGGCGGCCGTCGGGCTGCCCACCCCCAGGCTGGTGGTCGAGCCGGGGCGCGCCATCGTCGGCCCGGGGACCATCACGCTCTACGAGGTCGGCACCGTCAAGGACGTCGACGTGAGCACCACGGCGCACCGGCGCTACGTCAGCGTCGACGGCGGCATGAGCGACAACATCCGCACCGCGCTCTACGACGCGCAGTACGACGCCCGGCTGGTGTCGCGGGTCAGCGATGCGCCGGCGGAGCTGGCCCGCATCGTCGGAAAGCACTGCGAGACGGGCGATATCGTCGTCCGCGACACCTGGGTCCCCGGGGATCTGCAGCCGGGCGACCTGCTCGGGGTGGCCGCCACCGGCGCCTACTGCTATTCGCTGTCGAGCCGCTACAACATGATCGGCCGGCCCGCGGTGGTCGCCGTGCGCGGCGGGCGCGCCCGCCTGGTGCTGCGCCGGGAGACGGTCGACGATCTTTTGAGTCTGGAGGTGAGGTGACCTGTGCCCGGTGACGAAAAGCCCGTCGGCGTAGCGGTACTCGGGTTGGGCAACGTCGGCAGCGAAGTCGTCCGCATCATCGAGGACAGCTCCGCGGACCTTGCGGCCCGCGTCGGCGCCCCGCTGGTGCTGCGCGGCGTCGGGGTGCGTCGCCTGGCCGCCGACCGCGGCGTCCCGATCGGACTGCTGACCGACAACATCGAAGAGCTGGTGTCCCGTGACGACGTCGACATCGTCGTCGAGTTGATGGGGCCCGTCGAGCCCGCCCGCAAGGCGATCCTGTCCGCGCTCGAGCACGGCAAGTCCGTCGTCACGGCCAACAAGGCGCTGCTGTCCATCTCCACCGGCGAGCTGGCGCAGGCGGCCGAAAACGCCCACGTTGACCTGTATTTCGAGGCGGCGGTCGCGGGCGCGATCCCCGTCATCCGCCCGCTCACCCAATCGCTGGCCGGCGACACGGTGCTGCGGGTGGCCGGCATCGTCAACGGCACCACGAACTACATCCTGTCCGAGATGGACAGCACCGGCGCCGACTACGACAGCGCCCTGGCCGACGCCAGCGCGCTCGGGTACGCCGAGGCCGACCCCACCGCCGACGTCGAGGGCTACGACGCCGCGGCCAAGGCCGCGATCCTCGCGTCCATCGCCTTCCACACCCGGGTACACGCTGACGACGTCTATCGCGAGGGCATCACCAAGATCACCCCGGCCGACTTCGCGTCCGCGCGGTCGCTGGGCTGCACCATCAAACTGCTGTCCATCTGCGAGCGCGTCACGGGAGACGATGGCCAGCAACGGGTTTCGGCCCGCGTCTACCCGGCGCTGGTGCCGCTGTCGCACCCGCTGGCCACGGTCAGCGGGGCGTTCAACGCGGTGGTGGTCGAGGCCGCGGCCTCGGGCCGGCTGATGTTCTACGGGCAGGGGGCCGGCGGCGCGCCCACCGCGTCGGCGGTCACCGGCGACCTGGTGATGGCGGCCCGCAACCGCGTCCTGGGCAGCCGCGGACCCAAGGAGTCCCGGTACGCCCAACTTCCCATCGCGCCGATGGGCCTCATCTCCACGCGCTACTACGTCAGCATGAACGTCGCCGACGAGCCAGGCGTATTGGCCTCGGTGGCAACGGAATTCGCCAAGCGCGAGGTGAGCATCGCCGAGGTGCGCCAGGAAGGCATGGTCGACGAGGGCGGGCGCCGGGTGGGCGCCCGCGTGGTGGTGGTCACCCACACCGCCACCGACGCCGCACTTTCCGAAACCGTCGCTGCCCTCGCGGATTTGGACGTCGTGCAGAGCGTGACCAGCGTGCTGCGACTGGAAGGAAACGGCCTGTGAGCGTCCCCCGTACGGCCACCCACCAACCGTGGCCGGGAGTGATCGCGGCGTACCGCGACCGGTTGCCGGTCGGCGACGACTGGACCCCGGTCACCCTCCTCGAGGGTGGCACCCCCCTGATCGCGGCGGCCCGGCTCTCGGAAAAGACCGGCTGCACGGTCCATCTCAAGGTCGAAGGCCTCAATCCGACCGGCTCCTTCAAGGACCGGGGTATGACGATGGCCGTCACCGACGCCCTGGCCCGCGGCCAGCAGGCCGTGCTGTGCGCGTCGACCGGCAACACCTCGGCCTCCGCGGCGGCGTACGCCGCGCGCGCCGGCATCACCTGCGCGGTGCTGATACCGCAGGGCAAGATCGCCATGGGCAAGCTGGCGCAGGCGGTCATGCACGGCGCCAAGATCATCCAGATCGACGGCAACTTCGACGACTGCCTGGAACTGGCCCGCAAGATGGCCGCGGACTTCCCGACGATCTCACTGGTGAACTCGGTGAACCCCGTTCGCATCGAGGGCCAGAAGACGGCGGCATTCGAGATCGTCGACGCGCTTGGCGCCGCGCCGGACGTGCACGCGCTGCCGGTCGGCAACGCCGGCAACATCACCGCGTACTGGAAGGGCTACACCGAGTATCACCGCGAGGGCGTGATCGGCAGCCTGCCCCGGATGCTGGGCGCCCAGGCCGCCGGCGCCGCGCCCCTGGTGCTCGGCGAGCCGGTCAGCCACCCGGAGACCATCGCCACCGCGATCCGCATCGGCGCCCCGGCGTCCTGGACGGCCGCCGTCAACGCGCAGCAGCAATCCAACGGCCGCTTCCTGGCGGTCACGGACGAGGAGATCCTGGCGGCATACCACCTCGTGGCCGCCTCGGAGGGCCTCTTCGTCGAGCCCGCGTCCGCCGCCAGCATCGCGGGGCTGCTCAAGGCCGTCGACGACGGCTGGGTGGCGCGCGGCTCGACCGTCGTCTGCACGGTGACCGGCAATGGCCTCAAGGATCCAGACACGGCGCTGAAGGACATGCCGACCGTGTCCCCGTTGCCGGTCGATCCCGTCCTCGTCGTCGAACAGTTGGGTCTCGCGTAAGAAATGACCGCCCGAATGCTGCCCGCCGGGCTGGTGGCGAGCTCCGTGGTGTCGGCGTCCAGCGCCAACCTCGGTCCCGGCTTCGACAGCATCGGCCTGGCGCTGGATCTGCGCGACGAGATCGTCGTGGAGACAACCGATTCCGGCCTGGAGGTGATGGTCGAGGGGGAGGGCGCCGACCAGGTGCCGCTGAACGCCGATCATCTGGTCGTGCGCGCCGTCCGGCGCGGGCTGGACGCCGCGGGCGTCGGTGCGCCCGGCCTGGTGGTGCGCTGTCGAAACGCCATCCCGCACTCCCGCGGCCTGGGCTCGTCGGCCGCGGCCGTCGTCGGGGGCCTGGCGGCGGTGAACGGGCTTGTGGCGCAGACCAATTCGACTCCACTGAGCGTCGACGAATTGATCCAGCTGTGTTCGGAATTCGAGGGTCACCCGGACAACGCCGCGGCCGCGGTGCTGGGCGGCGCGGTGGTCTCCTGGACCGACGACACCGGTGAGCGGCCCCGGTACTCGGCGGTATCGCTGCGGCTGCACCCGGACATCCACCTGTTCTGCGCGATTCCCGAGGAACGCTCGCTGACCGCCGAGACCCGGGTGCTGCTGCCCACCCGGGTCAGCCACGACGAGGCCAGCTTCAACGTCAGCCGCGCCGCGCTGCTGGTGGTCGCGCTGACCGAGCGTCCCGACCTGCTGATGCCGGCCACCGAAGACCTGCTCCATCAACCCCAGCGCGCCCCCGCGATGCCGGGCTCGGCGGAATATTTGCGGCTGCTGCGACGTCATAAGATCGCAGCGACGCTTTCTGGGGCTGGTCCCTCGCTGATCGCACTGAGCACAGAGCCGGAGTTACCCCGGGAAGCGCTGGAGTACGGGTCCGCACACGGATTTGCCGTCACCAAGATGACCGCGGGCGAAGGAGTTCGCTGGAGCCCGGGCGTCACCGTCGCCGGTTAATCCACGGCGTGGTCGGAGGGTTTGCTTGCTTCCGACAGTGATGCAGGTTATCCTCGGAGCCGTCCAGCAATCGCAGCATCTGCATCTGCAACTGCCTTGCCGCTAGGACAACACCAATTCTTCTCGTGAACGAGGTTCGCCGTCTTCTCCGCCGATCCGGGCGATCACCGTTGCAGAGTCGATGATTGGGCGCACTCGGCGAATTGGCTGAATGCAACGAACCCCCGTATGACCTGATCAGCGGGGAAGAAAGGAACTCCGTGACAGATACGGACCTATTCACGGCTGGCGAAAACACCGATAGCAACCACGCTTCGGACGCCGTGACCACAGACGCACCCGACGTCAAAACCAACGCCTCGGCCGGCTCCCTGTCCACCATGGTGCTGCCCGAGCTGCGCGCGCTGGCCAACCAGGCCGGCGTCAAGGGGACGTCCGGAATGCGCAAGAACGAACTCATCGCCGCGATAAAGGAAATCAGGGGACAGGCCAACGGCACTTCGGCCCCCGCCGCCCCCGATACCGCCCCGGCGGACAGCGGCAAATCCGACCAATCCGACACGGCCACCGCCGCGGCGCCGGCCGAAACGCCGGCCGCCCAAGGGGAACAGAACGGTTCCACCGGCGAGGCGCCGCGCCGCGAACGACGCGGTGCCAGCCGCGAAGCGGGATCACCGTCCGAGGACGCGGACACCCAAAAAGGCGGCGCCAACCGCGAAGCCGACAAGCGCCAGGACCGCCAGCAGGACACCAAGACCGACGAGCGCGGCGGCGACCAGGGCGGCGATCAACAGGGCCAGGGCGGCCAGCAGAATCGCGGCGGGTCGAACCAGCAGGACGACGACGGCGAGGGCCGTCAGGGCCGGCGGGGACGCCGGTTCCGCGACCGCGACCGCAGGCGCCGCGGCGAACGGTCCGGCGACGGGGCCGACACCGAACTCCGCGAGGACGATGTCGTCCAGCCGGTGGCCGGCATCCTTGACGTGCTCGACAATTACGCGTTCGTGCGCACCTCCGGCTACCTGGCCGGCCCGCACGACGTCTACGTCTCCATGAACATGGTGCGCAAGAACGGCCTGCGCCGCGGCGACGCGGTGACCGGCGCGGTTCGGGTGCCCCGCGACGGCGAGCAGCCCAACCAGCGGCAGAAGTTCAACCCGCTGGTGCGCCTGGACAGCGTCAACGGCGGCTCGGTCGAAGAGGCCAAGAAGCGGCCCGATTTCTCCAAGCTGACGCCGTTGTACCCCAACCAGCGGCTGCGCCTGGAAACCACGCCGGACCGGCTGACCACTCGGGTCATCGACCTGATCATGCCGATCGGCAAGGGTCAGCGGGCGCTGATCGTGTCGCCGCCCAAGGCGGGTAAGACGACGATCCTGCAGGACATCGCCAACGCGATCACCAAGAACAACCCGGAATGCCACCTCATGGTCGTCCTCGTCGATGAGCGGCCCGAGGAGGTCACCGACATGACGCGCTCGGTCAAGGGCGAGGTCATCGCCTCGACGTTCGACCGGCCGCCGTCGGACCACACCTCGGTCGCCGAGCTGGCCATCGAACGCGCCAAGCGGCTCGTCGAGCAGGGCAAGGACGTGGTGGTGCTGCTCGACTCCATCACCCGCCTGGGCCGCGCCTACAACAACGCGTCGCCCGCGTCCGGCCGGATCCTCTCCGGTGGTGTCGACTCCACCGCGCTGTATCCGCCGAAGCGCTTCCTCGGCGCGGCGCGCAACATCGAGGAAGGCGGGTCGCTGACCATCATCGCCACCGCGATGGTCGAGACCGGGTCCACCGGTGACACGGTCATCTTCGAGGAGTTCAAGGGCACCGGTAACGCCGAGCTCAAGCTGGACCGCAAGATCTCCGAACGCCGGGTCTTCCCCGCGGTCGACGTCAACCCGTCCGGCACCCGCAAGGACGAGCTGCTGCTCTCGCCCGACGAGTTCGCCATCGTGCACAAGCTGCGCCGCGTGCTGTCGGGTCTGGACCCCCACCAGGCCATCGACCTGCTGATGTCCCAGCTGCGCAAGACCAAGAACAACTACGAGTTCCTGGTGCAGGTGTCCAAGACGACCCCCGGGTCGATGGATAACGACTAACTCAGCTGCGCCGTGGCGGAGACGCTGCAGCAACTGCTTCGCCAGCGCCTGAATCAGGACACGCCGGCGCTGAAATACGGCGACCGTGTCTGGACCTGGCGCGAGCACCTGGCCGACGCCACCACCACCGCGGCCGCCGTCATCGGGGTCGCCGACCCGGACCGTCCGCTGCACGTCGGCTCCCTGCTGGGCAACACCCCCGAGATGCTCACGGCCATGGCGTCGGCGGCGCTCGGCGGCTACGTGCTCTGCGGCATCAACGACACCCGCCGCGGCGCCGCGCTGGCCCGCGACATCGCCCGCGCCGACTGCCAGATCCTGCTCACCGACCCGGCGCACCGCGCGCTGCTGGACGGCCTCGACCTGCCCGGTGTCCGGGTCTTCGACGTGTCCGCCGAGCGGTGGCGCGCGCTGCTTGGCGGCGCCGGACCGCTGACGCCGCATCGCGAGGTCGCGCCGACCGACACCTTCATGATGCTGTTCACCTCCGGCACCAGCGGCGACCCGAAGGCCGTGCGGGTCACCCACCTCGTCGTGCTGTTCGCCGGGGCAACGCTGGTCGGGCGGTTCGAGCTCGACGCCTCCGACGTCTGCTACCTGTCGATGCCGCTGTTCCACGCCAACGCCCTGTATGCCGGGTGGAGCGTGGCGGTGACCACCGGCGCGGCCATGGCCCCCGCGACATTCTCGGCATCCGGGCTGCTGGGAGACCTGCGCCGGTACGGGGCCACCTTCATGAACTACGTCGGCAAGCCGCTGGCCTTTGTGCTGGCCACGCCCGAGCGACCCGACGACCGCGACAACCCGCTGCGGGTCGCGGTCGGCAACGAGGCGAGCGACCGGGACATCGCCGAGTTCAGCAGGCGGTTCGACTGCATCGTGTGGGACGGCTTCGGCTCCACCGAGGGCGCGATCGTCATCACCCGCGAGGACGGCTGCCCGCCCGGGTCGCTGGGCCGCGGCTTCCCCGGGGTCGCCGTCTACAACCCCGACACCTTGGCCGAGTGCCCGCCCGCCACCTTTCGCGACGGCGCCCTGACCAACCCCGACGAGGCGATCGGGGAGCTGGTCAACACCACCGGCGCCGGGCTGTTCGCCGGCTACTACAACGACTCCGAGGCCACCGACGCGCGGCTGCGACACGGCATGTTCTGGTCCGGCGACCTCGCCTACAAAGACGCCGACGGCTGGCTCTACTTCGCCGGGCGCAGCGGCGACTGGTTGCGCGTCGACGGCGAAAACATGACCACGGCGCCCATCGAGCGCATCTTGGAGCGGTTGGCACCGGTCAGCCACGTCGCGGTGTACGCGGTACCCGACGACCACTCGGGTGACCAGGTGATGGCGGCCATCGTGCTGGCCGACGGCGCGGAGCTGACGCCGGAGGAATTCGGCCGGTTCCTGGCCGATCAGCCCGACCTGTCGCCCAAGGCATGGCCCCGCTACGTCTGGCTCGCCGACCGGTTGCCGACCACGGCGACCAACAAGATCCTCAAACGCGAGCTCAGCGCGCTGGGCACCGCACCCGGCGGCGGCGTGGTGTGGACCCGCGACGCAAAAAGCCGCGTCTACCGCGACGCGTCGCGGCCCTGAGCAGCCGGGAATGCGGGCGACCAGCTCGCTGTTTGGGCTGATGTAGGTTGACCTGGCATAATCGAGGGTCGACTAACCCAGGACCAGATCAGGTTCTTGGAGTTCGCGCCCGGTCCGGGCGGCAAACGATCGAAAAGGACATCATGAAAGCTGACATTCATCCGGCGTACGGCGAGACCACCGTGCACTGCGGGTGCGGGAACACGTTCACCACGCGCAGCACCAAGCCCGGCGGCAACATCGTCGTCGAGGTCTGCTCGCAGTGCCACCCCTTCTACACCGGCAAGCAAAAGATCCTCGACAGCGGCGGCCGGGTGGCCCGCTTCGAGAAGCGCTACGGCAAGCGCAAGGCCGCGGCCGACTCGGCCGAGTCGACCGACAAATAGCTGGCTTACCGACGCCCGAACTGTGCGAGTCTGCACAGGCCGGGCGTCGGTTTTGTGTGCGGGGGCAGGAGGTGTGACGTGACGAAGCCGGTACAGACCATCGACGTGCTGCTCGCCGAACACGCCGAGCTCGAAAAGCGGTTGGCGGATCCCGAACTGCACAGCAACCCCGACGAGGCGCGCAAGGCGGGACGCCGATTCGCCCGACTGGCGCCGATCGTCGGCACCTACCGCAAGCTGGAGGCCGCGCGCGGCGACCTCGAGGCCGCGCGCGAACTGGTCGTCGACGACGAGTCGTTCGCCGACGAGGTCACCGAACTGGAGTCCCGGGTGGCCGAACTGGACAGCCAGCTCACCGACATGCTGGCGCCGCGCGACCCCCACGACGCCGACGACATCGTGCTCGAGGTCAAATCCGGTGAGGGCGGCGAGGAATCGGCGCTGTTCGCCGCCGACCTGGCCCGGATGTACATCCGCTACGCCGAGCGGCACGGCTGGACGGTCACGGTGCTCGACGAAACCACCTCGGATCTGGGTGGCTACAAGGACGCGACGCTGGCCATCGCGAGCAAGGGCGACGCGGCCGACGGTGTGTGGTCGCGAATGAAGTTCGAGGGCGGGGTGCACCGGGTGCAACGGGTTCCGGTGACGGAATCCCAAGGGCGCGTTCACACGTCGGCCGCGGGTGTGCTGGTCTACCCCGAGCCCGAGGAAGTCGGCGAGGTGCAGATCGACGAGTCCGACCTGCGCATCGACGTCTACCGCTCGTCCGGCAAGGGCGGGCAGGGCGTCAACACCACCGACTCCGCGGTGCGGATCACGCACCTGCCCACCGGAATCGTCGTCACCTGTCAAAACGAACGGTCGCAGCTGCAGAACAAGGCCCGCGCCATGCAGGTGCTGGCGGCCCGGCTGCAGGCCCTCGCGGAGGAAAAGGCGCTGGCCGACGCGTCGGCCGATCGGGCCAGCCAGGTCCGCACCGTGGACCGCAGCGAACGCATCCGCACCTACAACTTCCCGGAAAACCGGATCACCGATCACCGGATCGGTTTCAAGGCACACAATCTCGACCAAGTGCTCGATGGTGACCTCGACGCGTTGTTCGACGCGCTGAGCGCGGCGGACAAGCAGTCCCGGCTACAGCAGGCATGACGTCCCGGCGACGATGCAGAGCGAAGCGATGAGGAGGAGCGGGACAATCCAGCGCAGCCTACGTACCGCGATCGACTCGGCGACGGCGCAACTGGCCGAAGCCGGAATCGATTCCGCGCGTTACGACGCCGAGGAGTTGGCCGCCCACCTGACCGGCACCGAACGCGGACGGCTTACCCTGCTCGAGTCGCCGGGCGACGAATTCTTCGGCCGCTACCGCGAGATCGTGGCCGCGCGCTCGAAGCGAGTGCCGTTGCAGCATCTCACCGGGACGGCGGCGTTCGGGCCGGTGACGCTGCACGTCGGCCCCGGTGTGTTCATTCCGCGCCCCGAGACCGAGGCCATGCTGGAATGGGCCACCGCGCAACCCTTCCCGGCGCGGCCGGTGATCGTCGACCTGTGCACCGGATCCGGCGCCTTGGCCGTGGCGCTGGCCCGCCACCGCCCCGCCGCGCGGGTGATCGGCATCGACGACTCCGAGGCGGCCCTCACGTACGCGCGCGGCAACGCGGCGGGCACCGCCGTGGAACTCGTGCGCGCCGACGTGACCGCCCCCGGGCTGCTGTCCGAGCTGGACGGACAAGTCGACCTCGTGGTGGCCAACCCGCCCTATGTTCCCGATGACCACGCGGTGGAAGCCGAAGTGGCCCAACATGATCCGCCGCACGCGGTGTTCGGCGGCCCGGACGGGATGGCGGTCATCGCGGCCGTCGTCCGACTCGCCGGGCGCTGGCTGCGCCCGGCCGGCATGTTCGCCGTCGAGCACGACGACACCACGTCGGCCCGAACAGTCGAATTGATCGGGGCCACAGAGCTTTTCGAGGATATCGAGGCGCGCCGGGATCTGGCCGGGCGGCCGAGGTTCGTGACGGCGCGAAGGGGGCCCCGTTGACCACCGTGTTCGACTGCGGCGATCCCGACCAGCGTTCGGTCGGAATCGCGTCGGCAGCGGGTGCGGTCAAAAACGGCCGGCTCGTCGTGTTGCCGACCGACACCGTGTACGGGATCGGCGCCGACGCCTTCGACAGCACCGCGGTTGCCGCGCTGCTCGCGGCCAAGGGCCGGGGCCGGGACATGCCGGTGGGCGTGCTCGTCGGCTCCTGGCACACCATCGAGGGCCTGGTCTACACGATGCCCGACGGGGCGCGCGACCTGATCCGCGCCTTCTGGCCGGGCGCGCTGAGCCTGGTGGTGACGCAGGCGCCGTCGTTGCATTGGGACCTCGGCGATGCCCGCGGCACGGTGATGCTGCGGATGCCGCTGCACCCGGTGGCCATCGAGTTGCTGCGCGAGGTGGGGCCGATGGCGGTGTCCAGTGCCAACGTCTCCGGCCGCCCGCCCGCGGTCGACGCCGACGAGGCCCGCGACCAGCTCGGCGATCTGGTGGACGTCTACCTCGACGCGGGGCGCTCGCAGCAGCAGGCCGCCTCCACGATCGTCGACCTGACGGGGGACACCCCGCGCATCCTGCGGGCCGGCCCGGTCAGCGCCGAGCGGATCGCCGAAGTCCTCGGCATGGACCCGGCCGGCCTGATCGCCTAGCGCGAGCGCCGTCAATCCCGTCTCAGCCCGGTGCAGTACGGTTTCGTTGGTGTCCAGCCTTGCCGGTGGTCTGCTCGCCCTGTCCGATCGCGGCACCGGCGTCCCGCTGCGCGAGCTCGCGGTGGTCGGGCTGACCGCCGCGATCGTCACGTACTTCGCGACCGGACCGGTGCGCGTCCTGGCCACCCGGCTGGGCGCGGTCGCCTACCCCCGCGAACGCGACGTGCACGTCACACCCACCCCGCGCATGGGTGGGCTGGCGATGTTCCTCGGCGTGATCTCGGCCGTCTTCCTGGCCTGGCAGCTGCCTGCGCTCACCCGCGGCTTCGTCTACTCCACCGGCATGCCCGCCGTCCTGGTGGCCGCCGCGGTGATCGTCGGCATCGGCCTGATCGACGACCGCTGGGGCCTGGACGCCCTGACCAAGTTCGCCGGCCAGATCACCGCGGCCAGCGTGCTGGTCACCATGGGCGTCGCCTGGAGCGTGCTGTACATCCCGATCGGCGGCGTCGGCACGATAGTGCTGGACCAGGCGTCGTCGATCCTGCTGACCCTGGCGCTGACGGTCTCGGTCGTTAACGCGATGAACTTCGTCGACGGGCTCGACGGGCTGGCCGCCGGGCTGGGGCTCATCATGGCGATGGCGATCTGCCTGTTCTCGGTCGGCCTGCTGCGCGACCACGGCGGCGACGTGCTGTTCTACCCGCCCGCGGTCATCTCGGTGGTGTTGGCGGGCGCCTGCCTCGGCTTCCTGCCGCACAACTTCCACCGGGCCAGGATCTTCATGGGCGATTCCGGCTCGATGCTGATCGGCCTGATGATCTCCGCGGCCGCGACGACCGCGGCAGGCCCGGTTTCGCAGAACGCCTACGGCGCCCGCGACGTGTTTGCTCTACTGTCGCCGTTCCTGCTGGTGGCGGCCGTGATTTTCGTGCCGATGCTCGACCTGTTGCTGGCGATCGTGCGTCGCACCCGCGCGGGTCGCAGCGCATTCAGCCCGGACAAGATGCACCTGCATCACCGGTTGCTGCAGATTGGCCATTCGCATCGCCGGGTGGTGCTGCTCATCTATTTATGGGTGGGCATTGTCGCGTTCGGCGCCGCCAGCACAATCTTTTTCAACCCGCGCGACACCGGCGCGGTGATGCTGGGGGCGATCGTGGTCGCCGGAGTGGCGACGGCGATCCCGCTCCTGCGCCGTCGCGACGACTACTCGGACGTGGACTAGACGAGGGCTACGACACCCAGTAGTAGTGGTGTCCGTCATATGGTACGGTGCAGGTAGAACCCCAAAAAGAGACCTTGAGGGTTGCCGGCCAGCCGGCCCTTCGGACGCTTGTCCGAGCGCGCCGACTCACGACCGACAAAGGGAGCTACCCCTTGGGTGATTCCAGCGTGACGTGCGATACGCTCGGCGGGCCACCGATCGGTCGGTCGAGGGTTCCCCGCTTTACTACCTGGGATTGAGGTGCTGCAGTGACGACACCAGCGCAGGACGCGCCGTTGGTGTTCCCCTCTGTTGCTTTCCGTCCGGTTCGGCTGTTGGCGATCAGCGTCGCGGTCACCGCGCTCGCGATGCTCGCCGCGGGATTGTCGGGTCGCCTCATGCTCGGCGTGTTCTTCGGTGTCGGGTTGCTACTGGGTTTGCTCAACGCATTGTTGGTCCGGCGTTCGGTCGCGTCGATCACCGCGAAAGAGCATCCACTGAAAAGCTCGATGGCACTCAATTCGGCGACCCGACTGGCGATTATCACCGTCATCGCGCTGATCATTGCCTACGTTTTCCGGCCGAACGGCCTGGGCGCGATGTTCGGCCTGGCGCTCTTCCAGGTGCTCCTGGTCGTGTCGACCGCGGTGCCGGTCTACAAGAAGCTGCGCACGGGGGAGCCGGCCGCGGCCCTGGGCCCGGACGGGTCGGACGGAAGGAGCACCAGCGATGACTGAGACGATCCTGGCCGGTTCCCAGATCGAGGTCGGCGAGCACACCACCGCAACCTGGCTGGGCTTGACCGTCAACACCGACACCGTGCTGTCGACCGCGATAGCCGGCGTGATCGTGATCGCCCTGGCGTTCTTCCTGCGCTCCAAGATCACGTCGAGTGGCGTTCCCAGTGGGGTGCAACTGTTTTGGGAGGCGCTCACCATCCAGATGCGCAACCAGATCGAGAGCGCCATCGGGATGCGGATCGCGCCGTTCGTGCTGCCGCTGGCCGTCACCATCTTCATCTTCATCCTGATCTCCAACTGGCTCTCGGTGCTGCCGCTGCAGTACACGGACAAGTCCGGCCACACCACCGAGTTGCTCAAGTCGGCCGCGGCCGACATCAATTACGTTCTGGCGCTGGCCCTTTTCGTCTTCGTCTGCTACCACATCGCAGGCATCTGGCGCCGGGGCATCGTCGGTCACCCGCTCAAGGTGCTCAAGGGGCACGTGGCGTTCCTGGCGCCGATCAACCTGGTCGAAGAATTGGCGAAGCCGATCTCGTTGTCGCTCCGACTCTTTGGGAACATCTTCGCGGGCGGCATCCTGGTGGCGCTGATCGCGCTCTTCCCCCCCTACATCATGTGGTTGCCCAACGCGATCTGGAAGTCGTTCGACCTGTTCGTCGGGGCAATCCAGGCCTTCATCTTCTCGATCCTGACGATCTTGTACTTCAGCCAGGCCATGGAGCTGGAGGATCACCATGACTAGCCCAGCCAGATAAGCCAACAGATAGAGCTGGATAAAGGAGGAAAGAATGGACCCCACTATCGCTGCCGGTGCCCTCATCGGCGGGGGGATCATCATGGGCGGCGGCGCGATCGGAGCCGGTATCGGTGACGGTATCGCCGGTAACGCGCTGGTTTCGGGTATCGCCCGGCAACCCGAGGCGCAGGGCCGGCTGTTCACGCCGTTCTTCATCACCGTCGGTCTGGTTGAGGCGGCCTACTTCATCAACCTGGCGTTCATGGCGTTGTTCGTATTCGCCACGCCCGTCACGTAGTTCGCTGTGATGGGTGACCCGAACCCCATGGTGCTCGCCGCCGGCCAGGTGGTCGCCGAGGGAGGCAAGGGGGGCAGCAACTTCCTTGTCCCCAACGGCACGTTCTTCTTCGTGCTCGCCATCTTCCTCATCGTGCTCGGCGTCATCGGCACCTTCGTGGTGCCGCCGATCCTCAAGGTGCTGCGCGAACGCGACGCCATGGTCGCCAAGACCGTTGCCGACAACAAGAAGTCGGCCGAGCAGTTCGAAGCCGCCCAGGCCGATTACGAAGAAGCCATGAAGGAGGCCCGCGTGCAGGCGTCGGCCTTCCGTGACAACGCCCGCGCCGAAGGCCGCAAGGTCATCGAGGACGCGCGGGCCCGCGCCGAGCAAGAGGTGATGGCGACGGTGCAGCTGGCCTCCGAACAACTCAAACGGGAACGGGACGCCGTGGAGTTGGATCTGCGCGCCAACGTCGGAACAATGTCGGCGACCCTGGCCAGCCGGATCCTCGGCGTCGACGTCACCACCTCCGCCGCGACAAGGTAAGGCTGATGTCGACTTTTCTCGGACAGTTGCTTGGGTTCGCGGTCATCGTCGCGCTGGTGTGGCGGTACGCCGTGCCGCCGGTGCGCAGGATGATGGCTGCCCGGCAGGATTTGGTGCGCCAGCAGTTGGCCGATTCGGCCGCGGCCGCCGAGCGGCTGACCGAGTCGACCACCGCCCACAGCAAGGCGGTCGAGGCGGCCAAGGAAGAGGCCGAACGGGTGGTCGAGGAAGCCCGCGCGGACGCGGAACGCATCACGGAGCAGTTGCAGGCGCAGGCCGGGGTCGAGGCCGAACGCATCGCGGCGCAGGGCGCGCGCCAGGCCGAGCTGCTGCGGGCGCAGCTGACCCGTCAGCTGCGCCTCGAGCTGGGGTACGAATCCGTGCGCCAGGCAGGGGAGTTGGTGCGCAGTTACGTCGCCGACCCCGACCAGCAGTCGGCGACCGTCGACCGGTTCCTGGACGATCTCGAAGCCATGGCGCCCGCCCCCGCCGAGGTGGCGTACCCGCTGATGACGAAGATGCGCTCCGCCAGCCGCGAGGCGCTGGGCAGCCTGTCGGATCGCTTCGGCACCATTGCCAAAAACCTTGACAACAATGCGCTTTCCAAGCTTTCCGCCGAGCTGGTGTCGGTGGCCAAGATGCTGGACCGCGAAATCGTCGTCACCCGGTACCTCACCGACCCCGCCGAAGACGCGGCGCCCCGGGTCCGGCTGATCGAGCGCCTGGTGTCCGGCAAGGTCAGCGACGCCACTCTCGACGTGCTGCGGGCGGCCGTTTCCGAGCGTTGGTCGGCCAACTCCGATCTGATCGACGCCATCGAGCACATCTCGCGACAGGCGCTGCTGGAGGTCGCCGAACGCGAGGACCGCGTCAGCGAGGTCGAAGAGCAGCTGTTCCGGTTCGCACGCATCCTCGACGCGCAGCCGCGGCTGTCCATCCTGTTGGGCGACTACGCGTCTCCCGCCGAGGGACGAGTTGAGTTGCTGCGCAAGGTGCTTGCCAGCGCCAGCGGCAGGGTCAACCCGGTCGCGCGGGCGCTGCTGAGCCAGACCATCGAGCTGCTGAGGGGCGAACCGGCCGAGGAGGCCATGAAGTTCTTGGCGCAGGTCGCGGTGGCGCGCCGGGGCGAGATCGTCGCGCAGGTCGGCGCGGCGGCCGAGCTCACCGACGCCCAACGCACCCGTGTCACCGAGGTCCTCAGCCGCATCTACGACCATCCGGTGTCGGTGCAGCTGCAGATCGATCCCGAGTTGCTGGGCGGCCTGTTGATCGCCGTGGCCGACGAGGTGATCGACGGGACGCTCTCGTCTCGGCTGGCCGCGGCGAAGGCCCAGTTGCCCGACTGACCACACCATCACAACAGCATGCGAACGAAGATCAAGTAGGAAGACGAAAAGCCATGGCAGACTTGACAATCTCGGCTGACGACATCCAAAGCGCCATCGAGGAATACGTAGGCTCTTTCACCGCCGACACCGCCCGCGAGGAGGTCGGTACCGTCGTCGACGCCGGCGACGGCATCGCGCACGTCGAAGGTTTGCCCTCCGTGATGACCCAGGAGCTGCTCGAGTTCCCGGGCGGGGTCCTCGGCGTCGCGCTCAACCTGGACGAGCACAGCATCGGTGCGGTCATCCTGGGTGACTTCGAGAAAATCGAAGAGGGACAACAGGTCAAGCGCACCGGCGAGGTGTTGTCGGTCCCCGTCGGCGACGCGTTCCTGGGCCGCGTCGTCAACCCGCTGGGCCAGCCGATCGACGGGCGCGGCGACATCGACACCGACATCCGGCGCGCCTTGGAGATCCAGGCGCCGTCGGTCGTGCAGCGCCAGGGTGTGAAAGAGCCTCTGCAGACCGGGATCAAGGCCATCGACGCGATGACCCCGATCGGCCGCGGCCAGCGCCAGCTGATCATCGGTGACCGCAAGACCGGCAAGACCGCGGTCTGTATCGACACCATCCTCAACCAGCGCCAGAACTGGGAGTCGGGCGACGAGCGCAAGCAGGTGCGGTGCGTGTACGTGGCCATCGGCCAGAAGGGCACCACGATCGCGGCCGTCCGCCGCGCGCTCGACGAGGGCGGCGCGATGGACTACACCACCATCGTCGCGGCCCCCGCGTCGGACTCCGCCGGCTTCAAATGGCTTGCGCCCTACACGGGTTCGGCGATCGCTCAGCACTGGATGTATGACGGCAAGCACGTGCTGATCGTCTTCGACGACCTGAGCAAGCAGGCCGAGGCGTACCGCGCGATCTCGCTGCTGCTGCGCCGCCCGCCGGGCCGCGAGGCCTACCCGGGCGACGTCTTCTACCTGCACTCGCGGTTGCTGGAGCGCTGCGCCAAGCTGTCGGACGACCTCGGCGGCGGTTCGCTGACGGGCCTGCCGATCATCGAGACCAAGGCCAACGACATCTCGGCCTACATCCCCACCAACGTCATCTCGATCACCGACGGGCAGTGCTTCCTAGAGTCCGACCTGTTCAACCAGGGCGTCCGGCCCGCGATCAACGTCGGTGTCTCGGTGTCCCGCGTGGGTGGCGCGGCGCAGATCAAGGCCATGAAAGAGGTGGCCGGCTCGCTGCGTCTGGACCTGTCGCAGTACCGCGAACTGGAGTCCTTCGCCGCGTTTGCGTCCGACCTGGACGCCACGTCCAAGGCGCAGCTGGAGCGCGGCGAGCGGCTGGTCGAGCTGCTCAAGCAGCGGCAGTACCAGCCCATGCCGGTCGAGGAGCAGGTCGTCTCGATCTTCCTGGGCACCGGCGGCCACCTGGACTCGGTGCCCGTCGAGGACGTCAGGCGGTTCGAAACCGAGTTGCTGGACCACATGCGGGCTTCCGAGGAGAAGTTCCTGGCCGGCATCCGGGACAGCCAGAAGCTCTCGGAAGAGGGCGAGAACGAGCTGACCGAGATCATCAAGAAGTTCAAGAAGGGCTTCGCGGCCTCCGACGGCGAATCGGTGGTGCCCGACGAGCACGTCGAGGCGCTGGACTCCGAAGACCTCGAAAAGGAGTCGGTGCAAGTCAAGAAGGAAAAGCCGAAGAAGGAATCCAAGGACTCCAAGAAGGACAAGAAGTAGCTAACAATGGCGGCCACACTTCGCGAACTGCGCGGCCGGATTCGATCGGCCGGGTCGATCAAAAAGATCACCAAGGCCCAGGAGATGATCGCGACCTCGCGCATCGGTAAGGCGCAGGCACGGCTGGAATCCGCGCGCCCGTACGCATTCCAGATCACCGCGACGCTCACCACCCTGTCCGCCGAAGCGGCGCTGGACCACCCCCTGCTGGTCGAGCGGGAAAACCCGACGCGGGCCGGCGTCCTGGTGGTGTCCTCGGACCGGGGCCTGTGCGGCGCGTACAACTCCAGCGTCTTTCGTCGCTCCGAGGAGCTGTTCTCCCTGCTGAGGGAGGAAGGAAAGACGCCGGTTCTGTACACGGTGGGCCGGAAGGCGCAGAACTACTTCAGATTCCGCAACTGGGACATCACCGAGTCGTGGGCGGGTTTCTCCGAGCAACCCCAGTACGAAAACGCCGCGGAGATCGCCACCACCCTGGTTGACACCTTTATGAAGGGCACCGGGGACGACGAGGATCAGCTGTCCGACGACGACCGGGGCGTCGATGAACTGCACATCGTCTACTCGGAGTTCAAGTCGATGATGTCGCAAACGGCGGTGGCGCACCGCATCGCCCCACTGGTGGTGGAGTACGTCGAGGAAGAAGAGGAACTGCACACCCTCTACTCCTTCGAGCCGGACGCGACGACGCTGTTCGAGGCGCTGCTGCCGCGGTACCTCACCACCCGCGTGTACGCGGCGCTGCTGGAAGCGGCGGCGTCGGAGCTGGCGTCACGCCAACGTGCGATGAAGTCGGCCACCGACAACGCGGACGACCTCATCAAAGAACTGACGCTGATGGCGAACCGCGAGCGGCAGGCCCAGATCACCCAGGAGATCAGCGAAATCGTCGGCGGCGCAAACGCGCTCGCGGACGCTAAGTAGCACACGAGGAAGAAGAGACATGACTGCTACTGACGAGAAGACCAAAGACAACGGGAAGTCCGGGGACACCGACACCAGCGGCCGCGTCGTGCGCGTCACCGGTCCGGTCGTCGACGTCGAGTTCCCGCGCGGCTCCGTGCCCGACCTGTTCAACGCGCTGCACGCCGACATCACCTTCGAGGAGCTCAAGAAGACGCTCACGCTCGAGGTCGCGCAGCACCTGGGCGACAACCTGGTTCGCACGATCTCCCTGCAGCCCACCGATGGCCTGGTGCGCGGCGTGGAGGTCACCGACACCGGCAACTCGATTTCGGTGCCGGTGGGTGAGGGCGTCAAGGGCCACGTCTTCAACGCCCTGGGCGACTGCCTGGACAAGCCGGGCTACGGCGAAGAATTCGACCACTGGTCGATCCACCGCAAGCCGCCGGCCTTCGAGGAGCTCGAGCCGCGCACCGAGATGCTCGAGACCGGCCTGAAGGTCGTCGACCTGCTGACCCCGTACGTCCGCGGCGGCAAGATCGCCCTGTTCGGTGGTGCCGGCGTCGGCAAGACGGTGCTCATCCAGGAGATGATCAACCGCATCGCCCGAAACTTCGGTGGTACTTCGGTTTTCGCCGGGGTGGGCGAGCGCACCCGCGAGGGCAACGACCTGTGGGTCGAGCTCAAGGAAGCCGACGTGCTCAAGGACACCGCGCTGGTGTTCGGTCAGATGGACGAGCCGCCCGGCACCCGTATGCGGGTGGCGCTGTCCGCGCTGACGATGGCGGAGTGGTTCCGCGACGAGGCGGGCCAGGACGTGCTGCTGTTCATCGACAACATTTTCCGGTTCACCCAGGCGGGCTCCGAGGTGTCGACCCTGCTCGGCCGCATGCCGTCGGCGGTGGGCTACCAGCCCACGCTGGCCGACGAGATGGGCGAGCTGCAGGAGCGGATCACCTCGACGCGTGGGCGCTCGATCACGTCGATGCAAGCGGTTTACGTGCCCGCGGACGACTACACCGACCCGGCGCCCGCGACGACGTTCGCGCACCTGGACGCCACCACCGAGCTGTCGCGTTCGGTGTTCTCCAAGGGCATCTTCCCCGCGGTGGACCCGCTGGCGTCGAGCTCGACCATCCTCGACCCCGGTGTGGTCGGCGACGAGCACTACCGGGTGGCGCAGGAAGTCATCCGAATCCTGCAGCGCTACAAGGACCTTCAGGACATCATCGCCATCCTCGGTATCGACGAGCTGTCCGAAGAGGACAAGCAGCTGGTCAACCGGGCGCGGCGCATCGAGCGGTTCCTGTCCCAGAACATGATGGCGGCCGAGCAGTTCACCGGTCAGCCGGGTTCCACGGTGCCGGTGAAGGAGACCATCGAGGCGTTCGACAAGCTGACCAAGGGCGACTTCGACCACATCCCCGAACAGGCCTTCTTCCTGATCGGTGGCCTCGACGACCTGGCCAAGAAAGCCGAAAGCTTCGGCGCCAAGCTCGATTCCTGAGGGCATGAGTCGAAAGGCACAGTGGTATGGCCGAATTGAACGTTGAGATAGTCGCCGTCGACCGGAAGATCTGGTCGGGTGAGGCAACGTTCCTGTTCACCCGCACCACCGTCGGCGAGATCGGGATCCTGCCCCGGCACATCCCGCTGGTGGCGCAGTTGGTTGACGACGCCATGGTGCGTGTCGAACGCGAAGGCGAGGACGACCTGCGGATCGCGGTGGACGGCGGGTTCCTGTCGGTCACCGAGGAGACCGTCACGGTCCTTGCCGAATCCGCGGAGTTCGAGTCGGAGATCGACGAGAGTTCGGCCCGGGAGGACGCCGAGTCCGACGATCCCCGCATTGCCGCCAGGGGGCGCGCCAGACTGCGCGCCGTCGGCGCGATCGACTAATTGCCGATGAGCGCGCCCATGATCGGCATGGTCGTGCTCGTCGTGTTGTTAGGCGCCGCCGTCCTCGCGCTGAGCTATCGGCTGTTGAAGCTGCGCCAGGGCGGAACCGCGGGAATCATGCGGGACATCCCCGCCGTCGGCGGTCACGGTTGGCGGCACGGGGTGATCCGGTACCGCGGCGGTGAGGCCGCGTTCTACCGGCTGTCCAGTTTGCGGTTGTGGCCGGACCGCCGCCTCAGCCGGCGCGGCGTGGAGATCGTCGCCCGGCGTGCCCCGCGCGGCGACGAGTTCGACATCATGACCGACGAGATCGTCGTGTTGGAGCTGCGTGACACGACGCAGGACCGCCGGTCGGGTTACGAGCTCGCGCTCGACAAGGGCGCGCTGACCGCGTTCTTATCCTGGCTGGAGTCGCGGCCTTCGCCGCGCGCCCGCCGCCGCAGCGTTTAGCGGCCGAGCGACGTCGAAACTGCGGTGAGAGCACGGTTTTCGCGCGAATTGCGATCTGCGCGCAGACTCGATGCCGCCTACGCGTTCGCCGGGCCGCCACCGGGCCGCCACAGCACGTCCCCACCGGGGTTGGCCGCCCGCGCCAGGATGAACAGCAGGTCCGACAGCCGGTTCAGGTATTTGGCCGGCAGCGCGCTGACTCCGTCCGGGTGGGAATCGAGCGCCGACCACGCCGAGCGCTCGGCCCGGCGCACCACGGTGCGGGCGACGTGCAACAGCGCCGACAATGGCGAACCACCGGGCAGCACAAAGGAATTCAGCGCCGGCAGGGGCTCGTTATATTTGTCACACCACGCCTCGAGCCGATCGATGTAGGACTGGGCGACCCGCAGCGGGGGATGTTCGGGGTTCTCCACCACGGGGGTGGACAGATCCGCGCCGGCGTCGAACAAGTCGTTCTGGATCTGGCGTAGCACACCGGCGATCTCCTCGTCGGGTTGGCCGAGGGCGATCGCGACGCCGATCGCGGAGTTGGCCTCGTCGCAGTCCGCGTACGCCACCAGGCGGGGGTCGTTTTTGGAGACCCGTGAGAAATCGCTCAATCCCGTCGTTCCGTCGTCGCCGGTTCGGGTATAGATGCGGGTCAGGTGTATCGCCATGGGCCAAACGGTACTCGGCATGCGGCGCCCGGCTGACTGACAAGCCGATACCGCTTCACTAGACTGACGCGGGTGGCTGAGCGATTCGTGGTGACCGGCGGCACCCGGTTGTCAGGCGAAGTCGCTGTGGGGGGCGCCAAGAACAGCGTGCTCAAGCTGATGGCGGCGACCCTGCTGGCCGAGGGCACCAGCACCATCACCAACTGCCCGGACATCCTCGACGTTCCGCTGATGGCGGAGGTGTTGCGCGGCCTGGGTGCCACCGTCGAACTCGACGGCGACGTCGCCCGCATCACCTCGCCCGACGAGCCCAAGTACGACGCCGACTTCGCCGCGGTGCGACAGTTCCGCGCCTCCGTCTGCGTGCTCGGGCCACTTGTCGGCCGGTGCAAGCGCGCCAGGGTCGCGCTGCCGGGCGGCGACGCGATCGGTTCCCGGCCGCTGGACATGCATCAGGCCGGCCTGCGGCAGCTGGGCGCGCAGTGCAACATCGAGCACGGGTGCGTGGTTGCTCAGGCAGAAACGTTGCGCGGCGCGGAAATTCAGTTGGAGTTCCCCTCCGTCGGCGCCACCGAGAACATTCTGATGGCCGCCGTTGTGGCGGAGGGCGTCACGACGATCCACAACGCGGCGCGCGAACCCGACGTGGTGGACCTGTGCACGATGCTCAACCAGATGGGCGCGCAGATCGAGGGCGCCGGTTCGCCGACCATGACGATCACCGGCGTCCCGCGACTGCACCCCACCGAGCACCGGGTGATCGGGGACCGCATCGTCGCCGCCACGTGGGGCATCGCCGCCGCGATGACCCGCGGCGACATCGAGGTCACCGGCGTCGATCCGGCCCACCTGCAGGTGGTGCTGCACAAACTGCACGACGCGGGCGCGACCGTCACCCAGACCGACAACAGCTTCCGGGTCACCCAGTACGAGCGCCCGAAGGCCGTCAACGTGGCGACCTTGCCGTTCCCGGGGTTTCCGACCGACCTGCAGCCCATGGCCATCGCGCTGGCATCGATCGCCGACGGCACGTCAATGATCACCGAGAACGTGTTCGAGGCGCGGTTCCGGTTCGTCGAGGAGATGATCCGGCTGGGCGCCGACGCCCGCACCGACGGGCACCACGCCGTCGTGCGTGGCCTGCCGCAACTGTCCAGCGCCCCGGTCTGGTGTTCGGACATCCGGGCCGGCGCCGGCCTGGTGCTGGCGGGGCTGGTCGCCGACGGCGATACCGAGGTTCACGACGTCTTTCATATCGATCGCGGCTACCCGTTGTTCGTGGAAAACCTCGCGATTTTGGGAGCGGAGATCGAGCGGGTAGAGTAGTCAAAGTCAGTGCCCCACAAGGGCGGTCACCTCACGAAGATGGCCGAAACCGAGGCTTGACTCCCTCGCCGGATCGGTACTAGCCTGGCACGGCTGCCCCGCAGCGGTCACCACAATGAGATGGCCAAAACTGGGGCTTGACGCCTCCGCCAGACCGGTATTAAGCTGGCAGGGTTGCCCGGAAGCGGGCGAAGACAAGCGTGAGTGTTGTTTGAGAACTCAATAGTGTGTTTGGTCTTTTTATTTTGTTGTTGTTTTTGACCATACTTGCACCCCCCGTGTGTGGGTATGGTCGTTTTTTGATGCCAGTAATATTGGTGTCTTTTGTTAGGTCAGATTTTCTCTGATTGTAAATTCACCTCGTTATCGAGGGGTTTTTGTTTGGAGAGTTTGATCCTGGCTCAGGACGAACGCTGGCGGCGTGCTTAACACATGCAAGTCGAACGGAAAGGCCCCTTCGGGGGTACTCGAGTGGCGAACGGGTGAGTAACACGTGGGTAATCTGCCCTGCACTTCGGGATAAGCCTGGGAAACTGGGTCTAATACCGGATAGGACCCCGAGGCGCATGCCTTGGGGTGGAAAGCTTTTGCGGTGTGGGATGGGCCCGCGGCCTATCAGCTTGTTGGTGGGGTGACGGCCTACCAAGGCGACGACGGGTAGCCGGCCTGAGAGGGTGTCCGGCCACACTGGGACTGAGATACGGCCCAGACTCCTACGGGAGGCAGCAGTGGGGAATATTGCACAATGGGCGCAAGCCTGATGCAGCGACGCCGCGTGGGGGATGACGGCCTTCGGGTTGTAAACCTCTTTCAGCAGGGACGAAGCGCAAGTGACGGTACCTGCAGAAGAAGCACCGGCCAACTACGTGCCAGCAGCCGCGGTAATACGTAGGGTGCGAGCGTTGTCCGGAATTACTGGGCGTAAAGAGCTCGTAGGTGGTTTGTCGCGTTGTTCGTGAAATCTCACGGCTTAACTGTGAGCGTGCGGGCGATACGGGCAGACTGGAGTACTGCAGGGGAGACTGGAATTCCTGGTGTAGCGGTGGAATGCGCAGATATCAGGAGGAACACCGGTGGCGAAGGCGGGTCTCTGGGCAGTAACTGACGCTGAGGAGCGAAAGCGTGGGGAGCGAACAGGATTAGATACCCTGGTAGTCCACGCCGTAAACGGTGGGTACTAGGTGTGGGTTTCCTTCCTTGGGATCCGTGCCGTAGCTAACGCATTAAGTACCCCGCCTGGGGAGTACGGCCGCAAGGCTAAAACTCAAAGGAATTGACGGGGGCCCGCACAAGCGGCGGAGCATGTGGATTAATTCGATGCAACGCGAAGAACCTTACCTGGGTTTGACATGCACAGGACGCCGGCAGAGATGTCGGTTCCCTTGTGGCCTGTGTGCAGGTGGTGCATGGCTGTCGTCAGCTCGTGTCGTGAGATGTTGGGTTAAGTCCCGCAACGAGCGCAACCCTTGTCTCATGTTGCCAGCGCGTAATGGCGGGGACTCGTGAGAGACTGCCGGGGTCAACTCGGAGGAAGGTGGGGATGACGTCAAGTCATCATGCCCCTTATGTCCAGGGCTTCACACATGCTACAATGGCCGGTACAAAGGGCTGCGATGCCGCAAGGTTAAGCGAATCCTTTTAAAGCCGGTCTCAGTTCGGATCGGGGTCTGCAACTCGACCCCGTGAAGTCGGAGTCGCTAGTAATCGCAGATCAGCAACGCTGCGGTGAATACGTTCCCGGGCCTTGTACACACCGCCCGTCACGTCATGAAAGTCGGTAACACCCGAAGCCAGTGGCCTAACCCTTTGGGAGGGAGCTGTCGAAGGTGGGATCGGCGATTGGGACGAAGTCGTAACAAGGTAGCCGTACCGGAAGGTGCGGCTGGATCACCTCCTTTCTAAGGAGCACCACGAAAAGCACCCCAATTGGTGGGGTGCGAGCCGTGAGGGGTTCTCGCCTGTAGTGGGCGGGGCCGGGTGCGCAACAGCAAATGATTGCCAGACACACTATTGGGCCCTGAGGCAACACTCGGAGCGATTGAGTGCTTGTCCCCCCATCTTGGTGGTGGGGTGTGGTGTTTGAGAACTGGATAGTGGTTGCGAGCATCTAAACGAATGCGTTGCCTCCGAAATGGGGTGTGGCGGATTCGTTGAAATGTGTAATTTTTCTTTGGTTTTTGTGTTTTGTAAGTGCTTAAGGGCGCATGGTGGATGCCTTGGCATCGAGAGCCGATGAAGGACGTGGGAGGCTGCGATATGCCTCGGGGAGCTGTCAACCGAGCGTTGATCCGAGGATTTCCGAATGGGGAAACCCAGCACGAGTGATGTCGTGTTACCCGCATCTGAATATATAGGGTGCGGGAGGGAACGCGGGGAAGTGAAACATCTCAGTACCCGTAGGAGAAGAAAACAATTGTGATTCCGTCAGTAGTGGCGAGCGAACGCGGAACATGGCTAAACCGCACGCATGTGTAACCGGGTAGGGGTTGTGTGTGCGGGGTTGTGGGATTGATACGTCTCAGCTCTACCTGGCTGGGAGGTAGTCAGAAAGTGTCGTAGTTAGCGGAAGTGGCCTGGGATGGTCCGCCATAGACGGTGAGAGCCCGGTACGCGAAAACTCGGCACCTACCTTGTATCAACTCCCGAGTAGCAGCGGGCCCGTGGAATCTGCTGTGAATCTGCCGGGACCACCCGGTAAGCCTAAATACTTCTCGATGACCGATAGCGGATTAGTACCGTGAGGGAATGGTGAAAAGTACCCCGGGAGGGGAGTGAAAGAGTACCTGAAACCGTGTGCCTACAATCCGTCAGAGCCTCCTCGTGGGGTGATGGCGTGCCTTTTGAAGAATGAGCCTGCGAGTCAGGGACACGTCGCGAGGTTAACCCGTGTGGGGTAGCCGCAGCGAAAGCGAGTCTGAATAGGGCGCATCCCCTTTGGGGTGTAGTGGCGTGTTCTGGACCCGAAGCGGAGTGATCTACCCATGGCCAGGGTGAAGCGCGGGTAAGACCGCGTGGAGGCCCGAACCCACTTAGGTTGAAGACTGAGGGGATGAGTTGTGGGTAGGGGTGAAAGGCCAATCAAACTCCGTGATAGCTGGTTCTCCCCGAAATGCATTTAGGTGCAGCGTTGCGTGTTTCACCACGGAGGTAGAGCTACTGGATGGCCGATGGGCCCTACTAGGTTACTGACGTCAGCCAAACTCCGAATGCCGTGGTGTATAGCGTGGCAGTGAGACGGCGGGGGATAAGCTCCGTACGTCGAAAGGGAAACAGCCCAGATCGCCGGCTAAGGCCCCAAAGCGTGTGCTAAGTGGGAAAGGATGTGCAGTCGCAGAGACAACCAGGAGGTTGGCTTAGAAGCAGCCACCCTTGAAAGAGTGCGTAATAGCTCACTGGTCAAGTGATTGTGCGCCGATAATGTAGCGGGGCTCAAGCACACCGCCGAAGCCGCGACAACCGCAAGGTTGGGTAGGGGAGCGTCCCCCATTCAGCGAAGCCGCCGGGTGACCGGTGGTGGAGGGTGGGGGAGTGAGAATGCAGGCATGAGTAGCGATAAGGCAAGTGAGAACCTTGCCCGCCGTAAGACCAAGGGTTCCTGGGCCAGGCCAGTCCGCCCAGGGTGAGTCGGGACCTAAGGCGAGGCCGACAGGCGTAGTCGATGGACAACGGGTTGATATTCCCGTACCCGTGTGTGGGCGCCCGTGATGAATCAATTCTGCTAACCACCCAAAAGGTGGTCTATCAATCCCTTCGGGGTGCGAAGATCGCCGGCTGCGTGGGACCCGGATTGGTAGTAGTCAAGCAATGGGGTGACGCAGGAAGGTAGCCGTACCAGTCAGTGGTAATACTGGGGCAAACCTGTAGGGAGAGCGATAGGCAAATCCGTCGCTCATATTCCTGAGAGGTGATGCATAGCCGATTGAGGCGAATTCGGTGATCCTCTGCTGCCAAGAAAAGCCTCTAGCGAGCACACACACGGCCCGTACCCCAAACCGACACAGGTGGTCAGGTAGAGCATACCGAGGCGTACGAGATAACTATGGTTAAGGAACTCGGCAAAATGCCCCCGTAACTTCGGGAGAAGGGGGGCCGGAACACCGTGAACAGCCTTGCGCTGGGAGCGGGATCCGGTCGCAGAAACCAGCGAGAAGCGACTGTTTACTAAAAACACAGGTCCGTGCGAAGTCGCAAGACGATGTATACGGACTGACGCCTGCCCGGTGCTGGAAGGTTAAGAGGACCCGTTAACCCGCAAGGGTGAAGCGGAGAATTTAAGCCCCAGTAAACGGCGGTGGTAACTATAACCATCCTAAGGTAGCGAAATTCCTTGTCGGGTAAGTTCCGACCTGCACGAATGGCGTAACGACTTCTCGACTGTCTCAACCATAGACTCGGCGAAATTGCACTACGAGTAAAGATGCTCGTTACGCGCGGCAGGACGAAAAGACCCCGGGACCTTCACTACAACTTGGTATTGGTGTTCGGTACGGTTTGTGTAGGATAGGTGGGAGACTGTGAAACCCCAACGCCAGTTGGGGCGGAGTCGTTGTTGAAATACCACTCTGATCGTATTGGACACCTAACGTCGAACCCTTATCGGGTTCACGGACAGTGCCTGGCGGGTAGTTTAACTGGGGCGGTTGCCTCCTAAAATGTAACGGAGGCGCCCAAAGGTTCCCTCAACCTGGACGGCAATCAGGTGTTGAGTGTAAATGCACAAGGGAGCTTGACTGCGAGACCTACACGTCAAGCAGGGACGAAAGTCGGGATTAGTGATCCGGCACCCCCGAGTGGAAGGGGTGTCGCTCAACGGATAAAAGGTACCCCGGGGATAACAGGCTGATCTTCCCCAAGAGTCCATATCGACGGGATGGTTTGGCACCTCGATGTCGGCTCGTCGCATCCTGGGGCTGGAGCAGGTCCCAAGGGTTGGGCTGTTCGCCCATTAAAGCGGCACGCGAGCTGGGTTTAGAACGTCGTGAGACAGTTCGGTCTCTATCCGCCGCGCGCGTCAGAAACTTGAGGAAACCTGTCCCTAGTACGAGAGGACCGGGACGGACGAACCTCTAGTGCACCAGTTGTCCCACCAGGGGCACCGCTGGATAGCTACGTTCGGACAGGATAACCGCTGAAAGCATCTAAGCGGGAAACCTTCTCCAAGATCAGGTTTCTCACCCTTTTAGAGGGATAAGGCCCCCCGCAGAACACGGGTTCGATAGGCCAGACCTAGAAGCTCAGCAATGAGTGTAGGGAACTGGCACTAACCGGCCGAAAACTTACCAAACACAAACTCGCAACCACATTCCAGCGCCTGACAGAAATGTCGTGGCGCACCACACCCCCCACCAATACATTTAAATAGAGTTACGGCGGCCACAGCGACAGGGAAACGCCCGGTCCCATCCCGAACCCGGAAGCTAAGCCTGTCAGCGCCAATGATACTGCCCACTCGGGTGGAAAAGTAGGACACCGCCGAACATATACAAAAACACCCCCGGCAACGGGGGTGTTTTTGCATTCGCAATTAATCGAATAGCGTCAAATTCTCGCTGCGCTTTTCCAATTCGAGCAGGGTGCGCTTTCGGTCGAGTCCGCCGCCGAACCCGGTCAGGCTTCCGTTGGCGCCGATCACCCGGTGACAGGGGACGACGATGGCGATCGGATTGTGGCCGTTGGCCCAGCCGACGGCCCGCGCGGATCCCGGGGCCCCGATCTGGTCGGCGATTTCCCCGTACGAACGGGTCTCGCCATACGGGATCGTCAGCAGCGCATTCCATACCCGCCGCTGGAATTCGGTGCCACCCAGCTCGAGTTCGATGTCGAACTCGGTGCACTCGCCGGCGAAGTACGCGATGAGTTGTTCGACGGCGTCGTCGAAGGCCCGGGGGTCGGGCGACCAGTCGGCGCGGTCGGGTTCGTAGGTCTGGTCGACCATTCGCAGATTCGTCAGAACCGACCCATGCCCGGCCAGGGTCAGGAATCCGATCGGGCTGTCGATGGTGCGGTAGCGGATCATGCGACCTCCAGTGGTGGCCAATGGTTTACCGGATGCTCGAGGGTGGTCCAGAGATGCTGGGTGGCGTAGGAGCGCCAGGGCCGCCAACGCGCGCTGCGTTCGACGAGTCTTCGCTGATCCACGGGTAACCCGAGTTCCTCTGCGGCCAAGCGGAGTCCGAGGTCGCTGGCGGGAAAGGCATCCGGGTCGCCCAGCGCGCGCATCGCGATCACCTCCGCGGTCCAGGGACCGACGCCCGGCAGCGCCAGCAGCTGGGCGCGGGCGCTGTCCCAATCGCTGCCCGCGTCCAGGACGATGCTTCCGTCGGCGAGCCCCGCGACCAGCGCGGCGAGCGTCCGTTGCCGGGCCTTGGGGACCGCCAGGTGGATCGGATCGATCTCCGCCAGCTGTTCGACCGACGGGAAGGTGTGGGTCAGTGCGCCCGCGGGGTCCTTGATGGGGCTCCCGTAGGCCGCGACCAGCCTGCCCGCGTGTGTTCTCGCCGCCTTGGTCGACACCTGTTGGCCGAGCACGGCGCGCACGGCGAGCTCGGCCTCGTCGACGGTGCGCGGAATCCGTTGCCCCGGGGCTTTTTTCACCACTGGGGCCAGCTCGGGGTCGGCGGCCAGCCCGTCCACCACGGCTTCGGGGTCGGCGTCGAGGTCCAGCAACCGCCGGCAGCGGGCGATCGCGGTGGTGAGGTCGCGGAAGTCGTCGAGCGTCAGTTGGCAGCGCACGTGGTCGACGGCCGGCGTCAGCGTCACGACGGCGCCGCCGCGGGGCAGCCGAAGGCTGCGCCGGTAGGCGCCGTCGCGGACCTCCTCACAGCCGGGCACCATGCCGGCCGCGAGGTGACCGAATACGCCCTCGTAGGCGAACGGCGTGCGCACCGGTAGCCGGAGGCACAGCGCCCCAGGCGAATTGGTGTCCGACGTCGAGCGCGCCGCGGCGCGTTTGCGCAACGCCGTCGGTGTGACCTCGAACACCAGACGCACGGTGTCGTTGAACTGGCGGATGCTGGAAAACCCGGCGGCGAAGGCGACGTCGCCGAACGGTAGGTCCGTGGTCTCGATGAGCACTCGGGCGGTCTGCGCCCGTTGTGCGCGGGCCAGCGCCAGTGGCCCGGCGCCGACCTCGGCCTGCAGGAGGCGCTCCAGCTGACGGGTCGTGTAACCGAGGCGGCCCGCGAGTCCGCCCACGCCTTCCCGGTCCACCGTGCCGTCCGCGATCAGCCGCATGGTGCGCGCGACGACGTCACCGCGCATGTTCCATTCGGGTGATCCGGGCGACGCGTCGGGACGGCATCGCTTGCAGGCGCGGAATCCGGCTTTCTGCGCTGCCGCCGCGGTCGGATAGAACCGCACGTTGCGGGCGAAGGGTGGCCGCACCGGGCAGCTGGGCCGGCAATAGATCCGCGTCGTCAACACCGCCGTGACGAACCAGCCGTCGAAGCGGGCGTCCTTGGACTGGACGGCCCGGTAGCAGCGTTCGAAATCTTCGTGCACGGTTCCACAGTTACACCCGCCCACCGACAAAACTGGCGGAAAAGCGACATGATCGTGGACGGGCGGGCTTATCGCGTGGGGACCAGCCGTTCCCCGGATTCCAGGAGGCGGCTCCGCACATCTTCGAGGTCTGCCTCGATCAGGGAATGGTCGCGTTTGCGCCAACGGCCCGCAATCATCACGGCTTCGATGTTGACGATGCCGGCGTGGAGCGCCGCGGCGATCGGGTCACGAGCTGGCCAGAGGTTGAGCGGTCGCGTGTCAATGACGACCAGGTCCGCTTGCATGCCCGGCTCGATTCTGCCGATCCGGTCGTCCAGCCCCAGAGCGCGCGCGCCTTCGACGGTCGCCCATGCCAACGCCTGCTTACTGGTCACTGACGATGACGGGGCTATCGCACCGGTCAGCTGCCGGTGGCGCTCGTGGTCGAGACCGCGCTGATGGGCCAACGCGATGCGCGCGCCGGCCAGAATCTCCCCGGCCACGGCGGTGTCGGTGTCGGTGCCCAATGACGGTGCCGCGCAATGTCTCAACAGGTGCCCGGTGATTGGGACGCCATGGCCGTGCCCGAGCTCGCTTTCCGGTGTGACGGTGAAGCTGACGCCGGCAGCTATCAATCGGCCGAACCAGTCGTCGGTGAGACCGGCGCCGTGGACAATGTTGGTGCGCGGCCCGAACAGCCCCGCGGCGCGGACCGCTTCCCATCCGGCCCCTGGTTGGCCGCCGCTTTGGTGCATCGAGGCGACGAGGCCGCGTTCGGCGGCGGCACGTAAATCGGCCACGGCCACATCCGGCGCCGAGTATTGCGGCCCCGCGATCGCCATCCCGACGGTGAGCGAGCCGCGCGCTGGGCCGGGCCGGTCGAGAAGCCGGTCGACCTCGGCCAGCGGATGGGTGACGTCGGGGTCTCGCCGAGGCGCTCCGTGCAGAAACACGGCGCGGATGCCGGACCGTTCCAGACCTTCGATTGCCGCGTCCGTGTGCTCAGGCGTCGGGTTGTTGTGGCACCAGTCACCCAGCATCGTTGTGCCGCAATTGATTTGATTGAGAGCACCAGCGAGATTGCCGATGTAGACGTCATCGGGCGTGAACTGGTCCGCAACGCCGCCGTGCGTGTGCCGCAGGTAGTCCAGCAGTGTCCAGTCGGCGCCCGCCAAACGCAACGCGCTCTGCCACGTGTGCAAATGCGCGTTGACGAGCCCGGGCATGATCACGCGACCGGGAAGGTCGACTGTTTCGGCGTCAGTATCGTCGACGCGCTCGCCGCAGTCGATGACCTGATCGCCCTCGACGGCGATGTCGACGCGCTCGGCATCGGGGCGCGTCGGCGACATGGTGATCACCTGCGCTCCGCGCAGCACGGTGCGGTTCATAAGTGGGCTGACTCAGGCCGGGTCGGGCGCGTCCCACGGGACCGTGCCGGAAAGCCAGTGAGTGATGCGCTCTTCCTGGTCGTTGCGGTGGAGGTGTCGCGGCGGTTGACCGAATGTCGCGTAGGGGCGGCACCGAACGACAACCCGGTTTTCTTCGCGCCGCATGGCGTCGACGACCGGCCGGGCTTCTATCGGGAGCGGCTGGCCCGACATCCTGGCACCAACTTCCATCATGACGTCGCACACCAGGTCGGGATCGTCGTCGATCACCGCGTCGGCATACACCTGCAAATAGGCGAAGGGCCAACGTTCGTCGAGGACGCACAGGCTGACCTTGCCGTCCCGCGCGATGACCCGGGCCTTGCCGCGCCCGGCCATCGTCGACACCAGTAGCTCGTCCCCATCGGTGGGGACGTAGTAGACGACCGACATTCCGGGCCCGTCGTTCTTCCGGCGGTAGCCGAACACGCATGTTCGATGAGTCCGCACGAACTCGCGGCGCTCGGACGGGAGCAGGTCCCGGTCGGTGGGAACGGTGAAGGGTTCCGTGGCAAGCGGTAGCAGCATGGCAACGTGTCTTCCGGTCTGACGTGAAGGTGAATCGGGCGACTCCCCATATTTTATGGCTACACCGTATCCGTTATTGCGTGCCCGGTCAAGAGTCGCAATACTGGGCGCGTGACCCGAGGCAGCCCACCGACTCAAGACGACACTTCCGGTCGCCGGTCCCGCGGGCGCCCGCGGCTCCCGCTCGACCGCATCATCGGCACGGCCCTCCAGATCGTGGACGAGGAGGGCGCGGAGGCTCTCTCGATGCGGACCCTCGCACAGCGGCTGGAGTCCGGGACGGCCACGCTATATCGCCATTTCGCCAACCGGGGCGAGGTGGTTTCGCACGTTGTCGATCGCGTGTTCGGCGAGATCGACTGCAGCACTGAGGAACTCGCGACCATGGGTTGGCAGCCGGCCTGTGAGTCGTTCGCACGAGCCACGTTTGAGGTGTTGCGCAGCCACCCCAACGTGGCTCCGCTGCTGGTCGACCAGCTCCCGCTCGGGCCCAATGCGCTGGCGCAGCGGGAAGCGTTACTGGCGGTCCTGCTCGACAACGGCTTCACCCCGCGTCTCGCGGCCCGCTCCTATGCGACGGTGGCCCGCTATGTGCTGGGCTTCGCCATTCAGCTCGGCGGCCGCGGGCTCGATGACCGGCACGCGTCCAAGCTTTTTCGCGCGTTGGATCCGCAGTTGTTCCCCGCCACCCGCGCAGTGGCCGACCACCTGCCTGTGCCGATCGACGAAGAATTTGCACTCGGCCTCGAGCTCATCATCGGTGGTCTGGCGAAATACGCAGCAGTGCAGAGCGATACAGCACCTACGTCGCGGCCCCGTGATGGGCGCCCGCGGCGGACGCGATGAAGTCCCGCGCCGGGCGCGACAGCGGCCGGCCGGAACTCCAGATCATCCCGACGTCGCGGTAAGCGTCGGCGTCGGCCAACGGCAGGACACTCATCCCGGGTGCGTGCTCGGTGCCGTCGATGGGCACCAGGCTGATGCCCAGTCCCGCGGCAACCAGCCCGGCGGTTGTGGTCAGGTTGGCCGATTGCAGGACGATCCGCGGCTGGAATTGCGCTGCGGCGCATAGCTCATCGAGCAGCCGCCGCATGCCGAACCCGGGATGCATGGCGACGAAGGGCTCGTCGGCCAGGTCGGTCATGCACACCACCGCGGCGGCCGTGAGCCGGTGCCCGGGCGGGACGGCGACGCCGAGCCGCTGACGAAACAGGCTGCGCCAGGCGAACGCCGGCCCTCGCGGCCGCGGCGAAACCACCCCGACGTCCACCGACCCGGATTGCACGAGATCGCCGATGGATTCGGCCGCACCCTCCTCGAGCGTGAATGCCACGCGCGGTGACGCGGCGGTGAACGCCGCGATCAAGCGCGGCACCACCGTCGACCCGAACGAACTCAAGAACCCCAGCCGGATCTCGCTGACCGCCGGATTCGTCAGGTCCTCGATCGCCCGTCGGGCCGAATCGAGCTCCAGCTGTGCCCGGCGCGCGTGTTCGTAAAAAATGCGGCCGTAGGTGTTCAGCGCGAGGCGCCTGCCGCGGCGCTCGAATAGCGCGACGCCCAGCCGGCTTTCCAGGCGCGCCAACATCCGGGTGAGCGTCGGCTGCGCGATATGCAACTGTTCGGCTGCGGCCGTGACGTGCTGCAGCTCCGCGAGTGTGACGAACCACTCGTAGTCGCCTTCAACCAACGCCGTCACCTCTACTTATGCGATTGTGGCATCATAACTCAACAAACAATTCATTTCCTTTCCCAGGTGCCGGCGCGGAGCATCGTTTTCATGCCTCACGCGACCTCGAGTCCTACCGCCCACCGACTCGGAAGCAGGGGATACCGGCGGGTGACTGTGGCGCTCTACGGCGCCGGCCTGGCCAGTTTCGCCGCGATGTACTGCACCCAGGCCCTGTTGCCGGCCTTCTCGACCTATTACCGGATCAGCCCCGCCACCGCCGCGTTGACGGTCGCGCTGACCACGGGAGTGCTGGCGCTGTCGATCATCCCCGCCAGCGTGCTATCCGAGCGCTACGGGCGCATCCCCGTGATGCTGACGTCGGGGGTCGCTTCCAGCGTGATCGGGTTGCTGTTGCCGTTCAGTCCCTCGCTCGGCGTGCTGCTCGCGGGCCGCGCGCTGCACGGCGTCGCGCTCGCCGGGATACCGGCGGTCGCAATGGCTTTCCTCGCCGAGGAGGTGCACGCGTCGTCGCTCGGTTCGGCGATGGGACGGTACATCGCCGGGACCACGGTCGGTGGGCTGACCGGGCGGATCGTTCCTTCGCTGGTCGTCGACGTCAGCAACTGGCGGGTCGCGCTGTTGGTGTGCTCGGTGACGACGCTGGCGGGCACGGCCGTCTTCGCCGTCCTGGTGCCCCGGTCGCAGTTCTTCACCCCGAAGGCCACAACTGCGCGCGCCACTGCACGCAACCTCGCCGCACATCTGCGAAACCCGGTGTTGCTGAAGCTTTTCGCGTTGGGCTTCACGCTGATGGGCGGCTTCGTCACGGTGTACAACTACCTGGGCTACCGGTTGACCGCCCCGCCGTTCGGACTGGCGCCGTCGCTGGTCGGGCTGTTGTTCGTGCTGTACCTGGCCGGCACCTGGACGTCGGTGGTCGCCGGGCGGCTGGCCGACCGCCGCGGACGCGCGCTGGTGCTGGGCGGCGCCCTGCCGATCACGGTGACCGGCCTGGCGTTGACCGTGCCGCACTCGGTGGTCGCGATCGTCGTCGGGCTCGGCGTGTTCACCGGCGGATTCTTCGCCGCCCACACCGTGGCCAGCGGGTGGGTGGGCGCGGCGGCACGCCGGGATCGCGCCGAGGCGTCGGCGCTCTACCTGTTCAGCTACTACCTGGGCGGGTCGGTCGCCGGCGCTGCCGGCGGGCTGGTGTACGGCGCCGGCGGCTGGCCGGCCACAGTCTGGTTCGTGGGCGCCCTCATCCTCGGCGGCGTGGCGCTCGTGGTGCTCTTGGTGAGGGAAACCGGCTTCCGCTCAGGCGCCGAACAACTGACCGATCTTCGAAAAGAGTTGCCAGACTCCATAAGTGAACGGGACGGCGACCCACACCCAGGCCAGTGCGATGAGGGCGGGACCGATGCGACGCTCGGGGATCGGCTTAGTCATGCGTGTGCCTCCGGCTGAAGGTCGGAAATGGTCTCGGGCGCCGCGGCGTCGCCGGGCGGGGCGGACACGTGATGCTTGGCGGCCACCGGCCTGATCAGCTCGTTGCAGACCAGCCCGACGACCAGGAGGGCGATCATCACGCTGAACGACACGATGTAGAGGTCGGGTCCGTGTTTCCCGGCCGCCTTCTGCGAGTCGGCGATGGCGTTCACGATCAGCGGCCCCAGCACGCCCGCGACCGACCAGGCCGTCAGCAGCCTGCCGTGGATGGCGCCGACCTCGTGGGTGCCGAACAGGTCACGCAGGTACGCCGGAACGGTCGAGAACCCCGCGCCGTAGAACGACAGGATCAACACGGTGCACAGTAGGAAGGTCAGCTTGCTGGAATTGGTCGTCAGCGCCAACGTGAGATAGAGGAGGGCACCGCCGCCGAGGTATAGCCGGTACATGTTCTTGCGGCCCAGCGCATCCGACAACGACGACCAGCCGATCCGACCGAGCATGTTGGCCAGCGACAGCAGCGCGACGAACCCGGCGGCCGCGGAGGCCAACGCCGCCGCGCGGGGCGCCCTCGGAAAGAAGTCCTGGTAAATCGGCGAGGCCTTCTCCAGGATGCCGATGCCGGCGGTCACGTTGAAACAGAGCACCACCCACAACAGCCAGAACTGGGGCGTCTTGATCGCATTGGCCGCCGACACACCGGCCGTCGTGATCAGCGATCCGGCTTTGTGCGGCTTGGGTTTCCAGCCGTGCGGCGTCCAATCCGGCGCCGGCACCCGGATCAGCAGGCACCCCATCGCCATGAACACCGCATAGGTACAGCCCATCACCAGAAAGGTCTTGGCAACGCCGGTTGTGCTGGTGCGGCCGAACGCGTCGAGCAGGCTGTTCGTCCACGGGGACGCGATCAGGGCTCCACCGCCAAAGCCCATGATCGCCAAGCCCGTCGCCATGCCGGGGCGATCGGGAAACCACTTGATGAGCGTCGACACCGGCGAGATGTAGCCGATACCGAGGCCGACCCCTCCGACGACCCCGTATCCCACCACGACGAGCCAGTATTGGTGAACTGAAACTCCGCATCCGGCGATCAGCAACCCGCTGCAAAAGCACACGGTGGCAACCACCATGGCCCAGCGCGGTCCGTAGTGGTCCACCCGCGTGCCGAACGCCGCCGCCGAAAGGCCCAGCATCACAATGGCGACGGTGAACGGCATCGCGCTAGCGGTTCCGGAGACGTGCAGCGATTTCTCCAGCGGGATCTTGAAGACGCTCCAGGCGTAGGCCGAGCCGATGGCCAGGTGGATGGACAGCGCGGCGGGCGGCACCAGCCAGCGGTTCCATCGGGGCCCGGCGACGATTCTCGAACGATCAAGCAACGCAACGGTTGTCAAGGTGCACCCTTCTGACGCGGGCACGGAGCTCCGTCCCGTCAGCACTATTGGCGCGGTTTCACCCGGCGGTCAAGGCGCGATTTCTATTGTCCGATAACGGATTTCTATTGATACTGCTGACGGGCGTTGACCACAGGCGTTGTCAACCGGATTTACTGCGCGTCGGCAAGGAAGGCCAGCCGGGTTGGGCGCTCGTGCCCCCGAAGGGTCACCGCCTCACCCAAAGACCAACGCGCTCTTTCCTCTTCGCTCGCGCCCTCGAGCGCGTTGGCCGTCGCGAGCAATCCGCCGGGACGGGACTTGGCCAGCTCGCACAGCCGTGCGGCCTCGTTGACCGGCTCGCCGATCACGGTGTATTCGAACCGTTCCTTGGCGCCCACGTTGCCGGCGACGACCTGGCCCGCCGCCACGCCGATGCCCGCCTCGAGCTCGCACATCTCGGCGGCGAGCCGTTTCGCGATGCACCGCGCCGCGGCGAGTGCCTCGTCCTCGGGCGAGTCGAGATGGTTCGGTGCTCCGAAAATGGCAAGCGACGCATCGCCTTCGAACTTGTTGACCAGGCCGCGATGGCGGTCCACTTCGTCGACGACGATCGCGAAAAATCGGTTGAGCACTTCGACGACTTCGGTAGGGGGCTGGGTGGTTACCAGTTGGGTGGAGCCGACGATGTCGATGAAGACGACGGCGACGTGTCGTTCCTCGCCGCCCAGTTTCGGTCGCTCGCGCTCGGCCGCCAGGGCGACCTCGCGGCCGACGTGCCGGCCGAAAAGGTCGCGCACGCGTTCGCGTTCGCGCAGGCCGTCGACCATCGTGTTGAATCCGCGCTGCAGCTCGCCGAGCTCGGTGCCGTCGAAGACCACCAGGTTGCCGCGCAGGTTGCCCTGCTCGACGCGGCGCAGCGCCGCGCGCACCACGCGCACCGGGGTCGCGGTCAGCCAGGCGAGAATCCACATCAGGGCGCACCCGAAGATGAGCGTGGCGACTGAAATGATCAGCACGCCGACCGCGAACTCGGTCTCGGTCAGGTTGCGCAGCAGGATCTGGAAAATTGCCAGCAGGCCGATGCCGATGACGGGCACGCCGGACCCCAGGAACCAGACCACCATGGTTCGCCCCATGATGCCCGCCGACAACCGCCGGGGCGGTGGTCCCGCCTCGAGCGCCTGGGCGGCAATCGGGCGAAGCGCGAACTCGGCGAGCAGGTAACTGAACGTGGCCACCAGAACGCCGCAGAAGCTGACGACGAGGAGGAACCGCGGGATGAACAACGTGTTGACCAGGCCGTAGAGCGTCGTGTACACCACCGTCCCGATGCCCCACAGAACGAGGTCGTACATGGCGAGTCGCCACGGTGCCAGGAAGGTGTTGCGCTCGTCCTCGGCGGTGGGCGCGCGCTCCTCGATCGCCCAACGCAAGGAGAGCACGGTCCGGCGGGTGATCCAATACGTGCCCACCGCCAGGGCGATGGCGATGTAGGCCGGGGAGACACCGAACGTCAGCCAGGCCGGCGCGTCGTGAAAGATGCTCGGCGCGGGAATGGCGACTATCACCAACAGCAGTGCCACGCCGATGCCGATCAGGTTCGCCCCCAGAACCAGCACCGTCATGATGATCTGGATGCGGATGCGGCGGCGTCGTTGGCTTTCCGCCACCCGCCCGAGGATCAATGAGCCGTACGCAGGGGTATCCGGCAGGCGGCCGCTCTGGCGGGTGATCCGCTCGAGCACCCGGCCGATACGTTGGGCCACGCTCATTTTGGCCGACATCGTGGCGCCAGCCTAATTTGTCGCCCACGCTCTAAGGTGAGTCGGGTGCGCCTTGTCATCGCCCAATGCACCGTCGACTACGTCGGCCGGCTCACCGCACACCTGCCGTCGGCGCGACGGTTGCTGCTGTTCAAGGCCGACGGCTCGGTGAGCGTGCACGCCGACGACCGCGCCTACAAGCCGTTGAACTGGATGAGCCCGCCCTGCTGGTTGACCGAGGAGCTCGGCGGTCAGACGCCGGTGTGGGTGGTCGAGAACAAGGCTGGCGAGCAGCTGCGGATCACGGTGGAGGACATCGAGCACGACTCGAGCCACGACCTGGGCGTCGACCCCGGATTGGTCAAGGACGGCGTCGAGGCCCACCTGCAGGCGCTGCTCGCCGAGCATGTGCAACTGCTTGGGGAGGGTTACACGCTGGTGCGCCGCGAGTACATGACCGCGATTGGCCCCGTCGATCTGCTGTGTCGCGACGAACGGGGCGGCTCGGTCGCGGTGGAAATCAAGCGGCGCGGCGAGATCGACGGCGTGGAACAGCTCACCCGGTATCTCGAGTTGCTCAACCGGGACAGCGTTCTGGCACCGGTCAAAGGCGTCTTCGCTGCTCAGCAGATCAAGCCGCAGGCGCGCACCCTCGCGACCGATCGCGGAATCCGTTGCATCACACTCGATTACGACAAGATGCGCGGCATGGATAGCGACGAGTACCGGCTGTTCTGATGTGTCCGCGCCGCAAACCGCCACGTGGCCAACGGGCGATCCCGCCACCGGTGCCGAGCCGCGTGGAAATCGGCCCGGACGGTCACGAGTACGAGGTGCGGCCGATCGCGGCGGCCCGCGCGCTCAAAACCTACCGGTGTCCGGGTTGTGACCACGAAATACGTTCCGGCACATCGCATCTGGTGGTGTGGCCGACCGATTCACCACACGCTGGGCTGGAGGATCGGCGGCACTGGCACACGCCGTGCTGGACCAACCGCGCTACCCGCGGCCCGACCCGGAAGTGGTCTTGAAGCTCTGGGATGAATCGCGAATGTGCGGCTGGCCGCACACTCGGCACCGAACGTGCGGCTGGCCGCACACTCGGCGCAAGCCTGGCTTTAAGAGGCCGGCTCGACCAACTCGATCAGGACACCGCCGGCGTCCTTGGGGTGGATGAAGTTGATCCGCGAGTTTGCTGTGCCGCGTCGCGCCGCGTCGTAGACCAGGCGGACGCCCTGCTCGCGCAGCTGGTCGCAGATGGTGTCCAGATCGCTGACCCGAACGGCCATCTGCTGGATGCCCGGGCCGCGCTTCTCCATGAACTTCGCGATCGTCGACGAGTCGTCGAGCGGGGCCATCAACTGGAGCTGCGCGGTGGTGCCGGGGACGGCCAGCATCGCCTCGCGGATGCCCTGGTCATCGTTGACTTCCTCATGCACAAGGATCATGCCGAGGTGGTCGTGATACCAGGTGATTGCGGCGTCGAGGTCGGCGACCGCAATGCCGACGTGATCCAGGCCGGTCACCAAGGAGGTTGCCAGGAGGTGACGTGCATCAACTTGGTCGGTCGTCATCACACCACGGTAACGTGGCAGCAAAGATTCCGCTTCTCCAGGTAGCGGAAACGGTCGTTGGTGCAGGCTCAGGAGGAACTCGTGACGACGTCGGTGATAGTTGCTGGGGCGCGGACGCCCATCGGCAAGTTGATGGGATCGCTGAAGGATTTCTCGGCCAGCGACCTGGGCGCCATCGCGATCGCGGGGGCGCTGGAAAAGGCTAAGTTGCCGGCGAGTGCGGCCGAGTACGTGATCATGGGCCAGGTGCTGACGGCCGGGGCCGGACAGATGCCGGCCCGGCAGGCGGCGGTCGCTGCGGGCATCGGCTGGGACGTTCCGGCGCTGACGATCAACAAGATGTGCCTGTCCGGCATCGACGCCATCGCGCTCGCCGACCAGCTCATTCGTGCCGGCGAGTTTGACGTCGTGGTGGCCGGCGGCCAGGAGTCGATGACTAAGGCGCCGCATTTGCTGATGGACAGCCGGGCGGGCTACAAGTACGGCGACGTCACGGTCCTGGACCACATGGCCTACGACGGCCTGCACGACGTGTTCACCGACCAGCCGATGGGCGCGCTCACCGAGCAGCGCAACGACCTCGACAAGTTCACCCGCGCCGAGCAGGACGAGTACGCCGCGCGCTCGCACCAAAAGGCGGCCGCGGCCTGGAAGGACGGCGTCTTCACCGACGAAGTCGTGCCGGTCAATATCCCGCAGCGCAAGGGTGATCCGCTGCAATTCACCGCGGACGAGGGCATCCGGGCCAACACCACCGCGGAGTCCCTGGCCGGGCTCAAGCCGGCGTTTCGCCGTGATGGCACCATCACGGCCGGTTCGGCGTCCCAGATCTCCGACGGCGCGGCCGCGGTCGTGGTGATGAACAAGGCAAAAGCGCAGGAGCTGGGGCTTTCGTGGCTGGCCGAGATCGGCGCGCACGGCGTCGTGGCCGGACCGGATTCGACGCTGCAGTCCCAGCCCGCCAACGCGATCAAGAAAGCGCTCGGCCGCGAGGGGATTTCGGTCGACCAGCTCGACGTCGTCGAGATTAACGAGGCGTTCGCTGCGGTGGCGCTGGCCTCGACCCGCGAACTGGGCGTCGACCCCGAGCTCGTCAACGTCAACGGCGGTGCGATCGCGGTCGGGCACCCGATCGGCATGTCGGGCGCCAGGATCACGCTGCATGTGGCTCTGGAGTTGGCCCGCCGCGGCTCCGGCTATGGCGTTGCGGCCCTATGCGGGGCGGGCGGCCAGGGTGACGCGCTGATCCTGCGGGCCGGTTAGGCGATCTGCTTAAAGTTGCTGGTGCGGGCCCGTCGGGAAAGTTTGTGATCTTGGTCATAACGGCTGATCACATCCGCTCGAGCGTCTCAGCGACCGGGTGGCTCGGTATCCGAAGCGCATGACAAACTTGACGGCGTGACGCGTCCGCGACCCTCTATCGGGCCCGCACTTGCCGGTGCGGTCGATCTTTCCGGTCTCAAGCAGCGAGCCCAGCAGAGTGCTTCGTCGCCCGACGCGGGCGGGCCGGCGGCCCCCGGGGCAACCGAGGTCACCGAGGCCAATTTCGAACAGGAAGTGCTGCTCCGCTCCGACGAGGTCCCGGTGGTGGTCGCGTTGTGGTCGCCGCGCAGTGACGCGTGTGTCCAGCTCGTCGAGACGCTGGCCGGCCTGGCGGCCGAGGACGACGGCAAGTGGTCGCTGGCGACCGTCAACGTCGACGTGGCCCCCAGGGTGGCCCAGATATTCGGCGTCGACGCGGTGCCGACCGTGGTCGCGTTGGCCGCCGGGCAGCCGCTGTCCAGTTTTCAGGGTGTACAGCCGCCCGACCAGCTGCGACGCTGGGTGGACTCGCTGTTGCAGGCGACGGCCGGGAAACTAAGGGGCCCAAGCGGTTCCGAGCAGGTGGAAGTGGACCCGGAGTTGGCCCACGCCCGCCAGCAGCTCGAGGACGGCGACTTCGCCGGCGCCAAGGAGTCGTATCAGGCGATCCTGGACGCGAATCCGGCGAGCGCCGAAGCCAAGGGCGCGATCCGCCAGATCGACTTCCTCACGCGCGCAACGGCGCAGCGCCCCGACGCGGTCGCGGTGGCCGCCGCCGCTCCCGGCGACATCGACGCCGCGTTCGCGGCCGCCGACGTAGAGATCCTCAACCAGGATGTCGGAGCGGCGTTCGAGCGCCTAATCGCGTTGGTGCGCAGCACATCCGGCGACGAACGCACCCGGGTGCGCACCCGCCTGATCGAGTTGTTCGAACTGTTCGACCCCGCCGACCCCGAGGTCGTCGCCGGTCGGCGCAACCTCGCCAACGCGCTCTACTGAGTTTCCGGCTCGCGCCGCGACCGGTCCCTATTCGGGTTCCAGCCACAGCGCCGACGTGGGAGGCAGCACCATCACCGCGGAGGCGGGGCGGCCATGCCATGGGTCTTCGGTGGCGTCGACGCCGCCCATGTTGCCGATTCCCGACCCGTTGTAGATGGTCGCGTCGGTGTTGAGCACCTCGCGCCAGCGGCCGGCGTACGGCAGCCCGAGGCGATAGCCGCTGTGCTCCGAACCGGCGAAATTGAAGACGCAGGCCATTACCGAGCCGTCTTTGCCGTATCGCAGGAAACTCAGCACGTTGTTGGCCGAGTCGTTGGCGTCGATCCAGGAATAGCCCTCGGGAACGGTGTCCTGGCTCCAGAGGGCCGGGCGGCTGCGATAGATCTCGTTGATGTCGCGCACGAAGCGCAAGACGCCGTTGGAGAAGCCCTGCTCATCGAGCTGCCACCAATCCAAACCGTTCTGCTCCGACCACTCGGCACGCTGGGCGAATTCCTGGCCCATGAACAACAATTGCTTGCCCGGGTGCGCCCACTGGTAGGCGAGCAGGCTGCGCAGCCCCGCGGCCTTGACGTGGTTGTTGCCCGGCATGCGACCCCACAGGGTCCCCTTGCCGTGCACCACTTCGTCGTGACTGATCGGCAGCACATAGTTCTCGCTGAACGCGTACAGCATCGAGAACGTCATCTCGTGGTGGTGGTAGCTGCGGTAGATCGGATCGCGGCTGATGTAGTCGAGCGTGTCGTGCATCCAGCCCATATTCCACTTCATCGAAAAGCCAAGGCCGCCAAGGTTGGTGGGCCGCGTGACGCCCGGCCACGATGTCGACTCCTCGGCGATGGTGACGATGCCGGGCGCAGCCTTGTGCGCGGTGGCGTTCATCTCCTGCAGGAACTGCACGGCCTCCAGGTTTTCCCGCCCGCCGTAGATGTTCGGGGTCCAGCCGCCCTCGGGGCGCGAGTAGTCCAGGTACAGCATCGATGCGACCGCGTCCACCCGTAGGCCGTCCACGTGGTACTCCTCGAGCCAGTACAGCGCGTTGGCGACCAGGAAGTTGCGCACCTCCGCGCGGCCGAAGTCGAAGACGTAAGTGCCCCAGTCGAGTTGCTCGCCGCGCTTGGGGTCGGCATGCTCGTAGAGCGGGGTGCCGTCGAATCGGCCCAACGCCCACGCGTCCTTCGGGAAGTGCGCCGGCACCCAGTCCACGATCACGCCGATGCCAGCCTGGTGCAGGGCGTCGACCAGCGCCCGGAAGTCGTCGGGCGCGCCGAATCGAGACGTCGGGGCGTAGTACGAGGTGACCTGGTATCCCCACGACCCCGCGAACGGGTGTTCGGCGACGGGCAGCAGTTCCACATGTGTGAACCCGTGCTCCACAACGTAATCCGTCAGCTCGCGGGCGAGCTGGCGGTAGCTCAGCCCCGGACGCCAGGAACCGAGGTGCACCTCGTAGGTGCTCATCGGCTCGAACACCGGATTGCGCTGCGCGCGCCGCGCCATCCAGTCCGCGTCCTCCCAGGTGTAGGTGCTGCGCGTGACGCGGGACGCGGTGTGCGGCGGAACCTCGGTGGCGAATGCCATGGGATCGGCCCGCTCGGTCACCACGCCGTCGGCGCCGTGCACCCGGAACTTGTACAGGCCCTCCACCGGAAAGCCGGGCCAGAACAACTCCCATACCCCGGAGGAGCCGAGCACCCGCATCGGCGCGTCGTTGCCGGTCCAGCCGTTGAACTCCCCGATCAAGTTGACGCCCTTGGCGTTCGGAGCCCACACGGCGAACGAGACCCCGGTCACGACGCCGTCGGCCGTGGTGAACGAGCGGGGATGGGCGCCCAGGACTTCCCAGAGCCGCTCGTGGCGGCCCTCGTTGAACAGATGCAGGTCGACTTCGCCCAGGGTGGGCAGGAAGCGGTAGGCGTCGGCGACGACGTACGGGTCGGAACCCTCGTAGGTCACCTCGAGGCGGTAGTCGATCAGGTTGGTGAACGGCAGGGCAACGGCGAACAGGCCGGCTTCGACGTGCTGCAGCGGGAACCGGTCCTCGCCGACCAGCGCGACGACTTCCCGCGCGTGCGGGCGAAACGCGCGGATCACCGTGTGATCGCCGTACTCATGGGCACCGAGGATGCCGTGCGGGTTGTAGTGCGCGCCGGCCACCAGGCGCGCCAAGTCGGCCGGATCGGGCGCCAGATCCAGTCCGGCCAGTTCGTCGGTTCGGCTCACAGCCCGTCACCTCCTACGCAGCAGCGTGATTCGCGATTCGTAAGGTATGAGCGGCATGTTGATGATGTGTGCGACCGCCTGCCCGGGATCGAGGCGAATGTAATTGGATTGCCCCCATTGAAATTCCTGACCGCTGATCTCGTCACGCACCCAAAAACGCTCATAGGGTTCCATACCCAATGCGGCCATGTCCAACCACAGCGTCGCTTCCTCGGGCCCGAACGCGTTGAGGGTCACCACCACCAGCACGCAGTCGCCGGTGGCCGGGTCGAACTTGCTGTAGGCAAGCACCGCGTCGTTGTCCACGCCATGGAAATGGATCGTACGCAGCTGCTGAAGCGCCGGGTGCAGGCGCCGAATCATGTTGAGCCGCTTGATGAAGGGTTCGAGTGATCGGCCTTCGGCCAGCGCACCCGCGAAGTCGCGGGGGCGCAATTCGTACTTCTCGGAGTCCAGGTACTCCTCGCTGCCCTCGCGCACCGCGCGGTGTTCGAACAGCTCGTAACCGGAGTACACGCCCCAGGCGGGTCCCATGGTCGCGGCCAGCACCGCGCGGATGGCGAACATGCCCGGGCCGTTGTGCTGCAGCGTCGCATGCAGGATGTCGGGGGTGTTGACGAACAGGTTCGGCCGGCGAAAGTCGGCGAGGGCGGCGATGTCGTTGCCGAATTCGGTGAGCTCCCATTTGGACGTGCGCCAGGTGAAGTAGCTGTAAGACTGCGTGAAGCCGAGCTTGGCCAGGCCATATTGCCGGACCGGCGGTGTGAAGGCCTCCGAGAGGAAGAGCACGTCGGGGTCGGCGTCCTTGACCTGACCGATCAGCCAGGCCCAGAAATCGGGCGGCTTGGTGTGCGGATTGTCGACCCGAAAGAACTTGATGCCGTGGTCAATCCAGTGCCGGACCACGCGCAGCACTTCGTCGTAGAGACCCGCCGGGTCGTTGTCGAAGTTGATCGGATAGATGTCCTGGTACTTCTTCGGCGGGTTCTCCGCGTAGGCGATGGTGCCGTCGGGCAGTTCGGTGAACCACTGCCGGTGTTCGCGGGCCCACGGATGATCGGGCGCGCACTGCAACGCCAGGTCCAGCGCCACCTCCATGCCCAGATCACGTGCGGCGGAGACGAAGTCGTCGAAGTCGTCGATCGTGCCCAGGTCCGGGTGTATCGCGTCGTGGCCGCCCTCGTCGCTGCCGATCGCCCACGGAGATCCCACGTCGCCGGGCGCGGCCGTCGGGGAGTTGTTGCGGCCCTTGCGATGTACCTTGCCGATCGGATGGATCGGCGGGAGGTAGACGACGTCGAAGCCCATGTCCGCGATCCGCGGGAGCTGGGCGGCGGCGGTGGCGAACGTGCCGTGCACGGGCTTGCCGTTCTTATCCCAGCCGCCCGTCGAGCGCGGGAACATCTCGTACCACGCGCCGAACCGGGCCAGCGGCCGGTCCACCCACACCCCGAACTGCTCGCCGCGGGTGACCAGGTCGCGCAACGGATACTCCGCCAGGAGTTCCTCGATTTCGGGGGCCAGCGCCAGCGCGGTGCGGGTGACCGGGTCCCCGGGCGTCCGCAGCGCCTTGGCCGCCGCGAGTAGCGGGTCGCGATGCGCGCGCGGCACACCGGTCGCGGCACGCTCGAACAGCGCGGCTCCCACCAGTAGATCGTTGGACAGCTCGGTCGCGCCCTGTCCGGCGTCGAGCTTGGCGACCAGCCCGTGCCGCCACGAGTGAATGGGGTCACCCCACCCGTCGACGCGGAAGGTCCACAGCCCGACCCGGTCGGGGGTGAACACCCCGTGGAAAACGTAGGGTTCCTGGCCCTCGGTCATCGGCAGCAGCAGCGGCTTGATGCGCTGCTCGGCGGCCTTGCCGTCGAGCGCCGGTGCGGTCCGTTCGGGGGCCTGGACGGCCTTTATTCGGCGCGTTTCGGTTACCTGCGGATAGCGCTGGCCGTGATAGCGCACGACCAGGGTCGCCGCGACCGCCTCGTGGCCTTCTCTCCAGACCGCGGCGCTGACCGGGACCATCTCGCCGACCACCGCCTTGGCGGGGTACGCGCCGCAGGAGACGACGGGCTGGACGTTGTCGATCTCGACACGACCGGGCACAACCACTCCGTTTCGATTGTGTGGCGAGACCGCGCTGTGCTTCGCCGCGGAATGCCTCGCCTCTCAGAGACTTCCTGCCGTGGGACTTCATCTAACGGAACCGCATCGTTGCGGCCCCATCACTAACCGATACCCAGCCTAGTGGGCGATCACACACCGGCGAATACGAACGAGCACTCGCTGGACCTGCGAGCGGCGAAATCCTCAGTAAGGTAATGACGTGTGAAAGCCCTTCGCCGCTTTACGGTCCGTGCTCATTTGCCCGAGCGTCTCGCCGCGCTGGATCAGCTTTCGACCAACCTGCGGTGGTCGTGGAACAAGCCCACCCAGGATCTGTTCGCGACCATCGACGCGGAGCTGTGGGCGCGCTGCGGCTGCGATCCGGTGGCGCTGCTCGGTGCGGTGAGCCCGTCGCGGTTGGACGAGTTGGCGCTCGACGAAGGATTCCTGGGCCGGCTCGACGCGCTTTCCGCCGACCTGAACGATTACTTGAGCCGCCCGCTCTGGTATCAGCAGCGCCAGCATGCCGGTGCCGCAATGCCGGCCGCGATCGCCTACTTCTCGATGGAGTTCGGCGTCGCCGAGGTGCTACCCAACTATTCGGGCGGCCTGGGGATCCTCGCCGGAGACCACCTGAAGTCCGCGTCCGATCTGGGCGTCCCGTTGATCGCGGTGGGCCTCTACTACCGCTCCGGCTACTTCCGGCAGTCGCTCACCGCGGACGGCTGGCAGCACGAGACCTATCCGGCGCTGGACCCGCAGGGGCTGCCGCTGCGGCTGCTCACCGACTCCGCGCGCAATCCGGTGCTGGTGGAGCTGACGCTGCCCGACTCGGCGCAGCTGCGGGCGCGGGTCTGGGTCGCGCAGGTGGGAAGGGTTCCGCTGCTGCTGCTGGACTCCGACGTCCCCGAGAACGAGCACGAACTGCGCGGCGTGACCGATCGGCTCTACGGCGGCGACCAGGAGCACCGGATGCGCCAAGAGATCCTGGCCGGCATCGGCGGGGTGCGGGCGATCCGTGCGTTCACCGCGATCGAGGGGCTGCCCGCCCCCGAGGTGTGGCACATGAACGAGGGGCACGCCGGCTTCCTCGGGACCGAACGCATCCGCGAGCTGATCACCGATTCGGGACTGGACTTCGACACCGCGCTGACCGTCGTCCGGTCGGCCACGGTGTTCACCACCCACACGCCGGTACCCGCCGGCATCGACCGATTCCCGGTCGACATGGTGCGGCTGTATTTCGACGACGGCCTGGGCGACGGCCCGGACGGGGACGGTAAGGCCAAAGGCGCGCCCACCCTGCTGCCGGGCGTGCCGACTGCCCGGATCCTCGAGCTCGGCGCCGAGGACGATCCCACCAAGTTCAACATGGCCCACATGGGACTGCGGCTGGCGCAACGAGCCAACGGTGTCTCGTTGTTGCACGGGCGGGTCAGCCGGGCGATGTTCAACGAGCTGTGGCCGGGATTCGATTCGGCCGAGGTGCCGATCGGCTCGATCACCAACGGCGTTCACGCCCGTACCTGGGCGGCGCCGCAATGGTTGCAGCTGGGGCGCGAGCTGGCCGGGTCGGATTCGTTCGGCGATCCGGGCGTGTGGCTGCGACTCCAGGAGGTCGACCCCGGTCACCTGTGGTGGATTCGCTCGCAACTGCGGTCGCTGCTGGTCGAGGATGTCCGGCGGCGGTTGCGCCGCTCGTGGCAGGAACGGGGCGCCCCGGATGCCGAATTGGGTTGGATTGCAAAGGCTTTCGACCCCGACGTGCTCACCGTCGGGTTTGCCCGGCGGGTGCCGACCTACAAGCGGCTGACGCTGATGCTGCGCGATCCGGATCGGCTGGAACAACTGCTGCTCGACAAGGAAAGGCCGATCCAGCTGATCGTTGCCGGCAAATCGCACCCGGCCGACGACGGCGGCAAGGCGCTGATCCAGCAGGTGGTGCGCTTCGCCGACCGGCCGGAGGTGCGGCACCGCATCGCGTTTCTGCCGGACTACGACATGTCGATGGCCAGACTGCTGTATTGGGGTTGCGACGTCTGGCTGAACAACCCGTTGCGCCCCCTGGAGGCTTGCGGCACTTCGGGAATGAAGAGCGCGCTCAACGGCGGGCTGAACCTGTCCATCCGCGACGGCTGGTGGGACGAGTGGTACGACGGCGAAAACGGTTGGGAGATACCGACCGCCGACGGCGTGGCCGACGAGTCCCGCCGCGACGACCTGGAATCCACCGCGCTGTACAACCTGCTGGAGCAGTCGGTCGCGCCGAAGTTCTACGAGCGCGACGAACACGGGGTCCCGCCGCGGTGGATCGAGATGGTGCGCCACACCCTGCAGACCCTCGGCCCGAAGGTGTTGGCTTCCCGCATGGTCCGCGACTACGTCGAGCAGTACTACACGCCCGCGGCGGAATCGCTGCGCAGAACCACGGCGGCCGAAGACGGCGGCGCGGAATTCGACGCGGCGCGCGAGCTGGCCGTCTATCGCCGGCGCGCCCACGAGGCATGGCCCAAGATCACGATCACCGACGTCGACAGCACCGGCCTGCCGGACACCCCGGTGCTCGGCTCCAAGCTGACGCTGACTGCGACCGTGCAGCTGGACGGGCTGGCGCCCGACGAGGTAACGGTCCAGGCGCTGGTGGGCAGGGTGGACACCGGCGACGCGCTGCTGGACCCGGTCACCGTCGAGATGTCCTACACCGGCACCGCCGAGGGCGGCAACCAGGTCTTCTCGACGACAACGCCGCTGCCGCTCGCCGGAGCGGTCGGATACACGGTGCGGGTGCTGCCCAACAACCCCATGCTCGCGGCCAGCAACGAGCTCGGTCTCGTCACCCTGGCCCGCTAGCCGCGGGTGCGCGCAGCCGCTCCAGCGCGGCGCGGACCTGCGCCGGATTGGTGGTCTGCCAGAACGGCGGCAGCGACGCCCGCAGGTAGCCGCCGTAGCCGGCGGTAACCATCCGCGAGTCGAGGACCGCGACCACGCCGCGGTCGGTGACGCGACGCAGCAGCCGGCCCGACCCCTGGGCCAGCAGCAGCGCGGCATGGTTGGCGGCGACGGCCATGAAGCCGTTGCCGCCGCGCGCGGCCACCGCGCGCTGCCGCGCGCCCAGCAGCGGGTCGTCGGGCCGCGGGAACGGGATGCGGTCGATCAGTACCAGCGACAGCGACGGCCCCGGCACGTCGACGCCCTGCCATAGCGACAGCGTGCCGAACAGGGAGGTCTCCTCGTCGGCGCTGAACTGCTCGACCAGCGCCGAGGTGCTGTCGTCGCCCTGGCACAACACCGGCGTCGACAGCCGCCCGCGCATGGCCTCGGCGGCGGCCCGGGCGGCCCGCATCGACGAGAACAGGCCCAGGGTGCGCCCGCCCGCGGCGGTGATCAGCTCCGCGATCTCGTTCAGCTGCTCTGCCGAGCCGGTGCCGTCCCGGCCCGGCGGCGGCAGATGGGCGGCCACGTAGAGTATTCCGGCCTTGGCGTGGTCGAACGGAGACCCGACATCCAGGCCGCGCCAAGGGGCGTCGCCCTCCCCGCCGGCCAGGCCCCAGGCGGCGGCCATCGCATCGAAGGACCCGCCGATTGCCAGCGTCGCCGACGTCAACACCGTCGTCGAGCGCGAGAACACCTCGGTGCGCAGCAAGCCGGCGACCGACAGCGGCGCCACCCGCAGCACCGGCCGCACCGAGCCCCGGTTGTCCTCGTGGTCGAGCCAGACCACGTCGCTGCGATCCGGGATCGGCGGGGTGAACGACGTGAGGATCCGCGACGCGGTGTCGGAGATTTCGCTCAGTGCCGCAACGGCTTCGGCGCGCGCCGACGCCGCCTTGCTGTCGCTGGTGGTGTCGATCGCCGAGCGCGCCGCGGTGGCCACGTCGCGCAGCGCCGTCAGGTAGGTCGCCATCTCGTCGTCGAGGCGGTCGATGCGGCCCGGCGTGCCCTCGTGGATGGCCGCCGCGAAGCTGGCGGTCGTCGCCTCCAGCCGTTGCACCAGTTCGGGTTCCACCAGCCGGGTGATCCGGCGCGCGGCGACGCCGAGGCCGGCCGACGTCAGCTCGGCGGTGGCCACGGACGTCACCCGATCGACGAGTTCGTGCGCCTCGTCGACCACCAGCAACGCGTGCTCCGGCAGCACCGCCGATTCCGCGACGGCGTCGATGGCCAGCAGGGCGTGATTGGTGACGACGACATCGGCCCGGCCGGCCTCCGCGCGTGCCCGCTCGGAGAAGCACTCGGCGCCGAAGGGGCAGCGCGCCACGCCCAGGCATTCCCGCGCCGAGACGCTGACCTGAGACCAGGATCGGTCCGGCACGCCGGGCTTCAGGTCGTCGCGGTCACCCGAATCGGTCGCCGACGCCCAGGCGGTGAGGCGTTGCACGTCGCGGCCCAGCGCGCTGACCGCCACGGGATCGAAGAGCTCTTCCTGGGGCCGCTCGTCGTCCGACTCGCCGGTCGCTGCGCCGTTATGGATCTTGTTCAGGCACAAGTAGTTTCGCCGGCCCTTCAACAGCGCGAAGCGGGGCCGGCGCGGCAGCGCATCGGCGAGCGAGTCGGCCAGCCGGGGCAGGTCACGGTCGACGAGCTGACGCTGCAGCGCAATCGTCGCGGTCGACACGACGACCGGCGCCTCGTCAGTGACCGCGCGGACGATCGCGGGAACCAGGTAGGCCAGCGACTTGCCGGTGCCCGTGCCGGCCTGCACGACCAGGTGCTCGCCGGTCTCGAAGGCCCGCTCGACCGCGCCGGCCATCTCGACCTGCCCGGGGCGCTCGCTGCCGCCGAGCGCGGCCACGGCCACGGCGAGCAACCCGGACACGGACACCTCAGGCGTGGTCATCGCCTTCGCTCTCAGGCCCGGATCTGCGTCGTCGGGATCGCGGGCTCGCCGTGCGAGAGGTTCAACCCCTCCCACGGCAGGCTGCGCAGGCCCGAGGCCACCAGCTGCCGCGCCGCCGCCAGGTCCGCGTCGAACACCGCCTCGCCGCCGCGGACGAGCGGCGTCGTCACCGCCCGACACGGCTCGGTGGTCTCCGGGGGGCGGCCCGCCGGATAGACCACCTCCTCGGTGATCGTGCCGGTTGGACGTGCCAGGCGCAGCGCCTGTTTGCGGCCGCCGTGGGATTCCTTGTGGCTGCTTCGCTTTTGCACGGGCATGCCGTCCACCTCGACCAGCTTGTAGACCATGCTCGCGGTCGGCGCGCCCGAGCCGGTGACCAGCGACGTGCCGACGCCATAGCTGTCGACCGGCTCGGCGCGCAGCGCGGCGATGCTGAACTCGTCGAGATCGCCGGACACCACGATGCGGGTTTGGGTGGCTCCCAGCCCGTCGAGCTGGTCGCGCACCTGCCGGGCGAGCACCCCGAGCTCACCGGAGTCGATGCGGACGGCGCCGAGCCCGGTGCCGGCGGCGGCCACCGCGTTGGCCACGCCGGTCGTCACGTCGTAGGTGTCCACCAGCAGCGTGGTGCCGGCGCCCAGCGCGTCGACCTGGGCGCGAAAAGCCGCGACCTCGTCCGGGCCGTCGCGATGCGTGTGCAGCATGGTGAACGCGTGCGCGGAGGTGCCCTCGGCGGGAATGCCGTATCGGCGCTGCGCCTCCAGGTTGGAGGACGCGGCGAAGCCGGCGATGTAGGCGGCGCGGGCCGCGGCGACCGCCGCGTGTTCGTGGGTTCGGCGCGACCCCATCTCGACCAGCGGGCGATCCCCGGCAGCGCTGACCATGCGCGCCGCCGCCGAGGCGATCGCCGTGTCGTGGTTAAAGATCGACAGCGCCAACGTCTCGAGAACGACGCATTCGGCGAAGCTGCCGTGCACCGAAAGCACCGGCGATCCGGGGAAGTACAGCTCGCCTTCGGCGTAACCGTCGATATCGCCGCCGAACCGGAAATCGCGCAGGTAAGCCACGGTGTCCGGGTCGAGGAATCGGGCCAGCAATTCGCAGGCGTCGTCGTCGAACCTGAACTGCGGCAACGCTTCCAGGAGCCGGCCGGTCCCGGCGACCACGCCGTAGCGGCGCCCGTCGGGGAGCCGGCGGGCAAACAGTTCGAACGTGGTCCGGCGGTGGGCGGTGCCGTCGCGCAGCGCCGCCGCCAGCATGGTCAACTCGTACTTGTCGGTCAGTAGCCCGGCTAGGACCGGCTGGTTCATTCCGCAACGGTAACGGCTGGCGGCGACGGGGGTGTGTCTCGGTATCGTAGGGGCCATGGTTGTTGCGTCAGCGCCCACGAAACCGGGCACTACCGGGCAACGCGAGTCGGCTCCGGTGGACGTCACGGCCAGCCCGTGGGTCACCATCGTGTGGGATGACCCGGTCAACCTGATGACCTATGTGACGTACGTCTTCCAAAAGTTGTTCGGCTACAGCGAGCCGCACGCCACCAAGCTGATGCTGCAGGTGCACAACGAGGGCAAGGCGGTGGTGTCGGCGGGCAGCCGAGAATCCATGGAAGTCGACGTGTCCAAGCTGCACGCCGCCGGTTTGTGGGCGACGTTGCAGCAGGACCGGTGAGGTTCCAGGTAGTCCGGGACTCCTTGTGCGCAAATGGAAGCGCGTCGAGACCGCCAACGGTCCCCGTTTTCGGTCCGCCTTGGCCGCTCATGAGGCCGCCCTGCTCAACAACCTGATGAGCGCGATGATCGGCCTGCTCGACGAGCGCGAATCTTCCTCGCCCACAGACGAACTCGAGGAGATCACCGGAATCAAGACCGGCCATGCCGAACCGCCACGTGACCCGACGCTGCGTCGGCTGCTGCCGGATTTCCACAATCCCGACGAACTCGGCGACCAAGCGGCCGATCAAACGCCCGATGGCCTCAACGCCGCGCTGCGCAGTCTGCACGAGCCGGAGATCATCGCGGCCAAACGCGCTGCGGCGCAACGGGTCCTGGACACCATTCCGGGCGATGGCGGCCGCTTCGAGCTGACCGAGGACGACGCGAACGCCTGGATCGCGGCGGTCAACGACCTCCGGCTGACGTTGGGGGTCATGCTCGAGATCGGGCCGGAGGGCCCGGAGCGCCTGCCGGCCGACCATCCGCTGGCCGTGCACTTCGACGTCTATCAGTGGCTGACCGTCCTGCAGGAGTATCTGGTTTTGGCCTTGATGGGGCGCCGATGATGTGGATGACGGCCGGATGAACGGCATCACCGACGTCGCGGGCATCCGTGTCGGCCACTACCAGCGACTCGACCCCGACGCGTCGCTGGGCGCCGGGTGGGCCTGCGGCGTGACGGTCGTGCTGACGCCGCCCGGGACGGTCTGCGGCGTCGATTGCCGCGGGGGCGCGCCCGGGACCCGGGAGACCGATCTGCTGGATCCGGCCAACACCGTGCGGTTCGTCGACGCGGTGTTGCTCGCCGGCGGCAGCGCCTACGGCCTGGCCGCCGCCGATGGCGTCATGCGCTGGCTCGAGGAGAACGAGCGCGGCGTGGCCATGGACGGCGGCGTCGTCCCCATCGTGCCGGGAGCGGTGATCTTCGACCTGCCAGTCGGCGGCTGGGACCGCCGGCCGACGGCCGACTTCGGGTATGCGGCCTGCGCGGCCGCCGGGGTCGGCGAGGTGGCCGTCGGGACCGTCGGCGCGGGGGTCGGCGCGCGGGCCGGGGTGCTCAAGGGCGGCGTGGGGTCGGCCTCGGCGACGTTACCGTCCGGGGTCACCGTCGGCGCCGTGGTCGTGGTGAACTGCGCCGGCGAGGTCGCGGACCGGGCGACCGGCCTGCCGTGGATGGCGGACCTGATACGGGAGTTCGCGCTGACGCCACCGCCGGCCGAGCAGATCGACGCGTTCGCGCAGTTGCCGTCGCCGCTGAGCCCCGAGCACCCGCTGAACACCACCGTCGCCGTAGTCGCGACCGACGCCGCGTTGAGCCCGGCCGCGTGCCGGCGCGTCGCGATCGCCGCCCAGGACGGCCTGGCCCGGACCATCCGCCCGGCGCACACCCCGGTGGACGGCGATACGGTTTTTGCGCTCGCGACGGGGGCGGTCGAGGTGGCCCCGGCCGTCGCTTCGAAGCCGCCGCCCGCCTCTTTCCTGCCCGAGACGGGGCTGGTCACCGAGGTCGGTGCGGCCGCGGCCGACTGCCTGGCCCGCGCGGTGCTGGCCGGGGTGTTTGCCGCCGAGTCGGTCGCCGGAATACCGACCTACCGCGACGTGTTGCCCGGCGCATTCGCCTGAAGGAAACCGTGACCTACCCGAGCCGCACCGACATCAACCGGTGCCCATGCCGGTAGCCTGGACCATGCCGAGAACGCTCTAGAAGGGCAGCTATGGGCATGATCCCGCGCCGCGACGATATAAGAGGCGATGAGGTGGGGGCACCTCCCGCTTGCGGGGGAGAGCGGCGCGCATGACTCAGGGACATCCGCGCACACCAGCAACCAAGTCGAAAAAACGACCCCAGTGGGTCGTCGGCGGGGCCACCATCCTCACCTTCGTGGCGCTGCTGTATCTGGTCGAGCTGATCGACCAGCTGATGGGCGGCCGGCTGGATTCCAACGGCATCAGGCCGCTGACCACCGACGGCCTCTGGGGCATCATCTTCGCGCCTGTTCTGCACGCCAACTGGCAGCACCTGATGGCCAACACGGTGCCGCTGCTGGTGCTCGGCTTCCTGATGACGCTGGCGGGATTGTCGCGCTTCGTCTGGGCCACGGTGATCGTCTGGGTTTTGGGCGGCTTCGGCACCTGGCTGATCGGCAACGTGGGGAGCGCTTGCGGGCCGACGGATCACATCGGGGCGTCCGGCCTCATCTTCGGCTGGCTGACGTTTTTGCTGGTCTTCGGGATATTCGTGCGCAAGTTCACCGACATCGTCATCGGGTTGGTGGTGTTGTTCGCCTACGGCGGCGTGCTGCTCGGCGCGATGCCCGTGCTCCACCAGTGCGGCGGGGTGTCCTGGCAGGGCCATCTGAGCGGTGCGGTCGCCGGCGTGGTGGCGGCCTATCTGCTCTCCGCCCCGGAGCGCAAGGCCCGCGAAAAGAAAGCCGGCGCGCGGCGGACCAAGACATGAGTTCGCCGTTGGCGCCCGTCGGGGTCTTCGACTCCGGCGTCGGGGGACTGACCGTCGCGCGGGCCATCATCGACCAGCTGCCCGACGAGGACATGATCTACGTCGGCGACACGGCCAACGGTCCGTACGGCCCGCTCTCCATTTCGGAGGTGCGCGCGCACGCGCTGGCCATCGGTGACGACCTGGTCGACCGCGGCGTCAAGGCGCTGGTGATCGCCTGCAACACGGCGTCGGCGGCCTGCCTGCGCGACGCCCGGGAGCGCTACGACGTGCCCGTCGTCGAGGTGATCCTGCCGGCGGTGCGGCGCGCGGTCGCCACCACCCGCAACGGGCGCATCGGCGTCATCGGCACCCGGGCGACCATCAACTCGCACGCCTACCAGGACGCGTTCGCCGCCGCCCGGGACACAGAGATCACCGCGGTGGCCTGCCCGCGGTTCGTCGACTTCGTCGAGCGCGGGGTGACCAGCGGGCGCCAGGTGCTCGGGCTCGCCGAGGGCTACCTGGAGCCGCTGCAGCGCGCGCAGGTGGACACCCTCGTGCTCGGATGCACCCACTACCCGCTGCTGTCCGGGCTGATCCAACTGGCGATGGGCGAGAACGTCACGCTGGTGTCCAGCGCCGAGGAAACCGCCAAGGAGGTGCTGCGGGTGCTCACCGAAACGGACCTGCTGCGCCCCCATGACGCGCCGCCCGCCACGAGGGTCTTCGAGGCCACCGGCGACCCCGAGGCCTTCACCAAACTGGCCGCGCGGTTTCTGGGTCCCGCCGTGACCGGCGTGCAACCGGTGCATCAAACCCGCGCCCGCTAGCGCGCCGGGAGATTCTGGTCACACCAAAGCGGCCATGTTTTCTCCATCGCCCCATCGGGCATGGCACAGTAGTGTCCGTGCGAATAACCGTGCTCGGCTGCTCGGGCAGCGTGACCGGTCCGGATTCGCCTGCATCGGGTTATCTGCTTCGGGCACCGGATACCCCGCCGCTGGTACTCGACTTCGGCGGCGGTGTTTTGGGCGCGCTGCAGCGCTACGCCGATCCCGGTTCGGTGCACGTGTTGTTGTCACACCTGCACGCCGATCACTGCCTGGACGTGCCGGGCCTGTTCGTGTGGCGCCGCTACCATCCGTCGAAGCCGCTCGGCAAGGCGCTGCTGTACGGCCCCGGCGACACCTGGTCCCGGCTGGGCGCCGCCTCATCGCCATACGGCGGCGAGATCGACGACTGCTCCGACATTTTCGACGTACGTCACTGGGTCGACGGCGAGCCGGTGACGTTCGGCGCGGTTACGGTGACACCGCGTGTGGTGGCACACCCCACCGAGTCGTACGGCTTGCGGATCACCGACCCCAGTGGTGCGTCGTTCGTCTACAGCGGCGACACCGGCCTCTGCGATCAGCTGGTCGAGCTGGCCCGCGGCGCGGACGTCTTCCTCTGCGAGGCCTCCTGGACGCACGCCGCGGATCGGCCGCCCGCGCTGCACATGTCCGGCACGGAGGCCGGCCGGGTTGCCCGGCAGGCCGGCGTGCACGAGCTGCTGCTGACGCACATCCCACCGTGGACATCGCGCGAGGACGTGATCACCGAGGCCAAGGCCGAGTTCGACGGTCCCGTACACGCGGTGGTCTGCGGTGAGACGTTCGATGTCCGCCGCTCCGAAAGGGTCTGACCACCCGGCGTTGGCTAGGGTTACTGGGTGTCCAAACGAGAAGACGGCCGCCTCGACGACGAGCTTCGCCCCGTCGTCATCACCCGCGGATTCACCGACCACCCGGCGGGTTCGGTACTGATCGAATTCGGCCACACCAAGGTCATGTGCACGGCCAGCGTGACCGAAGGGGTGCCGCGCTGGCGCAAGGGATCGGGGCTGGGCTGGCTGACCGCCGAGTACGCGATGCTGCCGTCGGCCACCCACACGCGCTCCGACCGCGAATCGGTCAAGGGCCGGCTTTCCGGGCGAACTCAGGAGATCAGCCGGCTGATCGGCCGGTCGCTGCGGGCGTGCATCGACCTGCGGGCATTGGGGGAGAACACGATTGCCGTCGACTGCGACGTGTTGCAGGCCGACGGCGGCACCCGCACCGCGGCCATCACCGGCGCCTACGTTGCCCTGGCCGACGCGGTGACCTACCTGTCGGCGGCGGGCAAGCTTTCGGACCCGCGCCCGCTGTCGTGTGCCATCGCGGCCGTCAGCGTAGGCGTCGTCGACGGCCGGATTCGGGTCGACCTGCCCTACGACGAGGACTCCCGCGCCGAGGTGGACATGAACGTCGTGGCCACCGACACCGGAACCCTGGTGGAGGTCCAGGGGACCGGCGAGGGGGCGACGTTCCCACGCTCGACGCTTGACAAGCTGCTGGACGTGGCGCTGGCCGCATGCGACAAGTTGTTCGCCGCCCAGATTGAGGCTCTGGCGTTGCCGTACCCCGGGGTGCTGCCCGAGGGACCGACCCCGTCGAAGGCGTTCGGCAGCTGACCGTGTCAGATGGTGATGACCCGACTGCTGGTCGCCAGCCGCAACCCCAAGAAGCTGGCGGAACTGCGCCGCGTGCTCGACGGCGCGGGTCTGTCGCGTTTGACGTTGGTTTCGCTGGACGACGTCGCGCCGTTCGAGGAGGCCCCCGAAACCGGTGCGACGTTCGAGGACAACGCGCTGGCCAAGGCGCGTGACGGGTTCGCCGCGACGGGCCTGGCGTGCGTGGCCGACGACTCGGGCTTGGAGGTGGCCGCGTTGAACGGGATGCCCGGCGTGCTGTCGGCGCGCTGGTCTGGCACCCACGGCGACGACGCGGCCAACACCGCGCTGCTGCTGGCGCAGTTGCGTGACGTTCCCGACGACCGGCGCGGCGCGGCGTTCGTGTCGGCCTGCGCGCTGGTCTCCGCGTCCGGGGAGGTCGTCGTCCGCGGCGAGTGGCCCGGCTCGATCGCGCGGGAGGCGCGCGGCGACGGCGGGTTCGGCTACGATCCGGTGTTCGTTCCCGACGGCAGCGACCGCACCGCGGCGCAGTTGAGCCCGGCGGAGAAGGATGCGGTGTCACATCGCGGTCGCGCGCTCGCGCTGCTGGTGCCGGCGCTTGGGGCGCTCGCCTGAGCGGCGCCGGTAATCACATAGGTCACATCAGCCTCCGCAACGGGGCGGTTGACTTTCTGCCCGCCTCATAGCGACAGGCCGTCAACCGGAGTCGCTATGAGGCGGGCACAAAGTGTGTCGCCGCCGGAAGAGATGAAAAAGGCAGATGTGACTCAAAGCCCGAAGCGCGCTTTGACGTCCTTCGTTTGGAAGTGCTCGACGATGATGCCGAGCAGTGGGATGGTGCCGGACAGCAGCACGCCGATGGTCTTGCCGATCGGCCAGCGCACCTTGATCGCGAGGTTGAACGCCGCCAACACGTAGGCGAAATACACCCAGCCGTGTACCACTTCGATCCAGCGGATCTCGTGGTGGAACGCCAGGTGCGAGACGATCTCATAGCACAGCGCGATGAGCCAGAGACCCGTCGTCCAGGCCATCACCCGGTACGCGAGCAACGCGGTGCGGATCTTCTCGACGGGGAAGGCGGGCGCGGGTGTCTCGGGCGTGCTCATGCGGTGGTCCTGTTCTCCTTCTGGGCGTCTTTCTGGGCGAGCTCGGCGAGGTAGGCGTTGTACTCCCGCAGCGCGGGATCGTCGGTCGGTGGCGGCGCCGGCTTGGGCCGCTCGGGCAGCAGGCCCGCGGGGATCTCGGTCATCTCGGCGCTGTTGTGCGCTTGCGGCGGCTCCTCCTCGTAGCGCACGAATTTGCGGTAGGCGTAGACGCAGAACCAGGCGAACAGCGGCCACTGCAGCGCGTAGCCCAGGTTCTGGTAGGTGCCAGAGACCGACTGGAATCTCGTCCACTGCCACCAGCCCAGGGCCAGGCAGCCACACGCCGCGACGATCACCAAAGCGATCAGCGCGGGCCTGCGACGGCGGGTAGTCGGCACCCCTTGAACGTACCGCTCACGATTTGGGCCCGACGAATTCATCGAAGCCGCGCGGTACGATCGGCTCCGCTGCGGGCGTGGCGAAATTGGCAGACGCGATGGTTTTAGGTGCCATTGCTCGAAAGAGCTTGAGGGTTCGAGTCCCTCCGCCCGCACCGATGTTCACGCGCCAAATAACGGTTACTGGCTAGACGGGTTGGCTTAACTCCCTTGGCTGCCCCAGGGCATAAGACCATCCCAATCTGGGTACTTCTTCTTGACTGTTGGGCACGTGAGCGTGCCCGAGCATTTAGGTAAAAGGAGCCGCCCAGGTGGGCTGGCATCGTGCAAATCAGGCCAGAGTGCCGGGCGGTGGAACCGGCAGGTGAACCGCGACGACGACCGGAACCTCACTGAAGCAGCTGGCGAGACCACTGCCGACTTTGGCGACGACTTCCTCGATGAATCTGATGACGGTTCGACCGCTACGGTGGCGGAAACCGTCGAAGCGTTGCCGAGCGGATCGGCACTGCTGGTCGTGAAGCGCGGCCCGAATGCCGGTTCTCGGTTCTTGCTCGATCAGCCAGTCACCTCGGCGGGACGCCATCCCGACAGCGAGATTCTGCTGGACGACATCACGGTGAGCCGTCGTCATGCCGAGTTTCGCCTGGCAGAGGACGGTAGCTGGACCGTCGCCGACGTCGGGAGCCTCAATGGCACATACGTCAACCGTCAGCCGGTGGACTCCGCGGTGCTGGCCAACAACGATCAAGTGCAGATCGGTAAGTTCCGGCTTGTCTTCCTGACCGGATAAGTCGGACGGGCGATGTCGATAGTCGCCGGCGCCAAACGCCCCGCGTTTCGTTGCCCACTCCGCGGGTAACCGCGTTGAACCGCAATTAGGAAGGCGCGTCATGGCCACCGGACAGGACCCATTCGACCAAGCCATCGACCGCGCGGAAACCCGGGCCGCCGCGGCTCGCGAACGGGCCGCCCTGGCAGGCCTGTCGGCGGCCCGCAGCTTCGAGGAGTCCGCGCGCCAGCACGAGCGAGTCGCGCAGGTGCAAGACGTGACCGTCGCACAAGGCGTGTCCGACTCGGAGGTGCACCGCAAATCCGCGTCCCGCCATCGCCAGGCGGCAGCCGAGGATCGAAAGCTGGCCCAGCTGAAGCGAAAAGAGTCCGAAGCCGACCTGGCCGTAGACGGCGATTGATCACCCGAACAGTTCGCGGTGCCGTTCGACGTAGTGCCGCACCGTCTCCGCGGGACGGCCGATGAGGCGTTCGACATCGTCGGTCGACCGGTTGTAGCGGTCCTCGCGGTGCAGTCGCGCCATGGTGGCGATGTGTTGCTCCACGTGCGGCGGCATCCCCAGTTCGCCGAGCTCGCGCAGCCACTCGTCGTCGGACGGCCGGACGGCGCTGACGGTTCGGCTCAGGGCCCGCGAGTATTCCTCGGCGAGTTCGTCGACGGAAAGCGTTGCGGGACCGGTCAATTCGTAGACTGCGCCAAGATGGACCCGTGGTTCTACAAGTATGGCGGTGATGACGTCGGCGACGTCGGCCGAGGCGACGGGGGAGGTGCGCCCGTTTCCGAACGGCAGCGACAGTTGTCCCGTCTCGCGGATCGAGCGGGCCGCCAACATCCCGAAGAGCGGGTTTTCCAGCAGGACGGTCGGCCGGACGTGCACCGCCGGGACGCCCGACCAATTGATGACGCGCTCGGCGAGCCAATGTAGGCGTTGGTGCTTGGATTCCGCCGTGCTGGTGGCGGTCATCTGGGAGACCGTCATCTGCGACATGTTGACCAACACTTCCAGGCCGCCGAGTTCCTCCGCCGCCACGCACACCACCGTGGTGGCCTGCAGATAATCCAGGGAGACGCTCATGTTGAAGAACATCCGGGTGACGCCCGACATCGCCGCGAAGACGTCGACCGGATTGGTCAGGTCCCCGGCGATCACCTCGGCGCCCTGCGCGCGGAGCGCGTCGGCGCGGGCGTCGTCGCGGTGCACCATCGCGCGGACGGCAGCGCCCAGGCTGAGCAGCCGAGTCACGACCTGCGGGCTGATGCCCGCCACCCCGCCGCCGGCGCCCGTGATCAGGTAGGTCGGCGGCTCTGCCATGAAAACACCTTTGTTCCAACGGATTTGGAGCTGATCGTAACCCCGTGACGGGACTTACGCGTGTTCACAAATTGACCCTGTGTTCAATGGCGCGCAGATCCATGCGCGATATCTTGAATGCGCAGCTAGAACGCCATTTTCAAGGTACATCGGGTGGCGGCCGCAAATCGGGTCAGCGAACACGTGTTTATCGAACGCGGCGGCCGGGAAGCCGATAGGGAAGCGTGAGCCGACCGGCCCACGTAAAACCCCGATCAGACCGCTGGGATGACTTATGGTTTCTCCGCTTCGCAGCCTCACTCGATGGAGCACGGCGCCCGCGAAGGGCGTGCAGACCGCCAAATCCTGGGTCAACGTGCCGCGGGGGCTGGCCGCCCGGGCGACCACCCCGCTACTGCCCGACGATTACCTCAAGCTGCTCAACCCGCTATGGTCGGCGCGCGAGTTGCGCGGCCTCATCGTCGACGTTCGACCGGAAACCGCCGACTCGGCGACCGTCACGATCAAGCCCGGCTGGGGATTCTCGGGGCGGTACAAGCCGGGCCAGTATGTCGGCATCGGCCTGCGGATCGACGGCCGGTGGCACTGGCGCTCCTATTCGTTGACGTCGATCCCGCGCCGCGACAACAAGAACATCACCATCACCGTCAAGGCCACCCCCGAGGGCTTTCTCTCGACGCACCTGGTCAATGGCGTCAAGCCGGGCACCATCGTGCGCCTGGCCTCACCCAAGGGAGACTTCGCGCTGCCCGACCCGGCGCCGGCCAAGATCCTGTTCATCACCGCCGGCAGTGGCATCACCCCGGTGATGGCCATGCTGCGCACGCTCAAGTCGCGCGGACAGCAGGCGGACATCGTGCACATCCACTCGGCGCCGAGCGCCGACGACGTGATCTTCCACGACGAGCTGCGCGAGCTGGAAAAGGCCCAGCCGGCATATCGACTTCACCTGCAGCTCACCAAAACTCAGGGTCACTTCGAATTCGACGACCTCGCCGACATCGTGCCCGACTGGCAGGACCGCCCAGCCTGGGTGTGCGGTCCGAACTCCTTGTTGGACGCCGCCGAAGAGACGTGGAAAGGCGCCGACTGCAGCGACCAGCTGCACATGGAGCGATTCACCATCGCCGCCACGGACAAGGGCGGGGAAGGCGGAACGGTCACCTTCGCCACCTCCGACAAGACGGTCGAAATCGACGGCGCCACATCGATTATGGAGGCCGGCGAACAGGTGGGCATCCAAATGCCGTTCGGGTGCCGGATGGGCATCTGCCAGACGTGTGTGTTGCCGCTGGAGGCCGGGCACGTGCGCGACTTCCGGTCGGGGACCGAGCACGGCGCCGGCGACCGCATTCAAACCTGCATCTCCACGGCATCCGGAGACTGCACCATCAAGATCTAGGGGGACTCATGGCAATCACTGACATCAAGGAATACGCGCACCTGACCACCGAGGACGTCGACCAGCTCGCGCAGGAACTGGACGCCATCCGCGCCGACATCGAGGAGTCCCGCGGTGAGCGCGACGCCCGCTACATTCGCCGGTCAATTCAGTTGCAGCGGGTCTTGGCCGCCGGCGGTCGAATCGTGTTGTTCGCCAGCCACAACAAGCTCGCCTGGCTCAGCGGTACCGCCATGCTCGCCATGGCCAAGATCATCGAGAACATGGAGTTGGGCCACAACATCATCCACGGCCAGTGGGACTGGATGAACGATCCGGAAATCCACTCGACGGAGTGGGAGTGGGACACCACCTGCCCGAGCGTCCAGTGGAAGCGCTCCCACAACTTCGTCCACCACAAGTACACGAACGTTGTCGGCCTCGACGCCGATGTCGGCTACGGCATCATGCGCGTCACCCGCGACGAGCCGTGGGAACCCTGGATGCTCGGCAACCCGATCTACAACATGCTGCTGGGCACGTTCTTCCAGTACGGCGTCGCGTTGCACCACATCGAGACCGCGAAGCTGCGCAAAAAGGAGAAGAGCTACGCCGAGGCGGCCAAGGATCTGCGGGTGATCATGAAGAAACTGGTCCGGCAGGAGGGCAAGGACTACCTGATCTTTCCCGCGCTGACCGGGCGCAACTGGAAGCGCACCATCAAGGCCAACATGACCGCCAACCTGATCCGCAATATCTGGGCCTACATGGTCATCTTCTGTGGGCACTTCCCCGACGGCGCGGAGAAATTCACCGTCGATGAGTTCGAGAACGAAACCCAGGGCGAGTGGTACCTGCGCCAGATGCTGGGATCGGCGAACTTCAACGCCGGCCCGCTGATGGCCTTCATTAGTGGCAACCTGTGCTATCAGATCGAGCACCATCTGTTTCCGGATCTGCCCAGCAACCGCTACGCGGAGATCGCCGTGCGGGTGCGCGAGTTGTGCGACAAATACGACCTGCCCTACACCACGGGATCCCTTGGCCGCCAATACCTGCAGACGTTCTGGACGATCCTCAAGCTCGCCCTGCCCGACAAACTTCTGCAGGCGACGCCCGACGACGCACGGGAGACGCGCTCGGAGCTGAAGTTCCGCGTCCGCGAGGGGCTGCGGGAAAGCTTCGTCGATCCCCAGACCGGCAAACGGCGCGGCCTGCGCACCGCCCTGCGCGAGTTGCGGGGGTCGGGGCAGGCGGCGTAGCCGGCACCTCGACCCAGGCTCGTCCAGATCTACGCCACCGCGAAAAAGTTCGAGTAGAGCTCACGGTTTCGTCGACCTCGACGCGCAAACGGGGCCCGGAACGTAGTCGACACCTCCCGGGTTGACCTTTGGTAAGGCAACCCTTAGTTTGTGGGTAACTTACCTACTCGGAGGGTCGCTGAATGCAGTCGGTTGCGTCTTGTCGGGGCGGCCGGCCGCCGCTGATCGCTGAGACAGAGGTCGTCGGGGCGGATCGCTGAATGGCGCGCGGATTCCAGGGGGTGATGCTGCGCAGCTTCGGCGCCCGCGACCACACCGCGACTGTCATCGAAACCGTCCGCATCGCGCCGCATTTCGTGCGGGTGCGGATGCAGTCGCCCACGCTGTTCGACGAGGTGGAGGCCGAACCCGCGGCCTGGCTGCGGTTCTGGTTCCCGGACCCCGACGGATCGAGCACCGAGTTCCAGCGCGCGTACACGATCTCGGAGGCGGACGTCGCCGCCGGCCGCTTCGCCGTCGACGTCGTCCTGCACGAGCCGGCGGGCCCGGCCTCGTTGTGGGCACGAACGGTGCAACCCGGCGCGACGATCGCGGTCATGTCGCTGATGGGCTCGTCGCGCTTCGACGCGCCCGACGAGCAGCCGGCCGGGTACCTGCTGATCGGCGACTCGGCGTCGATCCCCGGGATCAACGGAATCGTGGGAACCGTCCCCGACGATGTCCCGATCGAGGTGTACCTCGAGCAGCACGACGACAACGACACGCTGATCCCACTCGCGAAACACCCACGGCTGCGGGTGCATTGGGTCCCGCGCCGCGAGGAGAAGTCGCTGGCCGCGGCGATCGAAAGCAGGGACTGGTCGAACTGGTACGCGTGGGCCACGCCCGAGGCGACGACGCTCAAGCACGTCCGCACGCGGCTGCGCGACGAGTTCGGGTTTCCCAAGTCCGAGATTCACGCCCAGGCCTATTGGAGCGCCGGGCGGGCCATGGGCACCAGCCGGGGCGACGAAGCGGAGACCTCAGAAACCCCAGTGCCACAACCCGAACCGTCGACACCGTCGCCGCCGCCCCGCGGCAGCTGGCGCGCCCAGGGCGCGGGCCGGCTGCTCGCCCCGCTGCGCCCCGCGCTCATCCTCTCCGGCGTGCTGCAGGCGGTGATCACACTGGTGCAACTGGCGCCGTTCGTGCTCCTGGTCGAGTTGGCCCGGCTGCTGGTATCCGGCGCCGGCGAGCAGCGGCTGTGGACCCTGGGCATCGCGGCGGTTTCGCTGCTGGGGCTCGGCACTTTGCTCGGCGCCGCGCTCACGCTGTGGCTGCATGTCCTCGACGCGCGCTTCGCCGGTGACTTGCGTTCGCGGCTGTTGACCAAGCTGTCCCGGTTGCCGCTGGGCTGGTTCACCGCCCGCGGATCGGGGTCGATCAAGCAGCTGGTGCAGGACGACACACTGGCGCTGCACTATCTGGTCACCCACGCCATCCCGGACGCGGTCGCCGCCGTCGTCGCGCCGGTGGCGGTGCTGATCTACCTCTTCGCCGTCGACTGGCGGGTGGCGCTGGTGCTGTTCGTTCCTGTCCTGGTCTATCTGGTACTGACGTCGTCGATCACGATTCAGTCCGGCCCACGCATCCCGCAATCGCAGCGCTGGGCGGAGCGGATGAGCGGGGAGGCCGGCGCGTATCTCGAAGGGCAACCGGTGATTCGCGTCTTCGGCGGCGCCGCGGCCTCCAACTTCCGGCGCCGCCTCGACGAGTACGTCGGGTTCCTGGTGGCCTGGCAGCGTCCCCTCGCCGGCAAGAAGACGCTGATGGATCTGGCCACCCGTCCCTCGACGTTCCTGTGGCTCATCACGGCGGCCGGCACCCTGCTTATCGCGGGCGGACGGATGGATCCGGTCGACCTGCTGCCGTTCCTGTTGCTGGGCACCACGTTTGGTGCGCGCCTGCTCGGCATCGCTTACGGGCTCGGTGGCATCCGCGCCGGGATGCTGGCCGCCCGGCGGCTGCAGAACGCGCTCGACGAGCCCGAACTCGAGGTGCGACGGCAGGAAGCGCCCCGAGGCGACGCGCCGGCGACCGTGGTGTTCGATCGCGTCGGCTTCGGCTATCGCCCCGGCGTTCCGGTGATCCGGGACGTGTCGCTGACGCTGCGGCCCGGCACCGTGACCGCGCTGGTCGGCCCCTCCGGCTCGGGGAAGTCGACGCTGGCCGCGCTGCTGGCCCGATTCCACGATGTCGAGCAGGGCGCGATACGGGTTGGGGGACAGGACATTCGGTCCCTGAGCGCCGACGAACTCTACACCCGCGTCGGCTTTGTGCTGCAGGAAACCCAGCAGGTGCACGGCACGGTCGCGCAGAACATCGCGCTGGCCGTCCCCGATGCCACCGCCGCGCAGATCGAGGCCGCGGCGCGCGAGGCCCAAATCCACGACCGCATCGTGCGACTGCCGCAGGGCTACGACACGATGCTGGGTGCGGGCAGCGGGTTGTCGGGCGGCGAACGTCAACGGCTCACCATCGCCCGCGCCATCCTCGCCGACACCCCGGTCCTGATCCTCGACGAGGCCACGGCCTTCGCCGACCCGGAATCGGAATACCTTGTGCAGCAAGCGCTCAACCGGCTCACCCGGGAGCGGACGGTCCTGGTGATCGCCCACCGGTTGCACACCATCACCCGCGCCGACCAGATCGTCGTCCTCGATGAGGGCCGGATCGCCGAACGCGGCACCCATGAGGAGCTGCTCGCCGCGGACGGACGCTATCGCCGGCTGTGGGACACGGGCCACGGCAGCGCGGTCCCGGCGGCCGCGGCGGGGGAGGCGGCGCGATGATCCGCACCTGGATCGGCCTGGTTCCGAAAGAGCGCCGCGCCAAGGTGTTTTCGTACGCCGCGCTCGCCCTGATCTCCGTGGTGGCGCGGGCGGTGGCCACGGTGCTGCTGGTCCCACTGGTGGGCGCGCTGTTTGGCGGCGAACCGCACCGCGCGCTGGTGTGGCTGGGCTTGCTCACCGCCGCGACCGTGGCCGGCTGGGCGATCGACACCGCGACCGCGCGCATCGGCCTGGATCTTGGCTTCGCGGTGCTCGACCACAGCCAGCACGACGTGGCGGACCGGCTTCCGGACGTCCGGCTGGACTGGTTCGGCGCCGAAAACACCGCGACAGCACGGCAGGCCATCGCGGCGACGGGTCCGGAACTCGTGGGCCTGGTGGTCAATCTGCTGACGCCGCTCGTCACGGCGATCCTGCTGCCGGCGGGCATCGCGCTGGCGCTGCTGCCGGTGTCCTGGCAGCTGGGCCTGGCCGCGCTCGGCGGCGTGCCGTTGCTGCTGGGCGCGTTGTGGGGCTCCGCGCGGCTGGCACGCCGCGCCGACGCCGCGGCCGCCGCGGCCAACACCACGCTCACCGAACGGATCATCGAGTTCGCCCGAACCCAGCAGGCGTTGCGGGCCGCGCGGCGCGCCGAGCCCGCCCGCAGCCTGGTGGGCGAGGCGCTGGCCGCACAGCGCGGGACGACGATGCGGCTGCTGGCCATGCAGGTTCCGGGCCAGCTGCTGTTCAGCATTGCCAGCCAGTTGGCCCTCATCCTGCTGGCGGGCACGACGACGGCGCTGGCGCTGAGCGGGACCCTGAGCGTGCCGGAGGCCGTCGCGCTGATCGTCGTGATCGCCCGCTACCTCGAGCCGTTCACCACCCTCAGCGAGCTGGCCCCCGCGCTGGAGAGCACCCGCGCCACCCTGGACCGCATCCGGTCCGTGCTCACCGCGCCCGTCATGCAGGCCGGAGCCGCCACGCTGCCCGGGCTCGCCGCGGCCCCGCAAATCGAGTTCGACGATGTCACCTTCGGCTATGACGGGGCGAGCGCGCCGGCCCTCGACGGGCTGAGCTTCTCGCTGCGGCCGGGCACCACGACGGCGATCGTCGGCCCGTCCGGATCCGGCAAGAGCACCATCCTGGCGCTGATCGCCGGCCTGCACGAGCCGACCCGGGGCCGCGTGCTCATCGACGGTGTCGACGCGGCGACCCTCGACGCCGAGACCCGGCGCGCGACCAGCAGCGTCGTGTTCCAGCATCCGTACCTGTTCCACGGCACGATCCGCGAGAACGTCCTCGCGGGAAACCCGGCCGCCGGCGACGAGCAGTTCGCACGCGCCGTCGCCCTGGCGCGGGTCGACGAACTCACCGGCCGGTTGCCCGACGGAGCGGACACCGTCGTCGGCGAGGCCGGGTCGGCGCTGTCCGGCGGAGAGCGGCAACGTGTGAGCATCGCGCGTGCCCTGCTCAAGGACGCGCCGATGCTGCTGGTCGACGAGGCGACCAGCGCCCTGGACACCGAAAACGAGGCCGCGGTGGTCGACGCGCTCAGCGCCGATCGGCATGCGCGCACGCGGGTGATCGTCGCGCACCGCTTGGCGAGCATTCGCCACGCCGACCGGGTGCTCTTCGTGGACGACGGCCGCATCATCGAGGAGGGCACGGTCGACGAACTGCTTTCCGCGGGCGGACGTTTCGAGGAATTCTGGCGCCAGCAGCGCGAGGCCGCGGAGTGGCACATCGCGGTCGATCACGGCGGTTGACCGCGGCTCTTGCCGTATGCCTTACAGTTGATCGGTCAATTGACCGTCGGAGCGCTGGAGGCCTGCTCATGGATGCGGTGGTGTCGATTCCCCGGTACCCCGGCGACGTGACCCCGGAATGGCTGTCAGGCGTGCTCAGCGAACGGCGCGCGCCCGTCGCGGTGTCGGGCGTCGACGTGGTTGCCATCGGCACCGGCCAGACCGGCGCCACCTACCGGGTCACGGCCAGCTACGCGACGGATCCCGGTGACCTGCCGCAGACCTTCGTCATCAAGCTGCCCGCCCAGGACGACACGGTGCGCGACCGGGTCGTCATCGGATATCGCAGCGAATGCGCGTTTTACTCATCCGTTGCCGATCGGGTGCAGGTGCCGACGCCGGAGTGCTTCTATTGCGCGATCGCCGAGGACGCAATGGATTTCGCGCTGTTGCTCGCCGATCAGGCTCCGGCGGTGCAGGGCGACCAGCTCGCGGGCTGCGGCGAAGCCGAAGCGCGCCTCGCGGTTACCGCCCTGGCCGGCCTGCACGCCCCGACCTGGTGCGATCGGGCCTGGCTGGATTTCGAAGGCATCGCGTTCGGGCGGCCGGACGAGGCGGGCGCCAACGGCATGGGTGAGGTGGCCAAGATGAGTGCCGACATCACGCTCGAGAAGCTGGGCGGTCGGATGAGCGCCGAAGACCGCGATACTTTCACTGCGGCAATGGGTTTGGTGGCGCCGTGGCTTTTGGCCGAGTATGACCGGTTCGCGCTGCTGCACGGCGATTATCGGCTGGACAACATGCTGTTCGATCCCGACCGGACCCGGGTGAGCGTGGTCGACTGGCAAACGCTCGGCGTGGGCCTGCCGGCCAGAGATCTGGCCTACTTCACTGCGACCAGCCTAAATCCGCAACTGCGCGCCAGCCTCGAGGAAGGCCTCGTCGCCGACTATCACCGGGCGCTGACGGCTTGCGGGGTCACCGGCTACGACCGCGAAACGTGCTGGCGCGACTACCGGCTCGGCGTGCTGCAGGCACCGCTGATCTCGGCGCTGGGATTCGCGTTCGCCGCTGCCACCGAGCGCGGCGACGACATGGTGCTCGCGATGCTGACCCGCGGCTGCCGGGCGATCCGCGAGCTGGGGACGCTGGAGCTGCTCGGCTAGAGGTCGCCGGTGAAGTCGGCGGACAGCCAGCGGTCCGGGCGGATGGTGTACAGCACCTCCTCGACGCCCTCCATGCTCTGCAGGAACGCGCGCGCGCCCTCCTCGCCGAGGTAGCGGATGGCGATGGCCTCCTGCGCGTCGGCCGGGGCCGGCTTGGTGGTCCCGACGACGGTGCCCTCCACCACCACATATTGGTACGGCAACTCCTCGCGCTGAACCACGAGCGTCACCGCGCCCGCGCGCTCGATGAGCCGCGCCTTGCGGCTCGACGCGCCCGTCATGATCCGGATGTCGCCCCCGGGCGTGTAGTCGTACCAGATCGGGACGCTGGCCGGCGGCCGGCCGTCGGCGGCGACGGACAGGACGCCAACGTGGGTATCGGCGAGGAACTCCTGGCGTTCGGTTTCGCTGAAGGCTTTCATGCCGCCTAGCAACGCCAATCCGTGTCGGCTATTCCCTGCGAGGGCCGATCAGTATTGCGTCGAGCCCTGGTCGACCGGGATCTGCGCGGCGGTGATGTTGCGCGATTCGTCGCTGGCCAGCCAGCACACGGCGTCGGCGACGTCTTCGGGCTCGGCGGCCCAGGTGGGCAGGAAGGGCGTGAGCATGTTGGTCAGCTGCGGGTTGGTTTCCATGGCCTTGGCCATCGCCGCGATCATGTCGCCGGATCCCATCGGGGTGTTCACCGGGCCCGGGTGCACGCTGTTGACCCGGATCGAATGCTTGCCCAACTCGGCGGCGAACGCGCGCGCCATCCCGGCGACCGCGTGCTTGCTGGTGGTGTAGTGCACCATGAACGGCTGCAGCTTCATGCCGGCCGCGGAACTGATCAGGATGATCGAGCCGCCGCGGCCACCTTCGATGATCTTGTCGGCGCCCGCCATCACGGTGTTCCAGGTGCCGGTGACGTTGATCTCCATGACGTCTCGGAACGATTCGGGGGTGATGTCGTTCCAGGCCTGCGGGGCCGAGATGCCGGCGTTCGCGACGATGATGTCAAGGCGTCCGAAGGCGCCAACGCCGTCCTCAACCACCCGGCGGAGTTCGCCGAAGTCGCGAACGTCGGTGTGGGTGGCCAAGATTCGACGGTCCTCCTGTTCGACGATGCGGACGGTTTCGGCGAGGTCGTCGGGAGTGGCGGAATCGTAGGGCACGCAGGAGGGAAGCTCTCCGGCGATGTCGACGGCGATGATGTCGGCGCCCTCCCGGGCCATCCGAAGTGCATGGGCCCGGCCCTGGCCGCGCGCCGCCCCGGTGATGAGGGCCACCCGCCCCGCCAACCTGCCGCTCATCGCTGCGCCGCCTTCACGAGGTTCGAACCGATGATCAGGCGCTGGATCTCGCTGGTGCCCTCGTAGAGCCGCAGCAGGCGCACGTCGCGGTAGATGCGTTCGACGGGAACGCCGTGCATGTAGCCGCTGCCGCCGTGCACCTGCACCGCGAGATCGGCCACCTTGCCGGCCATTTCGGTGCAGAACAGCTTGGCCGCCGACGGCGCGATCCGGCGGTCTTCGTTGCTGACCCACAGCCGCGCGGCCTCGCGCACCAGCGCGCGCCCGGCCAGCACCCCGGCCTGCTGGTCGGCGAGCATCGCCTGCACCAGCTGAAAGCTCCCGATCGGCGTCCCGCCCTGCGTCGCCGTGGCCGCATAGGCCACCGACTCGTCGAGCGCGCGTTGCGCGGCGCCCACCGCGATTGCCGCGATGTGCACGCGGCCGCGCGCCAACGACGTCATCGCGGCCCGGTAGCCGATGTCCTCGCTGCCGCCGATCAGCGCGTCGCCCCCGACGCGGACGTCGCTGAAGCTGACGTCGGCGGTCCAGGCGCCCTCCTGGCCCATCTTCGCGTCCTTGGCTGCCACCTGGACGCCGGCCGTGTCCGCGGGGACGAGGAAGACGGCGATCCCTGGGCCCTGGTCGTCGGCCGGTCGGGTGCGCGCGAACACCACGAACAGGTCGGCGACCGGCGCGTTGGTGATGAAGCGCTTGTCACCGGAGATCACCCACTCGTCACCGTCGCGAACGGCCTTGGTCCGCAGGCCGGCCGGGTTCAAGCCGGCGCCGGGCTCGGTCAGCGCGAAGGAGGCGACGACGTCACCGGACGCCATCGACTCCAGCCAGCGTCGCTTCTGTTCGTCGGTGCCGAAGCCGACCAGAACCTGTCCCGCGATGCCGTTGTTGGTGCCGAACATCGACCGCACCGCGAGCGAGGTGTAGCCCAATTCCATTGCCAGCTCGACGTCTTGGACGAGATTCAGGCCGAGGCCGCCCCACCGCTGAGGGATCGCATACCCGAACAGACCCATCTTCTTGGCGTGGTCGCGCAGGTCGTCCGGCACCCGGTCGTCGGTCAGGATTTCCTGCTCGCGCGGGACGACGGCGCTGCGGACGAAGTGCCGGGTCTGGGCGAGGATCTCCCGGAAGTCCTCGTCGGGTACCTCCTGAATTTCGGCAGTCGTCATAGGCGGGCGCTCCTCTTTCGAAGTTGGTCGCTGGGCCGCGGCGCACCCGGCGCCGAGCGCGATCCTATATGAAATATGATATTCGACCGACGGGCACCCCATGGCGGGAGCAAAGCGAGGGAGGCGGGATTAACGTGTCGTTGCTGGATGGTCAGACCGCAGTCGTCACAGGTGGCGCGCAAGGGCTGGGCTTCGCGATTGCGGAGAGATTCGTCGCCGAGGGGGCGCGGGTCGTGCTCGGGGACGTCAACCTCGAGGCGACGCAGGCCGCGGCCGACAAACTGGGCGGCGACCAGGTAGCGCTGGCCGTCCGCTGCGACGTGACGCAGGCGGCCGAGGTCGAGGCGTTGATTCAGACCGCCGTCGAGCGCTTCGGCGGCCTGGACATCATGGTCAATAACGCCGGCATCACCCGCGACGCCACGATGCGCAAGATGACCGAAGAGCAGTTCGATCAGGTCATCGACGTGCACCTGAAGGGGACGTGGAACGGCATCCGGCTGGCGGCGGCGATCATGCGGGAAAACAAGCGCGGCGCCATCGTGAACATGTCGTCGGTGTCGGGCAAGGTCGGCATGGTCGGCCAGACCAACTATTCCGCAGCCAAGGCCGGCATCGTCGGCATGACCAAGGCCGCGGCCAAGGAGCTTGCTTACCTCGGGGTGCGGGTCAACGCGATCGCTCCAGGCCTGATTCGCTCAGCCATGACGGAGGCTATGCCGCAACGCATTTGGGATGAGAAGGTGGCCGAGATCCCGATGGGCCGCGCCGGCGAACCCAGCGAGGTCGCGACCGTCGCGTTGTTCCTCGCCTCCGATCTGTCCTCGTACATGACAGGCACCGTGATGGAAGTCACGGGCGGCCGGCACATCTGAGCGGAGCAACGAGTATGCGTCAGACCGTCATTTGTGAGCCCGTGCGCACGCCCATCGGCCGCTACGGCGGAATGTTCAAGTCGCTGACCGCCGTTGACCTGGGCGTGGCCGCCCTCAAAGGGCTACTCGAGCGGACCGGAATCGCCCCCGACTCCGTGCAGGATGTCATCCTCGGGCACTGCTATCCCAGCAGCGATGCGCCGGCGATCGGACGGGTCGTGGCGCTGGATTCCGGCCTGCCTGTGACGGTTCCGGGGATGCAGGTCGACCGGCGCTGCGGGTCGGGACTGCAGGCGGTGATCCAGGCGTGCCTGCAAGTGGGCAACGGTGACCACGATCTCGTGATCGCCGGCGGCTGCGAAAGCATGAGCAACGTCGCCTTCTACTCGACCGACATGCGTTGGGGCGGCGCCCGCGGCGGGATCCGGGTGCACGACGGGCTGGCGCGCGGACGCACCACCGCCGGTGGCCGGCACTACCCGGTGCCGGGCGGGATGCTGGAAACCGCCGAGAACCTGCGCCGCGAGTACGGCATTTCGCGCCAGGAGCAAGACGAGCTCGCGGTGCGCTCGCACCAGCGCGCGGTGGCCGCCCAGAAGGACGGCATCATGGCGGAGGAGATCATTCCGGTCTCCGTCCGCACCCGCCAGGGTGAAGAATTGATCGACACCGACGAGCATCCGCGCGCCGACACCTCGGTGGAGTCATTGAGCAAGCTCAAACCTGTTCTGCTGGCCGAGGATCCGGAGGCGACGGTGACGGCCGGCAACGCCAGCGGGCAGAACGATGCGGCGTCGATGTGTGTCGTGACTACGCCGGAGAAGGCGGCCGAATGCGGCCTGACGCCGCTGGTCCGCCTGGTGTCGTGGGGGTCGGCGGGCGTGGCGCCCAACATCATGGGCATCGGCCCGGTGCCGGCCACCGAGGTCGCCTTGGCCAAGGCGGGCCTGCGGCTGTCCGACATCGACGTCATCGAGCTCAACGAGGCGTTTGCCGCGCAGGCGCTTGCGGTGATGCGCGAATGGAATTTCGGCGCCGCCGACCACGATCGGACCAATGTGCACGGGTCCGGAATTTCGCTGGGCCACCCCGTCGGCGCGACCGGCGGCCGGATGCTGGCGACCCTGGCGCGCGAACTCAACCGCCGCCAGGCGCGCTACGGGTTGGAGACCATGTGCATCGGCGGGGGCCAGGGCCTGGCCGCGGTCTTCGAGCGGGTCGCCCCGTCGTGAACGCTCCGTTGAGCGGCCTCGCCATCGTGGAGGTGTCCAGCTTCGTCGCCGCACCGCTGTGCGGGATGACGCTGAGTCAGCTTGGCGCGCAGGTGATCCGCGTCGACCCGATCGGCGGCGCCTCCGACGTCGAGCGCTGGCCGCTGTCCGCCGCCGGCACGTCGATCTACTGGACCGGACTGAACAAGGGAAAGCGTTCGGCCGCCATCGATCTGCGCTCGGCCGAGGGCCAGGAGCTGGTCCAGCGGCTGATCGTCGAGGGCGACGGCATCGTCGTCACCAACGCCGGCGGGCTACCCTGGCTCGGCCACGATGTGTTGGCCGCCAAGCGTTCCGACGTCATCCACGTCCAGCTGCTCGGACGCGGCGACGGGTCCACCGCGGTGGACTACACCGTCAACGCGGGCATCGGGTACCCGCTCGTCACGGGCCCGGCCGAGCACGCCGGCCCGATCAACCACGTGCTGCCGGCCTGGGACGTGTGCTGCGGCCTGTACGCCGCCCTCGCCGTTGTCAGCGCCGTTCGGCGCCGCGACCACATTGGGGCGGGCGCGCGCATCAGCCTCGCGCTGGAGGACGTCGCGCTGGCCACGGCCGGGAACCTCGGGCTGCTGACCGAGCCACAGGTCAACGGGACAGAGCGCCAACGGCTCGGCAACGCCATCTACGGCCAGTACGGGCAGGACTTCACCAGCAGCGACGGGGTCGGCTTCATGGTGGTCGCCTTGACGCGCAGGCACTTTCGCGACCTCGTGGAGGTGACCGGCACGGCTGCCGCGGTGTCGGCGCTCGAGGAGGCGCTGGCGGTGGATTTCGGTTCGGAGGGCGACCGCTACCGCTACCGCGACGCCCTGTCCGGGCTGTTCGGCACGTGGTTCGCCGACCACACGGCCGATGAGGTCACCGCCGCGCTGTCGGGGACCACGGTGCTGTTCGAGCGGTACCGCACCTTCGCCGAGGCCGCCACCGACGCCAAGGTGACGGCCAACCCGCTGTTTTCCCGGCTGCACCAACCGGGCGTCGGGGAGTACCTCGCTCCCGGCCTGCCGGCCGCGTTCGACGGCACCCATGCCGCGAGCCCGCCGGCGCCCGCGCTGGGACAAGACACCGCCGACGTGCTCGCCGAGCGCTTGGGGTTGACGACCGCGGACATCGCGCGACTGACGAGCGCCAAAACGATAGGGACGGAAAGCGCATGACCAGACTCGCCCAAACCCTCGGCCTCACCGAGTTCCAGACCGAAATCGTCGCTACGGTACACCAATTCGTCGAGAAGGAAGTCATTCCCAACGCGCCGCAGCTCGAGCGCGACGATGCCTATCCCCAGGCCATCGTCGATCAGATGCGCGAGATGGGCCTGTTCGGGCTGATGATTCCCGAGGAATACGGCGGGCTGGGGGAGTCGCTGCTGACCTACGCGCTGTGCGTCGAGGAGTTGGCCCGCGGCTGGATGAGCGTGTCCGGGGTGCTCAATACCCACTTCATCGTGGCCTACATGCTGCGCCAGCACGGCACCGACGCCCAGAAGCAACGGTTCCTGCCGCGCATGGCGACCGGCGAGTCGCGCGGCGCGTTTTCGATGTCCGAGCCCGAGCTCGGCTCCGACGTCGCCGCGATCCGTACCCGGGCCCAGCGCGACGCGGGCGGTGGCTACACCATCAACGGCCAGAAGATGTGGCTGACCAACGGGGGCAGCTCGACCCTGATCGCGGTGCTGGTGCGCACCGACGAGGGCGCGGACAAGCCGCACCGCAACCTCACCGCTTTCCTCGTCGAAAAGCCAACGGGCTTCGGCGAGATCATGCCCGGCCTGGTGATCCCCGGCAAGATCGACAAGCTGGGCTACAAGGGCATCGACACCACCGAGCTGATCTTCGACGGTTACCAGGCGAGCGCCGACGACATCCTCGGCGGCACGCCCGGCCAGGGCTTCTTCCAGATGATGGACGGCATCGAAGTCGGCCGGGTCAACGTGTCGGCGCGCGCGTGCGGCATCGGCATCCGCGCCTTCGAACTCGCGGTGCGCTACGCCCAGCAGCGGCAGACCTTCGGCAAGCCGATCGCGGAACACCAGGCCATCGCGTTCCAGCTAGCCGAGATGGCCACCAAAGTGGAGGCCGCGCACCTGATGATGGTCAATGCGGCACGGCTGAAGGATTCCGGCGAGCGCAACGATGTCGCCGCCGGCATGGCCAAATACCTTGCCAGCGAATACTGTTCGGAAGTCACCCAGCAGAGCTTCCGGATCCACGGTGGCTACGGTTATTCCAAGGAATACGAGATCGAGCGGCTGATGCGCGACGCCCCGTTCCTGCTGATCGGCGAGGGAACCAGCGAGATCCAGAAGTCCATCATCAGCAAGCGGCTACTTGCCGAGTATCAGGTGTGAGGCGATGACCACCCCGGATTTCGCTGCGCGGCCGCAACTTTCCGACGACGTCGCGCGCTTCGTCCGCAGAAGGATCTTCGACGGCACCTACGCGAGCGGAACGTATGTGCGCCTGGACCAATTGGCCGCCGAGCTCGGGATCAGCGTCACGCCGGTGCGCGAGGCGCTGTTCGCGCTGCGCGCGGAGGGGTTGGTCGCCCAGCAGCCGCACCGCGGCTTTGTGGTGTTACCGGTTACCGGGCGCGACGTGACCGATGTCGCCAACGTGCAGGGCTACGTGGGAGGAGAGCTGGCCGCGCGGGCCGCGGTCAACATCACCGACGAGCAGCTGGGCGAACTCAAGCAGATCCAGGCCGAGCTCGAAGAGGCCTACGCCGGTGACGACACCGAGCGGACCGTGCGCCTCAACCACGAGTTTCACCGCGCCATCAACGTCGCCGCGGACTCGCCGAAGCTCGCTCAGTTGATGTCGCAGATCACCCGTTACGCACCGGAATCGGTGTTCCCCGCCATCGAAGGTTGGCCGGAGCAGTCGATCAAGGATCATCGGCGGATCCTGTCCGCCCTGAAAAAGCACGACCAGGAGCTCGCGCGGGCGGCGATGTCGCAACATCTTGCCGCGGGCGCCGTCCCGCTCATCGATCACCTCACCGCGCGGGGTGTCGTAGCGAATGGGAGTCACCCGGAACCTGGGTGAGCCGGGACAGCTGTTGTTGCCGACCCGCCCTGGGCTTAGGCTGCCATCGGAGGCGGCAAACAACACAAAGCGAGGAACAATGCCCCGAACGCTTCGCCCAGCGGCCGTATTCGTCGCATGTGTGGCCGCGATTCCGCTCGCGGCGCCCGCCGTCGCCGACCCGATGGATCCGATCCCCGGCAACGGTGTCTTTGTCGTGGGGCCCGACATCGCGCCCGGCCTTTACCGAACGGGCGGTTCGGCCTCGGCCTTCGGCGTCTGGATAAACAACGTGCCGACCCAGGACTCGATGTGCGCGTGGTTCACCTACAGCACCCCCGATGCGAACAAGGACCACGTGCTCCAGACGAACATGTCCATCGGCCCCATGTTCGCGAACATCAACACGTCGGTTAAGGCCTTCGAGTCGCAGAACTGCCAGCCCTGGACGCGGGTTCCCTAGGGCACATTCGCCTCGATCAACATCTCCCGCAGTCGGCGAATGTCGAGTTTGCCGGTGCCCCCGCGCGGGACCTCATCGTCGGATTCCAGCAACAGCCACACCGTCGGGACCTTGAACGCGCTCAACAGCTTTCGCGCCGATGTGTGCAGCTGCTCGGCGGTCCGCGGGCGCGCGCACACGACCGCGGCGCCGACCCGTTCGCCCGTGTCGCCGGCCACGTTGGTCACGTAGGCGCTCTGGACGCCGTCGATCGCGCGCAGGGCCCGTTCCACCTCGCTGGGATAGACGGTCGCGCCGCTGACCTTGAACATGTCGTCGGACCGGCCGTGGTAGAACAGGAATCCGTCCTCGTCGAGGCGACCGAGGTCACCGGTGGGGTAGTAGCCGTCGGGGGTGAACAGCTCCTCTCGGCTGCGACGGCAGATGCCGCGCAACGTGTGTGGCCCCCGGATTTGGATCTGCCCAACGGATCCCGCCCAAACCGGCTCGCCGCTGTCGGTGTCGACGATGCGGACCTCCATGCCGGGGAACGGCTTGCCGCAGCTGCCCCAGGCGGAAGGCGGCATGTCGGTGTCGGCAGCGTAGCCGCAATAGGGACCGAACGCCTCCGTCATGCCGAACAGCGTGGCCCGCGCGCCGGGTTGGGCCCGCCGGTCGGGCGGCAGTAGGGCTTCCAGGCTTCCCGGCCGCAGGGCCGACAGGTCGGCACCGACGGTGTCAGCGTGCCGTGCCAGTGCCTCGGCCTGATCGGGCCATCCGCGAAACAGCGTGACCCGCTCGGATTCCAGCAGCCGCAGGGTGGTTTCGGGCTGCGGTATTTCCTCGGTCACCAGGGTCGCGCCGGCCAGCAGCGTGGACAGGATGCCGCTGCCGAATCCGCCCACCCAGAAGAACGGCATCGGAAGATACAGCCGGGAGTCGGGCGTGATGCAGCGCGCCGCCAAGCCCGACCCCACGGCGGCCAACGCGTTGCCGTGGGAGTGGATGACGCCCTTGGGTGTTCCGCTGCTGCCCGAGGTGAACATGATGACCATCGGATCGGCGGCCGTGACCGTCTCGGTCATAGCGTCGACGATCCGGCGGGCGGGCTCGCTCGAAACGGCGTTGTCGAGCCGGTCGATCGGCCAAACCTGGCGCAGGGCGGGAAGTTCCAGTCGCGGCACCGCCTCGATGTCCTCCAGGTACCGGTGGCCACGGAACTCTTCCACGCTCACCAGGAATTGAACCGACGCGGCCCGCAGCTGCGCGACCAGCTCGCCGGGTCGTAGCAGGGTGCTGAGCGGAACCAGCACGGCGCCGAGGCGTGTCAGGGCGATCGCCACCTGCACCCAGCGGACGCTGTTCGGCATGATCAGCCCGACGCGGGTTCCCTTGCCGACACCGGCGTCGACGAAGACCGCGGCCAGATCGCGTGTGGTGGAGTCGAGTTCGCGGTAGCTCAGCCGCGCCGTCGGGTCGATCACCGCCGGCTTAGGGCCGTGTTGTGCGGCGCGAGACCGCACCAGTTGGTCGATGGTGCGCTCAGGCATCGAACAGTTTCCGCAACCGTTGGGTGTCGACCTTTCCGCTCGACAGCCGCGGAATCTCGTTGCGCGGCAAGGCGATGAGCCGCTTCGGGATCTTGTACGCGGACAATTCCGTCTTGAGACGCTCCCGCAGCGCGGCTTCGTCGAGACCCGGACGGGCGACGACGGCGGCGACGAGTTCCCCCCGTCGCTTGTCCGGAATGCCCACGACGTGAGCCTCGACGCCGGTGACCTTGGCGATCGCGTTCTCAACCTCGGCCGCCGAGACGTTGGCCCCCGCCGTCTTGATCATCGCGCCGAGCCGGCCGGCGAAATAGAAAAACCCGTCGGCGTCGACGCGCACCAAATCGCCCGTGTGAAACCACCCGTCGGCGTCGAAGCACTCCTCGCGGCTGCGTTTGTAATACCCCTGCATCACGTAGGGTCCGCGGATACACAGCTCCCCGATGCCGGAGGCATCCGGGTCGACGATCCTGGTGTCGAATCCGGGGGCCGGCTTGCCGAAGGATCCGCGGCGGTGTTCGGGTTGGTCGGATTCGTCGCCGCTGATCAACACCACGCTGCCGGCCTCGGTCAGGCCCAGCATGTTGTGCCGCAGTTCCGGATCGGCCGGTCGGGCGTCGGGCGCCATGATCGGATACAGATTGCCCCGGCGCATCGACGACAGGTCGCGCCCTGGGAAGCTGGGGTGATCCGCGAGGTGCGCGATCCCTGCGACGAAACCATTGGTGATGGTGGGCCTTTCGGCCTCGAGCAGGTCGAGGGTCACGCCCGGGTCGGTGGCATTCGAGCACACCAGGGCGGACCCGGCGACCACGGTGGCGAGCAGGCCGAATGCGAACCCGCCGATCCAGAAGAACGGCGAATTGCAAAACAGCCGATCCGCCGCGGTTAGCCCGCGGATCTCGTTGAGGTTCCGCTGGTGGGCGAGCAGGCCGGCGTGCGTGTGCACCACGCCCTTCGGGGCGCTGGTGGAGCCCGACGTATACACGATGGCCAGCGGATCGCAGCCGTCGACGTCGTCCTCTATCGCCTCGAGCAACCCGGGCGCGACGGTGCGGGCTATCCGGTACGGATGGCCGGAATTGACGATGACGTGACGCAATTGCGGCGCGGCGGTCACGAACAGCCGCTCATCGGTGACCGGCTCGGGACGCGACAGCGCCTCGGCCAGCCGTTGCGCGTAATCGTGGGAGCGAAAAGAGCGGGCGGACAGCAGGATTTGGGTGTCGCTGTCGACGAGCTGCTCGCGTAGCTCGCGAGCGGTGGCGAACGTGGAGAACGGGATCACCACCGCGCCGATTCGCGCGGCCGCGAGCATCCCGACGACGAATTCGATGCCATTCGGGTAGAGCAGCCCCACGTGGGTGCCCTTGCCCGCCCCCAGCGCGATCAGCCCGCGGGCCAGCTCCGCCGAGCGCCGCTCGGCCTCCGCGTAGCCGATGCGCTCGCCGTCGCACACGAGAAGCGCGTGCTCCGCGCGGGACTGGGCCTGGCGTCGCAGGACCTCGGCGACCGTGGGGGAGTCACCGGGCATGGTCGCGATGGGCCGCGGACTTGCTGAAGTACAGCCTGACCTGGCTGAGGTCGGCCTTACCGGAGGGCGTTCGCGGGATCGCATCGACGATCGCGATCTCGGTGGGGATTTCGTAGCGCGCCAGCCGCGTTCGCAGATACTGCACCAGCGTGTCGGAGTCGGCGGACGCGGGCTGGCGCAGTTGCACCATCGCGACGGGCGTCTCCCCGAGCCGTTCGTCGGACCGCGCGACCACGGCGGCGCCCGCCACCGCGGGATGGTCTTCCAACGCGACGCGTACGTCGTCGGGCATCACCTTGAACCCGCCGCGGATGATCGCCTGGTCGGCCCGCCCGACGATCCAGACGAAGCCGTCCGCGTCGATGCGGGCCAGGTCGGTGGTTCGCATCCATTTCGCCGATGGGCCCAGTTGCCCGGGCTTGACCTCCAGCAGGCCGACCCGGTCGGGCCCGAGCGGCGCGCCTTCGTCGTCGACCACCCGCAGGTGTGCGCCCGGGTTGGCCCGTCCGACGCTGCCGCGCTTGGCTTGCCAGTGCTTTTGGTAATCGGCGAGGGTCCAGCCGGCGACACCGCCGCCGAATTCCGTTGCCGCGTAGGAGGTGAGGACCGGGATGCCGTACTTCTCGGTGAAGGCGTCGGCGTCGTCGGCCGACAGCGGTGCGGTGCCGCAGGTGACGGCGCGGATGCTCTCCAGGTCGGCGCGGGTCAGGTCGGAGTGCAGCACCGTCCGCAGCGCGGCCGGCACCAGCGACACCGTGCGGGGCCGGTGGGTGCGCACCGCCTCGGCCCATGCCTGCAGCTCGAAGCGCTCCAGCAGCACAAAGGGCCTGGCCTCGGCGACGCACTGCAGAACCCGGAACACCCCGCCGATGTGCACCAGCGGCGAGTTGACGATCGCGACGCCGCGGCGCAGCTGCGTTGGCGCCGGGGCGGTTTCCGGGTCGGGGCCCATCACGCTGCGCGCCAGCATGTCGTAGCTGAGATCGATTCGTTTGGGCGGCCCCGTCGTCCCGCTCGTCAGCATCCGCACCGCCACGCCGCGCTGGGCGGCGGATCTGTCGCAGGCCTGCCCCCGGGCGTCGACGGAGGTACCGATGATCGCCACCGTCGCGGTGCCGGCCGGGACCAGCGTGGCCAGGTCGTCGGGTTCGCCGATGATCAACGGCAGCCGCAGGGCGGCGATGTCGACCCGGGTGCGGTCGTCACCGCGGCCGGGGTTGATGGTGACCACCGTTCCGCCGCCGAGCAGCACCCCGAGGAAGGCCGCGACGTGGCCGGGCCGGTTGCGCAGCAGCATGCCGACGCCGGAGGCCCCGGCGGCCACGGATTCGACGCGCCGCGCGGTGTCGCCCACTTGGCGCCACGAGATCCATTGGCCCCCATACTCGATCGCGTGCGCGTCGCGCTGCAGGTCGAGCACGTCGGCGATGCGTCGGCTGAGCGGGTGCATCACCGGATCTTCGGTTCGCGCGCAGCGACCTCGCCTTGCTGGGCGCGCAATTCGCGCAATTCCGCGGTGCCGAGCGGGTTGCCCAGACGCGTATAGATGAGCCCCTGCTCCAGGGCGGCGCGGTAGGGCCGGTCCAGCGATTCCCAGATCGCCTTCACCGTGCCCTGGGTCGCCGACGGCGGCTTGGCGGCGATGGTCGCGGCGATCTCGTGGGCGCGCCCCCACAGTCGGTCGCGGGCGACGACCTCCGAAACCAACCCGATGCGCAGGGCGGTGTCGGCTCCGACGCGCTCGTCGTTGCCCATCAGCGCCATCCGCAAGGTCTCGCCCAGGCCGATGCGCCGCATCAGCCCGATCGGCTCCAGCGCGCACACCAGGCCCGCCGATACGTGCGAGTCGAAAAACGTTGCGTCGTCCGAGCAGATGACAACGTCGGATTCGTTGAGGAAATAGAACGCGCCCGCGGTGCACATGCCCTGGACGGCGCACACCACGGGTTTCCACATCTTCTGCCACTTGGGACTGAGCGCCTCGCCCGGATCCTCGTGGTTCCACACGTTTTCGGGTTGACCGTACGGCGTCTTGACGTCCAGACCGGCGCTGAACGCCCGGTCGCCGGCCGCCCGCAGCACCACCGCGTGCACGGACTCGTCAAGCTTGACCGCGCGCCAGGCCCGGGCCATCTCCTCACACATGGTGCGGTTGAACGCGTTTAGCTGCTCGGGCCGATTCAGCGTAATGGTGGCGACGTGGTCGTCGGCGTCGACCTCGAGCAGGATGGTTTCAAAGCTCATCTGCATTGCCAATTCGGCTTCCGCTTTTCGACGAAGGCCTTGGGGCCTTCCTGCGCATCCTCGGTTCGCAGCACGCGCTCGCGGAAGGTCTCGGCGAGTATCTCGGCCTCGTGCAGCGGCACGTTCAGGCCCTTGAGGATGGCCAGCCGGGTCCCCCGCACCGCCAGGGGCGCGTTGGAGTTGACGATGTCGGCGATCTCGTAGGCCCGGTCCAACAGGCGGTCGTGCTCGACGATTTCGCTGATCAATCCGAGTTCGTAGGCGCGTTGCGCGCTCATCCGCTCGTGCTTGCCCATCAGGGCCATCCGCAGCGCGATCGAGCGGGGCAACACTCTGGACACCCGCACCAATTCGCGCCCGGCCACCAGCCCGATGCTCACGTGCGGATCGAAAAAGGTCGCCTGCTCGGACGCGATGACGATGTCCGTCGTAGTGACCCAGTCCATGCCGGCACCGCAGCACAGCCCGTTGACCGCGGTCAGCACCGGCTTGGCCATGGTGCGAAACGGCGGAGTGCCCTCCTGCGGTGCCTCCCACTGGTCGTATGTCGACAGGTACGGGCGCTCGTAGATCACCTTGCCGTCTTCGGGAATGGCCTTCACGTCGGCCCCCGTGCAGAACGCGCGGCCGGTGCCGGTTACGACGAGCAGCCACACCTTGTCGTCGTTCTCGGCTTCGTCGTAGGCGGCGCGGAGTTCGGTGATCATGTGCGGGCTCAGCGCGTTGAGCGCCTCCGGACGGTTCAGTGTGATGGTGGCCGTGTGCCCGTCGACGTGGTAGTTGATGGTGTCGAACGAGTCAGTAGGCATCCGCGCTCCCTCATCTGCCCTGGAACTTTGGCGCCCGCCGTTGCCGAAACGCCTCCAGCCCCTCTTTGAAATCGCCTGTCCGACAGGAGAGTTCCAGATTGAACAGCTCCTGCGTCAGCGATTGACTCAACGTCGCGTGCTGACCGAAGTTCAGGGCCTGCTTGGCCAGCCCGATCGCGGCCGTCGGTCCCGAGGCCAGCCGCTCCACCAGTTTCCCGGCGGTGTCGTCGAGTTCGGGTCCGCTCACCGCCTGGTGGATCAGCCCCCAGGCGGCCGCGTCGGTCGCGTTGACCTTCTCGCCCAGCAGCAGCATCTGCCTGGCCCGTGCCAGCCCGACCAGGCGGGGCAGCAGCCAGGTGGAGCCCGAATCCGGGCTGAAACCGCGGTCCACGAACGGTTCCCACAACACCGCGTCGGTGGCGGCGACGGTGAAGTCGGCGGCCAGTGCGAGGTTGCAGCCGAACCCCACCGCCCATCCCCGCACGCTGCAGACCACCGGCAGCTGAACGCTCGCGACGAGTTCGATGACCCGGTGGGCGGCGTGCGGGATCCGCCGCACCAGATCACCCGCGCGGGGACGTTGGCCGCCGGGCTCATTGGCGGCCACCCAGTCGGCGCCGGCGCAGAAGTCTTCTCCCGCGCCGCGGATGTGGATCGCGCGCAACGAATCGTCGGCGGCCGCATCGGTCAGCGCGTCGACGAACTGACCGATCATCAAGTGGGTCAAGGCGTTACGCTGCGCCGGGCGATTCAAGGTGACCCGCAGGACCGCGCCATCCCGGCACGCGTTGACCGATCCCTCGGCCTCGGCCGCGTCGGCCCCATGACTCACCGTCTACCCGGCCTTTCTCCGCCGATACGGTTACCCATACAGTAGGCAATACGATTGATACGAGGTATAAGTTAGCAAGGAAACCCTAACGACGGAACAGAGCGGGGCGAAACCCCGTGGATAAGGGCAGCATGGCCGACGGCACAACCGCTTCGCCATACGCCGGCGACGCCAAATTCGGCGAGGCGCCGCTGGCGCAAACGGTCGCGGCGGCCAGCGCCATGCGGCGCCTCAGCTCGCTGCTGTTATCGCTGGAGCACCCGCACCCCACCGTCGACGCGATGCTCGCGAAGTTCGCCGAGTGGGAAGGCGAGTTGGCCGCCGCGGCCCCGACGGACAGCGCACCGCGAATCGGCGAGATTGCCGATGACCCCCGGCGCGTATACCTCAACCATGCCACCGACATCGGTGCCTACAACCCATGCTTTCCCGAATACCGGTTCGACGAGCTCGATGCCGAGAAAGCCGCCGGGATGGTGTCCTTCCCGCTCGTCTACGAAGGGCCGCCGGGGCTGGTGCACGGCGGCTTCCTCGGCGTGTTCTTCGACAGCGTGATCCAGCACCACAATTGCGTCACCGGCCTTTCCGGCAAGACCCGGTCGCTGCTCGTCACCTTCCGCCGGCCGACGCCCGTGCTGACCGACCTGCGCTTCGACATCGTTCGCTCACAGGTCGAACGGGGCATCGAGTCGACGGCGCGGCTGCTGCTCGACGACGAAGTGCTGTGTATGGGCGAGGTCAAGACGTTGGCGTCGCGGCCGGAGGACCTGACCGGATTCAAATTCGGCAGGCGGCGAAAGGAGTCCGGCAGATGAGCGGCTCCAGCGTTTCGGACGATCGTGTGCTCTTCGACGTCGACCCCGAGCGGCGCATCGCGACGATCACGCTGAACAACCCCAAGCAACGCAACTCCTACGACGCGACGATGCGTGAGGCCATCGCCCGCTGCCTGGACCGAGTGGCGGAGGACGATGACCTCACCGTGGTGCTGTTGCGCGGAGCCGAGGGAGTCTTTTCCGCCGGGGCCGACATGAACAACGCCTACGGCTGGTACGGCGACAAGGCCAAGGCGTCCGACGACGCGGCGGCCAAGCGTCGTCCCAGTCAGCGTCGGCGACTCACCGTGGACCGCAAGTCCTTTGGCTTCTACCACAACTTCATGGGCTTCCCGAAGGTGACGGTGGGGGAGATTGCCGGCTACGCGCTCGGCGGCGGCTTCGAGATGGCGCTGATGACCGACATCTCCGTCATTGCGCGCGACACGAAGATCGGCATGCCGGCCACCCGCTTCCTCGGCCCGGCCCTGGGCAGCCTGCACATGTTCTTCCACCGGCTGGGGCCGGTGCTGGCCAGACGGCTGCTGCTGACCGGTGACATCATCGAGGCCGCCGAGATCGAGCACCTCGGAATCTTCACCGACACTTGCGATCCCGGCGCGGTGACGGCGCGGGCTCGCTACTGGGCAGAGAAGGCGGCGAAGATGCCCGCCGACGGAGTCGTCATCGCCAAGGAGGCGTTCCGCCTCGTCGAGCAGAGCCAGGCGTACCAGGGCGAAGAAGTCGCGAGCTACCTGTTTCACGCCTACGGCACCAACTTGCAATTCGCGCCGGGCGAGTTCAACTTCGTCAAAACGCGAGCAGAGCACGGCGCGAAGGAAGCCTTCCGGCTACGTGACGAGCATTTCCACGTGCCGGAGCCACCGGAAACACAAGGGTAGCCGCCGCGTCAATTCGCTTCTGCCACCAGAGATTCAGCACAAGAGGGATCGACAGTTTGCCCGCCTCCGAGCGACAACGCGGGCGCATCGTTTGCAGCTGATCGACTTGTCGCTATGAGGCGGGCACAAGGCATTCCCCCTCCGCTGGCGACGCGTGTGGCCGGTGTGACTTGGCGGGCAGTTACCGCGTCGCGGTCGCCTTGCTCCGCCCGCGCTGGGCGGGCGACTTGGTCGCCTTGCGTTGCCCCGACGGCGCGGACTTGCCGCCTTTACCGCCCTTTTCGATCAGGCTGGCCGCGTGGTCGAGGATGCAGTCCAGGCCGAATTCGAAATTCGTTTCGTCGGGCGCCCCGATGCGGTGTCCCTGCCCGGTCACCTGTGCGATAAGCGGCGTGGTGGCGGGATCGATGGCCACGGCGTCCTCGATGGCGCGCGGCCCGCTGTCCGGGGTCTGGTTCTTCTCGTACAGCCGATGCAGCACCACCGAACCGCGGACGTGAACCGAAACGGCGGAGTAGGTGTCGAAGGCATCCTCGGGTGACAGGCCGGCCTCGACCAGGTTGGCTATCGCGCGCTCCATCTCCTGGGCGCCCAACCGCGCGGCCTTCGGACTGAGGGCGGCGCGAATCAGAATCAGGTCGCACAGAATTGGATTGCCCATGAACGTCTTACGCATCAGGCGGGCATGGTTGCGCAGCGTCTCGCGCCAGTCGCTGGCCTCGACGTAGGGGGTGGCGAACACGTACTTGCTGAGCGCGCGGTCGGTCATCGCGTTGAGCAGGTCGTCCTTCTTGCGGAAGTACCAGTAGATGCTGGTGACGCCCACGCCGAGATGTTTGCCGAGCAGTGGCATGCTCAGGTTGTCTATCGACACTTGCTCCGCGAGTTCGAATGCGCCGCTGATGATGTCGTCGGGATTGATGGACCCGCGCTCGCGCCGTTGACGCTTATCAGCGGTTGCCTGCTTTGCCACTACGGGCACCTCCATCACGATCTAGCCGTGCCACCGGTAAGGTGGAATCTACCGGCGGTTCCTCTCTGACCTGCGTATACGCGGGCGTGTCGTCGAGTTTTCCGTCTGCTACTGTAATACCTATCGTAGGCTTTTTGGTAAAACGGCTGGACACATGGATCTAGGGCTGGCGAATGCCACCGCGGTGGTGGTCGGAGGCAGTCGCGGCATGGGTCTGGCCACGGCTCGTTGCCTGGCCGACGACGGTGCCCGGGTGGCGCTGGTCGGCCGCAGCCGTGCGGCTCTCGATTCCGCGGTGACGGACTTGACCGGTCGCGGCAGCCCGGATGCGCTCGGGCTCGACGCCGACATCACTGACGCCGGCGCCGTCGACAAGGTCTTCGCCGAACTCGCCGAGCGGTGGGACGGCGAGCTCAACGTGCTGATCAACACCGTGGGGCCCGGCGCGCCAGGCAGTTTCGAGGCTCTTAGCGACGAGCAGTGGCACCAGGCCGTCGAAGAGGGCGTCATGGGCATGGTGCGCTGTGTTCGTTCGGCACTTCCGCTGCTGCGCAAGGCCCAATGGGCGCGGATCGTCAACTTCTCGGCGCACTCGACCCAGCGGCAAAGCGTCATGCTGCCGGCCTACACGGCGGCCAAGTCGATGTTGACAAGCGTCTCGAAGAACCTCTCGCTGCTGTTGGCCAAGGACGAGATCCTGGTCAATGTGGTGTCGCCGGGCAGCATCGCCTCCGAGTCGCTGGTCGGCTGGGCGAAGTCCGTCGGCGTCGACGGCACCGACCCCTATGCGCTGATGGACGCCATCGCCGAGCATTTCGGGCATCCGGCGCAAATGCCCCGGGCGGGCCTACCGGAGGAGATCGGCCCCGTCGCCGCGTTCCTGGCGTCGCGGCGCAACTCGTACATGACCGGAGCGAACATCAACGTCGACGGTGGATCGGACTTCACCTGACTCCAAATCGTTTGGCCGACAGAAGGAGTGGACGATGGCGACGGCTGGCGAGGCGCGTGTTTGGGCGCGAGGGGCGTTGCGAGGAATCGGCGACTCCCTCTACACGCCGTTCTGTGGCACCGACGGTGACGACATCGACTGGGACGCCTACCGGACGTTGGTCCGCTACTGCGTCGGCGACCTGGGGCACCCGATGTTGTGGTGCACCAGCGGGATCGCGGAGTTTTGGTCACTGACCCTCGATGAGCGCAAGCGATTGCTGGAGGTGGCGATCGAGGAGGCGCGCGGCCTCAACCCCCACGTCGTCATCCAGGCCTGCACCGCGGCGATGTCGGCGAAGGACTGTCTGGAGCTGACACGGCACGCTCAAGAGGTGGGTGCCGACATCGCCTACATCCAAACGCCGATGATGGAGGCCCACGGCGGCGAGGGCGTACTGAGGTTCTTCAAGTATGTTGCCGCACGCACCGATATCGCGTTGGGCATGTTCAACTCCCCGTCCTCCGGCTACGTGCTGACTCCGGCCGAAAGCGCGCGCATCTACGACGAGGTGCCCGCCGTATGCGCCACCAAGGAGGGCGCGTTCCGGCCGGAGGCGAGCCGGCGGCTGCACGAGTTGGCGCCCGGCCTGACGGTCTGGGAATGCGACCGGACCGTGTACCGCGCGGGGTGGCTGCGGGCCGGCATCGTCTGTCCGGCGCAATTGGGCACGGCCGGTTACCTGTTCGAGACCCCGCAGCGGCGACTGTTTTCCGAGTATTGGGATCTGGTGTGCAGCGACAAGCTCCTCGAGGCGATGGACTACGGGCGAGAGTCCGGGATGGACCAGTTCGACCTCGACGTGGGCTCGTGGTGGACCTGCTACCCGGGCCGGTCGGATTACTTCACCCACTGGGGTGGTGCGTTCAAGTACGCCGCCGCACTGCTGGGTCTACCGATAGGCGACTATCCCCACTCCCGTCCCCCACAGGCGCAGTTGCCGAGCGAGGCGAAGGCCCAGATCGAAAACGCCTACCGGCGGCTGGGGCTCATCGCGGCATAGCCGCCTCACCATTACGCCGCAACCGGTTACGACGAGAAACGGGCCCGGTCGGTAACCGGGCCCGCTCCCTCGACGCGCTATTTAGTTCTGTTCAGCGCGCTCGCGCGCTTCGGCGGCCTTGGCCTTCGCGCGAGCCTTCTCGGCCGCGGCTTCCTTCTTCCCCGCGTTGCGCTGCGCTTCGGCCTTGTCCTGCTGGGCCTCACCCTCGTTGATCAGGTCATCCCGGCCGAGGATCGTGCCGATGAATTCCTTCGCCTTACCGAAAACGTCCTCGATGACGCCCCGGACCAGCTCGATGGGACCGCTCTTGCTGTCGACCATTGCATATCCCTCCCGTTGATGGATGGCTTACCTGGAGCCTTCCCGGTTGCCCCGTCAGCGCAAACGTGATCGCAACGTGGCACACGCCACAACATCAGTTGACGGGCGGCGGTACGACCGCATCGCCCGTCCGCGGCAACTCACGTCGCATCCGGCGCTGTCGGGCCCGCAGCGCGAGACCGACCGGAGCGCCGATCAGCGCCACCCAGAACAGGATCTGGGCGCCCGTCAGCGCCAACTGGGCCCGCAGCAAAACTCCGCGGGCTTGGCGGAGGCGATGAACGAGCGCTCTCAACAGTGTCTTCACCAATCGTCGATAACCCGCCAGATCGCCGTTTCAAACGCCCGCAAGCGGCATAGGGTGATGGCTACTCGCCTACCGAAGGGATTGCGGAATGCTCACTCTCGGTGTGGTCGGCTGGATAGTCATCGGGGGACTGGCCGGTTGGGTCGGCAGCAAAATCATGGGGACCGACGCCCAGATGGGGCTGATCCTCAATATCGTGGTCGGCGTCGTGGGCGGCTTGATCGGGGGGTTCCTGCTGCGCGGCTTCGGCGTGGACGTCGCCGGGGGAGGCCTGTTCTTCTCGTTCCTCACGTGTCTGCTCGGCGCGGTGCTCTTGCTGGCGATCGTCAAGCTCATCACCGGGCGACGGGCGCCCCGTTAGGCGACAGCCGGATGACCGGAAACCGAAGACCGCCAAGCACCTTCGACCATCGCGCGGTTAGCGGTTCAGCATCGGCAAAATCGCTGCTGGACCGGGCTGCCGCCGGCCGGGGAGGCAGTTGTGGAATGCGCTACCGATAGGTATACAGTATGCGTACAAAGTCGGTGGGGATCCGGTAGGCAAGCGTGAGGAGGTGCCGCGGCAGATGTCCGGCAGCGACGGTGCCTCCGAAGACGCGGTGCTCTACGAGGCGACGGCGAGCGGCGTCGCGATCCTGACCTTCAACCGCCCGGATCGCCTGAACGCCTGGGGCCCGGACATCGCCGCCGGCTTCTATGCCGGGATCGACCGAGCCGAACAGGATCCGGACGTCCGGGTGATCGTGGTGACCGGCCGGGGCAAGGGATTCTGCGCCGGCGCGTATCTGGGCGCGCCGAGTTCGGCGCCCAGCTACGGCGAGAAGATGGAGAAGGCGGCTCAGACCGACCTGGCCGAGCTGGTCGGCGAGCGCCCACCCCATTTCGTGACCACACTGCGCAAGCCCGTCATCGCGGCCGTCAACGGAGCCTGCGTCGGCATCGGCCTGACGCAGGCACTCATGTGCGACGTCCGGTTCGCGGCCGCGGGCGCTAAGTTCGGTGCGGTGTTCGCGCGCCGCGGCCTGATCGCCGAATTCGGCATCTCCTGGATACTTCCGCGCCTGACGACCTGGGGCGTCGCCCTCGACCTGTTGTTGAGCGGGCGCACCTTCCTCGCCGAGGAGGCGGCCGCGCTCGGGCTCGTCAAAGAAGTCGTCGCGCCCGAACATCTGCTGAGCCGCGCCCTGGAATACGCGGAGGACATCGCACGGAATTGCTCGCCGGCTTCGATGGCGGTGATCAAACGGCAGGTATACGGCGACGCCACTCGCGACGTCGTCGACGCCACGTCGCGCGCCGAGGTCCTGCTGCACGAGGCGATGCCGCGTCCGGACGTTATCGAGGGCATCACCAGCTTCCTCGAGAAGCGGTCGCCGCGATTCCCGCCCTTGTTGGGGAAGCTCACCTCAACCGACGCTTGATTTTCGCCGGTGGTACCGGGAAAGGATGATCATGGCCCACTTGGATTACAAGGCGATCGACGTCGACAATCACTATTACGAGCCGCTGGATGCCTTTACCCGTCACTTGGACAAGGCATTCAAGACCCGCGGCGTGCAGATGGTCACTCAGGGAAAGCGCACTCTGGCCGTAATCGGCGGCCGCGTCAACCATTTCGTTCCCAATCCCACCTTCGATCCGATCATCGTGCCGGGCTGCCTCGACCTGTTGTTCCGTGGTGAGATTCCGGAAGGCGTCGACCCGGCGTCTCTGATGAAGGTCGAGCGGCTCGCCGAACACCCCGAGTACCAGAACCGCGAAGCGCGCGTTGCCGTGATGGACACCCAGGACATCGAAACGGTTTTCATGCTGCCGACGTTCGGCTGCGGCGTGGAAGAGGCGCTCAAGGGAGACATCGACGCGACGATGGCGTCGGTGCACGCGTTCAACCTCTGGCTCGACGAGGATTGGGGTTTCGACCGGCCCGACCACCGCATCATCGCCGCGCCGATCATCTCGCTGGCCGACCCGGCCGGCGCCGTCGACGAGCTGGAGTTCGTGTTGGCGCGCGGCGCCAAGCTGGTCCTGGTGCGGCCGGCGCCGGTGCCCGGCGTCGTCAAGCCGAGGTCGCTGGGCGATCGCAGCCACGACCCGGTGTGGGCCCGGCTGGCCGAGGCGGGGGTTCCGGTCGGATTCCACCTCAGCGACAGCGGTTACCTGCACATCGCGGCGGCTTGGGGAGGCAAGGCGACCTTCGAGGGGTTTGGTGAAAAGGATCCACTGGACACGGTGCTCCTGGACGACCGCGCCATCCACGACACGATGGCGTCGATGATCGTGCACGGCGTGTTCACCCGACACCCCAAACTCAGGGCGGTCAGCATCGAGAACGGCTCCTACTTCGTGCACCGGCTGGTCAAGCGCCTGAAGAAGGCGGCCAACAACTATCCGCGGCATTTTCCCGAGGATCCGGTGGAGCAGCTGCGCAACAACGTGTGGATCGCGCCGTACTACGAGGACGACCTGACGGAGCTGGCCAAGGCCATCGGCGTCGACAAAATCCTGTTCGGCTCCGACTGGCCGCACGGTGAAGGCCTCGAGTCGCCGCTATCGTTCGCCGAAGAGCTCGTCGGATTCAGCGACTCGGATATTCGGAAAATCATGCGGGACAACGCTCTAGATCTCCTCGGTGTCCAGGTCGGATCGCCCGCTTGATTATTCGAGGCTGGTTACGCTAGTGAGCGAATGGACCGTAGGCGCGGTTCTTGACGCCATCGCCGACGTCATCCCCGACCGTTTGATGACCGTCTGCGGAGACCGCCGCAGCACGTTTGCCGAATCCGCCCGGCGCACCGATGATCTGGCGAATTACCTCAGCGGCAAGGGATTCGGGGCCTACGCCGAGCGCGAGACGCTCGAGCCGTGGGAATGCGGCCAGGACCGGGTCGCGCTCATCATGTACAACGACCTGTACCCCGACATGGTGATCGGATGCCTCAAGGCGCGCACCGTCCCGGTCAACGTGAACCACCACTACTCGCCGCGCGAAATCGCCGACCTGCTGGCCTATGTCCGTCCCAGGGCGATCATCTATCACCGCGCCCTCGGCGCGCGGTTCGCCGACGTGCTTCCCCCGGAGGGGACGGAGCTGCTGGTGTCCATCGACGACGGCAGCGGCGCCCCGGAATTGCCGGGTGCCGTGTCGCTGGACGACGCGCTGGCGGCCGGCGCCACCGGCTTTCGCCCCGCTGGGTCGCCCGACGACCTGATCATGATGTGTACCGGCGGAACGACCGGACGCCCCAAGGGCGTCCTGTGGCGCCAAAGCGACATGTACGTGTCGTCGATGGTGGGGGCCGACCACGCGAGCGTCACCGAGATTCATGACAAGGTGCGCGGCGGCGGGCCGCCATGGTTCGCCGTCTCGCCGCTGATGCACGCTGCCGGCATGTGGACCGCGTTCGCCGCGCTGTGTGCGGGCCTGACGGTCGTGCTCTATGACGACCGCAATAAGCTCGACGTCCGGTCCGTGTGGGAAACCGCCGAGCGCGAAAAGGTAGGCATGATGACGATGGTCGGCGACGCGTACGCCGGGCCGCTGATCGCCGAACTGCGCGCCCACCGCTACGACTTGTCCGCGCTGAACGCCATCGGCACCGGCGGGGCCGCCACCAACGCGAAATACAAACGCGCGCTGATGGAATGCATTCCGCACATCACCATCATCGAAGGCTACGGATCCTCGGAGAGCGGCAACATGGCCTTCGGTCATAGCCACAACGGCACCGCGAGCGAGACCTTCGCACCCCGGGAAGGCGCCACCGTCGTCTCCGCCGATCGCACCAGGTTTCTGCGTCCCGGTGACAACGAGATCGGGTGGGCCGCCAGGACGGGGCGGATTCCGCTGGGCTACTTCGACGACGCTGAGGCCACCCGGCGCACCTTCCCCCGGATCGAGGGCCGGCAGGTGGTGATACCGGGCGACCGCGCATCCATCGAAAAGGACGGCACCATACGCCTTTTCGGTCGTGACTCGCTGGTGATCAACACCGGCGGCGAAAAGGTCTTCGTCGAAGAGGTCGAGGAAGTGCTGCGCGCACATCCGGGCATCGCCGACGCCCTCGTGGTGGGACGACCCAGCGAGCGGTGGGGCCAGGAAGTCGTCGCGCTCGTCGCGCAACACCCGGGCGCCGACCTGAGCGCCGACGGGCGTGCTCTCTATACCTTCTGCACGGCGCAACTGGCACATTTCAAGGCGCCCAAGGCGTTCATCTTCGTCGAGCAGATTCAGCGTTTGGGCAATGGCAAGCCCAACTACCGGTGGGCCCGAGAGCAAGCTGAAGAGAAGGTGTCATGAACACCAAGGCGATTGACTGCCTCGTCAACGTGCACTTTGGTGAGGCGGACTCCCAACCCACCTGGATGCTCAAGGTCCGAGACGACTACTTCAAGGGGCCGGAGTCGATGTTCGCGCCCGTCGACCTGTCCGAGCTGCTCGACGAGATGGACGAACAGGGAGTGCAGCGGGCGATCCTGATGGATTCGCTGGCCAGCCCGTCCACCACGGCGCGCAAGTTCATCGAAGCCAAGCCAGACCGGTTCGCCCTGGCGATGGGTGGGGCGAACCTGCTGCGGCCGGTCCGGTCCCTGCGCGAGCTGACCGCCGTCGTGAGCGATCTGCCGGTGGCGTATGCGGTTGTAGGACCGAGCTTTTGGGGCGACGGGCAGTATCCGCCCAGCGACGCCGTCTACTACCCGCTGTACGCGAAATGCGCGGAGCTGGACCTCCCGCTGTGCATCAACACCGGCATCCCGGGCCCACCGATCCCGGGAGAGGTCCAACATCCCATGCACCTGGACCGGGTGTGCGTGCGTTTTCCCGAGCTGAAGCTGTGCATGATCCACGGCGCCGACCCGTGGTGGGACGTCGCGATACGGTTGCTGCTCAAGTACGCCAACCTGCGCCTGATGACATCGGCGTGGTCTCCCAAGCGGCTGCCGGAATCGCTGCTGCACTACATGCGGACCCGCGGCCCGAACAAGGTGATCTACGCGTCGGACTGGCCGGTGCTGCGCATGCGCCGGGTTTTACCGGAAGCCCGCGCGCTCGACCTGCCCCCCGAGGTGCTCGACAACTACCTCTACAACAACGCGCAGGAGTTTTTCTTTGGGAAGGAACGTTGACATGGACCGCTTCGAACTGCGCAGACTCGATTACAGCCTGTCCGAGGACCACGTGGCTCTGCAGAATGCGTACAAGCAGTTCTTCAAGACCCAGTGCTCCATCGAAACGGTGCGCGCCGCGGAACCGTCCGGGTTCGACAAGAACCTGTGGGAACGGCTGTGCGCCATGGGCGCGACCACGATGGCACTGCCGGAGTCCTGTGGTGGCGACGGTGCGACGCTGGTCGATCTCACCCTGGTCGCCGAGGAGATCGGCCGCTCGCTGGCGCCCGTCCCGTGGATCGACCACGTGTGTGCGGCGCGACTGCTCGGGCGGCTGGGCGGGCTGAACTCCGACACCGCCGGAGTGGCCGATGGTGAACAGCTCGCGGGGCTCGATGCCCGCCTCGACGGTCCGCCGGGCGCCCGGCTGATTCCGACGGGCTCGATCGCCGACCACATCGTCGTGCGTGAGGGCGACCAGGTGGTGCGGCTGACGTTCGGCACCCGGCCGACCAAGGTCGACAACATCGGCCGGTTGCCGATGGCCTGGGTGGACCCGGCCGCCGCGGACACCCGCACCGTCATCGGCGAGGGCCCGGACGCGGTGGCGAATTACCAACGCGCCCTCGATGAATGGCGGCTGTTGACCGCGGCGGCGTTGGTGGGCCTCGTCGAGGAGACGATGACCATCGCCGCGGAATTCGCCAAGACCCGTTACACGCTCGGTGTGCCGATCTCGACGCTGCAAGCCATCTCGCACCCGCTCGCGAACATGGCCATCACCGTTCAGGGTGGCCGCAACCTCGCCCGCCGGGCCGCCTGGTTCCTGGACAACGAACCCGACGAGCGGCCCGAGCTGGCGCCGTCGGCGTTCGTCTTCATGGCCGAGGAGGCCGCCAAGGCGGCGACGATGGCGGTGCACATCCAAGGCGGCCTTGGGGTTTCCTCCGAAGCCGCGGCCACGGCGTATCTGGTGCGCGCCCGGGGATGGCCGCTGGCCGGCGGCGATCCCGGCGCTACCGCCCTGCGCGTCGCCGAGATCGTGACGGCCCGCGAGAGCGCACCACAGCCCGCCTAGATCGGCTCAAGACAGGAGCGAACAACGATGGACTTCTCCCGAGTCGAGCTGTCCGAGGAAGATCGGGCCTTCCGTGAGGAAGCGCGGAACTTCCTGAGCACCCACATGACAGAAGAGGTGCGGCGCCGCGACCGCGAGACTGGCGACAACTTCGACGAGGGCCTGCACCTGAAGTTCGGCGCGGCAGGCTATTTGGAGGCCGAGTGGAAGCCGGAATCCGAGGGTGGGTTCAGCCGGGTGCGGCGGCGCATCTGGGAGCTGGAGAAGCGGCGGGTGCACGTGCCGTGGGTGACGTGGGGCACCACCGCGATGGTGGCGCGCTCGGTGGCGAAGTTCGGTAGGGCCGAACTTCGTGACGAGGTGCTGCCGAAGGTCTTCAGCGGCGAGGTCCGGCTGTGCCTCGGCTACACCGAGCCCGAGGGCGGCTCCGACGTCGCCACCTGCAAGACCCGCGCCGTGCGCGACGGGGATGCGTGGATTATCAACGGCTCCAAGATGTTCACCACCGGCGCGCACAACTGCCAGTACGTGTTTCTGATCACCAACACCGCCCCCGAGGCGCCGAAACACAAGAGCCTGACCATGTTTCTGGTTCCGCTGGACTCGCCGGGCATCGACATCCAGGGCATCCGCACGGTGGACGGCGACCGCACCAACATCGTCTACTACAGCGACGTCCGCGTCGACGACAAGTACCGGCTGGGTGACGTGAACGCCGGCTGGACGGTGCTGCGCGAGCCACTCAACGTCGAGCACGGCGCCGTTGCGGCGGCGCCGGACGGGCTGCAGGACACCTCGATCATGATGCACCAGGCGGGATTCATGTCGGAGGCCGTCGACAAGGCCGCCGCCGTCGTGACCCGACCCGGCCCCGACGGGCGCCGGCTGATCGACGACAAATCCGTCGCATACCGCCTTGGCCGGTGCGCGGCCCGGTTGGAAATCGCGCTGTCGTCGCCGAGCATCTACGGGCGGGTCGCGATCGCACAGACCATGCGCGACATCTCGCCGGACCTGATGGACATCCTCGGGGCCGCGTCGACCCTGCCGTTCGGTACTGACGGCGCCGCCGACGACGGCAGCGCCGAATACGCCTACCGGTTCGCCCCCTTGGTGGGCATCTACGGCGGCACGCTCGAGGTGTTCCGCAACATGGTCGGCCAATACACGCTCGGCTTGGGCAAGCCGAATTATTCGCCGCCGCTTCAAAAAACCTGAGCCAAAGCGCGCCCAACGCGCAAGGCGTCATCCGGCATTTCCCTTAGTCCCGATCTGTACGTAGGCGCGTCCTGGCTGTTTGACGGCAGCCTTCGCGACTATCAGTCGATGTCCAGTAGCTGCACAGTCCACATTCGGCACATCCACAGGCAGCGTGATTTCGTTGCGCCGGCAAATACCAGCCCCTAGGCTACGTATTTGCTGGAGACCGCCTAAGGGGAACGCGGGAATCGCCAATGTCATGCACATTCTGCGCCGCCGGTGGCTGATGCGGGCCGGCCTGTGACGGGCGGGAAGAGCGGATCGACTGAGGCCGGGGCAGTCGAGGACTTCCTCAGTTCCGCGAGCGGGGGGCCGTCTGTGTTGGTGATCGAGGGCGACGCGGGTATCGGCAAGACCACCCTGTGGTTGTCGGCGCTGCACACAGCCCGAGAACGCGGCTTCGCGGTCTTGGCCGCGCGAGCGGCGGCGACCGAATCGGTGCTGCCCTACGCGTCGTTGGCCGACCTGATGGCCCACACCGGGGCGGACTGGAGGCAACTGCCGGATCCGCAACGTCTCGCGCTCGATCGAATCTTGTTGCGAGCCAGCACTGACGCCGAGCCCACCGACCAACGCACCGTTGCCGCCGCGGTGCTGTCGGTCGTCCAGATCCTCGCTGAGAAGTCACCGGTGCTGGTGGCCATCGACGATCTGCAATGGCTGGATCCCTCCAGCGCCCTAGCCATCGGATTCGTCGCACGACGGCTAACCGAACGAGTTGGCATGCTGGCCACCTTCCGGACCAACAGCCACCGCGACCGCGCGCCATCGTGGTTTGCCCCACCGCCACCCGCACAATTGACCAGGACTCGGCTGGGCCCCTTGAGCATCGGTGCGCTTCACGCGGCGGTGACGCAGCGGCTAGGCCGCTCGCTCTCACGCCCCCAGATCTCACGCGTTTACGAGGTCTCGGCCGGAAACCCCTTCTACGCCATCGAACTGGCGCGCACAGTGCTCGACCAGCCGCCAGGCGCGCGGGTGTCCATGCCGGCCACGCTGATGGAGTTGGTGCGCAACCGCGTCGGGATGCTCGAACCCGCGGTGCGTGAGGTGCTGCTCGCCGTGTCCTGTCTTGGCGCACCGAGCATCCAAGACATCGCGCACGCGACCGGCCGCGACGCGGACGACGTCGTTGCGCTACTGGACGCCGCCGAAGTACAGGGCACCGTCGAAATCGCCGGCAACCGCGTGCAGTTCACCCATCCCCTACTGGCCCAGGGCTGTTACGACGACGCCACCGCAGCGCAGCGCCGCGCCATGCACCGTCGCCTCGCCACCTTGGTCACCGAACCTGAGTTACGCGCCAGGCACCTGGCGTTGTCCGCCCCGACTGCCGATCCCGCCACGCTGCAAGCCCTCGATGCGGCGGCCCGGAGTGCCCGCGTGCATGGGGCGCCGATGGCCGCGGCCGAAATGTTGGAGCTGGCGATCGGGCTCGGCGCAGACAGCCCTAAGCGCCGAATCCGGTTGGCACGCAACTACCTCGACGCCGGCGACCCGGCGCGGGCACGGGCCCTGCTCGAGGACATCATCGGGGCGTTGCCGCCCGGAACTCAGCGAGCCGAAGCGTTGAGCATGCACGCGGTGGTCGCCCTGTACGGCGAGAGCTTCCTTGAGGCCGCCGAGTTGCTGGAGCGCGCCCTCAGTGAGGTCGGCGATCAGCTACCGCTGCGCGTGCAGATATTGGTCAGTCTCTCGTTTGCGATGCTGAATACCGGTGATCCAGCCGCCGCCCTGCGCATCGTCGATGACGCCGTCACCAACGCGGAGCGGCTAGGTCACCCGCAGTTGCTCGGCCAGGCACTGAGCCTGCGGGCACATTTGCGATTTCGGCACGGCGACGGCATCGACGAAGCCGGCCTGCAACGCGCGTTGGAGTTGGAGGACAACGCGTTCATGCCTGCGGCACTGCGACCAAGCATGCAAAAGGCCCTGCTGCTGGGTTGGAGCGGACAGCTGGATACGGCCTACGCGGCGATGGTAGGCCTGCGACAAGCCTGCATAGAGCGCGGTGAAGAGAACGAACTGATCCACCTGGCCTTCAACCTGTTTCAGATCGAAATGTGGCGCGGAAACGTTGGCAATGCCAGTCTGTTGGCCGAGGACGCCGCAGCACGGGCAGTGCTGCTCGGCACCGACCTTGCGCAGGGCGTCGCCCTGACGATGCGCGCTACTCTCGCTGCCCATGCCGGCCGTGAAGGCGAGGCCCGTGCCGACGTCGAGGAGGCCCTATCGGCAAGCCGGCGCTGCGGTGCGCACATTCTTGCGTTGTGGCCGCTCACTGCGTTGATCTTTCTGGAGGTATCCCTCGGCAACTATGCCGCGGCGGTGAGGACGGCCGAACCGATGCTGTCGCAAGTCAATTGGGATCAGCAGACAACCGAGCTCGTCCAGGCGCCCTTTTTGCCCGACGTTCTTGAGGCGTTGATAGCTCTCGGACGCTACGACGAAGCGGAGCCGCCGATCGACGCGCTCGAGCGCAACGGTCGCCGGATGGATCGTGCGTGGATGCTGTCAGTCGGCGCGCGCTGCCGCGCAATGCTGTTGGCCGCAGGGGGCGACGTGACCGCAGCGACCGCGGCGGCCGAGGCTGCGATGGTCGAACATGACAGGCTGCCGATGCCGTTCGAGCGGGCCCGCACCCAGCTGCTGCTCGGCCAACTTCAGCGCCGGCGACGCCACCGCGACGATGCCACGGTCAATGTGAGCGCGGCGCTGGCGGTCTTCGACGAACTGGACACGCCCCTGTGGGCGGCGCGAGCCCGCGCGGCGCTGGCCCGTTCTGAGGTCGATACGGGTCCCGCCAAGCTGCTTACCGCCGGTGAACGACGAGTGGCAGAGCTCGCGGCGTCGGGAATGACCAACCGCGAGGTGGCCGCCGCGTTATTCATCAGCCCAAAGACCGTGGAAGTCCACCTCACCCGGGTCTACCGCAAGCTGGACGTGCGCACGCGCGCCGGATTGGCCCGCCGCATCGACCAGCTCAAGACATGATCGTGTGACCCCCAGCCTCGGCTGATGGGCGACTAGTGCGTGACGACGGCCTTCTCGGCGCCGATGCCGGTAAGGGAGCGGACCTCCATCTCGGCGTTGCGCACCGGGTCGCCGCGGTCGGACGACGACAGCGTCCCCACGATGCCGAGGACGAACGCCAGCGGGATCGACACGATTCCGGGGTTGGCAAGGGGGAACCAGGCGAAGTCCATACCGGGGAGCATCGCGGTCTTCGCGCCCGACACCGCGGGCGAGAAAATGATCAACACGATGGTCGAGATCAGGCCGCCGTACATGCTCCACAGCGCACCGCGGGTGTTAAACCGCTGCCAATAAAGCGAATACAGGATCGTCGGCAGGTTGGCCGACGCCGCGACCGCGAACGCCAGCGCCACCAGGAAGGCGACGTTCTGGCCGTTGGCCAGGATCCCAAGCGCAATCCCGAAAATACCGAGCACCACGGCGGTGATGCGGGACACCCGGACCTGTTCGCTCTCGGTGACCTTGTGCCGCTTGATCAGGCTGGCGTAGATGTCGTGGGCGAACGACGTCGACGCGGTGATCGTCAGACCCGCGACCACGGCGAGAATCGTGGCGAACGCCACCGCGGAGATGACGCCGAGCAGGACCACGCCGCCGAGATGGAACGCGAGCAACGGCGCCGCCGAGTTCTGGCCGCCGGCGGCCTTGAGGATCCGGTCGGGCCCGACGATGGCGGCGGCGCCGTAGCCCAGCGCCAGCGTGAACAGATAGAAGGCTCCGATGAGGCCGATCGCCCAGACCACCGACCGGCGTGCCTCTTTCGCGGTCGGGACCGTGTAGAAGCGCATCAACACGTGGGGCAGGCCCGCGGTGCCCAGCACCAGCGCAAGCCCCAGCGACAGCAGGTTGATCTTCGACGTCGTCGACCCGCCGTATTGCGCGCCCGGGGCCAACACGTTGCGGCTGGAAACACCCTTGGTGGTGGCGTGCGACACCGCGGACTGCGCCGAACCCAGGATGTCGGAGAAGTTGAAGCCGAACTTCGCCAGCACCATCACCGTCATCGTCGCCGCACCGAGGATCAACAGGACGGCCTTGATGATCTGCACCCACGTGGTGCCCTTCATCCCACCGACCAGGACGTAGACGATCATCAGGACACCGACGACCGCGATGACGATCGACTCGCCAAGGCGCCCTTTGACATTCAGCAGCAGGGCAACCAGCCCCCCCGCGCCGGCCATCTGGGCGAGGAGGTAGAACAGGGACACCGTCAGCGTCGAGATCGCCGCGACCAGCCGCACCGGGCGCTGCCGGAGCCGGAAGCTCAGGACGTCCGCCATGGTGAACTTCCCTGTGTTGCGGATCAGTTCGGCGACCAAGAGCAGGGCCACCAACCAGGCCACCAGGAATCCGATCGAATACAGGAACCCGTCGTAGCCGTAGACCGCGATCGCGCCGGCGATGCCGAGGAAGCTGGCCGCCGACAGGTAGTCCCCGGCGATGGCGATGCCGTTCTGCGGTCCCGAGAAGGCTCGGTCGGCGGTGAAGAACTCGGTCGCGGTGGCGTTCCGCTGGCTGGCCCGGATCACCACGTACAGGGTGATGAGGACGAAAACGGCGAAGATCGCGATGTTGGCGACGGGATTCCCGATCGTCTGCTGTCCGGCGGCAAACAGCGTCATGACGCCCCGCCTTCCGCGCGGATGGCGGCGGCCCTCGGATCAAGCTCCCGGTCGGCGAACCGTACGTAGAGGCCGGTGATGATGAATGTCGTCAGGAATTGGCCCAGTCCGATCAGCAGTCCGACGTTGACGTTCCCGAAGACCTTGGTCGCCATGAAGTCGTGCGCGAAGGCGCCCATCAGCACGTAGGCGGCGTACCAGGCGAGGAAGATCGCGGTCATCGGGAACACGAATCGGCGTAGTTTGCGGCGAAGTTCGGCGAACTCGGGGCTCGCTTGGATGGTCACGAACTGCTCGCCCGTCGCCAATGGGACGTCTTCGGATGGAAACTCGGTAGTAGACAACGCAACTCCTGACCTCGGGTTCGAGCAGGGCTTTTCGGCGTTAGCCTACGAGCAAACCCGATGACAACAGGAGTGCGATTTATGCCTGTGGGTCTAAATTAACCCTGGCGTCGCCGCGCGGGCACCTGACGGAAACCCGATTGAGGGCGTTTGTTAAGCCGGTACCTCGTGCGGCGAGTCTTTCTTGAATGCTTCCCGTCGAACCATTTCCCACACCGTCGGCGTGTGCTCGGTGGTCGAGACGACAACGGTCTTCCGCGGCGCCGTCCGATCTTGGGCGAGCCTGACGAGGTAGTCGGCCAGGTCGACGCGAGCCGTGAAAGCACCGACCGGATCGGTCTCTCCCGCAACATAATTGGTCACACGAGGCAAATCGAACAATCCCGACGGGCGCACGACCGTCCAGTCCAAGCCGCTCTCGCGCACCACCGTTTCCATCCGGCGGATGTCGTCGTAGACGGTCTTGCCGATGGTGCGGGCGATGATCGGCTCGAATAGCCGCAGCGCCAGTGGCGTGTGGTGGCGTCCGCGCGCGGGGTAGGCGCCGGTGGAACTCACCACCACAAGCCGGCGGACGCCGGCCTCGCGCATCGCGTTCACGATATTGCGGGTGCCGACGGAATACGTGTCGACGGGCCGGCGCGCGAACGGCACCCCGAGCGTCGACAACACGACGTCGGCGCCGGCGACGATCCCGGCCAGCTGATCGCGCCGCACGTCCGCGCCCGCGACCGTCAGCCGTGCGTCGGAAATGGGGAACTCGTCGGGCCGCCGGGTCACCGCCACGGCCGCGTGCCCCGCGTCCAGCACCCGACGCGTCACAAGTCGTCCGGTCGATCCATTGGCGCCAAAGATGACGATTTGCATGAGAACTCCTCCCGTTCGCCACTACGACGAAGCGGGCCGGCCGAAAGTTACACGGGCTCCCGAAGCTCAGGTGGTCAGAATGGTCGCCGCGGCGGTGCCGGGGGCGCCGTATAGCTGGGTGAACCCGACCTTGGGCTCGCCGGGGACCTGACGATCGCCGGCCTCGCCGCGGAGCTGGCGCACGATTTCGTGAATCTGGCGCAACCCGGAGGCGCCGATCGGCTCTCCGTTGGCGATCAGCCCGCCATCGGTGTTGACCGGCATGGGGCCGCCGATCTCGGTGGCGCCGTCGGCCAGTAGCTTCTCCTGATCGCCGTGCGCACAGAACCCACACTCGGCCATGTGGATGATTTCGGCGCCCGCATCGGTGTCCTGCAGTTGGATCACGTCGACATCGGCGGGGGCCACGCCGGCCTTTTCGAACGCGGTGCGGGCCGCGTACACGGTCGGCGCCACGTCCTCGTCGACCGGCGCGAACGTGGTGTTGACCTCGTAGGCCCCGTAACGGCGGGTGCGCACCTCCACCGCCCGTAGGTAGACGGGCTTGGACGTGTAGCGATGGGCGATGTCGGCCCTGCACATCACCGCGGCCGCGGCGCCCTCGTCGGGCGCGCAGAACATGTATTGGGTCAGCGGGTAGTTCAGGACGGGCGAATCGAGGATGCTCTCTTCGGACATCGGCTTGCGGCGAAACGCGTTGGGGTTCAACGCTCCGTTGCGGAAATTCTTCGCGGCGACCTTGGCCAGCGTCTGCTGGGAGATGTTGTGGTCGTGCAGATACCGGTTCGCCTTCATGCCGAAGAACTGGGTGGTCAGGTACTGGCCGTTCTCGGCGTACCACCTCGGCATGCCCACCAGCGCCGGATCTTCGGTGAACGCCCCACGCGGGTGCTTGTCCAGGCCGATGGCGATGCCGATGTCATAGTCGCCCAACCGGATCCCGTCGGCACAGGCCTTGACCGCGCTGGCCGCCGTCGCGCAGGCGTTGAACACGTTGGTGAACGGGATGCCGGTGAGGCCGACCATGCCGACGATGGCGTCCGGGTTTGCCACCGTCCAGCTGCCGCCGGTGGCGAACTGGACGTCCTTCCATTCGATGCCGGCGTCGGCGACCGCGGCGAAGATCGCGTCGGCGCCCATCTGCATGGCCGACTTGCCCTCGAAGCGGCCGAAGGGGTGCAGACCCACCCCGATGATCGCTACGTCGTTTGTCATCCGTATCTCCTTGTGTCCGGCGGCTCTAGCGGCGGCGCACCAGCTGGGCCTGCTGAAGGGCGGCCACCGCCCCGTGCTCGTGGCAACGGAGACGCCTACTCCGTCTGGGCCGTAATGATTTTCGGCGCGAACGCCGATCCATTCGCCGTCGGGCACGCGGTGGATGTGCACGGTGAGATCGGTGTTGAGGAAGAGCCATTCGGCTACGCTGAGCCGGCTGCCCATGCCGTTGGCGATGTCGGCCACCGCGAACAGGCGCTGCATCGGCGTCAACGCTTCGCCCTTGACGAGGTCGACGACCGGTCGGGCCCAGCACTCCCCGGGTACATCGTTGAGGATGTCGTTCAGCCAGCGCCAATCCAGGCTCTGGATGTAGGTCTGGTTCGCGTCGCTGTCGGGCGGACGGGGACGCCCCTCGCCAAGAGGGCGCAGCGGGGGAGTCGGTGTGAAATACAACTCCGCCGTGTCGCCGTGCTGAAATCGCCAGGCGATCGCGTTGGCCACCGGTCGCGGCCGTTCGTCGGGACCCGGCGCCAGCATTTGGGCGTTGAGCAACTCGATCTTGGTTCCCGGGCGCTCGACATGCGCGCAAACCCAGAGCGGCCCGTCAACCGGCACCGGCCCGAGCAGGTCGACGACGACGCGGCTCAGCCGGGCGTCGTCGCGCGCCGAGCAGCCCTCCAGCGCGCGCACCAGTAACGCCGAGACGGGTGCCGCGTTCTGCATGGTCGGCGACCACGTGCTGATGACGTGATCCGAGGCGCTGAACCTCTCACCGAGTGGATCGTGCGGATCGACCAGCTCGTAGTAGGCGTCGGTCAAGCGATGGCCCCCGCGTCCTTGAGTTCTTCGATGCGGTCCCAGTCCATGCCGAGCTCCATCAAGACGATCTCGGTGTGCTCGGAGGCTTGCGGCGCGCGGGTCGTCACCAGCGGCTCGTGGTTGAACTGGACCGGGCCGCGCACGACCCGGAACGGCTTTCCGCCGCCGGCGAGTTCGACCTCGGCGATCATGTCGTTGGCGACGGCCTGCTCGTCGTCGACCAGATCGAGGAGGCTCTGGAAGGGCGCCCACTGGCCCTTCATCGTCTTGAGGTGCTGGCGCCAGTAATCAAACGGCTTGCCGGCGAAGGCTTTTGCGATCAGTTCGGCGGCGGCGTCGGCGTTCTGGATCAGCGGGAGCACCTCGGAGAACCGCGGATCGTCGGCGGCCTCGGGGATGCCGAGATGCTCGAACGTGTCCCGGATCAACCCGGTCGGGCTGATGATGCACAGGTTGATCGTGCCGCCGTCGGAGGTTTCGTAGTTGCCCATGAAGGGATTCACCGACTTGCCGGTTCCAGGCATGGGCGTGCGCATCACTTCGCCGGTTTCCATGCCCTGGGTCAGGCTGGCGCCGGCCGCCCACCAGGCGGTGCTCAGCAACGACACGTCGAGTTCGACGGCCTCGCCCGTGCGCTCGCGATGCAGCAGCGCGGCCGAGATGCCGCCGGCGATGAACATGCCGCCGATGGAGTCACCGAACGCCGGAATGCCCTGTCCCAGTGCGCCGCCCAACTCCTCGGGGGTGAGCGCGTAGCCGATTCCGCTGCGCGTCCAGAACACGGTGCCGTCGTAGCCACCGATGTCGCGTTCGGCGCCCTTGTCCCCATGAGCCGAACCGCGCGCATAGACGATGTTCGGGTTCGCCGCGCGGATGTGCTCCACGTCGAATTTGTGCTTCTGGCGCTGCGCGGGCATGTAGTTGGTCAGGAACACATCGGAGGACTTGGCGAGCTCGTAGATCACTTCTTGGCCGCCCGGGGTGGAGATGTCGATTCCCACGCTGCGCTTGCCCCGGTTGGGGTGCTCCATCAGTGGGTGCCGCTCGGGGTCGACCTGGATGCCGCCCATGTTGAGGAAGCCGCGCTGGGTGTCGCCGCGCAGCGGGTGCTCGACCTTGATGACGTCGGCACCCCAGTCGGCGAGGATGGCTCCCGCAGCGGGGACGAAAGTGAACTGCGCCAGCTCGAGGACCCGAAAGCCCTCCATTACCTTGATCATTTTCGGACCCTACTTCGCGTCGAATGTCACCGGAAGGGCGGTCGGGGAACGGAAGGGCTGGCCGTGGATGTGCGGGTCGCCGTCCGTCAGCAGGGTGAAGTTGGTCAACCGATCCAGCAGGCAGCCGACCGCGACCCGGGTTTCCAGCCGCGCCAGGTGCAGACCCAGGCAGGTGTGCTCACCGGCGGCGAAGGAGATGTGCGGCACGTGCTTGCGGAAGATGTCGAATTCCTCCGCACGTTCCCAGCGCCGCTCGTCGCGATTCGCCGAACCCATGCACACGCCGATCACCGCGCGCTCCGGAATCTCGACGCCCTCGAGCACGGTGTCCTCCGTCGCGAACCGCTGCACCGTGGTGAGCGGCGTTTCGTAGCGCAGCCCTTCCTCGATCGCCTGCGGCAGCAGCTCTCGGTCGGCTTGCACCGCCGCGAACTGATCCGGATGAGTGAGCAGCAGATAGAGCAGGTTTCCCGACGACCGGTATGTGGTCTCCAGCCCGGCGGGCAGCAGCAGCCGCAGAAACGAGTAAATCGCCTCGTCACTTAGCTTTTCGCCGTCGATCTCGGCGGTCACCAGGTCGCCGATGATGTCCTCGGTGGGCTTCGACTTGCGCTGCTCGATCTGCTCGACGAAGTAATCCTTCAGCGCCGCCGACGCCTCGAATGCACGCTCATAGTTGACGTGGTAGCTGATCAACGCGACGGCGTGCTTGCGAAACGTCGGCAGGTCCTCGGCGGGCAAGCCCAGCAGTTGGGCGATGACGCGGGTAGGAAATTCGAAGGTGAATTGGCGGACCAGGTCGGCTTCGCCGGTTTCGATGAACTCGTCGATCAACGCGTTGCAGATCGGCCGCACGATGGTCGGCTCCCACCGGGCAAGGGCCTTGGATTTGAACGCCGCGGACACCAGGTTGCGGTGGTCGCGGTGCTTCTTTCCCCCCATCGCCAGGATGGTCGGCCCGATGAAGAGGCCAATCGTCTTGTCGTACGGCGCCGAGCTGAACGCCCGGCCGTCGCGAAACACCGCGTTCACCGCGTCGAACGACACCGCCGAATATTCACGCTTGGGCCGCAGGGGCTCGGGCGTCTTGGAGTAGTCCATGACGGTCCCGCGGAATACGCCGGCCTGCCGTCGTTTATGAGCGAAGAATGGGTAGGGGTCGCGCAGGCTGACGGTCTCCGGGCCGGTTTGGGAACCGGTCGAAACGTTGGTCGCCACCTAGATCTCCAGCATCTTCAGCAGGAACAGGCTGTCCTTTCGTAAGATCGTACTGTAATTATTACAGTAGACAATATGGGCGCGGTTTCTCGTTCCGTGGCAATGCGCGACCATTCCTTGGCGATGATGACGCGGTTGACGACATCGGCGGTCGTCGCCCGTCGGAATCCATGGCCGTACCGTCGACGTCTTCCGTAACATGGGTCCTTAGCAGTTGGCCTGGGCCGCCTAAGCTGTTCGCCGCCGAAGAAGGTGACCTGATGACGATCGAAATGATCGCTGACGGTCTGGGATTCACCGAAGGACCCACGAATCTGCCCGACGGCCGGGTCGCGGTGGCGTCGGTCAGCCACGGCTGCGTGTACATCGTGGATCCGGGCGGGGGCGCACCGGAAAGGATCGATACCGGCGGCGGGCCCAATGGTCTGTGCTGCGGATCCGACGGGTCGATCTATGTCGCCCAGAACGGCGGTAATTTCGGCTCCGATGCGGCGGCCGAGCCGGGGGTGCAGGTCATCCGCGACGGCCGGGTCGAATACCTCGCCGAAGGCATGGACGCGCCGAACGATCTCATGTTCGGTCCCGACGGAAAACTTTGGGTCACCGACACCCGCGCCGAAATGGAACTCTTCAATCCCGACGAGAGCAAGCGCGGGTGGGTGTGGGCCGTCGACCCCGTCACCGGCGAAAAGGACTTGATCCTCGACTCCGGGCCGGTTTGGATCAACGGCCTTGGTTTCAGCCCGGATTCGACGCGGCTGCTGGTAACCGCGACGTCCCCCGCGAAACTCGTGCGTTATCGGATCGGGGCGGCGGGCTCGCTCGATGGTCACGCCGGAGAGGTGGTGTGCACCTTCCGGCGGGCATGGCCGGCGGGCATGGCGGTGCGGGCCGACGGGGCGTCCTGGGTGGCGCTGACCGGCGCGGACCGCCTCGACCTTGTTGCCGAGACGGGCGAAATCCTGGACACGGTGGTGTTGCCCGACGGGACGCTGCCGACGAATGTGTGCCTGGGCTCGGACTCCGCGGACGAACTGCTCGTCACCGCCTCGTATCAACAGGCGCTGTTGAGAATTCGGCTGCCGGCCTAGCCTTCAGCCGTTCTCCGCCTGCTCGCGCGCCCACCGGTAGTCGGCCTTGCCCGACGGGCTGCGCTCGATCACCGGGCGGAACACGATCGCCTTGGGAAGCTTGTAGCGGGCGAGCGACTCGCCGGCGTGCTTGATCAGCTCGTCGGCGTCGGCGCTTACGCCTTCGGCCAAGGCGACGACCGCGACGACCTCCTGTCCCCACCGCCCGCTCGGCCGCCCGGCGACCACCACGTCGGCTACCGCCGGATGCGACGCGAGCGCGGTTTCCACCTCCTCGACGAAGATCTTCTCGCCGCCGGAATTGATGGTCACCGAATCACGGCCGAGCAGTTCGATCGCGCCGTCGGCGCGGTGCCGCGCGCGGTCGCCCGGAACCGCGTAACGCACCCCGCCGATCACCGGAAATGTCTTGGCGGTCTTGGCCGCATCGCCCTTGTAGCCGAGCGGAACGTAGCCGCGTTGCGCGAGCCAGCCGATGCCGTCGTGACCGGGCGGCAGGATCGCGGTGAGGTCTTCGGAGGCGACGAAGGTATCGGGTCCGGCGTTGAAGGTGCCGGTCGACACTGCCCCCGACATCGACATGTGGTGCATCTGCGCGCCGGTCTCCGACGACCCGACGCCGTCGATGACCAGGGCGTTGGGCAGCGCCTCGATCAGGCGTTGCTTCACGTACGGGGTGAGCAGGGCGCCGCCGTTGGCTACCACGGCCAACGACGACACGTCGGCGATCCCCTTCTCGATGGCGGCAACCAGGGGCCGCGCCATCGCGTCGCCGACCACCGTCACCGTCATCACCCGCTCGCGCTCGATGGTGCGGACGACGTCGTCGGCGTCGAAATGGTCTACGACGGAAGGGAAGACGACGGTCTGCCCGGTGGTGATCGCCGTCATCACGCTCCACTGGGCGGCACCGTGGATCAGCGGTGGCAAGATCATCAACTTGGTGCCGGCGCCCGCGGCGGCCGCGGTGACGATCTCGTCGACGGAGCCGAATGGCTCGCCCGTCACCAGGTTTCGTCCGCCGAAGGACGTCATGAAGATGTCGTGCTGGCGCCACAGCACACCCTTCGGCATGCCCGTCGTCCCGCCCGTGTACAGCACGTACAGGTCGTCGGGGGAGTGCTGCAGCGGCGGCGGTTCGGGCGAACTGGACGCGACGATGGTCTCGTAATCGACCGCGCCGTAGATCAACTCGTTGCCCGAGTCGTCGGCGATCTGAATCAGCACCCGCAGCTGCGGCAGGTCGGGCAGGATTTCGGCCACGCGCGGCGCGAACGCGGCATGGTAGATCAGGGCGGTCGCGCCGGCGTCCTTCAGCAGGTACTGCAGCTCGCTCTTGACGTAGCGGTAGTTGACGTTGAAGGGCGCGACCCTGGCCTGAAATGCGCCCAGCAGCGCCTCGACGAATTCGTTGCCGTTGTAGGCGTACAGGCCGAGCAGGTCCTGACCCGCCTCGTGGCCGGCGAGCGCGGAGCGCTCCGTGTGGCACCCCAGGCCCCGCGAGCGCAGGTATGCGGCGAGCCGGTTCGCCCGGTCGAGCAGTTGCGCGTAGCTGAAACGCCGTTCGCCCCGGATCACCAGGTCGCGGTCGGGGATGGCAGCGGCCACGGCCGTCGCGACAGCGGGAACGGTGAATTGTGTTGCGGTGTCTGACATCTTGCCTCTCACGGCTGGTGGGGTAGCAGGCGAACCATCAGGCCGTTGGCTTCGCTGAGCAGTGTGCCGTCGGCAGCCGTCATGCTAGCGGCTACGAAGAATTTCCTGCCGTCGACGTTCGAGATACTGCCGTGGGCGGTCAGCGGCTCGTCGATCGGTGTGATGCTGCGGTAGTCGACGTGCAGGTAGGCCGTTCGGGTAGGGGGGACGCCGGCGGTCGAGACGATCATGCCGAACAGCCAGTCGTAGAGCAGGGGGATCATGCCGCCGTGCACGGCGTTGTTCCCGCCCACGTGGGAGCGGGTGAAGTGTCCTTGCATGATGACGCCGTCCGGCCCGGACTCGGTGACCAGCCACGGCGGCAGCAGCGGATGTCCCAGCCCGGGCAGCTCGATGACCCGCCCGCCCGGCGACACGCCCTCGGGAACCTGGTACCCGTCCAGCAGCGCGCAGGCGCTCTCGACGTGTTCGGCCGCGCTGCTCCACAGCGAACTGTCCGTGGAGACGGTCAGGTCCTGCAGGCGGCGCATCGCCGCGACGAACCGTCCCAGCCCCGGCGGCGCGTGTTCGGCCGGCTCGATCTGGGGGAATCCGCCTCGAACGCCTGGCGCGGTGTCGGTCACGGCTTGTCCCACGCTTGCAGCAGGTCGTCCGTTGTGGTGATGGTCGCGAGCAGCGACAGCGTGTTGGCGATGATGGCCTCACCGTACTCGGTGGGAACGCCGGCCACCGCATCCTTCGGCACGACGACGCGGTAGGCGGCGTTGACCGCGTCCATCACGACGTTGGGGATCGCGATGTTCAACGAGACGCCCACCACGACGATGGTGGACACGCCGAGGTTGCGCAGCACCGCGTCGAGGTCGGTGCCGCCCATCGGCCCGACGCCGTGCCAGCGGCTCAGGACCAAATCCGTTGGCTCGGGCCCCAATTCGGGTAGCAGGGCGGCTCCGGGGGTGCCGGGAGTGATGCCGACGTTCCCACCCGCGATGCCGAAGATCCTGGCGTTGTGGTTGGAGCCGAGCCCATCGGGGCGTCGCTGCACCAGGCAGTGCACCACGTGCACCCCGGTCGCGCGCGCGGCCGGCAGCAGCCGCGCAATGTTCGGCAGCGCGACTCGGCGCGCCTCCTCGGCCAGCACCGCCAGCCCGGCGTTCGGACCGATGACCGCTCCCTGGCACTCCTGCGTGACGATCGCGGTGTGCCCGGGCGCCACGAGGTCGTCGAGCTTAGCCACGCGCGCCGCCCCTCCTCATCGCTTCGTCCCCCGCAAGCGGGCGGTACCCCCTCTGCATCGTCGCTGGCGCAGTCATGCCGGCACTTCATAGAACTGCGTGGCCCACTTGCGCAGCGCCATATAGCCTTTCGCGTCCACCTTGGAAAGCGGCGGGTGCTCCACGTACCTCTGGTAGCGCCAGATTTGCAGGTCGTCGAAGACGGTGGACAGGAATTGCCGTTCGATCACCTTGCGCAGCTTGCCCTCCGGCACGTCGGATTCGTCGCCAGGGATGCGCGGCCACCAGATCGAGTAGAAGAGGTCCGAGCATTCGTCGTCGACAGGCGTGCAGGCGAAGATCAGCCGATGATTCTGCGCGCCCTCGAAGACGCTGATGGCGCCGCCGAGGCCGAACAGGTGGCTGTGGAAACGCAACGCGAGATCGTCGGGGTTGTCGCTGCTGGCGTCCGGCCAACCGGCGACGAATTGCCACTCGTGTTCGACGATCTTCCAGTCCAGCACCCGGGGCGTCACCGTGGCGTGGTGCACGTATTCGAAGTGCGCGCTGTCGGGTGCGTTCTCGGCCACGATCTGCGGGTGCACCGGTTCGCGCTCGGCCCGCCGGGAGAACTCCGGATAGGCGCGGTAATAGGCCGCCGCATCGGTCTCGAACTGGGGGAACTTTTCAAAGATGTCCGGCATCTCCCACTGCGGCTCCTTGCCGTCCGGCTGATGCCAGATGAACACGCAGTCGTATTGCTCGTGGACCGGAAACACCCGCAGGCGTAGCGCGCGGTTGGGCCGGTCGGGCTGATAGGGGATGTAGCGGTTGGTGCCGTCGGGACCCCAGCGCCAACCGTGGAATGGGCACTCGACGCAGTCACCGACCACCTTGCCGCCATGGCCGATGTGGGCGCCGAGGTGTTTGCAGTGGGCTTCCAGCACGTGCAATACGCCCTGCTCGTCGCGATAGGCCACCAGATCCTCGCCGAAGTAGTGCAGCGGACGCACCTCGCCGACCGGGAACTCGGGTGACCACCCGACCATGAACCACCCGGTCACCTTCCAGGTGAACGGCACTTTCACGTCGGCGCCTCCCGCGATCGTTGATACTAAGGTCGTTACAGTATAGATTTCAGCAGTTCGGCCGGTAAGCCACAAGGAGACAGATGACGCAGGCGGCTGACGAGCTGGAGGCGATCCGGCAGCTCAAGGCCCGCTACTGCCGGTTCCTGGACACCAAGGATGTCGAGTCGTGGCGCGCCGTGTTCACCCCCGATCTGGTGGTCACCCTCGATATGGCGGTATCCGCCGGCGGTGCCGATCCCAGGACGGCGCCACCGCTGGAAGGGGTCGACAACTTCGTACCCATGGTGATGGGCGGCCTGGAGAACGTCGCCACTATGCACCACTGCCACACGCCGGAGATCACCCTGACCTCGGCCACCACCGCGACGGGGATCTGGGCGGTGGAGGACCTGCTGGTCTTCGTGGACGGCCGCGAGCTGCACGGCGCCGGTCACTATCACGAGACCTACGAGAAGCGGGAGGGCAGCTGGCGGATCAAGACCCTGCATCTGACGCGGACCATCCTGCGGATGCGGGGTGGCGATGGCGGATAGCGAGTCCTTCGACGCCCTGGTCATCGGTGCCGGATTCTCCGGCCTGTACATGCTGCACCGGCTGCGGCAAATCGGCATCCGGACCCGGGTGCTGGAGAGGGCCGAAAACGTCGGCGGCACCTGGCTGTTCAACCGATACCCGGGCGCGCGATGCGACATTGAAAGCATTGAGTACTCATACAGCTTCTCCGACGAGATTCAGCAGGAATGGGTATGGACGGAGTCGATGCCGGCCCAGCCGGAGATCGAGGCCTACCTGAACTTCGTCGCCGACCGGTTGGACCTTCGGCGCGACATCCGGTTCGGCGCCGACGTCGTCGCGATGACTTTCGACGAGGAAGCGGCCGCATGGGTGGTGCGGACTGCGGTGGGCGAGCGCTTTGTCGCGCCGTTCGTCATCGCCGCCACCGGCATCCTGTCGGCACCGCTCGAGCCCGACATCCCGGGGATGGCCACCTTTGCCGGAACGTCGCTGTTCAGCGGCCGCTGGCCGAAGGAGGGCTTCGACCTCACCGGGAAGCGCGTCGGCGTCATCGGAACCGGTTCGACCGGTGTTCAGCTCATACCCATCGTGGCCGAGGAAGCCTTGCAGCTCTTCGTTTTTCAGCGCTCGCCGGCGTACACCCTGCCGTGGCGGGTGCGGCGATTCGAGCCCGGCGAACTCGACGAGATGAAGGGCCGCTACGACGAGATCCGGGCGGCCCAGCGGGCCCACCCCGTCGGGGCGGCGCGGCTGAGCGCGTTCTCGGTGCTGCTCGGGATGCTGGGCAGGCCGCAACTGAAGTCGGCGACGCGCGAGGAGCAACTGCGCGCCGTCGAGGAGAACGGCATACTGGGCGCGCTGAACTGGGGCGACATCTTCTTCGACATCGAGGCCAACCGGATGGCCGCCAAGCTCTACGGCGAGGCGGTGGCGCGGATCGTCAAGGACCCGAAGACCGCGGCCGCGTTGGTGCCCGAGCATCCCTTCGCCTGCAAGCGACCGATCATCGACCAGGGCTACTACGAGACGTTCAATCGCGACAACGTCACGCTCGTCGACCTCCGCACGGCGCCGATCCGCGAGGTGACACCGGCCGGCATCCGCACCGAACACGATTCGTACGAACTCGACGTGATCGTCTACGCCACCGGGTTCGACGCCATGACCGGCGCGCTGAGCCGCATCGACATCCGCGGCCGGGACGGCATGTCGCTCGCCGAATTCTGGGCCGGCCAGGGGCCGTTGTCCTACCTCGGTTTGGCGGTCGCCGGCTTCCCCAACCTGTTCACGGTCCAGGGGCCCGGGAGCCCCAGCGCCGCAACCAACTTCGTGGCCGCGCTGGAGCAGCACGTGGAATGGATCGGCGACTGCATCGCGCACCTGCGCGCCAGCGGCATCCGCACCATCGAGGCCCTGCCCGTCGCACAACAGGAGTGGATGGACCACACCACCGCGCTGGTGGCTCCGACGGTTTTGGTCCACCCGTCGTGCAATTCCTGGTACAACGGTGGCAACGTGCCCGGCAAGAAACGGATGTACATGGGCTATACCGGCGGAATTCCCGAATACCGGCGCCGCTGCGACGAGATCGCGGCGGGCGGATACATCGGGTTCAAGCTGACCTAGCCGGGACGAGGTGATCGGTATGTCATGGGCGACGCGGGGACTGGGCCTCTCCAAGGAAGTGGCCCGCGAGCTGAGCATGCTGCTGCCCCGCACCGTGACCGGCCTGCACGAATCGACCGGTTGGGTGCCGGCGTCCCCGCGCGGCCTACGCCAGTTCGGCGAGGTGATGCTGGACGAGCTTGTGCTGAGCGGCTTTTCGCTGCTGGGTGGCGACCCGGCGGAGATGCGGCCGGTCGATGCATGCAGCGCGGCGGCCGAGGAGTTGTCGACCCTCGGCATCGACGGCGCGCATGCCGAGCCGAAACCGTTGCGCGCGACGGCGATACGGCGGCGGCGGATCGCCCGACTGGAATACGAGCGGATGACGTTCGAACACGATCCCGCGCTGCCGCCGACACTCGAGGCCGAAGGCTTCGGCGGCCCGGCCCGCGCGGTGGTGCACCTGTGCCGGCATCGCGACGGCCCGAGGCCGTGGCTGGTGTGGGTGCATGGCGCCGGTCAGGGCGGCACGGAAGACTTGCTGCTGTCCCGGATCGGCCGGATACACCACACGCTGGGGTTCAACGTCGCCATGCCGGTGCAGCCCGGCCACGGCAGCCGGCGCCGCGAATGGCCGGCCTATCCGGACGTGGATCCCCTGGGCAACGTCGCGGGCATGATGCGGTCGGTCTCGGAGGTCCGCGCCGTGGTGCGCTGGGTGCAGCCGCAGGCCACCGCCGTTGTGGTGGCGGGGATTTCGATGGGCACCCCGGTGGCCGCGCTGGTCTCCCACCTGGAGCGGCAGATCGACGCGGTGGCGCTGTACACCCCGATCCTCGGGCTCAACGCGATGATCGCGCGGCACCTGGGACGCTGGGGGCAGTCGCGTGCGGGGTTCCGCGAAGTGTTGGGCTCGCCGGAGGTCGCGAAGCTGACCTCGGTGATCGACCCGTTGCGGGCCGACCCGGCGCCACCACCGCACCGTCGGCTGATCGTCGGGGCGTGGCATGACCGGATGGCGATGCGCGAGCCGGCAGTCGCGTTGCAGGAACGCTGGGGCGGCCAGTTGTTCTGGTACGACGGCAGCCACGTCGGTCACATATTTTCCCGGCGCGTGCAGGCGGTCACCGAGCGCTTTCTCAGTGGTGTGGCCGGCTGATGGCGGGGATGCGGACGGCCCGCGAAGTCGTCGAGCTATACAACCTGGTGGTCTGGAACGAACGTGATTACGACCTGGCCGAGGAGTTGTTCGCCGACACCGTCATCCGGCACGAGGTCGGTGAGGCACACACCCTGACCCGCGAGCAGGCGGTCAACCGGATCAAGGATCTCTGGGAGATTTTCGACAAGTTGCGCTTCGAGCTGAACATCGTGGTCGCCGGCGACGACGGCGAGCACGTGGCGCTCGTCTACGACTCGTCGATGACCACCAAGGACGGCACCGAAACCAACGTCGCCAGCATCGAGGTGTTCCGCGTCGTCGCCGGCAGGATCACCGAGGTGTGGAATTGCGGATATAAGCAAGGGGTTTGGAATTGAGCGAGCGCACGCTTGACGAATTGGGCTACTACCTGCTCGCCGGGGCCGGCGGCGAGGGGCCCGCGACGCTCATGGACGAGGCCCGCCGCGGCGAGGAACTGGGCTTCGGCACCGCGTTCATCTCCGAGCGGTGGAACGTCAAGGAGGCCTCGTCGCTCGTCGGTGCGGCGTGCGCGGTGACCAGCCGGATGCAAATCGCCACCGCCGCAACCAATCACAACACCCGCCATCCACTGATCACCGGATCGTGGGCGACCACCATGCATCGGCTCTCCGGCGGCCGATTCACCCTGGGTGTCGGGCGCGGCATCGCCGCGATCTACGGGGCGTTCGGCATCCCGGCCGTGACGACCGCGCAGATGGAGGACTGGGCCCAGGTCATGCGCCGGCTGTGGCACGGGGAGCTGATCTTCAACCACGACGGACCGATGGGGAAATACCCGATCCTGTTCTTAGACCCGGACTTCGACGAGGACATTCGCCTGGCGCTGGTGGCGTTCGGACCGAACACGCTGGCGCTCGGCGGCCGCGTATTCGACGACGTCATCCTGCACACCTACTTCACCCCGGAGACGTTGCAGCGCTGCGTGGCGACCGTCAAGTCCGCCGCGGAAAAGGCCGGCCGCGACCCGGACAGCGTGCGGGTGTGGTCGTGCTTCGCCACGGTCGGCGACCACCTTCCCGAACAGCTGCGGCTGAAGAAGACCGTGGCGCGCCTGGCCACGTATCTGCAGGGGTACGGCGATCTGCTCGTGCAGACCAACCAGTGGGATCCCGCTGTGCTGCAGCGCTTTCGGGAGGACTCGGTGGTGACGTCGATCGCCGGCGGGATCGACCACAAGGCCACGCCCGAGCAGATCGAGCACATCGCGACGCTGATCCCCGACGAGTGGCTGGAACCCTCGGCCACCGGGTCCGCCCAGCAGTGCGTGGAGCGCATCCGCAAGGAATTCGACTATGGGGCCGACGCGGTGATCATGCACGGGGCGACGCCCGACGAGCTCGAACCCGTGGTGGCGGCCTACCGCGCCGGCTGACCGCGAGGGTGCAACTGGCGACGCATTTCCCGAGAGGCGCCGTCGGTAGTTGCACTTTCGCGAACGGTCCTAGGGCAGGATGACGGTCCGGCTGACCGGCTCGGCCACGGCCTGACGACTGGACAGTCCGCGAAGCAGCGAACCCAGTAGGGCGTCACGTGTTTCGCGGGGATCGATGAGCTCGTCGAATCCCAGATGTTCGGCCGACCGATAGGACGCCTGCAACTCGGCGTCCCGCAGCTTAGCGGTGGTGTCCTCACCGGCATGCGTCGCCCGACCCAGCGCCGCCGCGCTCATGGCGCCCATGGTCGCGCCCGGGTAGGCGAAGGTCGCGCTCTGGTGATCGAAACCCAACAGCGACATGACCATTGAGCCGAATCCGTATGCCTTGCGCAGCGTGACGTGCAGCTTGATCGTGGTCGCTGCGGTCTGTGCGGCGAACATCCGCGCACCGGCGCGCAGCACGCCGCTGCGCTCGGATCGGCTGCCGGGCAACATGCCGGGGTTGTCGGCGAGGAACACGATGGGCAGGTGGAACGAGTCGGCCACCAGGATGAAATGCGCCGCCTTATCCGCGGCGGCGGCGTCGATGGAGCCCGCGAGCACGTTGGGCTGATTCGCGACGACCGCAACCGGGTGCCCACCGAGGTGGGCCAACGCGCAGATGATCGCCTTGCCGTACTGCGGCTGGACTTCGAACCAGTCGGGCCGGTCGAAGACCACGTCCAGCACCCCGCGCATGTCGTAGACGCGGCGGTTGTCGCGGGAGACGATGTCCAGCAGTTCGGGTGTCGCACGAGGCTGGCTGGCTTCGTCCGGCGGCAGCGGCGCCGGGTATGACCACGCGCTCGGCGGGAAATACGACAGGTACCGCCGGATGTCCGCGATGACGGCCTCGTCGTCCTCGGCCACGTTGTGGATCACCCCGCTCGGCAAGGCGGTGACGGGCCCGCCGAGGTCCTCCTTCGAAATCTCTTCTCCGGTCGACTCTTTGACGACCGGCGGCCCCGCCGTGAAGATCGCGCCCTGCGTGCTCATGATCCGGAAGTCGCAGACCGGGGCGACCAGAGCGCCATGCCCGGCCGACGGGCCCAGCACGGCGGCGACGGTCGGTACCCGGCCCGAGCACTGCGCCTGGGAGAGCAGATCGGTCGGGGTGCGGCCGTAATGTCCGCCGCCGGGACGAAAGCCCGCGCCTTCGAGCAACATCACCAGGGGAATCTTGTCGCGCAGCGCCAGTTCGGCGATGCGGTAGCGCTTGGCGTTGCCGCCGGGGCCGATGCTGCCGGCCATGGTGGTGAAGTCCTCCGAGCCCAACATCACCGGCGAACCGTTGATCGAGCCGGAGCCGACGACCAGCCCGTCGGCCGCGATCTCGCCACCGACCAGCGTGCCGATCTCGCGGAAGGTCCCCGGGTCCACGAGCCGGTCGATGCGTGCCCGGGCGTCGAGCTTGCCGTTGCCGCGGTGCTTGTCCAGGCGTTCGGGTCCGCCCATGCCCCACGCGCGCCGTCGGCGACGATCGAGGTCCTCGAGCGTCTCCTGCCAATCGGGGGGTTTTGTCATGCCTATGTCCTACCTCACGGGAGATCCGTCACGCGCCTGGTCCGCCGGTGGCGACCCGCTGCGCCCGGCCACGCCGCGCTTGCGATCGCCACAACACCAGCAGGGTCACATACTGGATTGCTTACTGTAAAGTTACCCGCATGTCTGACGGCCCTCGCCTCAAGATCGACGGGGGCATCCCCAATCAGCTGGCGCGGGCCGCCGAGGCCGCCCGAGTCCTGGAAGAGCAGGGGTACGACGGGGGATGGACCCCGGAAACCAGTCACGACCCTTTTCTGCCACTGCTGCTGGCCGCCGAGCACACGTCGCGGCTCGATGTCGGCACCAACATCGCCGTGGCGTTCGCCCGGAATCCGATGATCGTCGCGAACATCGGCTGGGATCTGCAGGCGTACTCGCGGGGCCGGTTCATCCTCGGCCTGGGCACCCAGATCCAGCCCCACATCGAAAAGCGGTTCAGCATGCCGTGGAGCCATCCGGCGCGCCGGATGCGGGAATTTGTCGCCGCGCTGCACGCGATCTGGACGGCGTGGCGCGACGGCACCAAGCTACGTTTCGAGGGCGACTTCTACACGCACAAGATCATGACCCCGATGTTCACACCCGAGCCCCAGCCCTATCCGCCGCCGAAGGTTTTCGTGGCCGCGGTCGGTGAAGCGATGACCGAAATGTGCGGCGAGGTCGCCGACGGCCACCTGGGTCACCCGATGGTGTCGAAGCGGTACATCACCGATGTCACCACCCCGGCGCTGCTGCGCGGGTTGCAGCGAGCTGGCCGCGACCGCAAGGACATCGAGCTGTCGGCCGAAGTGCTGGTGGCCACCGGCGAAAATGACGCCGAGCTGCAGACGGCCACGGCCGCGGTGCGCAAGCAGATCGCCTTCTATGGATCGACTCCCGCCTATCGAAAGGTGCTGGAGCTGCACGGCTGGGGGGACCTGCACGAGGAGCTGAACCGGCTGTCCAAGCAGGGGGAGTGGGACGCCATGGCTTCATTGATCGACGACGAAATGCTGGCGACCTTCGCCGTCGTCGGCCCGGCCGGGGAAGTCGGTACCGCCCTGAAAGACCGCTGTGCGAACGTCGTCGATCGGGTCCTGCCGATCTTTATGACCGCTTCGCAGGCCTGTATCACCGCCGCAATGAAGGAGTTTCGCCAGTGAGCACGCCGACGATGGACGACGCCGGCCGGGTACTGGCCGATCCGCTGGCGTACACCGACGAAACGCGCCTGCATGCGGCGCTGACCCACCTGCGCGCTACCGCGCCGGTGTCGTGGGTCGAGGTGCCGAACTATAAGCCGTTCTGGGCGATCACCAAACACGCCGACATCATGGACATCGAGCGCGAGAACACGTTGTTCACCAACTGGCCGCGCCCGGTCCTGACGACGCGGGAGGGCGACGAGCAGGCGCTCGCCGTGGGCGTGCGAACCCTGATCCACCTCGACGATCCGCAGCACCGGGTGGTGCGCGCGATCGGCTCGGACTGGTTTCGCCCAAAGGCAATGCGGGCGTTGAAGGTCCGGGTCGACGAGTTGGCCAAGATCTATGTCGACAAGATGATGGCGGCAAGCCCCGAGTGCGACTTCGTCCAGCACGTCGCGGTCAACTACCCGCTCTACGTCATCATGTCGCTGCTGGGGCTGCCGGAGGCCGACTTTCCCCGCATGCTCAAACTGACCCAGGAGCTGTTCGGAAGCGAGGACTCCGAATTCAAACGCGGCACCACGAACGAGGATCAGCTGCCGGCGTTGTTCGACATGTTCGAATACTTCAACGGCGTGACGGCGGCCCGGCGCGAGCACCCGACCGAGGACCTGGCGTCGGCGATCGCCAACGCGCGCGTGGACGGCGAACCGCTGTCGGACATCGACACCGTCTCGTACTACCTCATCGTCGCCACTGCGGGACACGACACCACCAGCGCGACCATCTCGGGCGGCATGCAGGCGCTCATCGAGAACCCCGACCAGCGCGAGCGCCTGCGCGGCAACCTCGACTTGATGCCGCTGGCCACCGAGGAGATGATCCGCTGGGTCACCCCGGTCAAGGAGTTCATGCGCACCGCCGCGCGGGACACGACCGTGCGCGGAATCCCCATCACCGCAGGCGATTCCCTGCTGCTGTCCTACGTCTCGGCCAACCGCGACGAGGACGTCTTCGACGACCCGTTTCAGTTCGACGTCGGGCGCGACCCGAACAAACACGTAGCCTTCGGCTACGGCGTGCACTTCTGCATGGGCGCGGCGCTGGCCCGCATGGAGGTCAACAGCTTCTTCTCCGAGCTGCTGCCCCGACTGAAATCCATCGAGCTGACCGGCGATCCGGAACTAATGGCCACCACCTTCGTCGGCGGCCTCAAGCACCTGCCGGTGCGTTACTCGCTGACTCCCGGCTAGATGGCGGCCGCGATCTGCTTGAGCATCGCGGGCCCATGGTTGTCATCACCGGTGGCCCGTCCTTGTCCCAATAGCCGTTGACCAGTATTGCGATGCCCAACGGTTCCTGGTGGGGACCCGGCGGAGTGAAGCCGATCCAGCTCGAGCAGCCGCCCAGAGATGTCAGGCCATCCGGCTGCCTTTCCCCCACCGAAGGCTGAGCGAACCGCTTACTGATCCACAGTGGCCAATCACTCGTCCATGGTCAATGGCGCTCACTACACTCCCCCGGGGAGGACTTGGCAATGACGCGCAGGACGATCGTCATCACCGGCGCCAGTGACGGCGTAGGCGCCGCGGCGGCGCGCCGGTTACATCGCAGCGGCGAGAACGTTGTCGTGGTGGGACGCTCGCCGAGCAAGACCGCCGCGGTGGCGGGGGAGTTGGGCGCGGACCATTTCGTGGCCGATTTCGCCGACCTGTCCCAGGTGCGGGACCTGGCGGACAAAATCCGCTCCACCTACCCGCGTGTCGACGTGCTGGCCAACAATGCCGGCGGCATGTTCACCGAGGTCCATACGACCGGAGACGGTCACGAAATGACCTTTCAGGTCAACTACCTGGCGCCGTTTCTGCTGACCACGCGGTTGATGGACGTGCTCGTCGATTCCCGCGCCACCGTCGTCAACACGACCAGCTCGTCACACAAGTTGCTTCCCAGCGTGCGCGTCACCGATCTGGAGAACACCGCCCGACGCCGGCCTAGCACCGCCTACGCCCTGACCAAGCTGGCAATCGTGTTGTTCACCAAGGAATTACACCGGCGATACCACGCGGCGGGAGTGTCGTCCGCGACGTTTCACCCGGGCTATGTCAACACCAACTTCGGCGACGCATCCGGCTCGCGGCCCATCCTCTTCATGAAGTACCGCGTGCCGATCATCACCCGGTTTATCGCCAGCGCGGACGAGGGGGCCGACCAGTTGGTCTGGCTGGCGTCGAGCACCCCCGGAGTGGATTGGAGGTCCGGCGAGTACTACGCGAAGGGCAAGCTCGCGAAGGCCCACCGCGCGGCCTACGACGCCGACCTCGCGCGCGAGCTGTGGGATCGCACGGCGGCGAAGATCGCCTAGGTGGGGTCGCCGAGCGCCGCGCCAGCGTGACTGTCGCTGTCGAGCGCCACGCTGGCGTGACGCTCGAGCCCGCACGGCACCGTGAAGTGCCATTGGCAGTTGCCGGTGGGACCAAAGTCATCAGTACGCGGCACGCCGCTCGATGAGCGGGAAAGTGACTCTGTCCCGCAGCATGATCGGTGCATGTACCACGCCAGTCGCCCGAATTCTGCTACGCAACCGATGATCACGCTAGCGCTCGACGAGCACCACGGAAGGACATGCGCGAAGGTCGAACTGCGATGGGGTAGCGCGCATCTGGCCGGGGTAGGGGTCGCTTACCGTCACCCCGCCGATCGTCTGGTGCGCGAGGCCCGCGAGGAGCTGGCGACCGCGCGGGCGTTGTCGGACCTGGCGGACCAGGTTGCCGCGCTATCCCCGGCCACTGCGACCGGTGGGCCCGGACCGCGGTAACGCCACCGACCAGCGAGGAATAAAATCGGACTACGGTCCGCTTAGTCCTGCGAAGGCGTCGGGCAGGCCGCCGCCCCGAACAGGAAAGACGGACAAACATGACTGCAACCGCAACGACGCAGGTCACTTCCGGCACGTGGGCGATCGACCCGGTGCACTCCTCGATCAACTTCTGGGTACGCCATTTGATGGTCAGCAAGGTACGAGGCAGCTTTGGCAACTTCAGCGGAGCGATCGCCGTCGCCGAGGACGGCACACCGTCCGTGCACGCGGAGATCGCGGTGGATTCCGTCAACACCGGCAACGCCCAACGCGACGCCCACCTCAAGTCGACCGACTTCTTCGACGTCGAGAAGTACCCGGTCGCGACATTTACGTCCACCTCGGTGGAGGCGAACGGCGATAGCTACGTGCTCCGAGGCGACCTGACCATCAAGGGCATTACCAAGCCGGTCGCCTTGGACCTCGAATTCTTCGGTGTCAATCCGGGCATGGGCCACGGCGAAGTCGCTGGCTTCGAGGCGTCGGTGGTGTTGAACCGCAAGGATTTCGGCATCGACATCGATCTGCCGTTGGAAACCGGGGGCGCCGTTGTCGGTGACAAGGTGACTGTCACTCTCGAGATCGAGGCGATCAGGCAGTCCTGACGCCGCCCTGGTGACGACGCCGGGCCGGAATTCGTGTCGAATGATCGGCCCGGCGTCCAGAAGACGTGTCTCGCATTCGAACTGAGGTGACGCCTAATCTGGGCGTATGCCGGGTATTCACCACGCCGCGATCTGCACCTCCGACGTCGAACGCTCGACGAAATTCTGGCGCGACGGCCTGGGATTCGCCGAACTGTTCGACCACACCTTCACCGGGGACTGGCCAGAACTCTTCGGCGCCAAGACCGATCGGCTGCGCTCGATATTCCTCGGCGACCCGCAGGCCCCCGACACCGGGATCGTCGAATTGGTCGTCTTCGACGGCGCCGACGACGGTTCAGCACCAGCGGGGCGACCGCGGCACGGATTCTTCCTGCTCTCGCTGCAGCGCGAGGTCGACGAGACGCTTACCACGTTGGCGGCATTGGGTTTCGCCGACGGCGTCCGCCGCATCGGCGTGCCGGCCCCGGGCGGCAAGACCGTCCCGATGGCGGTGATCACCGCACCCGACGGGGTCCTGGTCGAGCTGATCGGATCCCCGCAGTGACGGCCCTGGTGACCGGCGGCGCGTCGGGCATCGGGCGTGAGGTCGCCGCACGGCTGCGCGAGGCGGGTCACGGCGTGGTGGTGTGGGACCTGTCCGGCGGCGACATCGCCTGCGACGTCAGCGATCCCGACGCGGTATCGGCGGCGATGGAGCAAACCGTGCGCGACCACGGTGTGCCCACCCGGATGGTGACGTGTGCCGGAATCGGGGCGTCGGGCATGCTGCTCGAACAGTCACTCGCGGAATGGGAACGGGTGTTGGCCGTCAACCTCACCGGAACCTGGCTGACCATCCGCGCCGGGGCGCGGGCGATGATCGACGCCGGCGTGGGCGGCTCCATCGTCGCGGTGTCGAGCATCAGCGGCACGCTCGCCGACCGTGACATGGGCGCCTATTGCGTTTCCAAGGCCGGGGTGAACATGCTGGTGAAGGTCGCCGCCGCGGAATGGGGCGGGCACGGCATCCGGGTGAACGCCGTGGGCCCGGGTGTCACCCGCACACCGATGCTGGCGAAACCGGAGCAACTGCCGGGCTGGGTGGAAGGGCTGTCCGAGCGGACGGCGTTCGGCCGCCTCGGTGAGGCCACCGACGTGGCCGGGGCGATCGTCGGTGTCCTGGAATTGCCTTGGGTGACAGGTCAAGTCGTGCACGCCGACGGCGGCTTGGCACTGCACAGCCCGATCGACGCGTACGGTCAAACGCAGCGGGTGATGGGCGGCAAAGGCAAATAGTTGCGCCGAGGATGTATTCGGGGTTTTGAGTGTGCGGTGGCGGCTTTCAATGTGTGCCCAGGGCGGGGTTTCGGTGATTTGTCCGCCCACAGCTCACACACAACGCCCACGATTCACAATCAATGTGTGGGCGGCACTGCCTAGCTGATCCCGTAATCGATGATGCCCCGGACGATCTTGCCGTTGAGCAGGTCGTCGTAGGCGTCGTTGATGTCGTCGAGCCGGTAGCGCCGGGTGATCATCTCGTCGAGCTGTAGCTGGCCAGTCTCGTAGAGCCTGGCCAGCCTTGCGACGTCCGCCTTGGGGTTGCACGAGCCGAATATGGTGCCCGCCAGCGTCTTGTTCATCAGGATGAAGTCTTGCAGGTCGATCTTGACCGACCGGGTCAACTGCGAGGTCATCCCCGTGAGCACGCAGGTCCCGCCCTTGCGGGTGAGTTGCACCGCGTCGCGCACATCCTCCGGGGTGATCAAGGACGGCGAGACCACCACCGCGTCGGCCATTACCCCGTAGGTCAGGCCGCGCACCAGGTCCAAAGCCTCGGCCACGCTTGCGGCGCTGTGCGTCGCACCGAACTGCAACGCCGACTTCTGTTTGAACTCAACGGGATCCACGGCGACGATCTGCGCGGCACCGTTGATCCGGGCGCCCTGGATCGCTCCGGTGCCGATACCGCCGACGCCGATCACGACGACGGTATCGCCGGCGCGCATGTTGGACCGGTTCGCGACGGAACCGTAGCCGGTCGGGATGGCGCACGACAGCAGGGCGCTCGGCGCCAGCGGCAGGTGCGGCTCGATCTTGACGAGCGAATTCGTTGACACCACAGTGTGTTGCGCGAACGCGCCGACTTTTGCGATGTGGCCGAGGTTTCGGCCATCGGAGGTGTGGTGGCGGAAGGTGCCGTCGGTGGGCATCCCCGGGACCATGGTGCCGATGCCGACGTCGCAGAGGTACTCGACCCCGGTCGCGCACCAGCGACACTGCCCGCACACCGCGACGAACGACATCACCACGTGGTCGCCGGGCTCGAAATCGGTTACGCCCTGGCCGATTTCACGCACGATGCCCGAGCCCTCATGCCCGCCGATCATCGGGAACATCGTCGGCAGGCCCATGGATCGCATCACCTCGTTGGGCGCCGACATGTCGCCCTTGAGTATGTGGTCGTCGGAGTGGCACAACCCGGCGGCGGCCAGCTCAACCAGGACTTCGCCGGCACGCGGCGGGTCCAACTCGAATTCCTCGACAGACCACGGCCCGCCGACGTCGTGCAGGATCGCCGCCCGGCTTTTCATGCGGCCGGGGCGAAGGTGACCGGGAGCTTGTTGGGGGACCGGAAGGTGAGCCCGACGATCTTGGACTCCTGGCCGCTTCCGTCGTCTGGCACCAGCGCCAAATCCTTGACCCGGTCGAACAAGCTGTTCAGCATGACCCGGGTTTCGAGGCGGGCCAGGTGCATGCCGAGGCACATGTGGATGCCGGCGGCGAACGCGATGTGGGCGTGGCGCGGCCGGTGGATGTCGAAGTTGTTCGGGTCGGGCCAACGGGTTTCGTCGCGGTTGGCCGAGCCCATACACATGTCGACCTGCGCGTCGGCCGGGATTGTCTTGCCGCCGATTTCGATTTCCTGGGTGGTGGTCCGCATGACCATCGTCAGCGGTGTCTCCACCCGCAGGCCCTCCTCGATGGCGGCCGGGATCAGCGACCGGTCCTGCTGCACCATCGCCAGCTGCTCGGGGTGCGTCAGCAGTAGGTACAACAAGTTGCCCGAGGAGCGATACGTGGTCTCCAGGCCGGCCGGCAGCAGCAGCCGCAGGAACGCGATGATCGCCTCGTCGGTGAGCTTCTCGCCGTCGATCTCGGCCGCCACCAGGTCGCCGATGATGTCGTCGGTGAGCTTGTGGCGCCGCTGCTCCACCTGCTCGAGGAAGTAGCCCTGCAGCTCGGCCGCCGCGTTCAGCCCGGCCATGATGTCGGTCGGAATCGAGATCAGGTCGAGCGACAGCCGCCGGAACAGGTCGAGATCCTCAGGAGGGAGCCCGAGCAGCACGGAGATGATCCGGGTGGGAAATTCGAACGTCAGCGCCTTGACCAGGTCGGCGTGGCCGTCATTCTTGATTTCGTCGATCAGCCGGTCGCATACCGGCCCGATCACCGACGGCTCCCACCGCTCCAGCGCGGTGGCCCGGAAGGCCTTGGCCACCAGGCTGCGGTGGTCGTGGTGTTCCTTGCCGCCCATCGCGAGGATGGTATGACCCATCACCAGTCCGATGGTCTTGTCGTAGCTCGCCGACGTGAAGACCCGGTCGTCACGAAACGCCTGAAACAGCCCGTCGTAGCCGAACAACACCCATTCGTCGTTCGGCCGCAGTTCCTCGGGCATCTGCGAGTGGTCGGCCAGGGAACCATGCCAGACCGGATCGGTGCGCCTCATGTACTCGAAGAACGGGTAGGGGCTGGTTTCCCCGGTGAGATCGAGGGTGACGGGCTGGCCGTCCGCATCCGTGCCGAGCGTCATTCGCGCTCCTCCTGAGCCACCGATAAGGGCGGATATCTGTGCCGAGGGAATATGGCTATCATAGTATAAATAGCAACGAAGCCCAACGGCTTGTGGTCTTTACCGTAATGCGCACAGTATTGACCCGAGAAGGCGGTGATTCCCAGGTGCCCAACCGGCGATTCGTGTGCTCGCTCGACGAGCTGCCGCCCGGCGGGATGAAACTGGTCGACGTCGGCAAGTTCGGCGTGGGCGTCTACAACGTGCACGGTGAGCTTTACGCGATCGTCAACTACTGCTCACACGAGGGCGCCCCCTTGTGCCTTGGCCTGATCGGCGGCACCAACGAATCGGCTCCCGAATCGCTCGACGGGATGCGCCGCGTTCGTGACGGGCAGATCGTTCGATGCCCTTGGCACAATTGGGAATTCGACGTCACTACCGGTCAAAACCTGGCCGACCCGCGGCGGCGCGTCCGCACCTACCAGGTCGACGTCACCGACGGTGAGGTGTACCTGACGGCATGAACCCCATGATCATCGACACCAACGTGCAGCCGCACTTCCGCTACAACGCCGAGATACGCCGCTATCTCCCGGCCGCGCATCAGCTGCGCTCGATCCCGGATGTCGAGCAGCAGTGGTATCAGGCGCCGGGTGGCGACTACCGGGCGGACCTCTACGGCGAGCACTACCCGGGCTCGGATCCCGAAACGATGGGCCGGCACCTGTTCGACGACATGGGCGTCGATTACGCCATCCTCAACCCGCTGACCCGCGGCAACATCGCCGATTACCTGCTCAACAGTCGCATCTGCGCCGCGGTCAACGACTGGCTGCTGGATCGCTGGCTGGAGCCCGACACCACCGACCGTTTTCGGGGCACCATCCGGGTCAACCCCGAGGACGTCAGGGGCGCGGTGGCCGAGATCGAGCGCCTGGCCGGTCACCCCAAGCTGGTGCAGGTGGGTGTTCCGATGCAGTCGCGCGAGCCGTACGGCAAACCGATGTTCGAGCCGATCTGGGAGGCCGCCGCCGCGCACGGGCTGCCGGTTGCGGTGCACATCAACGGCGGCAACGGCGTCGACCACCCGCCCACCTTCGCCGGGCACGCGCACACCTATCCGGGGTACGCGGCGTTCATGCCGTTGAACTACTTCGTGCACCTGGCCACGCTCATCATCGAGGGCGTGTTCGGCCGGCACCCGGGCCTGAAGTTCGTGTTCGCCGACGGCGGCTACGACATCCTCACCCCGCTGATGTGGCGGCTGGACACGTTCTGGCTGTCGATGCGCGACCAGACACCCTGGGTGGACCGGTATCCCAGCGAATACCTGCCCGGCCACGTCCGGTTCTGCTCGTCGGCGTTCGACGGGCCGACCGAGACCGGCGCGATGGGGCGCTGGATGGACTTCACCGGCAAGTCCGACCTGCTGATGTACGGATCGAGCTACCCGCACTGGTCCACGTCGCCGCCGGAGGCGAGTGCGGCGGGGCTCGACGCCGAGCAACGCGACAAGGTGTTGTGGCGGAATGCCATTGAGCTGTACGGGCTTAAGGAGCGTGTCTGATGACAACGATCGAACGACTCGACTCGCCGACCGGTCAAGAGGACGAAATCGCGGTCACCATCGTCGACACCGACGTGCACCCGCTGCCGGTCTCGGCCGACGTGCTCAAGTCCTACGCGCCCGCCGAATGGGTGGACAAGATCTGGCCGACGGGCAACGCCGTCAGCCCCGTCCCGCATTTCTACGACACACCCGATTCGTACAAGACGATGTCGTTGCGCCTCGACGCCGCCCCGCCCGGCGGCGGAGTCGCCGGCAGCGATCCGGATTTCGCGGCCAAGCAGTTGCTTCTCGACGCCGGTGTCAGCATCGCGACGCTCGAGCCGATGTGCGACGCGCAACTGCCGCAGGCCGAACACGTGCTCAAATCGACCTACAACGACTGGCTCGCCGACGTCTGGCTGGACAAGTACAACTGGCACGGCCGCTGGCGCGGATCGATCAGCGTCAGCGCGCAGACGCCGGAGCAGGCCGGTCGCGAGGTGGAACGGTGGGCGGGACATCCGTACATGGCCCAGGTGCTGATGACACCGCAGACGCGTGGGATCCCTTTCGGCAACCCGCATTTCGACCCGCTGTACGAGGCGGCCGCACGCAACGGCTTCCCGATCGCCACGCATTTGATGGGCCAGACGCCTTTCGAACTGATACCGCTGTACCCGGTCGGCAACCCCGCGCACTGGCACGACTTCTTCGCCTCGTGGCCGTTGCTGTACGTCTCGCACCTGATGAGCCTGGTGTTCGACGGCGCCTTCGATCGTCACCCGGACCTGCGGGTGGTCTTCGTGGAGGGCGGGTTCACCTGGGCGATGCCGGTGATGTCGCGGATGGACCGGATCTGGGAAGCGCGCCGCGGCGACCTGCCCCACGTGCGTCGCCGCCCGTCGGAATATGTGCGCGAACACGTCCGGTTCACCACCCAGCCGCTGGAAGACGTCGACACCGTGCAGTTCCGCGAGTACCTGGAGTTGATGGACCTCGGCGACAACCTGATGTTCTCGACGGACTACCCGCACTGGAGCTACGACTCGCCGACCTACGCGATCAACCGGTTCCCGGCCGCCCAACGGGAGCGGATCATGCGCGGCAACGCGACGGCTCTGTACGGGCTACCGGCGACCGTGAAGGCGCTCCCCGGAGAACGGTGACGAGGTGGCCGATCTGGCCGCCAGGCTGGCCTCTTTGGTCAGCGAATACGACGAGAAGTGGTCGGCGCTGGACTTCGCCGGCGTCGCCAACCTGTGGGAGCGCCGGGACCCGCGGCCGATCTACATCGGTGACGAATACGCGGTGCCGCTGGTCGGCGCCGACGAGCTCGATCGGCACTGGGCCAGGATCGGCAGTCGGCTGAAGCGCGCCTCGGTGTCGTCACGGTTGTGGACCGCCGAGGGGTTGGCCGGGGGAGTGGCGCGTTGCGTTTTGCTGAGCCAATGGAGTTGCACCGGGCAAGAATCCGATGTTGCGCACACCGGTAACAGCTGGATCACGTGGTTGCTGACTTTTCGCGGTGATAGGTACCGCATCTTCCACCACATGGAATCGCAGGTCTACCTTGAAGATGGTTTCCCGGACGGAAGTTGAGGGGTATGACGCAGACCAACCTGACGCGGCCGCAAGGCCTAAGCCGGATCGACCCGGTGCTGCGTGATGCGGCGATCGAGCTGAGTGTCGTCGAGTTCCGCACCGAGACACTGCCCGCGGAGCGCAAAGAGGCCGACGCCCAGGCCGCCGAGCGGGCCGCGGCCGTCGAAACCGAAGGTGTCGCCGTGGAATCGCGATCGATCGCCGGTCCGGACGGCCAATCGCTGGGCATTCGCCTGTATCGCGGCGGCGCGGGAACCCTGGCGCCCCTGGTGATATACGCCCACGGCGGCGGCTTCGTGACGGGAAACCTGGACACCGATCACGCGCATTGCGTGGAGCTGGCCCGTGCCGCCGGCTGCCTTCTGGTCTCGGTCGACTACCGGCTCGCACCCGAAAACCCGTGTCCGGCCGCGTTGGACGACGTGGATACGGCATTGCGCTACGCCGTGGACAACTGCGCCGAGCTGGACGTCGACCCCAGCCGCATCGCGGTGATGGGACGCGACGCCGGTGCGGCGCTGGTCGCGAGCCTGGCCCAGCGCGTGTTCGACGAGGAGGGCCCGCCGGTGCTGGTGCAGATCCTGCACCAGCCGATGCTCGATTCCGATGCCACCCCGTCGCGCCGGGAGTTCCAGCGCACGCCGGGCCTCAACGGTCCTGCCGTGAGCCGGGCCTGGGGCCACTACCTCGGCCACACCACGGCGAGCGGTCAATACGTCCCCGCGCATCGGGCCAACCTCGAGGGGCTGCCACCCACGTTTATCAGTTGCTCCGAGATCGACCCGTGCCGTGACGAAGCCATCGCCTACGCCAACCGGCTACTGCACGCCTACGTCCACACCGAATTGCACGTCATCGCAGCGACATTCAACGGCTTCGATTCTTTGGTTCCCGATTGGGTTGTCGCGCAAGAGAACCGGGCGCTGCACGCCCAGACGCTGCGCCGCGTGTTCGCCATGTAGCGGCTGCGGCTAGACCGGTGTGAACTTGGTGATCAGCCACTTGCCGTTGATCCGGGACATGCGCACCAGGATGCTGCTGACCGCCACCGACGGCTGGGCGCTGTCCTTGGTCGTCGTGACCTGATCGACGAAGACCAGAACCCCCGCCGAATCGGGGCGCAGTTCCGACACGGCGGCGCCGGTCACCTTGGCTTTGGTCTTCATCGACTTCTGCCTGGCCACCGGGGCCACCGTCTGCTGACTGAATTGGTCGAAGTACGACAGGAAATCCCCGGCGAGGTGTGTCCTGGCGGCCGCGAAGTCCTGGTCGAGCGAGTCGGAGGAATACGACAGTACCGCGGTCGTTCCATCGGTCGCGGCGTTGACCACGGTGCGCCTGACGCCGGCGTCGGTCTGTTGGTCCGGCCGGTACTGCTCGAAGTACAGCCACGTCGCCACGCCGCCCGAGATCAGCAGCTGCGCAACCAAAACCGCCGCAATGACCTTGCGGGCCCTGGGCGAGAGGGCGCGGCGGCGGCGCTCGATCGGCGCGGCTTCGTCGGGCTCTTCGTCGTCGGTGGACTCTTCGTCGTCGGCCACGTCGTCGGTGGGCTCGTCGTCGGTGGGCTCCTCGCCGATTGGCTCCTCGGCGACGGAGGTGTCGTCGTCTTCGGCCGGCCCCTCGGTGGGTTCCGGTGCGGCCGAGTCGATGTCGCGCACGTCTTCGGTCACGGCACGTACTCAACTTTCGACATCTTGTATTTCCCGCCGACATCGGCGACCGTCACCCTGAGGCGCCAAATTCGCGGTGGCTCGTCCTTGCCCGGCGGGGAATTGGTGACTTGCGATGTCGCCGACACCAATACCACCGCCGAGTTGTCGTTCATGGACTCGAGGGCGGCGGCGTGCACGGTTCCTTCCGTGACCGCCTTCGACTGGATGACCACCGATATGAAGTCGTTGGCCCGCTGCTGGAAATCGGTTTGGAATTCGCCGGTGGAGCCGTCGATCACGCGCTGGACATCAGCCTTGGCCTTGTTGAAGTCCAACGAAATCATGTTGAGGACACCCTGCTTGGCCCCGGCGACGAACGCGGCTTCGCGCTGTTGGTGCCTGGTGGTGTCGCGATGTTGAAGCACCATGTATGCGCTGGAGCCGACGAAGGCGATGATGCCGATGACGGCCGCAATCGCGGCGAGCAGCGGCATTCGCCGCCGCCATGCAGCTTGCTCGGTTACCGACTCGTCGTAGTCGTCCTCGTCGTATTCTTCGTCGTCCTCGTAGTGGTCCTCGTCCTCGTCCTCGTCCGCGGCGTAATCCTCGTCCGCCTCGTCGTACTCGTCGGGATCCGGCAACCCGAGGGCCTCGCGTCGCAGCCGAGCGGCGCGGGCGCGGGCTAGGGCCGCGGCGGCTCGCGCTTCGGCCGCGGCGGCCTCTGCCTCGGCCTCCTCGAGCAACGCCCTGGCGTCGGCCTCCGATGCGGTCGAATGATCGGGCGTTTCGTTCGCCTCAGCCACCGCGATTACCGCTCGTGATGATCATTATCGATTGGACTCCGGTATCTCTTACCGTACTGCTCATTGCTAACATCAGAATCCACAGCGAACTCCGACGAGAACCGACCAGGCGGATGATCAACCACCCACGTTTCCTCTCGAATCTGCCGGCATCATGACCGCTGTCGACTCTCCCGAAAAGATACTCTTCGCATCCACAACCCAGGCCTTTCTGCAAAAAGAAGCGCCGCTGAGTCGCGTCCGCGAACTGCACGCCGCAGGACTGTCCTTCGACCCGGCGTGGTGGCGGCGCGCCGCCGAACTCGGCTGGACGGCCCTCCTCGTGCCGGAGGAGTTGGGCGGTGGCAGCGTCTCGGACAGCGGCGTCGTGGACCTGGCCATGGTCGCCGAGCAGCTGGGCAAGACGGTGGCGCCCGGGCCGCTGTATCCGGTCAGCGTCGTGCTCGCGGCGCTCGCCGAGTGCCCCGATCCGCAGGCGCGCGCCGAGACCATCGAGTCGCTGATGTCCGGTGAAACCGTGGCGTCGTGGGCGGTTTGCGAGCCGGGCAGGGGCTGGGCTCCCCTGGATCCTTCGGTGGCGGCCACCCGGACGGAATCCGGTTTCCGCATTGACGGTGTGAAGGACCGTGTCGAGGCCGGGGCGCAAAGTGGGGTGCTGTTGGTCGTGGCGCGATGCGATGACGGTGTTCGTCAGTTCCTGGTGCCAGCGGACGCGCCCGGTGTCCGGATCACGCCGCAGCAGTCGGTCGACTTGGTCAAGCAATACGCAAAAGTCGATTTCGACGGCGTGGTCGTAGAACGGTCCGCCGCAGTCGGCGGCCCCGCCGAGGCCGCCGCGCTGATCGGGCGGCAGAGCCAGCTCGCCCAGGTGCTGCAGTGCGCCGAGGTGGTCGGCATTCTGCAAACGGTGTTCGACTTCACCGTCCAATGGGCGCTGGACAGGCATACATTCGGCCGGCCGCTGGCCTCCTACCAGGTCCTCAAGCACGGCTTCGCCGACATGAAGTTGTGGCTGGAAGCGTGTCGTGCCACCACGTCGGCGGCGGTTGCCGACGTCGCCGCGTGTTCGCCCAAGGCGGGCTTGTCGGCGAGTATCGCCAAGTCATACGTCGGCGAGATGGCGGGCCGGATCGTACAGGCCTGCGTTCAGATGCACGGCGGCATCGGCGTCACCTGGGAACACGACCTGCACCTCTACCTGAGGCGGGTCACGTTGTACCGCTCCATGTTCGGCACGCCCGAGGAACATAACCTGAGGGTGTACGACGCGGAGCGGGCGGCCCGATCGGTGACGAACTCCCGATGACCACCACCGAAACCGTCGCCGAATTCGCGGCCCGGGCCCGAGTGTGGTTGGCGGACAACCTGCCCGCCATCGACCCCGAGAACCCGCCGCCCGCACCGCGTGACGACGAGCGATCCTGGAACAGGGCCCGCGAACTGCAAAAGCGGCTCTACGAGGGGGGATTCGCCGGTATCTGCTTTCCGCGCGAGTACGGTGGCCTGGGCCTGGACTACGAGTACCAGAAGGCATTCGACGCCGAATCACTCGGCTACGAGATGCCGCTGATCCTTAACACCCCGACGTTCACCATCTGCTGCGCCACCCTGCTCGACACCGGAACCGAGGACCAGAAGAAGCGGCACATCGCGGCCGCCCTGCGCGGCGACGAAGTCCTGGTGCAACTGCTGTCCGAACCCAGCGGCGGTTCGGACCTGGCCGGTGTCATCACCCGAGCCGAACGCCAAGGCGACCGTTGGATCATTAACGGCGCAAAGACTTGGAGCACAAGCGCTTTCGCCGCCGACTACGGATTGTGTCTGGCGCGCACCGACTGGGACGCGCCCAAGCACGAAGGCCTGACCATGTTTCTGGTGCCCATCGGGCATCCGGGAATCACGTTGCGGCGCATCACCATGCTGAGCGGGTCCACCGAGTTTTGCGAGGAGTTCCTGGACGGTGTGGACGTCGGCGATGACGCCGTCGTCGGCGAGGTCAACGGCGGCTGGGCGGTCGCCTCGCGCCAGCTGTACCACGAACGCCGCGCGGTGGGGCAGGGTTCGGAGTTCGCCAGTGGCGCCGGCCACGAAGGCGGACACACAACGCCGGTCGACTACGTGGCGCTCGCCGAGAAGATGGGCCAGGCCGACAACGAACGCATCCAGGAGATCGCCGGCCGGGTGCTCGTGCAGCGCGCGGTCGGCGAGCAGCTGATCGATCACGTCTACCGCAATGTCCGGGATGGCGTGCTGCCCCCCACCGCGGGCACCCTGATCAGGCTCTTTCACTCCGAGACGGTGACCATGGACTTGGACGCCGCGATGGCGATCACCGGAAGCGCCGGTGTGGTGGGCGAAGTCGGCGAAGGCCTCGAGGCCGGGCTGCGGTACCTGTCCCGGCAGAACGTCGCCATCGGCGGCGGCACCACCGAGATGGCCCGCAACGTGATCGGCGAACGGGTGCTGGGCTTCCCCCGGGAATACGCCGCCGACCGTGGGGTGCCCTTCAATCAGGTTCGGCACGGTCAGGGCCGCTGACCTGCCGGCGCTGTCCGTCGGCGAGAGCGCTTAGCGATCGCTGTTGTCCACGGGCATTTGGACCAGCGACAAGACATGATGTGCCGGGGTCCCGGGGGCCGCGACCAGCGTGAGGGCACCGCCCTGGGTGCGCGCCCGGTCGCGGGCGGCCGCCAGGGCGCTCACGCCCGCGGACCCGAGATGGGTTACCCCGCTGAGGTCGACCGTCAACGACGCTACGCCGGAACGGCTTTCGACCGCGATCTGTCGGTCCAGGGTAGCTGCGGTAGCCGCGTCGACATCCCCGCTGACCACGATGCGGCCGGCCTCGCCGACCAAGGAGACGAATTCGGAGTTGACGGATCGTGGGCGGGTTGAGCGGCTGACGGTCGTATCGGTGATGAAGTTCGCCGGCCGCGACAGGCGGTGCGTCAGGCTGGCCGTCGTCCCGCCGTCATCATGGGTGACCTGAGCCTTGTCCACCAACGCTTCGGCCATGGCCAGTCCGCGCCCGCGGCCTCCCTCGCCCTCGCGGTAGTCCTTCCACCGCCCCTGGTCGACCACCGAGGCGTGCAGGTTGCCATCGCCGGCCAGCGCGGCCTCGACCACGATCCATTTCGAAAGCCGGTCGGAAACCGTTGTCGCGTACCCGTGCTCGATCGCGTTCTCGACAAACTCCGAAACCGCGTGGACGACGTCACAGATGTCGTCGAGGTCGGCGCCGATTTCCGACAGCCACTCACGAAGCTCGGCGCGGACCGCGCGTGCGGCATGAATGGTCGCGTCCAGCGTGATCCGCAGCGGTTCGGGCGGTGTGCGCCGTTGCGCCGCAAGCAATGTGACGTCGTCCTTGTAGCCCGTCGACCGCAGCAGCAATTCCAGTGTCTCCGAACAAATCCGGTCGATTGGCCGGCCCGGTGCACCGATGACGAAGCCGCGGCTGCCGGCGGCGATGTTGGCGGCCAGCTCGGCGAACTCCGCGGTGCTCGCGCCCAGCGGTCGGCCGGGACGTTCGATCAGACCGTCGGAATACAGCAGGACCGAGCCGCCCATCTCGAGCACTTCGGTGCGTACCGGGAATCCGGTGCCGCTGCCTAGGGGACCCGCACCCGTCGGCTCCGCATAGCGCGAGCCCGCGCCGGCGCTGACAAGCAGCGGTGGTGGGTGTCCCGCTGTGCAGTATTGGAATTCGCCCGTCGCCAAGTCCAGCGAACCGACGCACAAGGTCGCCGACTTCGACCCGGGGACCTGTTCATGAAAGCGGTCGACTGCTTCGAGCGCTTCGACGATGTTGTGACCCAAGGCAATCTGCATCCTCAGCGCGGTGCGCAGTTGCGACATCACCGCCGCAGCCTCGACGCCGTGCCCGACGACGTCGCCAACGACCAGCACCAGCCGATCACCCAGGGCCATCGCGTCAAACCAGTCGCCACCGGCCGCGGTGTCCTCCGCGGCGACGAGGTACTCCGCAGCGACATCGGCGCCGGGAACGATAGGCACCGACGGGGCCAGCAACGCCTGCTGCATGATGGTTGCCGAATCGCGGACGTGCCGGTAGCGCTCGGACAGCTCCTCCATCCGCTCCTCGGCGGCCTCCCGCGCCCGCACCCGGACGGTGACATCGTCGAAGATGATTTGCACACCCTCGATCGATCCGTCGTCCCCACGACGAGGCGTGACGATGAAGTCGAAATACCGTTCCTCGATTCCCGAGCCGTCATAGTCGGCCTGCAGCCGCCATTCCGTTCCGGTTTGCGGTTCGCCCGTCGCGTAGACCCGGTCGAACATCTGGTAGATCTGCTGGCTCTCCAGCTCGGGGAAGACCTCGCGCGCAAGCTTTCCCACCGGGTTGCCGGTCGGGTTGAATGCCCGGTAGGCCGAGTTGACCGCGATAAACCGGTGGTCGGGCCCTTTCAGGCCGACCAGCATGGCGGGAACGTTCTCGAAGACACGCCGAACGTCGTCGGGCACACCAACGGTGTTGTCCCAATCCGTTTCGGCGACCATCTGGCCGTCCCTTCCCGCGGAACCTCGCTATGCAGTCACGCAACCGGGTCGAATGCATGGCGTTTGCACACGTAGATATTCAGATTAGCAACGCCTGTTAGGTGCCCATTGCATCAGTTTGCTAACAGCTATCCCGGCACGTCCCGTGGTTACGCCGGATGTCGAGGGGTACCTCAGGTCACATGAGCGGTCCCCGCCTAACCCGAATCGCGTCGACGTGAGGGATCTGCTGCTGCAGTTCGTCGACGGCTGGCGCCCGGCGGCCTTTGCCGCGCTCAAGGCGCTCGCGTTATTCATCACCGCCGCAACGGCTTTCCGGCTCATGTTGCGGCGCACCATCGCCGAGTTCACGCCGTTCGACTGGGTGACCGCCGTCGCGGTGGGCGCCATTGTCGGGCGAACCGCGACGGCCGCCGACACTTCGTGGTTAACCGGGGCGGCCGCCCTCATCGTTTTGATCGCCGCCCACGACCTGGTCGCGCGGCTGCGGTTCGTCCCGTGGGTGCGCCGTCTGGTAGACCCGCCGGTGCGGGTGCTGATCCGCGACGGCGAACTCGATGAGGCGAACCTGAAACGCTGCCGGCTCACGCACTCGGACCTGGACGCGATCCTGCGCCAGCACGGCCACCAAACACCCGCGGGCGTTCGCCTCGCGGTGTTCGAGACCAGGGGCGTCGTCTCCATCATCGACGACGCCGACCGCTCAGGCTGAGACCGGCTTTTTCGCAGGCGAGGAGACCTTCATCAGCTTCATCAGGTTGCCGCCCATGATCTTGGCGACGTCTTCCTGGTCGAAGTCGGTCAGCTCGTCGACGAAGGAGATGGGGTCCTTCAGGCCCTCGGGGTGCGGCCAGTCCGATCCGAACAGCACCCGGTCGGTTCCCACCATCTTGACGATCTCGGTGAAGCGGTCCTCCCAGAACGGGGTGATATACACGCAGCGCTTAAACGCCTCGATCGGGTTCTCGCTGAACGACTGCGGCATCTTCTTGTAGACGCCCTTGAGGCCCTTGAAGAGGTCCGGCACCCAATCCGCGCCGTTTTCGATGGAAAGGATCCGCAACTCGGGGTTGCGCGACAGCGCGCCATGGCACACCAGCGCACCCATCGCGTCGATGATCGGCCGGTGGCCCATCACCAGGCTGCGGAAGGGGGTCGGCTTGAACGGCAGGAATTCGTCGCCCGGCTCCCACACGTTGGCGAACTCGGAGTAACCGCTGTCCGAGGCGTGCATCGACACGGGGATCCCGGCTTTGACGCAGGCCTGCCAGAACGGGTCGAACTCCTCGAGGCCGAACGACCGGCTGCCCTTGTAGCCGGGCACCGGTGCGGGGCGCACCAGCACGGTGCGGGCGCCGCGTTCGAGGACCCACTCGAGTTCTTCTAGCGCGCGCTCGACGATCGGCAGGGTGATCACCGGGGTGGCGAAGATGCGGTCTTCGTAGTTGAAGGACCACTGTTCGTACATCCACTGGTTGAGCGCGTGGATGACGTCGTGGGTCATCTCCGGGTCGTCCTTCATGCGCTCCTCGACCAGGCTGGCCAGGGTCGGGAACATCAGGGCATAGTCGATGCCGAGCTCGTCCATGACCTCCAGCCGCGCGCCCGGCTCCCGGAACGCGGGGATGGCCTTCATCGGCTCGCCGAGAATTTCGCGATAGCTCTTGCCCTGCGCGCCGTTGCGGAAGTAGTCCTCCTGGGCACCGGGCTTGGCGACCTTCTCAAACGTGGGGTTGGGGATGTATTCGCTGATGTGGCCGCGCACCACGATCTTCGTGCGGCCACGCACCTGCACGTAGTCGATGACGTTTTTGCGGTTGTCCGGGAGGAACTTGGTCAGCGCCTCCTGCGGCTCGTACATGTGGTTGTCGGCGTCGAACACGGGGAAGGAAAGTTCGCGAGACGGCATGGCGATCTCCTTGCGGAAGTCTGTGGTTCTCAGTATCTGGTAATGACGTTACCACTTCTGCGCGACAAGGAGTACCGGGAGCTAAATGTCGGCCTGCAGGCCGGTCGGCGTCGCCCCGTTGATGATTGCGAAATTCACGGTCGCGGTCGCGGCGAGCTCGTCGCCGTCGCCGTAGATGTCGACCTGCATGACCATCGCGCGCCGACCGGACCGCAGCATCCTGGGGACCGCGCGCGCGGCGCCCTGCCGAATGGGGCGCAGGTAGCGGATGAAGAGGTCGGCGGTGGTCATGGTGGTGCCCTGCTGCAGATAGTCCAGCCCGAACTGCCCGCCCGCCACGTCCACCAGCGTGGCGATCAAGCCGCCCTGAAGGGCGCCGGACGTGTTGACGACATTGGGGCTGACCGGCATCGTCATCGCGAACTCGCCGTTGTGGATGCCCGGCCGCATTCCGATTTGCGCGAACAGCTCACCCAGGGTGGGCGTGGCCGATTCCTCGTCGGTCTCCCGGATGCCCAGCGCGCGGCTGCAGTAGTCGTAGAGCTGCCCGGCGTCGATCGGTTTGCCGATCAATTCGGTGCCCAGCCAGTGCAACCGTTGGGCGCCCATGATGGTCTGCATGACGATCGCGGCCGCGGCCCCGATATCGAGTCCCGGGTTGAAGACCCCTTCCGTGATTCCCTGCCCGACGATGTCGCGGATCAACTGATGCAACGGGGACAGCACCCGGGTGTACTCGCGGGGGCGGGTTTCGGCCAGATGCTGGTTGTACAGGCTCAACGCCCGGTTGAGGCTGTCCTGGGTGCTCGACTCGGGTTGTTGGCTGACGCGGTCGATCACCAGCTTCAGCGCGGCGGTGCTGTCCAGTCCGTTGGTCTCGGCGCGCCAGGCCTGCACCGATTGCGCGATGGTCCGGTCGAACAGCGCCAGGAGCAGTTCGTCCTTGCTGCTGAAGTGCTGGTAGAAGGCGCGAAGCGAGGTCTTGGAGCGCGCGACGACCTCCTGCACGGTGAAGTCGGTGCGCCCCGTTTCGCCCAGGATCGCGACGGCCGTCTTGATAAAGCGGTCACCGCGCGTCACTTCGGCTTCCTCGGTCGGTTCAGCCATGAGAATGAGGTTACCGCGCATTGCGGGATATGCAGGAAAGGTCAGCCGTTGCAGTCGCGCAGGTCGACCGTCGACCCCGGTCCGGCCCCGTCCAGCGCTGCCGCATCGGCCGCGTCCTGGGTGAGCGCCTCTCGCCCCGCCAACACCTTCCCGTCGCTGCTCTCCGCGATCGAGAAGCAACCCAATCCCGACGCGAGGACCTCGCAGTCGTTCGTCTTTCCCTTGACGTCACACCACAACACGGCGGCGTCCTCCGCCTCATGCCGAGTCCGGTAGTTGAGCCGGATGGATTCCTCTCCGGTCGAGAGCGACCCCGCGGCCGCGCCCCAGCATCCGGGTCGGCAGTAAAAGTCGATGTCGGCTTTGACCGCCGGCGCCGCCGCCAGCGACCCGGCGGCGACCAGTACGGCGATCACCGCGGGCAGGGCACGGTTCCTCATAGCCACGACCCCATCTCGCCCCCGATGAACGACGTTCACAATGTCGCAGGCGCAGCTCTGAGCGGGTTGTGAGCCGGCTCTGAGCCCCGTGAGAGCGGCGGTTGGCTTACTGGGCAGGTCGCGGCGGTGCGACTAGCATCAAACGGTTATGAGGGCGGTCTTCGTCGCGGTGTGCTCCGTGATCGTCTCGGTGTTTGTCAGCGTTCCGGCGGTGGCGCACGCGGACCCGTGCGTCAACGGCACCGTCCGGCCCGGTGGTTGGGGTGGGGACTCGTTCCTGTGTCAGGACCGCGGGTGGTTGCATGTCGTGCCGAACGGTGTCGCCGGTAATCGCCCCGATCAGCCGCCGCCGCCGGGGTGTGCGCGGTTTCCGGACAAGTACATGTGCCCCGTCGACAGCCCCGGTTAGCAGCCCTAGCCGCCGCGGGACTCGATCATCGCCGAGCGATTGACTTTCGTGGCCGCGGTGCGGGGGATCGCATCGACGAACTCGACGGTCTTAGGCGCCTTGTAGTGGGCGAGCCGGTTTTTCGCGTACTCGATCACCTCTTCCTCGGTGAGGCGCACCCCGTCGGCCGGCTGAACCACCGCATGCACGCGGCGCCCCCACTGCGGGTCGGAAAGCCCGATGACGACGACGTCGGCGATGCCCGGGTGGCCCGCGAGGGCCGACTCCACCTCCGCCGGAAAGACATTGGCGCCGCCCGTGATGATCATGTCCACCCGGCGATCGACGATGTAGAGGTAGCCGTCCTCGTCGAGATAGCCGATGTCGCCGGCGGAGCGGAAGCCGTCGTCGGTCGACGGCAGGGGCGCCGCCCCGCCCAGGTATCGCGAGCCCGCGGCCATCGGTGACCGCAGATAGATCTCGCCGTGTTCACCGGGGCCCAGCGGTATCCTTCCGGCGTCGAGTATCCGGATCTCGGTGTCCCGAAAGCCGCGGCCGACACTGCCCGGATGGGCGAGCCACTCGTCGCCACGCAACGCGGTGAGTCCCAGGTTTTCGGTCATGCCGTACGCCGACACGATCTGCTCCGGGCTCAACAGCTCGAACCAGGTGTGCATAAGCGACGGCGGCATCACCGCGGCGCCCTGCAAAACGAAGACGACGCTGGACAGGTCGCGCTGCCGGACGTCCGGCCGCGCCGCGATGCGCGCCAGCATCGTGGGTGTGGCTGTGAAGTTGGTGATCCGGAAGCGTTCGATCACATCCAAAACGAGTGCCGCGTCGAACTTTTCGAGCACCACGAGGTGGTCACCGGCCAACAGGAAAAAGAACGTGGCGAAGCCGTTGGTGTGATACATCGGGGCGGGAACCATGATCGTCTGCGGCTGGGCGACGGGCATCCAGTTGGATAGGAACGGCTCACCGTGCTGCGGCGTCCACAGCGAGGGCGCCAGGCTGAGGATCACCTTCGGCACACCGGTCGAGCCGCTGCTGCAGATGCCGTTGGCGTGAGGGGAAACGACCGAGGGCAGCGGGGTTTCGGACTCGGCGGCCGCCCGGGCGTCCAGCTCCCACCGGGTTTTTTCGTCGACGACCACCGCGGGGTCGATGACCTCGCGCACCCGGTCCCGCTCCCACTCCGGCAGGTCCCAGTGCATGGGCACGGGAACCGCGCCGATCTTCCAGCACCCGAGCGCGGCGAGCATCAGGTGCTGTGAATTCGGGATCGCCAGTGCCACAAGGGACCCGACCCCCGCGCCGTCGGCCGCCAGCGCGCGACCCCACTGGTTGGCGCGGGCGTCGAGTTCACCGAAGGTCAACGTGCTCGCGGTGCCGTCGAGCGCGACGACCGTCACCGCCTTGTCGTCGGGGCTTTCCTCGGCGAGCTGCTGGAGCTTGGCGCCGAACGGGATCCCTTCCTCCAGCGGATTGGGGCCCGCCTCGGACGCGATCCGTTCGGTCGTCACGCCGGTACCCGCCCGCTGAACAGCGTCTCCAGGTGGCCGTCCCGGACGTCGGGTATCAGGCGCAGCGCGAGCGCCTCGGCGCTCAGCGGCAACCGGATCAGCGGTTGGGTGTGCCGGTCGAGCACGCTGACGTCGGACTCGTCGCAGAAGCCCAGGGCGCCGAGCAGTTGGTGCGAGGTCCGCAGCACCTGCCGTGCGGTGTCCGCGGCCTTGTACCGCAGGACCAGCGCGTCGGCCGAATGAACCTGTACCGGAAGGGATTCCGGCCGGCAGATGGTGTACTTCGCGAGTTCGTGCAGGCCGCGCACCCCGACGGCGGCGTCGGCGACCGCGAACCTGACGGCCTGGAAGTCGGCCAGCGGCTGGCCGAACTGGACCCGCGCGCGCACGTGCTCGGTGACGATGTGCAGCGATTGCTGCAGAGCTCCCAGAATCCGCCATGATCCCAGCACGAGATGAAGGTTAACGTCGCCGGCCGGGACGGTTCCGTCGGGTGCGCTTAGCGTGGCGGGCACCAGAAAAGGCCCCAGCTTGGCGTTCGTCCGTAGCCCCGGCTGCGGGTGGTACCGCGCGCCGTCCAGGTCGGCGGCGATCCAGTCGCCGGGCAGGTCGCCGTGGTCGATGCGGGGCGCTTCGGGATTGACCAGGGCCAGTCGGGCGCCGTCGATCGCCAGTAGTTCCTCCACGACGGGGTAGGGCAGCGCGTTCGCGCCGGCGGCCTGGCAGAGCACCGCGGCGGCAAGCAAGTCATCGGCCTCGGACCGCACGTCGAGTTCGAACGCGCCGACGTCGTTCAGGGCGCTGCGTGCCGCGTCGCGCACGCTGTCGTCGGCCTCGGCGCGCAGCGCCGCCGGCGGGCCGCCCAGCCGGGCGAGCCGCTTGGCCGCGACGGCGGCAAAGTCGCTGATATCTTGTGGCAGTTCGGTTTTCACCGATGGCCTCCCAGAACGTCGCGTGCCACCAGCATGCGCTGCACCTCGATCGTGCCCGATGCCACGGTGGCGGCCTGTGCGTAGCGCCAATGGTCTTCGATGGCCCCGTGCAGGGGCGCCGACGAGCCGCTGTCCAGCGCGGACGGGCCCAGCACGTCGAACAGCAGCTCGGCGACCAGCTGATCGCACGTGGTGGTGGCGATGCGGGCGGCGCTGGCCGCCGCACCCGCCGACGGGTCGTCTTGCAGCGAGATGGCCCGATACGCCAGCAGCCTGGCCACCCGCAGGTCGACCAGCGCCCGGGCCCAGCGGGCGCGAATCGATTCGGGCAGCGCGTCCCAGTCGTCGCCGAGTTGCTTTTGCAGGCGGTCGAGCAGGGATTCGCACCGCGCGTAGCGAGCGATGCCGACCCGCTCGAACGCGAGCGCCTCTCGCATCACCCGCCAGCCGTTGCCGACCTCGCCGAGGACGTCACCGGGGAACGCCTGCACGTCGTCGAGGAACATCTCGTTGAGGTGATGCGGTCCCAGCATCGATGGGATCGGCCGGACGGTGAACCCGGGCCGGTCCATGGGTATCAGGAACAGGGTGAGCCGCTTGGCTTTTGGCGCGTCGGGGTCGGTGCAGGCCGCTAGCACGCACCAGGATGCCATCTGGGCGTACGAGGTCCACACCTTCTGGCCGGTGATGCGCCACCCGTCCCCGTCGGGCACCGCGCGGGTGCGCAGCGAGACGAGGTCGGTTCCGGCCTCGGGCTCGGAAAAGCCTTGGCACCAGATCACATCGCCGGACGCGATGGCCGACAGGTGCTTGGCCTTTTGTTCGTCCGTGCCGTAACGCATCAGCGCCGGGCCGACCCAGTTGATGCCCATGTACTGCGGGCCGCGGGGCTCGTGCTGGGCCCACATCTCCTCGCGCAGCACGGTCTGCTGCCAGACCGAACCCCCGCCGCCGCCATGCTCTTTCGGCCACGCCAGCGCCAGCAGCCCCTCGGTTGCCAACAGCTTGCAGAACGTCTCGGTGGTGGCGAGATCTTGCGGGTTTTCGGTGCAGGCGCCGAGGAAGTCGGCGGGGATGTGGTTGGCGATCAACTCCCGCAGATGATTTCGGAGTTGTCCGGCGTCCTCGCCGAGGTCGTAATCCATCCGAGTCATCCCTTCGGCAGTCCGAGCAACCGCTCGGCGATGATGTTGCGCTGCACTTCCGACGTTCCGCCGTAGATGGTGGCGGCCAGCGCGTCCTGGCGTTCGAACAGCAGATCCGGATCGCTGACCCAATCCTGTCCCTTGGCGACGGCGGCCAGTTCCCAAACGCTTTGCAAAGTAACCGATCCGAGCAGCTTCATGATGTCGGCCTCGGGGCTTGGCCGGCCTGCCAGTTCGTTGCCCAGGGCCCGGTATCCGGTGGCGCGCAGCGCCTCGGCATCGGCCAGCAGCGAGCCGAGCTCGGCGCAGATGTCGTCGGTCGGACGCGCCCCGCGCACTGCATCGAGTCCGCGCTTGATCTCGACCCAGTTCATGATCCAGATCATCTGGCGCTCGTGGTGCAGCGACGACAACGCAACATTCCAGCCGCCGTTGAGCGGCCCGAGGAGGTTTTCCGCCGGAACCTCGACGTCGTCGAGGAAGACCTCGCAGAACGTCTCGTCGGAGATCGAGGCCATGCGGATCGGCTCGATCCGCACCCCGGGCGATTGCAGGTCGAGGATCAGACACGAGATGCCGCGATGCTTCGGCGCCTCGGGGTCGGTGCGCACGTACAGGGTGCACCAGCGCGACAGGTGTGCGTGGGTCGTCCAAATCTTGTGACCGTTGACCCGGAAGATGTCCCCGTCACGCTCGGCCCGCGTGCGCAGCCCGGCGAAATCGGACCCCGCTTCCGGCTCGGACATGCCCAGTGCCCACCACTCGTCGCCTCGCAGCAGGGGAACCAGGAGCCGCTCGATCTGGGCGCGCGTGCCGAACTGGCGGATACCTGGCGCGGCGACGCCGGGTCCCTGAACGTTGGGCAGCTTGGGCGCGGACCGCAGCGCGGCCTCGATCCGGACCTCCATCGCGTCGCGCAGGCCCAACGACCGGCCACCGTGCTCGCGAGGCCAGGTCGGTTGTATCCAGCCGGCCTCGAAGGCGGCACGCTGGTAGTCACGCCGCAGCGGCAGGTCCCAGCGGTATTCGCGGTACTTCTCGTAGTAGTCCTTCGGCAGGAATTCCGTGAGCCACGCGCTGAATTCGTCGACTATGGATTCCACGGCGGTCATCCGCTGCCTCCCGCGAACCGGCGGCCCACCTCGTGGTAGAGCGCGCGGCTATCGCCCAGCATCGCCGCGCCCTGCCAGGCGTGCCGGACGTAAAGGTGGATGTCGTGCTCCCAGGTCTGCCCGAGGGCGCCGTGTACCTGCACCGCGGTCCGCGCGCAATTGACCGCCGCTTCGCCGGCTGCCGCCTTGGCCAGCGCGGCGGCGGTCCAGGCGTCACCCGGGTCGGGATCGGCGAGCCGGACCGCGGCGGCGTAGGTCAGGCTGCGCGCCCGCTCCAGGCCGACGTGGTTGTCGGCCAGCGCGTGTTTGATGCCTTGGAACGCACCGATCGGCCTGCCGAACTGCCGCCGCGTCTTCGCGTGCTCGACCGCGCGGTGCAGGGCGGCGCCGGCCACGCCGACCAGATCGGCGGCCGCGGCCACCAGCGGCATGGTCAGCGCGGATTCGAGGTCCACCGGCGCGGCGGCCAACGGCTGGGTGTCGACCTCGACGTCGGCCACCGGTTGCGCGGGGTCGGTCGATTCGCCCGCCAGCACGGTCACCCCGTCACCGCAGCGCGCGACGACCGCCATGACCTCGTTGTCCGCGTGGGCCAGCGTGACGAGCAGCTCGGCGCGTGCCAGGTTGGGGACCGCGACCGCCCGCCCGCGCAGCCGTCCCCCGCGCAACGTCATCGGTGCGCCGGGCAGCCGAGACCCTTTCGAGTGGACCGCCAGGGTCGCGACGGCGCCGCCGGCGATGTCGGCGAGCACCGAGTCGAGGCCGCTGGCCCGCAACGCGCCCGCGGCCAGGCCGACGCTGCTGAGCAACGGGATCGGCGCGATCGCGGCGCCGCATTCCTCGAGGACGACGGCCAGTTCGACGGGCCCGTAGTCGATTGCCTCGGGGGCCGCGAGCTCCGTCCAGCCGAGGTCGACCACCGTCTTCCACGGGGCACGCCAGCGCTCGGGATCTACCATCGCCTGGCGGGCGGCATCCGGCGGACACTCGGTGCGCAGGATGCCGCGCACGGTGTCGCGCAGCGACAGCTGCTCCGAAGTCAGTCCGACATCCATAAGACCCCTAACATAATAAAAATAGTAAACTAGCGCCGCTGTTGCAATCGGCGCGAGCAGAGGTGGGCGCATGGTCGAGTGGTATCTGTTCCTGCCCCAAGTACGGTTGTCGGCCGCCGACATCACGGAGCGGACGCTTCATGCCGAGGCCGGCGGTTTCGACGGGGTGGCGTTCATCGATCACCTCGAGGCGCCCGGGCTGCCCGACGAAACCATTTGGGAGGCAATGGGCATCGCCACCTGGGTGGCCGCCAAGACGGAGCGGCTGCGGATCGGCCACCTGGTGCTCTGCGACGCGTTCCGGCATCCGGCCGTGCTCGCCAAACAAGCCGTCACCCTCTCAGACGCGTCGAACGGCAGATTCGACCTCGGCCTCGGCGCGGGCTCCTGGCCCGCCGAATTCACCAGATTCGATGTGGGTGAGCAGGATCCGAGGGCCAGGGTCGCACAGCTCGGGCGCCACATCGAGCTGATCCGGCAGTACTGGGGCGACGCGCCGGGGGAGGCCGCGCAGGTCCCGCGCAGGTCCCATCCGATACCGCTGCTGCTGGGCGGCACCGGCCCCCGGATGATGGAACTCGTTCGTAAATACGCGGATTGGTGGAATCTGCCGGCCAACCATCTCGACAAATTGCCCGACCTGGCCCCCGCCGCGGGCACGGCGCGCGTGTCGATGCAGCAGATGGTGGGATTTGTCCGGACAGGCAGCGATCCGGACAAGGTGCGCGAGGTGAGCACCCGGCGATTTGGCAATCTGGGCTCGGGACTGGTCTGTGGTGATGCCGACGAGCTGATCGCGCACTTCGGCGGTCTGGCCGCCCGGGGCGTCGAGCGGTTCTACGTGTGGTTCGCCGATTTCGCCGCGCCGGAATCCCTGCGCGAGTTCGGCGAGTCGGTGATCAAGGGGTTCGCTGGCGCCGGCGGCGGGCTTCCGTAGGCACGACCGGCGGCCGCGCGTACGGACCGCGCTGCACGGCCGACAGCCGGATCTCCGGCAGGTCGACCGACGGGTCGACGGTGTCCAGCCAGGCGACCGCCTCGGCGACGTCGGACACCTGGATCGCGTACATCTCGAAGGGAACGTCCTGCAGCATCTCGGTTTCCACCGGGCCGGGCGTCACGATGTGCACGGCGATCCCGTCACGGTCCACCTCGAGCGCCAGGGCGCGGGCGAACGCGTTCATGCCGGCTTTCGACGCGGAGTAGGCGGTGCGGGCCATCATCGGCTCGTGCGCCGCGGAGGACGAGATGAACACGAACCGTGAGCCCGCGCGCATCCGGGGCAGCGCGGCGGCCGTCACCACGAAGCAGGAATCCAAGTTGGCCGAGATGATGGCCCGCCACTGGTCGAATGTCTGCTTGCGCGCGTATGTTCCGCCGAGGGTGCCGGCCGCGTGCACGACGAGGTCGATCCGCTCCAAACTGCTTATGGCAGAGGCGAACCCGTCGGGATCGGACGCGTCGGCGACGATGTGGCGGGCACCGAGTTCCTCGGCGGCCGCGCGGAGCGGGGCCTCACGCCGCGCCGAAAGCACCACGTCGTAACCGAGCTCGCTGAGCTTGCGGGCGCATCCCTTCCCGATCCCGCCGCTGCCACCGGTGACTAGTGCGGTTCGCATCGACGTCAGGGGCGCCGGACGTCCCGCGGGCGCGACCCCGAACGTGAAAGAGCCTGCGGCGACAGCGCATGGATGCGTTGATCGGGCCGACCCGACAGCACGTAGGTCTGCGCGTCGGCGAGATGGCGGCCCGCGATGCGGCGGGCGCGGTCGACGTCGCCCTCCGCGATGGTGTCGGTCAGCTTGATGTGGGTGGCAAGCACGGCGCGGCGCTGCGTCAGCGAGGGGTAGGTGCCGCGCGCCGAGCTTTCGTCGGCCCACTGCTGCTCGTGGCTGGTCCACAGCGTCTCCAGGCTGCCGACCACCGCGATGATGGTGTGATTCCCGCAGCCGCGGACGACGAGATCGTGGAATTCACGGCCGATTTCGGTGAAGAGCCGCCCGTCGTCGAGATTTTCCGCCATCGAGTCGTTGACCCGCTTGAGCTCCGGCACCAGCGTGTCCGCGCGGTCGGGGCGCTGGGCGGCCAGCGCGGCGCAGGCGGGTTCGAGTTCCCGCAGCGCGAAGCCCAGGTCGGCCACCTGCACGGACTCGCTTTGCAGCAACAGGCCGAGCATGTAGGCCGCGCTGGTCTTCGCGGGCGCGTGCACCACGGCGCCGCCGCGGTTGCCCCGCCGGACCGACACCAGGCCCTCGGTCTCCAGGATCCGCAGCGCCTCGCGCAGCGAGACCAGGCTGACGTTGAACTGCTCGACGAGCACCTCCTGGCGCGGCAGCAGATCGCCGTCGGCGAGCTCACCGTCGATGATCTGACGGCGCAACTCGTCGGCTACGATTTCGGCGATCCGCGGCGCCGACAGTCGGCGACGGGCGTCTTGGCCAATTCCCAGGGCGGTCATCCAATCCTCGCGGGGTGCTCGACTGGCTTAGCTATTTTAGCAGTAATGGTATAAATAGCCGCGTGAGGCGCGAGGCCGACAGCCGGCCGACCCCGCTCGACGGATTGCGTGTCGTCGAGATCAGTGACCGGATAGCCGGCGACTACTGCGGCAAGCTGCTCGTCGACGCCGGGGCGCAGGTGCGCAAAATCGAACCGCCGCAAGGGGATTGGCTGCGGCGGTACTCTGCCAGCTGTTCGCCCGTGCCGGGCGGCGAGCCGTCCCCGTTCTTCAGCTACCTCAATGCCGGCAAGCGCAGCCTGACCGTCGCCGCGGACTCCGAACGCTATCGCGCCGAGCTGGCCGGAGCCGACGTCGTGGTGGTCACCGCGGGCCGGTCTCGGGCCGCGGCGCTGGGAGTCGACCCGCAGCGGCTGCTGGCCCATTCGCCGCGGGCGATCGTCGTCACGATCTCCGACTTCGGTTGGACCGGACCCTACGCCGAACGCGCCGCGAGCGAATTCACGTTGCAGGCGTGGGCCGGTTCGCCCGGCTTTCGCGGCGACCCCGACGGGCCTCCGATCGCGATCGGCGGCGACCTGGGGGAGTACATGGGCGGCGTCTACGCCGCGTTCGGTGCGCTGGCCCTGCGTCGCCGAGTCGAGCGTGGCGGCCCCGGCGAGCATCTCGACCTGTCGATGCTCGAGGCAATGACCGCGATGCAGAGCAGCGAATGGTTGCATTCGCAGCTGCTGCGCGTTCCGCCCGTGCGCCGCACGTTGGAGGTGCCCTCGATCGAACCGGCCAAGGACGGCTACGTCGGCATCACCATGGTCACCGGGCAGCAATGGCTGGACTTCTGCGCGATGGTCGAGTGCCCGCAGCTGGAGGAGATCGAACAGCTGCGGTTTCAGATCGGCCGGTGGTCCTACCGCGACCTGATCCGCGAACACATCGGACCGTGGCTGGCCGAACGGACCGTGGCGGAGATCGTCGAATTCGGTCAGCTGTTCCGGTTGCCGATCGCGGCGTTGGGCAACGGCTCCACCATCCGCGACATGGAGTACGTGCGGGAGCGCGGGGTGTTTATGCCCAACCCGGCCGGCTTTCACCAGCCGCGCCCGCCGTGGCTGATGGCGGCGTGCGCGCCCCCGCCGCCGGGCGCCACCCCGTCGCCGGGTGAGGCCAACGACGAACCGGCCTGGGAGAGAAGCGAATCCGATCAGATGCCCACTTCGCCGGGTCTGCCGCTGGAGGGCCTGCGCATCATCGACCTGACGGCGTTCTGGGCTGGGCCGGCCGCGACCCACCTGCTGGCCGCGTTCGGCGCCGACGTCGTCAAGGTGGAGTCCATCCAGCGGCCCGACGGCATTCGCTACTCCGGCGGGATGCGCACCGACGTGGACGACTGGTGGGAGTACGGCTGGGTGTTTCACGCGATGAACACCAACAAACGTTCCGTCACACTGGATTTGGGCTCGGATCGCGGACGCGAGCTGTTTCTGGATTTGCTAACCGGCGCCGACGTGGTGATCGAGAACTTCTCGCCGCGGGTGATGGACCAGTTCGGCCTCACCGCGGAGGTGCTGCTGAAGGTCAACCCGAAACTCGTCGTCGCCCGGATGCCGGCGTTCGGCTTGGACGGTCCGTGGCGTGAACGCGTCGGATTCGCCCCGACCATGGAGCAGATCGCCGGCCTGGCCTGGGTGACCGGGTTGCCGGAGGCCCCGCCGGTGACGCCGCGCGGAGCCTGCGATCCGCTGGCCGGCGTGCACGCCGCGTTCGCCGTGCTGGCCGCGCTGAACTTCGCTGAACGCACCGGCACCGGCCAGCTGCTCGAGCTGCCGATGTTGGAGACGGTGCTCAACGCCACCTCGATACAGGCGATCGAAGCCGAGGTGTTCGGGGTGACGCTGGGTCGGCGCGGCAATCGTGGTCACGGGGAGGCGACCCAAAACATCTACCGGTGCGCCGGTGACGACGACTGGATAGCCGTCACGGTGCGCGACGACCGGCAGTGGCAAGCCCTGGTCGACGTGATGGATCGTCCCGCCTGGTGCGACGAAGGCCTGGCGACGGTGGCGGGGCGGCGGGAGCGGGCCGACGACATCGATCGCCGGCTGCGGGGTTGGTTCGCCGCGCAACCGCTGGAACCGACGGTGGAGCGGTTGGCCGGCGCGGGCGTTCCCGCCGCGCCCGTCGTGTCGCCGTCGTTGGTGACCGAGAACCCCCAACTGCGCGACCGGGGATTCCTGGAGGCTCTGAACCATCCGAGTACCGGGCCGGGCCTGTATCCGTGCCCGCCGTTCGCGAAGCTGGCCGGCCAGGACAAGTGGCTACTACGCCCGCCGCCGCGGCTAGGCGAGCACAATGGGGAGGTACTGCGCGATCTGTGTGGACTGACCGACGACGAGCTGGCAAACCTGGCCAGCGACAAAGTGATCGGGACCCGCCCGGCGGGCCTCAAAAGATAACGGTGAGGAGGTCGCCTGATGCGCGTTACGGTCGACGAGAACCTGTGTGAGGCCAACGGCTTTTGCGAATCGCTCGCCCCGGAGGTGTTCGAGCTGGGCGACGAGGACGTGGTGCAGATCGCGGACGGTCCGGTGCCGCCGCGGCTGGAGATCGATGTGCGCGCCGCGGTGGACCAGTGCCCCAAGGCCGCGCTGCGGCTGATCGACTGACGGGCGCCACCATGTCGGCGGCGCACCGTAGAGTGCGGGCATGCCGCCGAGGGACATGTCCAAGTACGCCGCGATGCGCCCTTATTTCGAGGTCGTCGCCGAGGCACTGAACGGGTTGGTCGACGGGACCGACTTCTTCGACATGCACGCCAAGGATGTGGTGGTCGAGTACGTCATCACCGTCCCGGATCACCCGCGCCGCATCGTCGGCCGCGAGGCGCTGGCCGAGCTGTACGCCGACTACGGGGAGTCGATCGTCCAGAGCGGCAGCAGCGACGTGTACCGCTATTACGACCCGGAGAAGTCGGTGGTGATTCTCGAGTACACGATGCACGGGACAGTGGTGCGCACGGGCGCTCCGTACGTCAACCGATTCATCTCGGTGATCGCGGTCAAGGACCGCAAGATCGTGCACTGGCGCGACTACCTGGACCCGTTGGCGGTGTTCGCCGCGTTCGGGGACGCGCCGGCACCCTATTGAGTCACCGCCGCGCTCCCACCGAGATCGCCATCTCGTCATAGATCGACATGTTGGTGAGCAGATTCGGATGGGCCACCTTGGCCGGACCGAGGGCGACGTCGTCGCAGCGCAGCAGCAGTTCGTCGAAGACCGCGCGGAGTTCCGCGCGCGCCAGCATGGCGCCCAGGCAGTGGTGTGGTCCGCCGCCTCCGAACGCCACGTGCGGGTTGGGCTGACGCCCGATGTCGAAGGTGAAGGGTGAGGGGAACACCTCCTCGTCGCGGTTGGCCGAGCGCAGCATGGACACCACCCGCTCGCCCTTCGCGATGTGCTGGCCATCCATCTCGACGTCGACCTTGGCGGTGCGCGTCCAGTAGGCCACCGGTGACGCCCAACGCAACACCTCCTCGACGGCGCTCGGCCGCAGCTCCCCCCGCGCGCGGTACCGCTCGATCTGCTCGGGGTTCTCGACGAACGCCTGCAACCCGATGGCCAACGCGTTCTTGGTGGTGTCGCTGCCGGCGAATGTCAGCACGAAGAAAAAGAACTCGAGTTCGTTGGCGGGCAAGCTGAATTCCTCGCCATCCTCGCCGGTGATCACCGCGGAGGCCAGTGTGCTCCAGATGTCATCGGTGGGACGGCGCCGCTTTTCCGCGGTGAGCTCCATCGCGTACCCGAAGATGGTGGCGTAGAGATCGGTGTAGTCCTGAAACGTCGGCCGGGCCCCGGGCGCATTGGCTTTCAGGATGCTGTCCAGGCAATCGAAGATTCGCGGCCGGTCTTCTTCCGGTATGCCGATGATGTCGCCGATGACCGTCATCGGCAGCGCGTCGGCGACGTCCTCGATCCAATCGCCGCCGCCCTCGGCGAGTAGGCGGTCGATCATCCGCGCGGCGCGCGCCCGGATGCCGTCCTCGAGTTTGGCGATCGCGCGCGGGTTGAACGCGTTCGAGATCAGCTTGCGGCGCTTGTTCAGATCCGGCGGGTCCATGTTGATGATCGTCGGGTACGACGAGAACATCCCGACCGGCTGGATGAGCGGGCCGTCGACCGCGGTGAAGGAATCGGTATCACGATGCAGGCGCACCGCGTGCCGATGCTTGGTGGCCACCCAGAATTCCCGGTGGACCGTCTTGGAAAAGAGCTGAGTAACGCCCGGGGTCATCTCGTGCCGAAACAGCGGACGGGAGCCTCGCAATTCGGCGAACAGCTCGTCGGGAAAACCATTGCGCCACAAGGCAAGATCGGATAGATCCACCGCCGCAGCCGTCATCTGAACCCCGCTTCTGGCGCCATGCCGGCACCTCACCGGCGCCGCGTTGACGTTCAATGCTTAAGATAGTAAAAATAGAGCCTATCGTCGAACCCGCTGGGAGGGGTCGTGACGGACACAATTTCGGACTCGGCATCAGAGTCGGCCGCAGATCCTTCGGAGCGTGAATTCGGGCAGGCCGGTATCGCGCTGTCTACCTACCGGTTCCCGACGGGCTGGTTCATCGTCGCGTTCGGCTCGGACCTGCCTCCCGGTGAGGTCAAGCGCGCGCACTACTTCGGCGAGGAGTTGGTGCTCTTCCGCACCGAATCCGGCCAGGTGCACGTGATGGACGCGTACTGCCAGCACCTCGGCGCCAACCTCGGCGTAGGCGGCACCGTCGAGGGCGAGAACATCGTCTGTCCCTGGCACGGCTGGCGGTGGCGCGGCGACGGCACCAACGCCCTGATCCCGTACAGCAAGATCGGCTGCAAGAACAACGTCCGCATCCGCACCTACCCGAGCATGGAGTGGTACGGGTTCATCCTCGCGTGGCACGAGCGGCATGGGCGCGCGCCATATTGGCAGCCGCCGGTGCTGCCCGAGCTCGAAACCAATGAGTACTACCCGCTGCACCCGCACACGCAGATGCTCAACCGGGTCAAGGTGCACCCGCAGATGATCATCGAGAACGCCGCCGATCCCTACCACGTGCAGTACGTGCACAAGGCCGCCAATCCCGCCACCACCTCGTCGTTCGAGGTCTCCGGATACCACCTGCACGCCACCGTCAACGCCCATTTCGGCGGCGGCCGCGCCTCGACCTGGCTGACCCCGAACGGGCCGGTCGACGCCAAGATCATTTACGACAACTACTCGTTGGGACTCGGCCTGGTTCGGTTCCCCAGCGAGCTGGTGGCCACCGTGCAGGTGACCGGGCAGACGCCGGTCGACGAGGACTACACCGACTACTTCTACACGCAGGCTTCGATCCGCGAGCCCGGCGACACCGGCGACGCACCCACCGGCCGCGCCGCCAAGTTCCTGGCGCTGCAGCAAGAGGTCATCAAGCAGGACTTCTTCACTTGGGAGAACATGAAATACCTCGAAAAGCCCAACCTGGCACCCGAAGAGGCGCACGACTATGCCGCCCTTCGCCGCTGGGCGCACCGCTTCTACCCGGGCCCGCAGCCCTCGCCGTCCGACTTCGGCTACACGGCCGACGGCGAACCCGACCCGGCGGCCGCGAAAGCCTGATGCCGGGACCGTCGGATTTCGGCGTCGACAGCTTCACCGTGCCGGCCGTCCTGGATCGGCGGGCGGAACAGCACCCCGACCGGGTGATGATGTCGATCGCCGGCGTGGACGTGACGTTCGAGCAGATGCGCCAGCGGTCCCGCGCGGCGGCGCACGTGTTGGCCGGTTTGGGCGTCGGACCCGGCGATTGCGTGGCGCTGTTCACCGCCACCTGCCCGGAATGGGTGTACTTCTGGCTGGGCGCGGCGCGCATCGGCGCGGTCAGTGCCGCGGTGAACGCCGCGAACAAGGGCGATTTCCTGCTGCACACGCTGCGGTTGTCGCGGGCCAGGGTGATTCTCACCGACCCCGAGCGCCGGCCCCGCGTCGACGAGGTCGTCGGGCAGCTGGACACGGTGACCGGCGTTGTGGTGCAGGACGATTCGCTCACCGCCACGTTGCACCTCGACGCGGACGTTCCGGTGACCGAAAGCCCGGTCGGGCCGGCCGAAGTGGGGGTGTTGTTCTTCACCTCTGGCACCACCGGGCCGTCGAAAGCGGTTGCCACGACGTGGCATTACTTGTTCTCGGTCGCCGCTACCGCCGCCGCCGCGTGGGAATTCGGCCCGGGGGAGGTGCTGTGGACGGCGATGCCGCTCTTCCACCTCAGCGCGGCACCCAGCGTGCTGGCACCGATGCTGGTCGGTGGAACGACCGTGTTGGCCAAGGCATTTCATCCCGGCGAGGTCTGGGACGACATCCGCGCCTGCGGGGCCATCGGTTTCGCCGGTGCCGGCGCCATGGTGTCGATGCTGCAGAACCTGCCCCCGGATCCGCGGGACGCGCAGCTCCCGCTCCGGTTCATCTCCGCCGCACCCATCGACGCGGATGCCTACCACGAGATCGAAAAGCGTTATGGCTGCCGCATCGTCACGATGTACGGCATGACCGAGGCCTTTCCGGTCGCCGTCAAGGGCGTGTCCGACGAAGGCGTCCCCGGGACCTCGGGCCGGCCGAATCCGAACTTCGAGGTGCGCGTCGTCGATGAGCGCGGCGACCCGCTACCGCCCGGCGCGGTCGGCGAGATCACCTGCCGTCCCAGGCACCCGCATGTCATGAGCGAGGGCTACGTGAGCGAGGGCTCGCGGGTGGAGCCGCACCCGGAGTGGTTTCGCACCGGTGATTTGGGCCGACTCGACGCCGATCGGAACCTGACATACGTGGACCGCATCAAAGACTCGTTGCGCCGGCGCGGCGAAAACATTTCCTCGGTCGAAGTGGAGGCCGTCGTCATGCGCCACCCCGCGGTGGCCGAAGCCGCGGCGGTCGGGGTGCCCAGCGACTTGGGGGAAGACGACATCCTGTTGATCGTGACGGTGCGCCCCGGGGCGACCCTGGACTACCCGGAGTTGCTCGACTTCTGCACCACCCGGATGCCGTACTTCTGCGTCCCGCGATTCGTCGAGGCGCTGGATGAACTGCCCAAGAACGTCATCGGGCGAGTGCGTAAAGACGTGTTGCGCGCTCGCGGACTGGGTCCGGGCGCCTGGGATCGTGAGAAAGCGGGGTATATCGTTCGCCGGTAAGTTACGTTAATGTTACGTAATCGTCGGTAAGTTAATTTATTGTTACGTAACTACCCCTTGTTGGGCGTCGTCCAGAGAGGCTGCACACCACATGACCATGACCTATCAGGAACAGCAGATGCTCCAGGCCGCCACGGCCCGCGCTGCCATCCTGGATCTGACCGCCCGGCACAACAGGGCCTACTCCGACGGTGACCGCGACCGCTGGATCGCCACGTTCCGCCACGCCGGCGCCAGCTATACCCGCGATGGTGACTTGTTCACCGATCTGCGCGCAGCTTTCGACGGCGGCGACGGGCAGCGCCTGGTCACCCTCGATCACGAGATCCGCATCGACGGCATCAACGCGAGCATGCGTTGCGTCGCGGTGCTGTTCGCCGCGATGTACGGCGACACCACCCTGCGGGCCACCGGAACGTTCCGGGACACGCTGATCTACGAGCGCGGCGCCTGGTACTTCACTTCCCGTGCGCTCGAATGGGATTCGGTGCCCAGCCGGCATCCGCTCGTCATGTGAGTGAGGATCACGACCTCAGCTACCAGCTAGCCTTTGGTAGCTACGAAGACGCGCTGCGCATGGTCGGCGCGAAGAGCGAACCCCGCACCGCGGCGACCCCCGTCAGCGGCGCACGCATCCAGCTTTTTGCCGCGATGGTCCACGACGGGAACCGATCGTATTGGGATGCGGAGTTTGCCCGGGAGACGTGGGGCGGGCTGCTCGCCCCGCCGGCCCTCCTGATGGGTTGGCTGATCCCGCCGCCCTGGCAGCCGACGGGCAGGCCGCCCGCGGCCTCGGTGGTGCTGCGGGTGCCGCTGCCCGGCACCACGTTCATCAACGCGGCCAACGACGTTGAGTTCCTGCGGCCCATCGTCGAGGGAGACGTGCTCACCGCCGTCGAGGAGCTGGTGTCCGTGTCACCGGAGAAGCGGACCCGGCTGGGGGTCGGTCATTTCGTCGAGACGCTGGAGACCTATACCCGTCAGGACGGCGCCGTGGTGGCCACGTGCCGAAACACCCTGTTCCGGTTCACGCCGGACGGCGCCTCGTGACCGACCTGGACTGGAACACGATCGACGTCCCCGTTGACTTGCCGGAGGTGGTCGATCACGTCAGCTACCAGCGAGTGGTCGAGAACGCCGGGGCGACATGGGACTATTTCCCGGGACACTTCGACCCGAGTTACGCCCAAAATCAAGGCAACCCAACGATTTACGTCAACACCATGCACCTCGCGGGGTTCGCCGACCGGGTCGCCACCGACTGGGCGGGCCCGAGCAGCCGTGTGGTGCGCCGCTCGATGCGGCTGGTCGGCTCGGTGTACGCGGGAGACACGATGATCGGGCGCGGGCGGGCTCTGACCAAGCGGCGGGACATCTCGGTGGATCCGCCGCGCTGCCTTGTTGACATCGAGATCCAGGTGACCAATCAGCATGGCGCCCTGTGCTGTCCGGTCGAGCTCACGCTGCAGATGCCTTGTGGTTGACGGTGTAAGCGAACTGCACCTGGCGGTGTGCCGCCGTTTCGGTGAGGCCGTTGCCGCAGCGGAGGGCAAGTGGGACCGTCGCTCACCCTGCGATGCGTGGGACGCCCGAGGAGTGCTCGAGCACGTGATCGGCTTTCACGACGTACTTCTCCTGCGGCCCCTCGGGCTGAAACCCGACCGGCCCCGGGACGAGCCGCAGGCGCGTTGGCAATTGACCTATGACTCGCTGACCGGGGCGCTCGAATCCGGTAGTGCGACGCGGCTGGACACCTACCGGCTGATGCCGAACCTGACCCGCGATGTCGTGGTGCACACCTGGGACCTCGCCCGCGCGGTGGGCGCCGACGATCGGCTGGATCCCGGCTGGTGTGAAAGGTTTTACGCCGCCTTGCCGCCAGACACCCGAGAGCTGACCGCGTCGGGGATGTTCAAGGCGCCGGTTGCGGTGAACGACGAAATGGACGTGCAGGCAAGGCTTCTCGCACGGCTGGGCCGCGACCCCGCGTGGCGACCGCCCGGGCTATAGCGGCGGCAGCTTGCCCTTGCACACCAGCGTCTGAAGCTCGACGTACTCGTGCAGGCCCTCCGGTCCGAACTCGCGTCCGATGCCCGATTGCTTGAAGCCGCCGAACGGGGCGCCGATGTCGAGGGTGTACATGTTGATGCCGTAGGTGCCGGTGCGGACCCCGGCCGCGACCTCCAAGCCGTGGGCGATGTCAGCGGTCCACACCGAACCGGCCAGACCGTAGTCGCTCTCGTTGGCGATCCGGATGGCGTCGTCCTCGTCGCGGTAGCGCAGCACGGTCAACACCGGTCCGAAGATCTCCTCCCGGGCGATGCGCATGTCGTTGGTGGCGTCGGCGAACAGCGTCGGCCGCACGTACCAGCCGCGCCCCGACGGACTGTCTTCGCCGCCGAGCACGACCCGGGCCCCCTCGGTCTTGCCGGAGTGGATGTACTCCTGCACCCGACGTTGTTGCCGTTGCGCGACAAGGGGTCCGATATCGGTGGCCTCATCGGCCGGATCGCCGACGTTGAGCGACGACATCATCTCGGCGAGCGCGTCGACCACCTCGTCGTGACGCCGATCGCTGACCAGGATGCGGGTCTGCGCGACACAGGCCTGGCCGTTGTTCATCAGGCCGGCGGTTTTCAGCCCGGCCACGGTCTTGCCGATGTCGGCGTCGTCGAGAATTATCGCCGCCGACTTGCCGCCCAGCTCGAGGCTGTAGCGCTTCAGCTGCTCGCCGCACAGCGCGGCAATCCGGCGCCCGACGGCGCTGGAACCCGTGAACGCGATCTTGTCCACACCGGGATGGCGGACCAGCGCCTCGCCGACCTCGGGTCCGCCCGGCAGCACCGAGACCACCCCGTCGGGCAGGTCCAGTTGTTCGATCATTTCGGCCAACCACAAAGCGTCCAAGGGCGTTTCGGGCGCGGGCTTGATAATCACGGTGCAACCGGCGATCAGCGCCGGGATCAGCTTGGGCATGATCAGGAACTGCGGCACATTCCACGGCACGATCGCCCCGACCACCCCGACGGGTGCCCTGCGCAGGTGCACTTCCCCGAGCACGCCCTGGCGGCGCTCCGTCCAGGGAAAGTCGCGCGCGGCGGCCAGGGCGAGATGGATCAGCGAGGCAGCGGCGGCGCCTTGACCCAGCCGGCTGAAGCTGCGCGGAGAACCCATCTCGTCGGTGATCAGGTCGGCCATCTCCTCGATGTGGCCGCCGTAGATCCCGGCGAGCTGCTCGACCTTGGCCATCCGATCGGCGTGGGTCATGCGGGGCCAGGGGCCGTGGTCGAAAGCGCTTCGCGCGGCGGTGACGGCGGCGTCGACGTCCTCGGGCCCGGCCGCCTGGACGTGGCCGATCGGCTCTTCGGAGTGCGGCGAGGTCACGGCGAGCTGTTGTGGGTTGACGGGCTTGCGCCACTGCCCCCCGATGAAGAGTTCGTTATAGGAACGATGGCCGGGATTGTCTGTCATCGGGGCACTTCCTCGGGGAATGGGACCGCGACCGCAATTTCGCTATTGACGCTAACATAGTGAAAAAAGCAGGATGGCGCCGTGGCAAGGAAGCGACATGGATAGCGACTGGCGCACTTACCCGTTCCGGTTGGTTCCCGACGATCCCCAGCTGGACTTCCCCGCCGCCGAAGGTGAACATGCCGACCAGGAGTCGGACACCTGGTTCATCGCCGGGCAGCTCGATGCCGCCGAAAGCGGCCGCTCGTTTGCCTTCCTGACCATCTTCAACAAGAACCGGCCGGGTGGAACGATCGTCGCGGATTTCTACACAATGGCACTGTTCGACCTCGACACCGGCGACTACGGCACCTACACGGACTACGACATGCCGCCGGCGAACATGGAGCCGGGGGCCGAGCGCAAGCTGAGCATGGCGCCGGGTTACCTCGACCTGAGCTACCACAGCGGCGCGGGAACCGCGTCGTGGAGCGCCTGCCGCAACGGCGACGGGGAACTGCTGCCGTTCACGTATCGCGTCAGCCTGGTGGGCGAGGACCACGCCGGCCGGCCGATGCGGCTCGACCTGGCCGTAACCCCAACGCGCGCACCGACACCGGTGGGTGCGTCGACCTACAACGGGAAGATCGTCTGCTTCGGCCAAAGCGACACGTACTCGTACTTCCAGACCGGAATGGCGATGACGGGAACGCTGCGCTGGGGAGACGTCGTCGAGCAGGTCTCCGGCAGCGGCGGGCACGTCGACCGGCAGTGGTTCCCGAAGTACGCCGGCGGCGGGGGGAGCGGGGGAGACCCCCGGGCGAGGTCACACGAGTGGCGCACCATCAACTTCGACAATGGCGTGGACCTGAGCATCTGGCGGCAATTCGACCGCACGAACGGCAATGCGCTGCAACCGTTTACCGGCGTCACGACCAGCTACCCCGACCCGGCCACGCCGCCCGACTGCGCGGAGGACGTCGAGATCACGATCCACAGCTACGTCCGGTGGCCGAACGCGGTGCGTCCGCTGGTGCGGCCCGTCGCATCGGCTCGATACATGCCGGACCGCCACCGGATCCGCTGCGCCACACTGCAACTCGACATTATCGGGGAACCGTTGGTGGCGGCCCCGGCGCACGGCCTGCCGATCGAGTACATGGAAGGTCCCTACCGTTACCAGGGGACGCTGTGGGGCAATCCCGTGACCGGCTTTGCCTTCAACGAGCGCTCGTTCGCGCTGTATCGCGATTGGGAGTTGGTCGAGGTGCTGGCGACCACTCTCGCGAACGTCGAACCGACCGCCCCGGAGCTGCAGACGATCGTCGACCGGGTGGTGCCGTTGGTCGCCGCCGGCCGTCGCGCTGAGGCGGTCGAACTGCTGAGTGGCGCGGCTCCCGTCGTAAACGGGGCGCTGGCAACGATTCTCGAGGACCTGATCGCCGTCTTGTCCGAGCAGAATTGAGGGACTCCGCGCCGAGCCTGTAAATTCGCAGGCGTTCACTCGCGTTTTCGCTGCAAATTTACAGTCTCGGCGCGAGCGCTTGTGCCCAGGTGATGTGGCGGTGCTGCAGCCCCGGTTCGTTGCGGCCGAACACCAGGTGATCCCGGGCGCCCGACTCGAGGTTGGCCTGCAGGCCCTCGGCCAGTCGGTAGTCCTCGTCGCGGACCGTGGCGTGGGCGTACTCGAAGACGGCTCGTGCGCCGGCCGCCACGGACTCGTCGGACAGGTCCAGCGGTGTCGAGTTCTGATGCACGGTGATCGACCGACCGGGCCGGTCGCCCGGGTAGATGCGGAAGAGCTCACCGTTGGCGATCGTCACGGACAGCACGATGTTCGGGAACAGCGCGTAGATCACGACCATGTTGTGGAACGGGTCCCATTGCTCTTCGGGAATATCGTCGAGGTCCAGGATCGTGTTGAGCGGGAAGATCAACCGGTGATGGGGGCCGAACGCGTCGAACACCGTGCAGTTGCTCCGGGCGATGGTGGCAAAGGTTTGTCGATGCACGGTGGCGAAATGGTAGTTCTCCGCGAAGGTGTCGGCCGCCAGCTTCCAGTTGATCGGAAAGTCGAGCACCTTCTCGCCCAACGGGGACCACCTGCCGATGCCCCAGGAATCGAGCTCATCGGCCAGCGGCCCCAGATGCGCGGCGACGTCCAAGGTCGCGCCGGGATCCAAAGCGACCCAAAGGAATCCGGCATATTCGGCAGCCGGCAATTCCGTCAAACCATCGGACTTGATCGACGCCGTCTCCGATGGGCGCCGACCCGCT
>NZ_AUWQ01000011.1 GCF_000455205.1 Mycobacterium sp. UM_CSW | reverse complement strand
AACGGCGGGGCCGGCGGTGCCGGCGGGGCCTCCCTCACCTCGGGGGTGAACGGTGGTAACGGCGGCATCGGCGGGCCCGGTGGATTCCTGTCGGGTGTCGGTGGGGCCGGTGGCGCGGGCGGGAACGCAACCGATGCGACCGGCGGCACCGGCGGAGCCGGCGGCAACACGGGCTTCCTCGGGGGCGCCGAATTGGGCGTGGGCGTTCCGCAAGGCGGTACCGGCGGGGCGGGCGGCATGAGCCTCACCGGCCAGGGCGGCACCGGCGGGGCCGGCGGCGCCGGCTTTACGTTGGGCGGTACCGGCGGTGCCGGTGGCCAGGGCGCCACCGGCGGCGACGGCGGCGCGGGCGGTGTCGCGTTCAACCTGGGCTGGGGAACCGCCACTGGCGGGACCGGCGGCGATGGCGGCATCGGCACGGTCGGCGCCGGGGGCAACGGCGGCCACGGGGGCGGCGCGATCATGGGTCCCTACAACTTCACCATCGACACTTTCAACGGCCTGGCGATCTACCCGCCCGGGTGGGGCACGGCCACCGGCGGGCTCGGCGGCACTGGTGGATTCGGCGTCACGGTCGGCGGTACCGGCGGTACGGGCGGCACCGCGCAGAACTACTTGGCGACGGGACATTCCATCGGCGGCACCGGCGGGACCGGCGGCGGCGGCGCTACCGGCGGCAACGGGGGCAACGGGGGCAACGTCTTCGCGATCACCCCGGGCAACACCACCGTCGGAACGGGCGGCGCGGCCGGCGGCACCGGCGGGACCCCCGGCAACCCCGGGCAGGTCATCACACCGTAGCGACGGCCGATGTCGCCCGCCCCGTAGGCTGAACGCCCATGAATGCCTTACCGCGGGCACCGATCGAGGTATCACCGCTGGCGTGGCTGGACGCGGTGGAGAAGCAGCGCCGCGAGGCCGGGCTGCGTCGCTCGCTTCGCCCGCGGCCCGCGGTCACGACGGAGCTGGACCTGGCTTCCAACGACTATCTCGGGCTGTCCCAGCACCCCGACGTGATCGAGGGGGGCGTTGCGGCCCTGCGCATGTGGGGCGCCGGGGCCACCGGCTCGCGCCTGGTCACCGGCGACACCGAGCTGCACCAGGAATTCGAGTCCGAGCTCGCCGGGTTCGTCGGCGCCGCCACGGGCTTGCTGTTCTCCTCCGGATACACCGCCAACCTGGGGGCCGTCGTCGGCCTGTCCGGCCCCGGTTCGCTGCTGGTGTCCGACGCCCTTTCGCACGCCTCGCTGGTGGACGCGTGCCGGCTGTCGCGCGCCCGGGTGCGGGTGACGCCGCACCGCGACGTGACCGCCGTCGACGCGGCCCTGGCCTCCCGCGACGAGGAGCGCGCCGTCGTCATCACCGACTCCGTCTTCAGCGCCGACGGCTCGCTGGCCCCGGTGCGCGAACTGCACGAGGTGTGCCGCCGCCACCGCGCGCTGCTCATCGTCGACGAGGCGCATGGCCTCGGGGTGCGCGGCGGCGGACGCGGGCTGCTGCACGAGCTCGGCCTCGCGGGCGCGCCCGACATCGTGATGACCACGACGCTGTCCAAGGCGCTCGGCAGCCAGGGCGGGGTGGTGCTCGGCCCGGCGGCGGTGCGCGCGCACCTGATCGACGCGGCCCGGCCGTTCATCTTCGACACCGGCCTGGCGCCGGCGGCGGTGGGCGCCGCGCGGGCCGCGCTGCAGGTGCTGCAGGGCGACGCGTGGCGGCCGGACGCGGTGCTTCGCCACGCCCGCTTCCTGGCCGAGACGTGCGGCGTGCCGGAAGTGCCGGCGTCGGCGGTGGTGTCGGTGATCCTGGGCGATCCGGAAGTCGCGCTGGCCGCCGCGACCGCCTGCCTGGACGCCGGCGTCAAGGTGGGCTGCTTCCGGCCCCCTACCGTGCCCGCCGGGACGTCGCGGCTGCGCCTGTCGGCGCGCGCGTCGCTGGACGCCGACGACCTCGAGACCGCGCGCCGGGTGCTGACGGACGTGCTCGGCGTGGCGCGCCGTTGACCGTTCTGGTCGTCACCGGCACCGGCACCGGGGTCGGCAAGACGGTCGTCACCGCTGCCCTGGCCTGCCACGCCCGTCAGGCCGGCCTCGACGTGGCGGTGTGCAAGCCGGTCCAGACCGGCACCGACGCCGGCGACGACGACCTCGCCGAGGTGGGCCGGCTGTCCGGGGTGACCGAACTCGTCGGGCTGGCGCGCTACCCGCTGCCCATGGCGCCGGCCGCCGCGGCCGAGCAGGCCGGGACGGCGCTGCCCACCGGCGAACAAGTGCTGCGGCTCATCGGCGACCTGGACCGCCCCGGCCGGTTGACGCTGGTCGAAGGCGCGGGCGGCCTGCTGGTCCAACTCGCCGACCCCGGCGTCACGCTGCGCGACCTGGCCGTCAGGCTGGGCGCCGCGGCGCTGGTCGTGGTCGGCGCCGAGCTGGGCACCCTCAACCACACCGCGCTAACCGTGGAAGCGCTTGCCGCGCAACGCGTTCCGTGCGCCGGGCTGGTCATCGGGAGCTGGCCGGCCCGGCCTGGCCTGGTGGAGACGTCGAACCGGTCGGCGCTGGCTATGCTGGCCCCGGTGCGGGCCGCGCTGCCCGCCGGCGCGGCATCCAGGCCCGACTTCGCGGCCATGAGCGCCGACGCGTTCGACCGCGACTGGGTGACCGCGCTGGTGCGCTGATGGTCCATTCCATCGAGCTGGTCTTCGACCCGGACACCGAAGAGGCCATCCGTGGCATCTGGCGGGAGTTGGCCGCCGCCGGCATCCCCAGCCAGGCGCCGGCCAGCCGGCCGCACGTGACGCTGGCCGTCGCCGAACGCATCGATCCGTGCGTCGACGGGCTGCTGGGTCCGTTTGCCCGACGGCTCCCGCTGGACGCGGCGATCGGCGCGCCGGTGCTGTTCGGGCGGGCGAACGTCGTGTTCGCCCGGCTGATCGTGCCGACCAGCGAACTGCTGGCGCTGCATGCCGAAGTGCACCGGCTGTGCGGTCCGCATTTCGAGCCGGCGCCGATGTCGAACAGCCTGCCCGGCCAATGGACCGCGCACGTGACCATGGCGCGCCGCGTCGGTGGCCACCAGCTCGGCCGTGCGCTGCGCGTCGCGGGCCGGCCGTCGCAGCTCGACGGCCGCTTCGCCGGCCTGCGCCGCTGGGACGGCAGCAAGAAGGTCGAACACCCGCTGTAGGGCGTGGTGTTCGCGTGTGCATCCTGGGCTTCGCGTCTGACGCCACGGCGCAAAAATCGCCCAGATCCCGCCGTGGGTTCCCATCGAAAGGCGTGGGCTCACACTAACCGCCGAACAGCAGATACAGGCCGGTGAACGTGTAGCCGACCATGACCAGCATCATGGTCAGCTGCCCCGTGAGCTGATGGCCGGCCGGCAGCAGCCGCAGGGCGCGGTCGTGGGCGGCGACCACCGCCACGATGTGCCCGGTCACCACCGATGCCACCTTGATGCCGGCGAGCAGCGGGGGATGCGCCGACAGCACGTACGCGACGTGACAATGCGCCAGCCCCAACAGGTTCCAGCCGCGGCCGAACGGATCGGCCAGGGCGAACACCGCCTGCTGGCCGCGCTCGACGAGGTAGGACAGGTAGTGCGCGAAGATGTAGCCCACCACGATCGGGATCAGCGAATGCGCCATCCGCCCGGGCAGGGCGCGGCGTTGCTCGCGGTCGACGCCGCCGGTGGCGCGCGCCGCAAGTGAAAACGTCACCGCCACAACGGAAATGAACACGATCAGCCCGACCGTGCGCAATAGGGACGACGACAGCGTCGGCGCCAGGCCGAAGCCACGCGAAACCTCGTCGGCGAATCCCCGCCACGTCGGCGACGACGAGAAGCTGTCGAACGCCGTCGACCCGAGCAGCACCGCCAGCAGCACGACCACCCCGGGCCGCACGGGCAGCGACGGCAGGTGGTCGAGCGGATTCCCGACGACGATCTCGCCGGTGGCCGGGCGGCGCCGAAACGGGCAGAGCCGGGAAACCGCCATGCTGTACACGCCGAACGGGTCGGCCCGGGCCAGCCACCGCTGCCCGCACAGCCACGCCCCGACCAGCATCAGCGCCGCATAGGTCGCCAGCCACGCCCGGACCAGCGGCAGCGACGCCGAGTTGGGGCTGGCCAGCTCCATCCACACGAACGCGAACAGGCCCAGCGCCGCCGGCCGATAGCCCCAGCCCTCGGGGTAGGACCACCGCGGCCGGCCGAGGCGCGCCGGCATCACGCGCCGCAGCAGCAGATACACCGTGCGCATCGGCGAGATCACTCGCCATACCGGGCCGAATAACAACGACACCGCCACCAGCCCGACCCACAGCAGCACGTAGAACGCCCCGAGCAGGGCGTTGGACTCCGACCGCGGACCCCACAGCCCGGCCGACACCACCCACACCGCGAACGCCAACGCCAGCCCGGCCGCCGTCCAGCGGGTCGCCCGGGCGTCGACAAACGAGGTCAGCGCCGACGGCAGCGGGCGGCCGGGCTTGTCCGGATCGAACCGGGGCCGCCGCCACGCGAACGCGACCAGCGCGAACGTGAACGTCAGGGCCCACGCCGCCCCGACCATCGCGTACAGGTACGGCACCGGGAGGTCGCCTGAGCCGCCCAGGCCGTGCGCGAGCACCGTCGTCGCGCCGGCGGCGCTCACGGCTGGACTTGGATCGTCGCGATCGTGCGGTCCAGGTGATGCAGTTCGACCTCGACGTTTCCCGGGACGTCAACGCTGAACTGGAAGGTTTGGCCGGCCGCGGCCGCGACCGGGAACTTGTGGTCGGGCGTCGAGTGCACGTGTAACTCGTCGGGCGCGTCGCTGGTGACCCGCAGGGTGATTTGCTGGTGCACCTTGGCCTGCAGCGTGGCGTTGGTCGGGGTGACCTGGCCCTTGGCGATGGTGACGTCCACGACGGGGGCCGCGGCGGGCGACTGGGGCTGCGAACCGCCGCAGGCGACGAGCCCGCACGTCAGCGCGGCCGCCCACGCGGTGACGAGGGCACGGCGAACCGTCATCGAGCTAGGCCGCCCTGGGAGCGCCCGGCACGGGCTGCTTTTCCTCGACCGGCTCCGGCGATTTCTCGCTGTTGTTCAGCCGGCCGGCGCCCCACGTCAGCGCGCTGATCACCATCAGGGTCAGGATCAGCACCACGATGCCGCCCGCGGTGAACAACCAGGCCGGCGCGCTCTGGTCGCGTTCGCGCTGCAGGATCGTGACCTCCAGGACGAACGGCCGCACGCTTTGCGCCAGCGCGGGAACCTCGGGTGCCGGAATGGCGTCGTCCGCGGGCTCCCAGATCGGCACGGCCGTCATCGTGCGGCCGTCCTGCACCCGCAGCAGCGTCTTCCACTCGCCCCACACGGGGACCGGCTGGGTCGACCGGTAGTGCCCCGGACCGACCTTCTCCAGTCGGTCGATCATCAGGCCGCGGTTGTTCTCCATGCGGCCCTGCCAGGACAGGATCGTCAGCCACTCCGGATGGTCGCTGACGAACGGCGGGGTGAGCTGCACGTCCGCCGAGACCATCCGCCGCCCCGGTTGGCTGGGCTGGTCGGTCAGCGTGACGGTGGCGGTGTTGTGGCTCGGGACCAAGATGTGCAAACCGTTGGCCACCGCGGCGCCGATCACCAACACCGTCAACACCACCGCGGCGATGCCGACCCGGCGCCCCGGCAGCCGCTGTCCGGTGAGCACCATCCCGAACATCGCTCCGCACACCCCGGTCAGCACGGCCACGGGCACCGACATCGCCAGCGCCTCGCCCCACATCCTCGTCGGCCACGGGTAGTGGTACACCGCGCCGATCCACAGCGACTCCAGCCACAGCCCGACGGTCGCCACGCCGAGGCCGGAGACGGCACCAAAAGCGATGGGGCGCTTGAGGAGTGGTGTCAGCGCCACCAGCTCGACGACCAGCGCCGGACCCACATAGAGCGGGAACCAGTTGATCGGCGCGCCCAGGATGGGCCCGACCAGCAACGCGACCAGGCCCCGCAGCGCGACGGCGAACAAGGCCCCGATTACCGCGCCGCCGCGCCCCATGGTCAGCCGGGCGGCAACCGCCGCCAGCGCGGACGCCGCGGCGATCAGCATCGGCTGGAATACCAGCCGGAATTGCGGGACGCCGAAGTCGAATTCGATCTGATAGACGGACAGCCCGATGAACAGACCGCCGAAGGACAGGTAGCGCAGGAATGTGATGAACGGGCCGTGGAAGACCTCCGCGCCCTCGTGGGCCTCGCCCTCGCGCTCCAGGATCAGCACCGAGAAAAGGGAAAAGCAAGCTCCGCCGATCATCATCAAATGCGTTGGGCCCCAAAGGGTTACGTCTTGCCCGAAGATGCGGTGCCAAATGTCGTCGAGCGGAAACCCGATCATCGCGTACAACCCGCAGCCCGCCATCAAAATCCCGCCGACCGGCGCATACCAGTTACGCGTGATGCGCACCGCCGCCGGGCCGGGCCGGTCGAACGGCAGCACGATCGCCAACATGCCCGCGACAAAGATCCCGAACAGGCCGATGATGATGAAGTAGTGCGCCGGGTTCGCCAGCGGGCCGGGGTCGCGGCCGTTGCCGATGTGCCAGCTGACGTCCCAGATGAACCCGAACAGGGCGCAGATGATGAACGTGGTGAAGATCAGGACCGGTAGGGCCACCCAGTTGGGGCGGTGGAACTTTTCGCCCATCTTGTCGGCGATGCGGGTCAACCACTCGATGCGGTGGGTGCGGTGCGCATAACCGATCCACAGCATGGCCGCGCCGATCACCACGGCGGCGATCGACAGTCCGATCACCTGGTTGAGGCCGGCGCCGCGCGCCGGCGCCTCGGCCACAAAAGTGAGTTCCGCCGATTTCATCGTCAAACCCTCCTGCACCGCAGCCTGGCGAGCTGTGATGCAGCTCGCAGGAACCGGAATGCCCCGATCCAGGGCCCGTCAATCACGCTTTTTGTCGGCGGCGTCGCTTTGCTGGTTCACACCAGCGTCGCCGCCGTTGCGGCGGTCTCTCAGCGCGACGTACAGGATGACGCCGACCACCACGATCGCCGGCAGGAAGGCGGGGATCGCCAGCAGCAGCATGTGGTGGGCCAGGTACTCGACGTGCGCCTGGGCCTCCCAAACAGTCATTGATCAGACATACCCCGGCGGACCCCGTCTGTCCCCTCCCTCGGAGGCCGTTACCCTACTTTGAACCGATTTGTTCAGGCTGCCATCACGAATGGCAGGTGCGGGTGCGCGCGCACGCAAAAAGATGCAGGGGAGTACCTGGTGACTCAAGCGGCAACTCGGCCGACGACCGACGCCGACGACTCGAACGACGACATCCTCGCGGTGGCCCGCCGGCAGGTGCTCGACGGCGGCGAGGGCCTGACCCGCGACCAGGTGCTGCGGGTGCTGCAGCTGCCCGACGATCGGCTCGAGGAGCTGCTGGCGTTGGCCCACGAGGTGCGGATGCGCTGGTGCGGCCCCGAGGTCGAGGTCGAGGGCATCATCAGCCTCAAGACCGGCGGGTGCCCGGAGGATTGCCACTTCTGCTCCCAGTCCGGGCTGTTCTCGTCGCCGGTGCGCAGCGCGCGGCTCGACATCCCCAGCCTGGTCGAGGCGGCGAAGCAGACGGCCAAGTCGGGCGCCACCGAGTTCTGCATCGTGGCCGCGGTCCGCGGCCCCGACGAGAGGTTGATGGCGCAGGTCGCGGCCGGCATCGAGGCGATCCGCGACGAGGTCGAGATCAACATCGCCTGCTCGCTGGGGATGCTGAGCGCCGAGCAGGTGGAGCAGCTCTCGGCGATGGGCGTGCACCGCTACAACCACAACCTGGAGACGGCCCGCTCGTTCTTCCCCAACGTCGTGACGACCCACACCTGGGAAGAGCGCTGGGAGACGCTGTCGATGGTGCGCGACGCCGGCATGGAGGTGTGCTGCGGCGGCATCCTCGGCATGGGCGAAACCCTGGAGCAGCGCGCGGAGTTCGCGGCCGACCTGGCCGAGCTCGGGCCCGACGAGGTGCCACTGAACTTCCTGAACCCGCGGCCGGGCACCCCGTTCGGCGACCTGGAAGTGCTGCCGGTCAGCGAGGCATTGAAGTCGGTCGCCGCCTTCCGGCTGGCGTTGCCGCGCACGATGCTGCGCTTTGCCGGCGGGCGCGAGATCACGCTGGGTGATCTCGGCGCCAAGCAGGGCATCCTAGGCGGCATCAACGCGGTGATCGTCGGGAACTACCTGACCACGCTCGGGCGCCCCGCCGAGGCGGATCTGGAACTGCTGCAGGATTTGCAGATGCCGATCAAGGCGCTCAACGCCAGCCTGTAAGAGACTGGAGACCGTGGTTCGGGAATTGGGCGCCCCGGTCAGCGCCGGCGTCTACAACGTCTACACCGGGGAGCAGGGCGGCACGGCCGTGCCGACGGCCGCCGAGCTGGGCCTCGAGCCGCCCCGGTTCTGCGCCCAATGCGGACGCCGCATGGTGGTCCAGGTGCGGCCCGACGGCTGGCGGGCGCGGTGCTCGCGGCACGGCGAGGTCGACTCTGCGGACATGGAGGCACAGCGGTGACCGAGCACGCCGAACCCGCGCCCTTCGAACCCGCGGGCGTGCCCCGCAAGGCGCGGGCGCGCGCGGTCCTCGTCGCGGTGCTGGGGGTGACCGCGACCGGTGTCGCGATCGGCGCGCTGTGGGCCTGGATCGCGCCACCGATTCGCGCGGTCGTGGCGATCACGCGGGCCGGCGAGCGGGTCCACGACTATCTGGGCACCGAGTCCGAGCACTTCTTCATCGCGCCAGCCATGCTGCTGGGCCTGTTGACGGCGCTGGCGGTGGTGGGCGCGGTGCTGGTGTGGCAGCGGCGCGAGCACCGCGGGCCCGCGATGGTTCTGGGGTTGTCGCTCGGCATGCTGGTCGCCGCGGCGGTGGCTGCGGGGACGGGTGCGCTGCTGGTTCGGCTGCGCTACGGCGCGCTGAACTTCGATGCGGTCGCGGTCTCGGGCACCCCGCCGGTCGCCTATGTCACCCAGGCGCCGCCGGTGTTCTTCGCCCTCCACCTGCCGCAGGTGGCGGTGACGCTGGCCTGGCCCGCGGGGATCGCCGCGCTGGTGTGCGCGCTTCTCGCGGCGGCCGACGCCCGCGACGACCTGGGTGGTCTTCCGGTGGCCGGTCGGCCTTCCGGCGCGCTGCCGATGGAGCCCGAGGCCCCGGAGGCCGCCGTCTCGTAGGCGTCGCAGCCGTGTCGAGTGTGAATTCACGGCTTTCGGTGTGAACCCACGGCGAGATCTGGGCGATTTTTCCGCCGTGGATTCACGCGCAAAGCCCAGGACACACACTCAACACGCGGGTGCCGATCGCGACGTCCAGGGACCTTAGAGCGGACGGTGCGGGATCTTTCGGCCGGTGATGACCTTGGCCGCGATCTTGACCAGTCGCGCCATGCCGACGTAGGTCATCGGGTTGAACATCGTCGGCCACGTGGTGCGGATCAGGTGCTCGGTCAGCGGCCGGCCGGCGAACCGGTCGGTGAGCCAGCGCAGGGTCATCGGCGCGGACAGCGGGTGCAGGCAGATGTGTTCGTTGAACGCGTCCCGGTGGTAGGTGACCCGGGCGCCGCCGGCCGAATAGGCGTCGGCGAGCTCGTCGATGTCGTGCACGTCGATCAGGTAGTCGTGCACCGCCTGCACGATCAGCACCGGCGGCGTCGGCACCGCCGCACCCAGCTTGATGCTGTCGAAGACGTAGGTGACCTCGGGGGTCGACAGGATCTCTTCGAGCGGCTCGTCGAGATAGTCGCCCATGTTCTTGCCGGCCATCCTCAGGACGGCCTCCACGGTCGTCATGTCGTGCAGCGAGTCGAGCAGGGCGCGACCCTCCTCGTTGGTGTGCTCCTTGATGATCCGGTCCAGGTCGGGGTAGATCTTGGCCAGCGCCGCCACCACCAGCGCGGGCAGGCCGGCGAGGAAGCTCCCGTTGAGCCGGCGAAACGTGTGGCCGAGGTCGCCGACGGGCGAGCCCAGCACCGCGCCGACGATGTCCAGTTCCGGGGCGTAATCGCCGCACATCTCCGCGGCCCACGCGCTGGCCAGGCCACCGCCGGAGTAGCCCCACAGCCCGATCGGCGCCGACGGTGACAGCCCGAGCCGTTCCGAGCTCAGCGCGGCGCGGATGCCGTCCAGCACGCGGTAACCGGGCTCGTACGGCGCGCCCCACGAACCGTGGATGCCCTCGTGGTCGGGCACCGACACGGCCCAGCCCTCGGCGACGGCGGCGGTGATCAGCAAGAACTCGAACTGGCTGAGCGACCCGAGGGCCTTGGCCCGGCGCCTCAGCGCGTAGGACGGAAAGCAACGCGACGTCATCGCGTCGATCGCGCACTGGTACGACAACACCGGGCAGCTCTGCCCCGGAGCCAGCTGAGCCGGGACGATCACGGTGGTCGCCGTCGCCTCGGGCTGGCCATTCATGTCCATCGTGCGGTACAGCAGCTGGACGGCCTTGACGGGCTGGGGCACCAGACCTAAAAACGCCAGCTCGACGTCGCGCGAGCGCAGCACCGTGCCGGGCTCGGCGTGCTGGTAGCCGGGCGGCGGCTGGTAGAACGGGTCGTCCGAGGGCAGCAGCGGCCGGACCTTGCGCTGCAGGTCCTCGTGGTGCGGCCGTCCGATCCACTGAGCGCCACGCGTTCCCGCGAGATTGCCGAGCTCAACCATTCGCAGATCCCTCCTTGGCCATCCGGCATTCTCGCGCATGAACGGACGGTGACCAAAACGTAATCGCCGCGTTGTGAGCCAGTTCTCGTGGTCCCCCCAGCTCACGGGCGAAAGGTGTTCTGCCCAATGTACCGGCGTGTCGCGGCGGGCGGGGCGTTAAACGCCGGGCGGCCGGAACGCGGCGAATTCGTCGGTGACCCTTAGCTGGGAGTCGGTGAAGTGATAAAGCGCCGCCGGCCGTCCGCCGCTGCGGCCGGACTGCGCGATGGTGCCGGTCTGGCTGATGACCCCGCGCCGGACCAGCACGCGCTGCAGGTTCGTCGCGTCGACCTGGTAGCCCAGCGCGGCGCCGTAGATATCGCGCAACGCGGACAGCGCGAATTCCCTTGGGGCTAAAGCGAATCCGATGTTGGTGTAGGACATCTTGGCGGCCAGCCTGGTTTGGGCGTGGGCCACCATCGGGCCGTGGTCGAACGCCATGGGCGGCAGCGAATCCACCGGATGCCAGCGGGTGTCCGGGGGCAGTTCCGGGGTGGCGGGGGAGGGCACCAGGCCCAGGAACGTCGAGGCGATCACCCGGGCACCGGGGACCCGGTGTGGGTCGGAAAACACAGCGAGCTGCTCCAAGTGAGCCAGCTCTCGTAGGTCGACCTTCTCGGCCAGCTGGCGGCGAACCGAGGTGGTCATGTCCTCGTCGGTGCGCAGCCGGCCGCCCGGCAGCGACCAGGCGCCCTTCTGCGGTTCCCGGGCGCGTTGCCATAACAGGACGTTCAACTGGGGTTTCTGTCTACGGGGGGCCGCCGTTACCTGACGAACCTGGAACACGACGGCAAGCACCTCGTGTTCAGTGCTAGTATGGCCCATGTTTTCGATTGTAAGTCGAAAACCTCCCGGGACGAAAGGAACCGCTGTGACGGTTTCGATTGGCATGGACACCCTCGCGGACGACCTGAGTGCCCGCATCACCGACACCCCCGCCGGATACACCGGCCTGGACGGAGACGAGCAGTGGGCCGCCGAGGTTCGCCGGCTGGCCACGCTGCGCGGCGCCACGCTGCTCGCGCACAACTACCAGCTGCCCGCCATCCAGGACGTCGCCGACCACGTGGGCGATTCGCTGGCGCTGTCGCGGATCGCCGCCGATGCGCCCGAGGACACCATCGTGTTCTGCGGTGTGCACTTCATGGCCGAGACCGCCAAGATCCTCAGCCCGGACAAGACCGTGCTCATTCCGGACCAGCGGGCCGGCTGCTCGCTGGCCGATTCCATCACCCCCGACGAACTGCGCGCCTGGAAGGACGAGCACCCCGGTGCCGTCGTCGTCTCCTACGTCAACACCACCGCCGCGGTGAAGGCGCTGACGGACATCTGCTGCACGTCGTCCAACGCGGTCGACGTCGTCGAGTCCATCGACCCCGACCGCGAGGTGCTGTTCTGCCCGGACCAATTCCTCGGCGCCCACGTTCGGCGCGTGACGGGGCGTAAGAACCTGCACGTGTGGGCCGGCGAATGCCACGTGCACGCCGGCATCAACGGCGACGAGCTCTCCGAGCAGGCGCGCGCAAACCCCGACGCCGAACTCTATGTGCACCCCGAATGTGGCTGCGCCACTTCGGCTTTGTACCTCGCCGGCGAGGGCGCGTTCCCGGCGGAGCGGGTGAAGATCCTGTCCACCGGCGGCATGCTCGATGCCGCCCACGAGACGAAGGCGCGCAAGGTCCTGGTCGCCACCGAGGTCGGCATGTTGCACCAATTGCGCCGCGCCGCACCGCAAGTCGACTTCCGCGCCGTCAACGACCGGGCCTCCTGCAAGTACATGAAGATGATCACCCCGGCCGCGCTGCTGCGCTGCCTGGTCGAGGGGGCCGACGAAGTCCACGTCGACCCCGAGATCGCCGCGGCGGGCCGGCGCAGCGTGCAGCGAATGATCGAGATCGGGCAGCCGGGCGGCGGCGAATGATCACCCGTCCGGATTGGACCCATTCCGCCGATGTCGTTGTAATCGGAACCGGCGTAGCGGGTTTGGCCGCGGCGCTGGCCGCGCATCGCGCCGGCCGCAGCGTTGTGGTGCTGTCCAAGGCGCACGATGCGCGCGGGGTGACCGCGACGCACTACGCGCAGGGCGGCATCGCGGTGGTGTTGCCGGGCAACGACGACTCGGTCGAGGCCCACGTCGCCGACACCTTGGCCGCCGGTGCCGGCCTGTGCGACCCCGACGCCGTCTGCTCGATCGTCGCCGACGGCTACCGCGCCGTGTCCGAATTGGTCGGTGACGGAGCGCGATTCGACGAGGCCGTGCCCGGCCGGTGGGACGTGACGCGCGAGGGCGGACACTCGCGGCGGCGCATCGTGCACGCCGGCGGCGACGCCACCGGCGCCGAGGTCCAGCGCGCGCTCGACCACGCGGCGGCCACGCTCGACATCCGCACCGGCCACGTGGCCCTGCGGGTGCTGCACGACGGGGCCGCGGTGACCGGCGTGTGGGCGGGCAACCCGGACGGCTACGGCGTCATCAGCGCGCCCTCGGTGATCCTCGCGTCCGGCGGGCTCGGGCACCTGTACGGGGCGACCACCAATCCCGACGGCTCCACCGGAGACGGCATCGCGCTGGCGCTGTGGGCCGGGGTGCCGGTCAGCGATCTCGAGTTCATCCAGTTCCACCCGACGATGCTTTTCGGAGGTGGCGGCGGGCGCCGTCCGCTGGTCACCGAGGCGATCCGCGGCGAGGGTGCGATACTGCTTGATTCCCAAGGCAATTCGGTCACCGCCGGCGTTCACCCGATGGGCGACCTGGCTCCCCGTGACGTCGTCGCGGCGGCCATCGACGCGCGGCTGCGGGAGACCGGCGACCCGTGCGTCTTCCTCGACGCGCGCTGCATCGCGGGCTTCGAGGCGCGGTTCCCGACCGTCACCGCCGCGTGCCGGGAGGCCGGGATCGACCCCGTCCGCCAACCCATTCCGGTCGTCCCCGGCGCGCACTACAGCTGCGGCGGCGTCGTCACCGACGTGCACGGGCAGACCGAGTTGCCCGGGCTGTTCGCCGCCGGCGAGGTGGCCCGCACCGGGATGCACGGCGCAAACCGCTTGGCGTCCAACAGCTTGCTCGAGGGGCTGGTGGTGGGCGGTCGCGCCGGCAGGGCCGCGGCCGCGCACGCGTCGGCGGCCGGGCCGACCCGCGCGCTCGCGCCCGAACTCGTCGCCCACACCGCCGCATCGCGCGGCGACCTGCACCGGGCCATGAGCCGCGACGCCTCGGTGGTGCGCGACGCCGCCGGGCTGAACCGGTTGTCCGACAAGCTATCCGGGGCGCCCATCCGCGACATCACCGGCCGGCGCGACTTCGAGGACATCGCGTTGACGCTGGCCGCCCGGGCGGTGACCGCGGGCGCCCTGGCGCGCACCGAAAGCCGCGGGTGTCACCACCGCGCGGAGTACCCGGACGCGGCGCCCGAACAAGCCCGCAGCAGCGTGCTCCGGCTGGCCGACGACCAGAACTCGGTGCTGGTGGAGGCGCTGGCGGCGGTGGGGTGACGATGCTGTCCGACGGCGAACTCGACACCGCCCGGGACCTGATCCGGCGCGCTCTGCAGGAGGATCTGCGCTACGGGCCCGACGTCACCACGCAGGCCACGGTCCCGGCCGCGGCGGTGGCCACCGCCTCGATGGTGCCCCGCGAGCCGGGCGTGATCGCCGGGGTGGACGTCGCGTTGCTGGTCCTCGACGAGGTCCTCGGCGCGGGCGGCTATCAGGTGCTCGATCGCGTCGACGACGGCGCCCGGCTGCGGCCGGGCGAGCCGCTGCTGACGGTCCGGGCGCAGACCCGCGGCCTGCTGACCGCGGAGCGGACCGCGCTGAACCTCATCTGCCACCTGTCCGGAATCGCCACCGCCACCGCGGCCTGGGTCGACGCGGTGCACGGCACCAAGGCCAAGGTCCGCGACACCCGCAAGACCCTGCCCGGCCTGCGGGCGCTGCAGAAATACGCGGTTCGCGTCGGCGGCGGCGTCAACCACCGCCTGGGGCTCGGCGACGCGGCCCTGATCAAGGACAACCACGTCGCCGCCGCCGGATCGGTGGTCGAGGCGCTGCGCGCGGTGCGCGAAGCGGCCCCCGACCTGCCCTGCGAGGTCGAGGTGGATTCGCTCGAGCAGCTCGACGAGGTGCTGCCGGAAAAGCCCGAGCTGATCCTGCTGGACAACTTCCCGGTGTGGCAGACGCAGACCGCCGTACAGCGCCGCGACGCCCGGGCACCCGCAGTGCTGCTCGAATCGTCCGGGGGACTCAGCCTGGAGAACGCGGCGACCTACGCCGCGACCGGCGTGGACTACCTGGCCGTCGGCGCGCTGACCCACTCGGTGCGCGTGCTCGACATCGGCCTGGACATGTAGTCCTCGCCCGCTCGTCGCCCTCAGGTGGCCATGGCGTCGGCCGCCGAACGGGCCGAAAGCGCGTCGAGCACTGCATATTCCGCTTCGTAAACAGCGGACTCCGCGAAATCGATCGCGTCAAGCGCATAGCTGATGGCCATGTTGGCATAGACGTCCATCTCTTTGGCTTCGTGCGCGGCCCTCTTTTCCGCCATGTCATTGCGAATCTTGTCGACGTGGTGCTTCCAATTGCCGGCCAGCTCCTGCCAGTGCTTGGATGCCTCGTCGTGGGCGGCGTCGGCTCGGTCCTGTAGGTGGTCGGCGGCCTTGGATGCCCGGTCGCGCGCGCGAGCCGCGTCGGCCTGGACCTGTTCTCGGGCCTGCTGCCCCGCGGCGCGTACCTTTTCGTTCGCCTCCTTGACCGCGGCGGAGAGCTTTTCGAATTGAGTGGTCAGGTCGTTGTCAGCCATTGCAAGATCCCTTCTGCCTGAGGCTGATTGATGTGCAGCTGCAATTGTTGCGCTGCACCGGCGCGTGGGCGTAGGGCCCTAAGTCCTTGGTCCGGCTGGGGCATGGCGATCATCGGTTCTCGGCTTGCGAGACCGCGTCGCGTCGGCGTTCCGTGGTGTGCGCTTCATCAGCGGTCTGACACATGCGACCACTGGATCTCAGACCGTTGCGGCGCAGGCGGCTAGCGTCCTTATCGGCCTGGACTTGTAGGACTTCCGCTTGCGTGTGAGCCCTCCCTTCACACCGAAAGCCGTCAGCGCACACTCAATGCGGAGACAGCTCGCGGCGGATCGCCGCCGGGGTCTGGGCCACATGTTGGCGAACAACGCGGGTGAAGTGCGCCTGGTCGGCGAATCCGAGTTCAGCGGCGACGGTGGCCAGCGTCGACTCACCGCGCTCGAGCCGGTCGAGCGCCCGGCTCACCCGGACGCGGTTGCGATACCGAGTGAGCGATACGCCCAGCTCGCGCGGGAACGCCCTACTCAACCGGTATGGCGACGTGCCCAGCAGCTCCGCCAGCGGGAACAGGCCGCACGCCGCCGGGTCGTCGTCGTGGATGGCCGCGCGCGCTCGCCGCACGAGAAGTGCGTCGGCGGGACCCGGCCGATCCGCCAGCGGCGTGTGTCGGTCGGTTACCGCTCGTACCGCCCTGGCTATGAGCGCGACGACGTTCTCGGCGAGCTGATAGTCGATTTCGCCGCCGGCCAACAAACGCCGGTGCGCGAGCTCCAGCCGAGCGTCGACGTAGAAGGTCGAGTGTCGCAGTCGACCGGCATCGCCGACCAGCCGCCGCCACGACGCCGCGTTCAGCCGCACCGAGGTGCACACGTCACCGCCGTGGGGATGTGCGAATTGGTCTTCCTCGCCAGGGCCGCCGACGTAGCCGACCGTCGGATCGAGATTGACCGGCCCGTCTGAGCCTCGCCGCTGAAACCGGCCGGACCTGACCAAGACCAGCCGTCCGTCGATCGGGCGCTCAATCGCCGACCAGCTCGAGCCGTCGGGACGGCATGTCCAGGCCTGCAGGCTGAAGTGGGGCCGGGCGGCGAGGGTGACCATCGACAGCACGCCGCCAGGCTAGCGCCGCAGGGTGACAGCCGGCCGCAAGGATGTTCAAGACCGCGCGGCATCCGGACGCGAAGCTGCCTTCATGGCATCAATACGCACCGAGTTCCAAATCGACGTCGACGCCGACCGCGTATGGCAAGTGATCGGGGACTGGGCCGACGGCCCGGTTGGCATGGCGCGCGGTTACGTGGTGTCGGCGCAGGCCGACGGCGACGTTCGCGTGGTGACGTTCGCGAACGGCAATGTCGCCCGGGAACGGCTCATCGCGCGAGACGAATCCGCGCGCCGCATCGTCTACTCGCTCATCGGCGACACGGCGCGACCCGAACACGACAACACCGCGATGCAGATCGTGCCCGACGGCGCGCGCCGGTGCCGCTTCATCTGGACCAGGGACGTTCTGCCGGACGAGCTCGCGGGTCGGCTGCACGCCGCGATGGAGCACGCCGCCCAGGCGATCAAGGCCAGCCTCGAAGGCGAGCTAGCCGCGCAGTAGCGTGCGCGCCGCGGGCTTGGCCGCCTCGAGCGCGCCCGCGTCGCCGGAGATCCGGGACAGGATCAGTGCCCCCTCGATCAGTGAAATCACCGCCAGCCCAACCTGTTTCGCCTCCGCCGCACCCCACCCGTCGGAGCGCAGCCGCTCCTCGAGCGCCGCGCACCATCCTGCGAAGGCGCGTGCCGACGCCTCGCGCACCAGCGGGCTCGCGTGCACGGACTCGGTGGCGATCGGTTCGATGGGGCAGCCGTCGCGCCGATCGCCCGCCAAGCCCGCGGCCAGCAGGTCGATCCACCGATCGACGATGTCGGCCACCGGCCGGCCCGTTGCCAGCAACCGGCGCAGCAGGTGCTCGATGCCGCTTCCCTGCGTCTCGACGACCGCCGCCGCCAACTGTTGCTTGCCCTGCGGAAAGTGGTGATACAGCGAACCGGGCTTGACGCCGGCCTCGTCGAGGATCTGGTTGAGCCCGGTCGCCGCGTAGCCCTGGCGGCGAAACAGGGTGGCGGCCTTGTCGATCAGCGCGGGGCGGCTGCGATCCGGTCTCGGCATGCTATTGACTTTACTTGAATGATCACTCAAGAATGCAGGGATGAGGCAGCTGACCTACGAAGAGACTGGGCTATACGCGTGGCGCGAGGTGCCCGAACCGCAGCTCGCCGCGCCAGAGCAGGCGCTGGTCCGGCCGCTGGCGGTGGCGTGTTGCGACCTCGACGTCGCGGTCTGCCAAGGCAGGCTGCCGTTGCCGCCGGCGTACGCGGTCGGCCACGAGGGGTTGGCCGAGGTAGTGGCGGTCGGTGACGACGTCAAAGGCGTTCGGGTGGGCGACCAGGTGGTGGTGCCTTTTCAGATCAGCTGCGGGACGTGCCGCGAATGCCGTCGCGGCATGACGGGTTCGTGCGGCTCGGGGCCACTTATGGCGATGTATGGGATGGCGCCGATCGCCGGGCTGGACGGCGGCGGGTTCATGTCGGATCTGGTGCTGGTGCCCTACGCCGACGCGATGCTGATCCCTTTTCCCGACCCGGTCGACCCCGTCTCCATCGCGTCCCTGTCGGACAACATTCCCGACGGCTGGCGCACCGTCGGGCCGTTCGCCGACGAACTGAGCGCGCTCGATCCGGCCGATCGCCGGGTCCTGGTGCTAGGGCGACTTTCGATCGGGTTGTATGCGGCCGCCTTCGGCGTGGCGCTGGGCGCTCACGTCGACTACGTCGACACCGACCCGCAGCGGCTGGCCGCCGCCGAGAAGCTCGGCGCGGCGGTCCACGACGTCACCAAACCCGACAAGTCTTGGGGCTCGTACCCGGTCACCGTGCACACCACCGGCGACGCCGCGTCGCTATCGGCGACGCTGCGCGCGACCTGGCCGGACGGCGTGTGCACCGACACGGGGATCTACCCCGAATACAAGGTCGAGATGCCGCTGTTGCCGATGTACACCCGCGGCGTGCGGTTCATCACCGGACGCGTCAGCGCGCGCACGGTCATCCCACGCGTGCTCGAACTGCTCGCCGGTGGCCTGGACCTGTCCCCGGCCGTCGACCGCGTTGTTGCCTGGGAAGACGCCCCGTCGGCCTGGCCGGCGATGACGGGTAAAACGGTCTTCACGCGGGCCTAGGGCGTTGGGTGTGAACCTGGGGCTTTGCGTGTGAGTGTAGGGCGGGAAAATCGACGAAATCCCGCCGCCAGTACACGCGAAAAGCCGTCAGTTCACACGCAATGCCCCGAAGCGTCAGGCGATGTCGGCGACGAACACCCCGACCCGGCCCAGCTGCGCGCGGACCATCCGGGGCAGGCCCTCGCCGTCGGAACCGGCGGGCAGGATCCGCGGGTTGGTGATGTGCACCACGCGGTTGCGGCCGTACTCGACGTCGGCCTCGCCGGCGGCCAGCACGTTCTTGACCCAGTTCGTCTTGCCGTGGGCCAGCGCGATCGCGAGCAAGTTGCCCTTGCGGTAGGGCGTGATGATGGTCTCGTACTGCTTGCCCGAGGTGCGGCCGCGGTGCTTGATGGTCGCGGTCCCGGGCAGAAAACGCGCGATCGGCTTCACCGCCGGGTTGAAGTACTTGATCTGAAAGCGCTCGAACCAGACCGGGAACACCATCGGGACGCCGGGGGCGTTGTTCGGGTGATTCTTTGTGGACATGACGGCTCCTTGAGCAACTCTGCGGGCCCTAACCGGTCTTACCCGGCCTTTCACCGGCACTGTACCGGTCCGGTATCGACGCGAGCTGATCTGGGACTTGCGTGATGACGCTTCGTCGTTGCCCCACCGCAATAAGCCAAGCCGCACAAGGGATTTCGTTTTGCCGTCGGTGAGGTTGCGGGCGTACGGTTTGCCTATGACCAACGCGTGCGAGTCCATGCCGAAAGTAGGCGCTATCCCGGCAAAGTACAGATTTCTCATGGCCATGGCCGCCGCGCGTCCCGACGGTGTGAGGGCATTCGCCGCCGAAGCTCGCGCGGCCGGCGCCTCGGAAGCAGAGATCGCCGAGGCGGTCGAGATCCGACGATCCGTTGGCGCCGACGCCCCGCGGGCCCGGACGCTGCGGATTTACCTGATCCTGTGGGCGGCGGCCATGATGGTCGGCGCAGCCATGCTGATCCAAACCGCCTCACCCGTCCGGGCCGATGTGTGCGGCGACGCCGGCGGTGCCCCGGCAGCGCCGGGTGGCTGCATCCAGCCCGGCGCGCCCGTCGCGGATCCGCCACCGCAGGCCGGCCCTCCCAAACCGCCGTGGCTGTCGGTGATCGAGCGTCGCGATCCCCAGTTCGCCGACTCTTACCTGGCCATGCGTGAGCGAATCCTGAAGGACGGCGCGATCCCCGCCAAGTACAAGCTGCTCATCGGCATGGTCACCGATGCCATCGCTGCGCACCCGGATGGTGTCCGGATGCTGGCCGACAACGCCCGGGCGGCGGGCGCCACCGAACCGGAGGTCACCGAGGCGGTCGAGGTGGGATATCTGTACGGCGGGACCGCGGCACTGGTCATGGGAAGCAACGCGTTCGGCAGCTGAACGCCGATTCGCGCGGTCCCGAACCCCGAGAGCAAATGCGGTTGCTCCCATCAGGGACAATGGAGAACGTGACCTCCACCCAACCGTCGCCGATCGCCCGCATTGACCTGCGCGGCGCGCAGCTGACGGCCGCCCGGCTGCGGGCGGCGCTCCCGCGCGGCGGCGCCGACGTGGACAGCGTGCTGCCCACAGTGCGGCCCATCGTGGAGGCGGTCGCGGAGGGCGGGGCCGAGGCGGCGCTGGAATACGGCGAGGCGTTCGACGGGGTGCGGTCGGCGGCCGTCCGGGTGCCCGCCGCGGCGCTCGACCAGGCGCTGGCCGACCTGGCCCCCGCGGTGGCCGAGGCGCTGCGGGTGATGATCGAGCGCACCCGCGCCGTGCACGCCGACCAGCGCCGCGCCGACGTCACGACCACGCTCGGCCCCGGCGCGACGGTCACCGAGCGGTGGGTTCCCGTCGAGCGCGTCGGGCTCTACGTGCCCGGCGGCAACGCGGTGTACCCGTCCAGCGTGGTGATGAACGTGGTTCCGGCGCAGGCCGCCGGAGTCGGCTCGCTGGTGGTGGCCAGCCCGCCGCAGGCCGCCTCGCAAGGCCAGTTCCATGGCCTGCCCCACCCGACGATCCTGGCCGCGGCCCGGCTGCTCGGCGTCGACGAGGTGTGGGCCGTCGGCGGCGCCCAGGCGGTCGCGCTGTTGGCCTACGGCGGCAGCGACACCGACGGCTCGGAGCTCGCGCCGGTCGACATGATCACCGGCCCCGGCAACATCTACGTCACCGCCGCCAAGCGGCTGTGCCGCTCCCGGGTGGGCATCGACGCCGAGGCGGGGCCGACCGAGATCGCCATCCTCGCCGACCACACCGCCGACCCCGCGCACGTGGCCGCCGACCTGATCAGCCAGGCCGAGCACGACGAGATGGCGGGCAGCGTGCTGGTGACCCCCAGCGAGAGCCTGGCCGCCGCCACCGACAGCGAGCTGGCCGCCCAGCTGCAAACGACGGTGCACCGGGAACGGGTGACGGCTGCGCTAAGCGGCCCCCAGTCCGCGATCATCCTGGTCGACGACCTGGACGCCGGCGTCGAGGTGGTCAACGCCTACGCGGCCGAACACCTGGAGATCCAGACGGCCGACGCGGCAGCGGTCGCGGGCCGGATCCGTTCGGCCGGAGCCATTTTCGTCGGCCCGTACGCCCCGGTGAGCCTCGGCGACTACTGCGCCGGGTCCAACCACGTGCTGCCCACCGGCGGCAGCGCCCGCCACTCCAGCGGCCTGTCGGTGCAGACGTTCCTGCGCGGCATCCACGTCGTCGACTACACCGAGGCGGCGCTGAAAGACGTCTCCGGACATGTGGTCGCGCTGGCCGAGGCCGAGGACCTTCCGTCGCACGGCGAGGCGGTCCGGCGGAGGTTTGAGCGATGACCGAACGCAAAAACCCCACGCTGGACGACCTGCCGCTGCGCGACGACCTGCGCGGCAAATCGCCGTACGGGGCACCGCAATTGGCGGTTCCGGTGCGCCTGAACACCAACGAGAACCCGCACCCGCCCACCAAGGCGCTGGTGGACGACGTGGTGCGGTCGGTGCGCGAGGCCGCGGTCGACCTGCACCGCTACCCCGACCGCGACGCGGTGGCCCTGCGCCGCGACCTGGCCGCCTACCTCACCGCCCAGACCGGGACCCCGCTCGACGTCGAAAACCTCTGGGCCGCAAACGGTTCCAACGAAATCCTGCAGCAGCTGCTGCAGGCGTTCGGCGGGCCGGGGCGCAGCGCGATCGGGTTCGTCCCGTCCTACTCGATGCACCCGATCATCGCCGACGGCACCCGCACCGAGTGGCTCGAGGCGGCGCGTGCCGATGACTTCAGCCTCGACGCGGACGCGGCCGTCGCCGCCGTCACCGAACGCCAACCCGACGTCGTCTTCGTCGCCAGCCCGAATAACCCGTCCGGGCAAAGCGTTTCGCTGGGCGACCTACGGCGGCTGCTCGAAGTGGTGCCGGGCATCCTGATCCTCGACGAGGCCTACGGCGAATTCTCCTCGCAGCCCAGCGCGGTGGCGTTGGTCCAGGAGTATCCGACCAAGCTCGTCGTCACCCGCACCATGAGCAAGGCGTTCGCGTTCGCTGGCGGCCGGCTCGGCTACCTGATCGCCACGCCGGCGATGATCGACGCGATGCTGCTGGTGCGGCTGCCGTATCACCTGTCGTCGGTCACCCAGGCCGCGGCCCGCGCCGCGCTGCGGCACGCCGACGACACCCTGGGCAGCGTCGCCACCCTGATCGCCGAACGGGAACGCGTCACGACCGCATTGAGCGGCATGGGTTTTCGGGTGATCCCCAGCGATGCGAACTTCGTGCTGTTCGGGGAATTCGCCGACGCGCCGGCCACCTGGCAGCGCTACCTGGACGCCGGCGTGCTGATCCGCGACGTCGGCATCCCCGGCTACCTGCGCGCCACGACGGGCCTGGCCGAGGAGAACGACGCCTTCCTGCGGGCCAGCGCCCAGATCGCGGCCACCGAACTGGCCCCAGCCACCTCAGTAGGAGCCCCGTGACCACCGAAGCACGCCGCGCGCGAATCGAACGGCGCACCAAGGAATCCGACATCGTCGTCGAGCTCGACCTCGACGGCACCGGACAGGTCGACGTCGACACCGGGGTGCCGTTCTACGACCACATGCTCACGGCGCTGGGCAGCCACGCCAGCTTCGACCTGACCGTGCGCACCAAGGGCGACACCGAGATCGAGGGCCACCACACCATCGAGGACACCGCCATCGCGCTGGGTCAGGCGCTCGGGCAGGCGCTGGGCGACAAGAAGGGCATCCGGCGCTTCGGGGACGCCTTCATCCCGATGGACGAGGCGCTGGCCCACGCCGCGGTCGACGTGTCCGGGCGTCCCTACTGCGTCCACACCGGCGAGCCGGATCACCTGCAGCACACCACGATCACCGGCAGCTCGGTGCCGTATCACACCGTCGTCAACCGGCACGTGTTCGAGACGCTGGCCTCCAACGCCCGCATCGCGCTGCACGTGCGCGTCCTGTACGGCCGCGACCCGCACCACATCACCGAAGCCGAGTACAAGGCGGTGGCCCGCGCGCTGCGTCAGGCGGTCGAGCTCGATTCCCGGGTGTCGGGTGTGCCGTCCACCAAAGGTGTTCTGTGACGAAATCAATCGTGGTGCTCGACTACGGCTCGGGCAACCTGCGGTCGGCGCAACGCGCGCTGCAGCGGGTCGGCGCGTCGGTCGAGGTGACCGCCGACGCGGGCGCCGCGGCGGCCGCCGACGGGCTGGTGGTGCCGGGGGTCGGCGCCTTCGAGGCGTGCATGACGGGCCTGCGGAAGGTCGGGGGAGATCGCATCATCGCCGAGCGGGTGGCCGCCGGGCGCCCCGTGCTGGGCGTATGTGTGGGCATGCAGATCCTGTTCGCCCGCGGGGTGGAATTCGGGGTCGAGACCAGGGGCTGCGGCCAGTGGCCGGGGTCCGTCACGCGGCTGGACGCCCCGGTGATCCCGCACATGGGCTGGAACGTGGTCAACGCCGCGCCCGGCAGCGTGCTGTTCAAGGGGCTGGACGCCCTGGATCGGTTCTACTTCGTGCACTCCTACGCCGCGCAGCGCTGGGAGGGTTCGGACGCGGCGTTGTTGACGTGGGCGACGCACCAGGTGCCGTTCCTGGCCGCGGTCGAGGACGGGCCCCTGTCCGCCACTCAATTCCACCCGGAGAAGAGTGGCGACGCCGGAGCGGCCGTGCTGAGCAATTGGGTTGAGGGACTGTGAACAACGTCGCGAAAGTGCAACTGCCGACGCAAACGCCGAGAAGAGGCGTCGCCAGTTGCACTTTCGACGCGCGGGAGGGACTGTGCTGATTCTGTTACCGGCCGTCGACGTGGTCGAGGGCCGGGCCGTGCGCCTGGTGCAAGGCAAAGCCGGCAGCGAAACCGAGTACGGCTCGGCGCTGGACGCCGCGCTGGGCTGGCAGCGCGACGGCGCCGAGTGGATCCATCTGGTCGACCTGGACGCCGCGTTCGGCCGCGGCTCCAACCGTGAGCTGCTCGCCGAGGTGGTGGGCAAGCTCGACGTGCAGGTGGAACTGTCCGGCGGGATCCGCGACGACGACTCGCTGGCCGCCGCGCTGGCCACCGGTTGCGCGCGGGTCAACCTCGGCACGGCCGCTTTGGAGAACCCGCAATGGTGCGCGCGGGCGATCGACGAACACGGTGACAAGGTGGCCGTCGGGCTCGACGTGCAGATCGTTGACGGCCGGCATCGGCTGCGCGGACGCGGCTGGGAGACCGACGGCGGCGACCTCTGGGAAGTGCTGGAACGCCTTGACGGCCAAGGGTGTTCGCGGTACGTCGTCACCGACGTCACCAAGGACGGAACCCTGGGCGGCCCCAACCTGGAGCTGCTGGGCGCCGTGGCCGACCGCACCAAGGCCCCGGTGATCGCGTCGGGCGGCGTGTCGAGCCTGGACGACCTGCGCGCCATCACCACACTCACCGACCGAGGGGTCGAGGGCGCCATCGTGGGCAAGGCGCTGTACGCCGGGCGGTTCACCCTGCCGCAGGCCCTGGCCGCGGTGAGGGCCTAGCCACATGGACCTCAACGCGATGGTGTCGCCCTTGGTCGACAAGGCGACCGTCATCCTCGACGCCGCGGTGCCGCGCTTCCTGGAGGGCCACCGCGCCGATTCGGCGGTTGCCAAGAAGGGCAACGACTTCGCCACCGAGATCGACCTCGCGATCGAGCGGCAGGTCGTCACCGCGCTGCAGGCCACCACTGGGATCGGCGTGCACGGCGAGGAATTCGGCGGCACCGACGTGGACTCGCCGTGGGTGTGGGTGCTGGATCCCGTCGACGGCACGTTCAATTACGCCGCCGGGTCGCCGATGGCCGCGATCCTGCTGGCCCTGCTGCACGACGGCGAGCCGGTCGCGGGCCTGACCTGGCTGCCGTTCGTCGGCGAGCGCTACACCGCCATCGCGGGCGGCCCGCTGGTCAAAAACGGTGCGCCGCAACCGTCCCTGGAAACCACGCAGCTCGCCGACAACCTCCTCGCGGTCGGAACGTTCAGCGCCGACTCGCGCGGCCGGTTCCCGGGGCGCTACCGGATTGCCCTGCTGGAGAACCTGAGCCGGGTCTCGTCGCGGCTGCGCATGCACGGTTCCACCGGCATCGACCTCGTCTACGTCGCCGACGGAATACTCGGCGCCGCAATAAGTTTCGGCGGACACGTGTGGGATCACGCCGCCGGGGTGGCGCAGGTGAGGTCCGCGGGTGGCATCGTCACCGACCTGGCCGGCAAGCCGTGGACGCCCAAGTCGGACTCGGTGCTGGCCGCGGCGCCCGGGGCGCACGGCGAGGTCCTCGAGATCCTGCGTGCCGTCGGCGATCCGGAGGACTACTGAGATGTACGCGGATACCGGCCTTGCCGTGCGGGTGATCCCCTGCCTGGACGTCGACGCCGGGCGGGTGGTCAAGGGCGTCAACTTCGAAAACCTCCGCGACGCCGGCGATCCGGTCGAGCTGGCCGCGGCCTACGACACCGAGGGCGCCGACGAGCTGACCTTCCTGGACGTGACGGCGTCGTCGTCGGGCAGGGCGACCATGCTCGACGTGGTGCGCCGCACAGCCGAGCAGGTGTTCATCCCGCTCACGGTCGGCGGCGGGGTGCGCACCGTGGCCGACGTCGACACCCTGTTGCGCGCGGGCGCCGACAAGGTCTCCGTCAACACCGCCGCGATCGCGCGGCCCGACCTGCTCGCCGAAATGGCAACCCAATTCGGCTCCCAGTGCATCGTGTTGTCCGTCGACGCCCGCAAGGTGCCCGCCGGATCGGCGCCGACGCCGTCGGGCTGGGAGGTCACCACCCACGGCGGGCGGCGGGGCACCGGCATCGACGCCGTCGAATGGGCGGCCCGCGGCGCCGAACTCGGGGTGGGGGAGATCCTGCTCAACTCGATGGACGCCGACGGCACCAAGGCGGGCTTCGACCTGCCGATGCTGCGCGCGGTCCGCGCGGCGGTCACGGTGCCGGTGATCGCCAGCGGGGGCGCGGGGGCGGTGGAGCACTTCGCGCCCGCCGTCGCCGCCGGTGCGGATGCGGTCTTGGCGGCCAGCGTCTTTCACTTCCGCGAGTTGACCATCGGGCAGGTGAAGGCCGCGATGGCGGCAGAACAGATCACGGTCCGATGACGCTCGACCCGAACATCGCCGCGCGGCTGAAGCGCAACGCCGAAGGGCTCGTCACCGCCGTCGTACAGGAGCGCGGCAGCGGCGACGTGCTCATGGTCGCCTGGATGGACGACGACGCGCTGGCCCGTACCCTGGAAACCCGTGAGGCCACGTACTATTCGCGATCCCGCGGCGAACAGTGGATCAAGGGGGCGACCTCGGGCCGCACCCAGCACGTCCACTCGGTGCGCCTGGACTGCGACGGCGACACCGTGCTGCTGACCGTCGACCAGGTCGGCGCCGCCTGCCACACCGGCGATCACAGTTGCTTCGACGCCGACCAGCTGCTGGGGCCTGAAACCTAGCTCGGCGCGACGTCCAACCCGGTGGCCGCGGCGATCGCGGCGCGCGCCCATTCGTGGCGGAACACGGCCGGCGCGATGCGATCACGGCGGATCATCTCCAAGTCGATGGCCTTTCCGGTGAGCGCCGCGTTGGGCACCCGGAAGGAAAACGCGGTTTCGCCGGTGGCCACCGCCAGGATGGCATCGCTATCGGTGAAATGGTTTGCGACCATGACGTTTTCGGCCCACTTGAACGGCTTGAGGCCGCCGAAGCTCGGCACGTACACCACCCACAGTCGGGTGCCGCGCCCGTTGTACAGGTTGGTGAGCGCCCGGTTCACCGCGTCGTACTCGAGCGGGCCCAGCACGCCCGACTGATCGGTGATCTGTCCGGAGAGCTGGATCGGCGCCGGGGTTGTAGCGGCGTTGCCGGACGGCGACGGCGCGACCGACGCCGACGACGCGGCGGGGTTGTGCCGGTGGCTTCGGGTGCCCAGGGCGCGGACCCCGAAGTAGGCGCCGCCGGCGACCACCGCGATTGCGACGAGGGCGGCGATCGCCACGACCGGTCCCCGCCCGCCGCGCGCCTTGGGCACGGGCGGCGGCGCGCTCTTCGGCTTTGGGATCACCGCGGTCGGCGCCGCAATGACCGTGGTCGGGCCGGCGGTCACTTCTGACGCGGCGGTGGCGACCTGGCCGCCCAGCGCCGCGGCGAAGTCGGCGCACGTCGGGTAGCGGTCTTCGGGTTTCTTCGCCAGGGCCTTGGCGATGGCGCCGTCGAGGTCGGCCAGCTCGGGCCTGCGCTCGCTGATGTTCGGCGGCGGTGCGGACAGGTGCTGGGTGATGACCACCGCCGGGTTGGAGTGGCGAAACGGGGCGGACCCGGCCAGCAGGTCGAACGCGGTGCAGCCCAGCGCGTATTGGTCGGCCCGCCCGTCCACGTCGAGGCCCTGCAGCTGCTCGGGCGCGCAGTACGCGGTGGTGCCCACCAACATGTTGGTCGCGGTCAGGCCGCTGATGTCGCCGAGCTCGCGGGCAATCCCGAAGTCGGCGAGCAGAACTCGCCGTCGCGGGCTTGCGTCGGTCAGCAGGATGTTGGCCGGCTTGACGTCGCGATGCAGCAGCCCGCGCGAGTGGGCGTAGTCGAGCGCGTCGGCGACGGCCGAAATGATCTCGACCACATCGGCTTTCGGCATCCCGGACGGGTACTGAGTCCGCAGCAGCTTCGCCGCGTCGGTTCCCTCCACGTAGTCCATCGAGATCCACAGCTGCCCGTCGTATTCCCCGCGGTCGTGGATGCCGACGATGTGCTCGTTGTACAGGCTGGCCGCAAGGTCGGCCTCGCGGTTGAAGCGCTGGCGGAATTCGTCGTTCGCGGTCAGCTCGCTGGGCAGGATCTTCAGGGCGTCGCGGCGCGGCAGCCGTGGGTGCTGCGCCAGATACACCTGGCCCATGCCGCCGGTCCCCAGACGCCGAATGATCGTGTACCCGGCGAAAACCTGCCCCTCGGTCAGGCCTGCGCTGCGGGCACCGCTTTCTGGCATGTGAGCATGGTACTGAGCCAGCGGACACGCAAAGCCGTAATCGCAAGGAGCTGCCCATGGTGTCGGCCCGACCCGCGCTGTACCGGCCCGCGCAGCCCCTGGCCGAGCACGTCGAGTTCTTCGGTCATTGGCGACACCGCGGGCCCACCTACCGAAGCCGGGCGTTGCCCCGCGGCGCGGTGACCATCGTCTTCGACGTCGGGCGGCGACAGCGCCTGGACTTTTACGGCGCCGACGGCCGCACCCGTCTGAGCGTTCCGCCCGCGGTTGTGACCGGCGCGCACCGCGCGGCGTACATCACCGACATCGCGGCCGACGAGCCCGCCATGGCCGTTCACTTCTGGCCCGGGGGCGCGTTTCCGTTTCTCGGGATCCCGCTCGGCGACCTGCAGGACGTCGCCGTGGGCCTCGACGACATCTGGGGGCACGGCGGTCGCGAGCTGCACGAGCGGTTGATCGCCGCCCCGTCGGTCGCCGCCCGGTTCGGCATCCTCGAAGACTTCTTGCTGTCGCGGGCCCGGTTCTCCGTGCGCCGCGAGCCCGGCGTCGCCGCAGCGCTGGCGGCCGTCGAGGCCAACCCGTCCGTCCGGATGGCGGACCTGCGTCGCCGGACGGGTCTGTCGACCAAGCGGATGATCGCGTTGTTCCGGGCCGAGGTCGGGTTGGCGCCGAAGGCCTACGCGCGGGTGCGCCGCCTGCAGGCGGCGCTGCGCCAGCTCGGGGCGGGCACGGCCTGCGGTGCGCGCATCGCCGCGGACACCGGCTATTTCGATCAGGCGCACTTCGTTCGCGAGTTCCGCTCGTTCACCGCGATGACGCCGACACAATACGGTCGGCAGTCGCTCGTGTTGCCCAGCCACGTCCCCGTCATGCGGCACAAAAATCCAATACCGCCCGCGCCGGCGGCGTCATGATCGGGACATGGACAACACCAGACAAGCGGTAGCGGCCACCGGATTGCTCGCAGCGGCGGTGCGCGCCGAGGAAGCAGGGCGCGACGAGCCGCTCTTCACCGACCCGTTCGCCGAACGGCTGGCCGGTGACGACGGCCGACGGTTGCTGGCCGACGCCGTCGCGGCGACCGGACAGTCGCCGGCGGAGATCGCCATTCGCACACGCTTTTTCGACGAGGCGCTGCTTGACGCCCAGCGCGACGGCGCGTCGCAGGTGGTGATCCTGGCCGCCGGCATGGACGCCCGCGCATACCGCCTGCAGTGGCGTCCCGGCGCGACGGTGTACGAGGTGGACCAGCCGCAGGTGATCGCGACCAAGGACGAGCGACTGGCCGGTGCTACACCCGGGTGCCGCCGCGTCGCGGTCGGCATCGACCTGTCCGACGATTGGCCGGAAGCGCTTGTTCGCCAAGGATATTCGTCGTCGGCAAAGACGGCGTGGCTGGTGGAAGGACTGCTGCAGTACATCGAGGCGCCGGCCGTCGACACCCTTTTCGCGCGCATCGACGCGCTGTCGGCCCCGGGACACGTGTTGCTCTACAACGTGATCGGCCAGACGCTGTTGGAGGCGCCGTTCCTGGCCTCGACGCAGGAATTCATGCGGCGGCTCGGCGCGCCTTGGGTGTTCGGCACCGACGCGCCCGGCGCCCTCGTCGAGGGCCGCGGCTGGACCACCGTGGTCACCGACGTGGCCGAACCCGGGAGTCGGTGGCACCGCTGGGAGCACCCCGTCGTCCCGATGGACGTGCCCGGGGTGCCGCGCGGCTACTTCGTGGTGGCGACCAAGTCATGAACCCGGTCTGACGCGGGCGCACCCGTCGGGCGCCGGTGCGTGTCATCGGCGAGAATGGCGGGCGATGCGCAAATGGCTGTCCTGGGCCTCTTGGACCACAGCGGTGCCGGTGATCGCCGTCTTCGTGCTGACCGCCACCTGGGGCGAGCACCTCGGGCCGGTGCTGATCGTGCTACAGGCCGTGCTGTTGATCGGTGCCGTGCTGGCGGCCGTCCAGCACGCCGAGGTGGTCGCGGCCCGCGTCGGCGAGCCGTTCGGGTCGCTGGTGCTCGCGGGCGCGGTGACGATCATCGAGGTGGCCCTGATCGTCGAGTTGATGGCGTCGGGCGGCAACGAGGCGGCCACGCTCGCCCGGGACACCGCGTTCGCCGCGTTCATGATCACCACCAACGGGATCGCGGGTTTGTCGCTGTCGTGGGGTTCCCGGCGCTACGGCGTGACGTTGTTCAACGCCGAGGGCAGCGGAGCCGCCTTGGCCACGCTGACGACATTGGCGACGCTGAGCCTCGCGCTGCCCGCGTTCACCATCAGCCATCCCGGCAAGGAGTTCTCGCCGGGCCAGCTCATCTTCACGGCGGTGATCTCGCTCCTGCTGTACCTGCTGTTCGTGTTCACCCAGACCGTCCGGCATCGCGACTTCTTCCTGCCGGTCGCGCAGAAGGGCCAGAAGCGGCTTTTCGAGGAGGACGAGAACCACGCCGACCCGCCGAGCGCGCGTGCGGCGCTGGTCAGCCTGGTGTTGCTGCTCGTCGCGCTGGTGGCTGTGGTGGGCCTGGCCGAACAGGAGTCGCCGGCCGTCGAACGCCTGGTGACGGCGGCCGGGTTCCCCCAGTCGTTCGTCGGCGTGGTGATCGCGATGCTGGTGCTGCTGCCCGAGACGCTCGCGGCGGTGCGCGCGGCCCGGCGCGGGCGGATCCAGACCAGCCTCAATCTGGCCTACGGCTCCGCGATGGCCAGCATCGGGCTCACGATCCCCGCCATCGCGCTGGCGAGCATCTGGCTGAAGGGGCCGCTGGTGCTCGGCCTGGCGCCCACTCAGTTGGTGCTGCTGGCCCTGACCGTGGTGATCAGCATGCTGACCGTGGTGCCCGGCCGCGCCACCCGGCTGCAGGGCGAAGTGCACCTGGTGCTGCTCGCCGCCTACGTGTTTTTGGCGATCATCCCCTGATTAAGCACCGCGAGAAGACACAAAATCGCCCAAAACGACACGATTTAGGGCGATTTTGCGTCTGTTCGCGAGGGGAATCGAGCTACGCCGAGGACCGTGCCCGCAGCGTCTCCAGCGCCTTGTCGGCGTGGGTGTCCATGCTGAATTCGCTGGCGATCACGTCGAGCACCGTGCGGTCTGTGTCGATGACGAACGTCGTGCGCTTGACCGGCATCAGCTTGCCGAGCAGGCCGCGCTTGACGCCGAACTGCGCGGCGACGGTGCCCTCGGTGTCCGACAGCAGCGGGTAGTCGAACTTGCGCAGGTCGGCGAACTTGGCCTGCTTCTCGACGGGGTCGGCGCTGATGCCGACCCGGTTGGCGCCGACGGCGGCGAATTCCGAGGCCAGGTCGCGGAAGTGGCAGGCCTCCTTGGTGCAGCCGGGCGTCATCGCGGCGGGGTAGAAGAACAGCACCACGGGGCCGTCGGCAAGCAGGGCGCTCAGCTTGCGCGGCGTTCCCGTCTGGTCGGGGAGCTCGAAGTCGGCCACGGTGTCACCAGGTTTCATGCGCGTCACGCTACGCGTGCCGCGAGCGTAACGGCAGTGCGAAAAGCGGGCCCTGAAATCGCAGCCACGTTACGCTCGCGGGCCGCCGACGCACGTCTGGGAAGATGGGTCGGTGCACGCCCACCTCGCCTCCGGCACCTCACGGGAGGAGTTCCGCCACCTCGCCGCGGAGCACCGTGTGGTCCCGGTGACCCGCAAGGTCTTGGCCGACAGCGAAACTCCGCTGTCGGCCTACCGCAAGCTCGCCGACAACCGGCCCGGCACGTTTTTGCTGGAGTCCGCGGAAAACGGGCGATCCTGGTCGCGGTGGTCCTTCATCGGGGCCGGGGCGCCGTCGGCGCTGACCGTGCGCGACGGCGAAGCGGTGTGGCTGGGCGCGGTGCCGCAGGACGCGCCGACGGGCGGCGACCCGCTGCGGGCGCTGCGTGCCACCCTCGAGCTGCTGGCCACCGCCGCCATGCCCGGGTTGCCGCCGCTGTCGGGCGGCATGGTCGGCTTTTTCGCCTACGACCTGGTGCGACGACTGGAGCGCCTGCCCGAACTGGCCGTCGACGACCTGCACCTGCCCGACATGCTGCTGCTCCTGGCCACCGACCTGGCGGCCGTGGACCACCACGAGGGCACCATCACGCTGATCGCCAACGCCGTGAACTGGAACGGCACCGACGAGCGCGTCGACGAGGCCTACGACGACGCGGTGGCTCGCCTCGACGTGATGACCGCCGCGCTGGGCCAGCCGCTGCCGTCGACCGTCGCCACGTTCGCTCGGCCCGAACCGCGGCACCGCTCGCAGCGCACCGTCGAGGAATACGGCAAGATAGTCGACTACCTCGTCGACCAGATCGCGGCGGGCGAGGCGTTCCAGGTGGTGCCCTCGCAGCGCTTCGAGATGGACACCGACGTCGACCCCATCGACGTGTACCGGATGCTGCGGGCCACCAACCCGAGCCCCTACATGTACCTGGTGCACGTGCCCAATAGCGCTGGGGCAACGGACTTTTCGATCGTCGGGTCCAGCCCGGAGGCGCTGGTCACCGTCGCCGACGGCTGGGCCACCACGCACCCCATTGCCGGGACCCGCTGGCGCGGGGACACCGACGAAGAGGATCAGCTGCTGGAAAAGGAACTGCTGGCCGACGACAAGGAACGCGCCGAGCACCTGATGCTCGTCGACCTGGGCCGCAACGACCTCGGCCGGGTCTGCACCCCTGGCACCGTCCGCGTCGACGACTACAGCCACATCGAGCGCTACAGCCACGTCATGCACCTGGTGTCGACGGTGACCGGGATGCTCGGCGAGGGCCGCACCGCGCTGGACGCGGTGACGGCCTGCTTCCCGGCCGGCACGCTCTCGGGCGCGCCCAAGGTGCGGGCGATGGAGCTCATCGAGGAGGTGGAGAAGACCCGCCGCGGCCTCTACGGCGGCGTGGTCGGGTACCTCGACTTCGCGGGCAACGCCGACTTCGCGATCGCCATCCGCACCGCGCTGATGCGCGACGGCACCGCCTACGTTCAGGCCGGGGGCGGGGTGGTGGCCGATTCCAACGGCCCCTACGAGTACACCGAGGCCTCCAACAAGGCGCGGGCGGTGCTCAACGCGATCGCGGCCGCGGAGACGCTGACCGCGCCGCCGCCGGGCCGCGATGGCTGATTCCCGCCGGTCCCGGCTCCCGATCGTCGTCGCCCAACTGCTGCTGGTGGTGGCCGCGGTCGCGCTGTGGGTGGCGTCGCGGCTGCCGTGGGTGGTGATCCGCTCGTTCGACGGGCTGGGCCCCCCGAAGCAGGTGACGTTGTCCGGCGGCTCCTGGTCGACGGCGCTGCTGCCGTTGGCGCTGCTGATGCTGGCCACCGCCGTCGCGGCGCTCGGGGTGCGCGGCTTGCCCCTGCGGATCCTGGCCGTGCTGCTGGCCGCGGCCAGCCTGGCGGTCGGCTATCTGGGGATCAGCCTGTGGGTGCTTCCGGAGGTGGCCGCGCGCGGCGCCGAACTGGCGCATGTCCCGCTGATGTTCCTGGTCGGGAGCGAACGGCGGTACGTCGGCTCCGGGGTCGCGGTGGCCGCGGCCGTGTGCACGCTGATCGCGGCCGTCTTGTTGATGCGGTCCGGTGGGCTGCCGCGGGAAAGCGCAACGAAATACGCGGCGCCCGCGACCCGCCGTTCGAATGCGCTACGCGAAACCGATCGCGGGGCGATGCTGGAGGGGCAGCAGCAGCCGGAGATGTCGGAGCGGATGATTTGGGATGCGCTTGACGAGGGACACGACCCGACCGATCGGGCCGGTGGGTCAGACAGCGAGGGTCGGTGATGAGCCGTGAGGCGACGGTCGCTACCCTTCATTGACGTCATCGAAATCGGCTGAGTAACCGAGTGACAGTGGGATGGCAGTGGGAAGGGAACGACAGGCATGAGTCCGGCATCCGTGCTTGACTCCATCCTCGAGGGAGTCCGAGCCGACGTTGCCGCGCGCGAAGCCGTTGTCAGCCTGAGCGAGATCAAAGCGGCCGCCGCCGCGGCGCCCCCACCCTTGGACGTCATGGCAGCGTTGCGCGAGCCCGGTATCGGCGTCATCGCCGAGGTCAAGCGCGCCAGCCCGTCCGCGGGTTCACTAGCGCCGATTGCCGATCCGGCCAAGCTGGCCCGGGCCTACGAAGACGGTGGCGCCCGCATCATCAGCGTCCTGACCGAGGAACGGCGTTTCAACGGCTCGCTCGACGACCTCGACGCGGTGCGCGCCGCGGTCTCAATTCCCGTCCTGCGCAAAGACTTTGTGGTGCAGCCCTATCAGATACACGAGGCGCGCGCGCACGGTGCGGACATGCTGTTGCTCATCGTCGCCGCGCTGGAGCAGTCGGCGCTGGTGTCGATGCTCGACCGCACCGAGTCGCTCGGTATGACCGCGCTCGTCGAGGTGCACACCGAGGAAGAGGCCGACCGGGCTTTGAAGGCGGGGGCCAACGTGATCGGCGTGAACGCGCGCGATCTCACCACGCTGAACGTGGACCGGGATTGCTTCGCGCGCATCGCTCCGGGGCTGCCCAGCAACGTGATCAGGATCGCCGAATCCGGCGTCCGCGGCACCGGGGACCTGCTGGCCTACGCCGGCGCCGGCGCCGACGCCGTGCTGGTCGGTGAAGGACTGGTCAAAGCCGGTGACCCCCGCGCGGCGGTTGCCGATCTGGTCACCGCGGGCACCCACCCGTCCTGCCCGAAACCATCTCGCTAGGACGCCGATGAGCCGTCCCCGCGTCGAGAATTGGTGATGGTAGACCTGTCCCGCCCGGAGCTTCCGCTTTCGAGTGCGGCCATCGCCGAACCCACCCGTCACGATCCCGATCCGGGTGGTCATTTCGGCGTGTACGGCGGCCGCTACGTCGCCGAGGCGCTGATGGCGGTGATCGAGGAAGTCACCGCCGCCTACGAAAAGGAACGCGTCAACCCCGACTTCCTGGACACCCTCGACGACCTGCAGGCCAACTACGCGGGCCGGCCCTCGCCGCTGTACGAGGCCACCAGGCTGTCCGAGCACGCCGGTTCGGCGCGGATCTTCCTCAAGCGAGAAGACTTGAACCACACCGGTTCTCACAAGATCAACAATGTGCTGGGCCAGGCTCTACTGGCCAAGAGGATGGGCAAGACCCGGGTCATCGCCGAGACGGGGGCCGGCCAGCACGGCGTGGCCACCGCCACCGCGTGCGCATTGCTCGGGCTCGAGTGCGTGGTCTACATGGGCGCCGTGGACACCGCGCGCCAGGCGCTCAACGTGGCGCGGATGCGGCTGCTGGGTACCGAGGTCGTCTCCGTCGACAGCGGCTCGCAAACGCTCAAGGACGCCATCAACGAGGCGTTCCGCGACTGGGTCACCAACGCCGACAACACCTACTACTGCTTCGGCACCGCGGCGGGCCCACACCCGTTCCCGACCATGGTGCGCGACTTTCAGCGCGTCATCGGCCTGGAGGCCCGCGCTCAGATCCAGGCGCAGGCCGGCCGGTTGCCCGACGCGGTCACCGCGTGCATCGGCGGCGGATCCAACGCCATCGGGATCTTCCACGCCTTCATCGACGATCCGAACGTGCGGCTGATCGGGTTCGAGGCGGCCGGGGACGGCGTCGAGACCGGCCGGCACGCGGCGACGTTCACCGGCGGTTCCCCGGGGGCATTCCAGGGGTCGTACTCGTACCTGTTGCAGGACGAGGACGGCCAGACCATCGAATCCCATTCCATCTCAGCCGGTCTGGACTACCCGGGCGTGGGCCCCGAACACGCGTGGCTGCGGGAAACCGGACGCGCCGAATACCGGCCCATCACCGACGCCGAGGCGATGGACGCGTTCGGGCTGCTGTGCCGCACCGAGGGCATCATCCCGGCCATCGAATCCGCGCACGCGGTGGCCGGCGCCGTGCAGCTCGGCGCCGAGCTGGGCAAGGGTGCGGTCATCGTCGTGAACCTGTCGGGGCGCGGCGACAAGGACGTCGAGACGGCCGCGAAGTGGTTCGGCCTGTTGGGGTCCGGCGACAAGTGACTGTCGAACAGAGCCAAGCAAGCCGGCTGGGGCCGACCTTCGATGCCTGCCTTAAGGACAATCGCGCGGCGCTCATCGGTTATCTGCCCACCGGTTATCCCGACGTGGCCACTTCGCGGGAAGCGATGATCGCTCTCGTCGAATCCGGTTGCGACATCATCGAAGTCGGCGTGCCGTATTCGGATCCGGGCATGGACGGCCCCACTATCGCCCGGGCCACCGAGGCGGCGCTGCACGGGGGAGTGCGGGTCCGCGACACGCTGGCCGCCGTCGAGGCGATCAGCGCGGCAGGCGGGCGCGCGGTGGTGATGACGTACTGGAACCCGGTGCTGCGCTACGGCGTTGACGCCTTCGCGCGCGACCTGGCCGCGGCGGGCGGGCACGGCCTGATCACCCCCGACCTCATTCCCGACGAAGCCGGGCAGTGGCTGGCGGCGTCCGAAGAGCATCGGTTGGACCGCATCTTCCTGGTGGCGCCGTCCTCGACCCCGCAGCGGTTGGTCACGACGGTCGAGGCGTCGCGGGGATTCGTCTACGCCGCTTCGACCATGGGGGTGACGGGCGCGCGTGACGCGGTGTCGCAGGCGGCGCCCGAATTGGTGCGCCGGGTCAAAGAGGTGTCCGACATCCCCGTCGGCGTCGGCCTCGGGGTCCGCTCGCGGGAGCAGGCCGCGCAGATCGGCAGCTACGCCGACGGGGTGATCGTCGGGTCCGCGTTGGTGTCGGCGCTGGGCGACGGCGGATTGCCCGCGCTGCGCGCGCTGACGGCAGAACTGGCCGCCGGTGTGCGGCTCAGGGTGGCCGCGTCGTGACGCATCTGCTCGCCTACATCCCCAGCCCGCCGCAGGGCGTGTGGCACCTGGGGCCGGTGCCCATTCGGGCCTATGCCCTGTTCATCATCGCCGGCATCGTGGCGGCGCTGATGATCGGCGACCGGCGCTGGGAGGCGCGCGGCGGTCAGCGCGGCGTGATCTATGACATCGCGCTGTGGGCAGTGCCGTTCGGCTTGGTGGGCGGCAGGCTCTATCACCTGGCCACCGACTGGCGGACCTATTGGGGTCCGGGTGGCGCCGGTTCCATGGCGGCGCTGCGCATTTGGGACGGCGGCCTGGGCATCTGGGGTGCGGTGGCCCTCGGCGCCGTTGGCGCGTGGATAGGCTGCCGGCGTCATGGAATTCCGTTGCCGGCCTTCGGCGACGCGATAGCGCCGGGAATCATCTTGGCGCAGGCGATCGGCCGGCTGGGAAACTACTTCAACCAGGAGCTCTACGGCCGGGACACCACCCTGCCGTGGGGTTTGGAGATCTTCTACCGGCGTGACCCTTCCGGATACGTCGACCCGCATTCGCTCGACGGCGTCTCGACGGGTCAGGTCGCGCTCGTCGTACAACCCACGTTCCTGTACGAATTGCTTTGGAACCTGCTGGTTTTCGTCGCATTGATCTACATCGATCGGCGGTTCAACTTCGGCCATGGGCGGCTCTTCGCGCTCTACGTCGCCGCCTACTGCGTCGGGCGCTTCGGCGTCGAACTGCTGCGCAATGACACGGCCACGCAGATCGCCGGGATCCGGATCAACGTCTTCACAGCAACTTTCGTGTTCATCGGGGCCGTCGTCTACATCATCCTGGCGCCCAAGGGCCGCGAAGACCCCGCGACCCTGCACGGCACCGATCACGGCGCCGAGGAAGCGCCACAGCCCAAGCCGGCACCCAAGCCTGAGCGCGAGCCGGAAGCCGAGCCCGAACTCGAGCCGATCACCGGCTTGCGGGTATTGCCGGCGGCCGGAGTGGCCGCGGTCCTTGCGGCGGGGAAGGCGACGAAACGGCTGATACCGCGGAGGCGGTCGGGTCCACTGGAGGCCGACGAGGCAGAAGCCGCCGAGGCCGAGACCGTGAAAGCGGAGACCGCCGAGCCGACGGTCGAAGAGCCGGGAACCGTTGAGGCCGAAGTCGCGGAGACCGAAGTCGCTGAGGAAGAGGTCGCGGAAGCCGAAGTCGCTGAGCCGGAAGCCGAAGAGGTCGAGACCGAAGAGCCCGAAACTGCAGAGGCCGAGGTCGCCGAGACCGAAGTCGCTGAGCCGGAAGCCGAAGAAGCCGAGACGGAAGAGGCCGAGGCAGAAGCCGAAGAAGTCGGGGCCGAAGAGGCCGCGACCGAAGAGCCCGAAACCGCCGAAGCCGAAACCGAAGAAGCCGAGACCGAAGAGCCCGAAACCCCGGAGACTGAGACCGCGGAGGCCGAGGTCGAAGAGGCCGACGAGGCAGAGGTCGCGGACGCGGAGGCCGCCGTGGCGGAGGCGGTCGAAAGTGAATCCGCGGAGCCCGAGGCCGCGGAGGATGCGGAGGATGAGGCCGTCGCGACCGAGGCCGCGGACGCCGAAGTCGAGGAGCCCGAGGCTGAAGAGCTCGAACCGGAGGCCGTCGAAAGTGAATCCGCGGAACCCGAGGCCGAGGAGGAACCGGAAGCCGAGGAATCGGAGGCCGACGAGCCCGAAGTCGAAGAGCCGCAAGGTGATTCGGAGTCGCCCGAGCCGGACGAACCTGCGGCCGAGGAGCAGCAGGCCGAGCCCGCGACGGACGCCGACGAAACCCCCGCCGATGACACCGGTTCAACCCGGCGGCGGCTGAACTTCCGGCTGAGGACCCGACGCCGCGGCTAATAGCCAAAACTCTTCGGCGGGCGGGCACCGGATCTGGCATGCTGAAAACGTGACTGACCGGCCTCGGAACGGCGCGAACGACGCCACCCCGTCGGGCCCGCCGCCGCAGCAGCCGGGATATCAGCCCGGATATCCGCCGCAGTACCCGCAATATCCCGCGGCTGGCCCTTACTACGACCCGTCGGCGCCCTATGGCCGGCATCCGGTGACCGGGCAACCGTTTTCGGACAAATCAAAAACCGTCGCGGGCCTGCTGCAGCTGCTCAGCCTGATCGGCGTCGGCGGCATCGGGCGCTTCTACATCGGTGACATCGGGATCGGCGTCGCACAGCTGCTGGTGGGCTGGCTCACCTGTGGAATCGGACTGATCTGGCCGATCGTCGACGCGATTCTGATGTTGACCGGCAACGTCCCCGACTCACAGGGACGCCCGCTGCGCGATGGCACCTGATTCCTCATCGGGCGTGCCGGAGACCACGCACCGTCACCGGACCGCCGTCGCGGCGGGCACCGGGGTGTTGCTGGCCGGCGCGCTCGGCTATGTCGGCCTGGTCGACCCACACAACGTGAATTCGGTGTATCCGCTGTGCCCGTTCAAGTGGCTCACCGGCTGGAATTGCCCCCTCTGCGGTGGCCTGCGCATGACGCACGACCTGCTGCACGGTGACCTGATGGCCACCATCAACGACAACGTCTTCCTGCTGTTCGGTATCCCGATGCTGGCCGGATGGATCCTGCTTCGCCGCCGCAACGGCCGGTCGGTCCTGCCGATGCCGGCGGTGGTGACCGTCGTGGTCGCGGCGATCGCCTGGACGGTACTGCGCAATCTTCCGGGTTTCCCGTTGGTGCCGACCGTCCTCAGCGGGTAGCCGCAGTCCGTCGAGTCGGTTAACTCGGGCTGCGATCGCCTAGCACGACTATGCTGGGTCGCCGTGAGTAGACGCGGGAAGATCGTCTGCACCCTTGGCCCTGCAACCAACTCGGACGAGATGATTCTGGCGCTGGTGGAGGCCGGAATGGACGTCGCCCGAATGAACTTCAGCCACGGCGATTACGCCGACCACAAGGCTGCCTACGACCGCGTACGGGCCGCCTCGGACACCACCGGGCGCGCGGTCGGCGTGCTCGCCGACCTGCAGGGCCCGAAGATCAGGCTCGGGCGCTTCGCGACGGGATCGACGTTCTGGGCCGACGGGGAAACGGTCCGGATCACCGTCGCGGACTGCGAAGGCACCCACGACCGGGTCTCGACCACCTACAAGAAGTTGGCCCAGGACGCCAAGGTCGGTGACCGCGTCCTGATCGACGACGGCAAGGTGGGCCTCGTCGTCGACGCCATTGACGGCGACGACGTCGTCTGCACCGTCGTCGAGGGCGGCCCGGTCAGCAATAACAAGGGCATCTCGCTGCCCGGCATGAACGTCTCCGCCCCCGCCTTGTCCGAGAAGGACATCGAGGATCTGACGTTCGCGCTGAACCTGGGCGTCGACCTGGTCGCGCTGTCGTTCGTGCGCTCGCCGTCCGACGTCGAACTGGTGCACGAGGTAATGGATCAGATCGGGCGGCGGGTACCGGTGATCGCCAAGCTGGAGAAGCCCGAGGCCGTCGACAACCTGGAAGCCATCGTGCTGGCCTTCGACGCCATCATGGTGGCCCGCGGCGACCTGGGCGTCGAGCTGCCGCTGGAAGAGGTGCCGCTGGTGCAGAAGCGGGCCATCCAGATCGCCAGGGAGAACGCCAAACCCGTCATCGTGGCGACCCAGATGCTGGACTCGATGATCGAAAGCTCGCGCCCCACCCGCGCCGAGGCGTCCGACGTCGCCAACGCCGTGCTCGACGGCACCGACGCAGTGATGCTGTCCGGCGAGACGTCGGTGGGCAAGTATCCGCTGGCGGCGGTCCGCACGATGGCGCGCATCATCTGCGCGGTGGAGGAGAATTCCACCGCCGCCCCGCCGTTGGCGCACGTGCCGCGCACCAAGCGGGGAGTGATCTCCTACGCCGCCCGCGACATCGGCGAGCGCCTGGACGCCAAGGCGCTTGTCGCATTCACCCAATCCGGCGACACCGTGAAGCGGTTGGCGCGGCTGCACACCCCGCTGCCGCTGCTCGCCTTCACCGCGTGGCCCGAGGTGCGCAGCCAACTCGCGATGACCTGGGGTACCGAGACGTTCATCGTCCCGATGATGACCTCGACCGACGGCATGATCCGCCAGGTCGACAAGTCGCTGCTCGAGCTCGGTCGCTACAAGCGCGGCGACCTGGTGGTCATCGTCGCCGGCGCGCCGCCGGGCACAGTAGGCTCGACCAACCTGATCCATGTGCACCGGATCGGGGAGGACGACGTCTAAGGAGCTGAGGAGTGCCCGTGCCGGCTGGCAACGATTTCGAGGAACTGCTAGCCCTGCTCGATCTGAACTGCATCTCCGAAAATCAGTTCGTCGGCTCCCATCCCAGCAAGAACCCGATGCGCACGTTCGGCGGCCAGCTCATGGCGCAGTCGTTCGTCGCCAGCAGCCGCACGCTGGCTCTGGACGACCTGCCGCCCAGCGCGCTCTCGGTGCACTTCATCAACGGCGGCGACATCACGAAGGACATCGAATTCCACGTGACCCGCCTGCGCGACGAGCGGCGCTTCGCCAACCGGCGCGTCGACGCCGTGCAGGACGGGATCCTGCTGTCCACGGCGCTGATCTCCTACATGTCGGGCGGCCCCGGCCTCGAGCACGGCGTCGACCCGCCGCAGGTCGCCTCGCCGCACGCGCAGCCGTCGCTCGCCGAGCTGTTGCGCGGCTACGAAAAGATCGTGCCGCACTTCGTCAATGCCCTGCAGCCGATCGAATGGCGCTTCACCAACGATCCCTCGTGGGTTATGCGCGACAAGGGCGAGCGGCTGCCGCACAACAGAGTCTGGATGAAGGCGCTGGGTGCGTTGCCCGACGACCCGGTGCTGCACACCGCGACCATGTTGTTCTCCTCGGACACCACGGTGCTGGACTCGGCCATCACCACGCACGGGCTGTCCTGGGGCTTTGACCGCATCTTCGCGGCGTCCGCCAACCATTCGGTGTGGTTCCACCGACAGGTCGATTTCAACAACTGGGTGCTGTACTCGACGTCCTCGCCGGTGGCCGCGGATTCCCGCGGGCTCGGCACCGGCCATTTCTTCGACCGCTCCGGGCAGGTCGTCGCCACGGTGGTGCAGGAGGGCGTGCTGTTATATTTCCCGGCCTCCGGACGATAGACAGGTCACAGTACGGCATACCCGCAGGAAAACGGCCAGATTTACGCCCACCAGGGCCGCGATCGGGCGTAAGTTCCAATCAGCCGGGTATTCGGTGCGAGGGGTGGAAACAAGCCGCCCGAGCTGGACTTTCGCATCGGGAGGTGACAGTGGACGGACCGGTCGACGTCGCGGCCAAGTCGCGCGCGCGGGAACGCGTTGTCGTCCACGTCGATTCGCTGGCGGCCCGCTGGATCGGGGCGTTGGCCCTGCTCTGCGCCGCGGGCTGGCTGATCGTCATATTGGCCCGGCATCACGAACAGCCGTACTGGCATTACGCCGACCGACTGGGCTGGTCGCTGACGGTTCTGGGCGCGGTGGCGTTCATCGCACGCGGGATCTTCCTGGGTCGTCCGGTGACGGCCGTGCATGCCGTCGTCGCCGCGATTTTCGTGGTGGCGGGCCTCGGCGCACACGTGCTGTCCTTCGACCTGCTCGGAGACCTGCTGATCGTCGGCTCCGGGGTTGCGCTGATGTGGCCGACGACGGCGCACCCGCGACCCGAAGACCTGCCCCGCATTTGGGGGCTGATCAATGCCAGCGCCGACGACCCGCTGGCACCGTTCGCCATGCAGACGGGCAAGTGCTACCACTTCACCGCGGACGGCACCGCCGCGCTCGCGTACCGGACCCGGCTGGGATACGCGGCGGTCGGCGGGGACCCCGTCGGGAACGAGAAGAAGTTCCCCGAGTTGGTCGCCGACTTCGCCGCTATGTGCCACGCCCACGGTTGGCGGATCGCGGTGGTGGGTTGCAGCGAGCGGCGACTCGACCTGTGGCGCGACCCCGTGGTCATTGGACGGAAGTTGCGCGCCATACCGATCGGCCGCGACGTCGTCGTCGACGTGGCGAGTTTCGAGATGGTGGGACGCAAGTTCCGCAATCTGCGGCAGGCCGTGAAGCGCACCCACAACTGCGGCATTACCACCGAGATCGTGGCCGAGCAGGAGCTCGACGACAAGCTGCTCGCCGAGCTGACCGACGTGGTGCGCGCGTCACCCAGCGGGGCCCACGCCGACCGCGGCTTCTACATGAACCTCGATGGCGTGCTGGAGGGCCGGTTCCCCGGGATACAGCTGATCATCGCCCGCGACGCATCGGGGCGGGTGCAGGGCTTCCATCGGTACGCGACCGCCGGCGGCGGCAGCGACGTCAGCCTCGATGTGCCGTGGCGTCGCCGCGGGGCCCCCAACGGCATCGACGAACGGCTCAGCGTCGACATGATCATGGCTGCGAAAGAAGCTGGCGCGCAACGCGTATCGCTGTCGTTCGCGGCATTCCCGGAAATCTTCGAAGACAAGGACCGCGGCCGGGTGCAGCGGGTATTCTACCGGTTGATCCACGTGCTCGACCCGCTGATCGCGCTCGAATCGCTGTACCGCTACGTGCGCAAGTTCCACGCGATGGACGCGCGGCGGTACGCGGTGATCTCGATGACCCAGCTGGTCCAGTTGGTGTTCGTGTTGTTGACGCTGGAGTTCACGCCGCGCCGGCGACACCTGTAAGTGACAGCTCGCGACAGCCAATCCCGTTGGGCAAGTGGTGAGTAGCCACCACCACCGTCCGGTCGGCGGACATGAGGCCATTCGGGCCCAACAGATCTCGCAGGACCCGTTCGGCGTCGGCCGCGTCGAGGTGCTCGGTGGGCTCGTCGAGCAACACGATCCGGGCGGGTGAGATCATGGCGCGGGCCAACAACAGCCGTCGGCGCTGACCGGCCGAAAGCGCCTGCGCGCCACCGGTCAACACAGTGGACAGGCCGTCGGGCAGCCCGGCGAGCCAGCCGCCGAGGCCGACCGCCTCGAGCGCCGCGGTCAGTTCCTCGTCGCGGCAGTCCCCGCGGGCGACCAGCAGGTTGTCCCGGACGGTAGTGGCGAAGACGTGCGCGTCCTCGGCGAAAAAGCTCACCGCCCTGTGCAATTCGTCTTCGTCGAAGCGGGCGATGTCGGTGCCGCCCAGCAGCACTCGCCCGTCGAGCGGGGGGAGCAGCCCGGCCAGCGTCATCAGCAACGTCGTCTTGCCCGAACCACTGGGGCCCGTGACGGCCAGCCGGGCGCCCGGCGGCAGCCCGAGCTCCACCCGGGTGAGCCGGACCGCGTTCGGGTGGCCGTAACTGACATCGGCTTCCAGGGCGCCGGTGCGGGCGGGCACCGGCTCGCCGCCATCCTTGGGTTGGTCCGGGGGAGCCAGGTCGAGCAGGCGGCGTGCCGCGATCCGCGACCGGGTCAGCTGGACGGCGGCGGTCGGCAGCGCCGTCGTCGCCTCGAACGCGGACAGCGGCAACAACATCAGGACGGCCAACGTGGTGGGCGCGACCGTGTGCGCCAACCCGATCCCGGCCACCACCGCGCCCAGCACGCTGGCCCCGATCGCCGCCGTAGGCATCGCCTCGGCGATGGCCGCCGGTCGCGCCGCGGCGTCGAGGGCGTCGGCCCAGGCGCGGTGGCGGCGTTGCGCATCGGCGATGACGCCGGGCAGGGCGCCCGCGACGCGCAGCTCCGGGGCGTGTTCGAGGGCGACCATCGCCGACGTATCACGGTCGGAATGGTGTTGGCGGGCAACCTCTTCCTGCGTCGCGGCGGCCTTGCCCGCTAGCCGTGGCGCAACGTAGCCGGCGATCAGCAGGCACGCCGCCAGCACCGCCGCGGCCGGCAGCGAGATGGCCGCGACGACCGCCGTCGCCGCCAGCGCGAGCACCGCGGCGACGGAAATCGGCACCACCGCGCGCACCAGCACGTTGGCCAGCTCGTCGACGTCGGAGCCCACCCTGGCCACCAGCTCACCGCTGTGCAGCCGGACGGCGGCCGCCGCGGGGCCACGTGCGAGCCGGTGATAGATCTGCGCCCGCGCAGTCCCGGCCGCCCGCAGCGCGGTGTCGTGGGTGGCCAGCCGCTCGCAGTAGTGCAGCACGCCCCGCGAGATCGCGAACGTGCGCACGGCCACGACGGCAACCGACAGGTCCACCACGGGCGGCATCTGCCAGGCCCGCGTGATCAGCCAGGCCGAAACCCCCGCCAGCGCAAGGGCGCTGCCCAGTGACAGCACGCCCAGCCCGACGGCCGCGAGCATTCGCGGCACCCGCGGGCGCAACAGGCCGGCGGTGGCGAGGAGGAGATCAGACCGCGGCATGGCGGACCTCCGCGTCGGCGGCCACCTCGACGACCCGGTCACCGATGGCGACGACGGGTTCGCGGTGCCCGACGACCACCACCGTCGCACCGGAGCGCGCGCGCTCGACGATTGCCCGCAGCACAAGCCGTTCGGTGCGCGCGTCCAGGTGCGCGGTCGGCTCGTCGAGCAGCAGCACGGGGGCCCCCGAGCCGAGCGCCCGGGCCAGGCCGAGCCGTTGGCGCTGGCCCAGCGACAACCCGACGCCGCCGCGGCCGAGCACGCTATCCATCCCGTCGGGCAGGTCGGCCAGCACCGCATCGAAACCCGATGCGGCGCAGGCCTCGTCGAGGTCGTCGAGCATTCCCAGCAGGTTCAGGTTCTCCCGCACGGTGCCCGGGACGAGGACCGGCCGCTGCGGCAGCCAAGATAGCTGTCGCCACCACGCGGCGCGGTCCAGGTCGGCGACGTCGACCCCGGCCACGGTGATCCGGCCGGCGGACGGCGCGGTGAGGCCGGCGACCACCTGCAGCGTGGTGCTCTTGCCGGCGCCGTTGTGCCCGGTCAGCACCGTGACCGCACCGGGCTCGAGCACCGCGGTCAGGTCGCGGGGCGCGTGGCCGTCGCGGCCCAGCACGCTGAGGTCCTCGATGCGGATCTGCTTGCCCCGGGCGCCCACCGTCTGGCTTCGCACCGTCGTGTCGGCGGGCTCGCCGATGAGGGCGAACGCCTTGTCGGCGGCGGTCCTGCCCTCCTGCGCGGCATGGAATTCCACGCCGATGCGTCGAAGTGGCCAGTAGACGTCGGGCGCCAGCAGCAGCACGGTCAGGCCGGTGGTCAGGGTCATCTCGCCGAACAGCAGGCGAAGGCCGATGCCGACCGCGATCAGGGCCACACCGAGTGTGGCCAGCAATTCGAGCACCAGCGCCGACAGGAAGGCGATCCGCAGTGTCGCCATCGCCGAACGTCGGTGGGCGGCAGCCAGTTCGGCGATCCGGTGTTCCGGGCCGCGGCCCCGGCCCAGCGCGCGCAGCGTCGGGATGCCGGCGATCAGGTCCAGCAGCCGGGCCTGCAGGGTCGTCATGGCCTCCAGCGCCGCGGCCGATCGGTCGGCGGTCGCGAGCCCGATCAGCACCATGAAGACCGGTATCAGCGGCAGGGTGATCACCACGATCACCATCGATTTCGGGTCGTAGAGCGCGATCACGGCGACGGTCGCCGGGGTCAAGATCGCGGCGAGCAGCAAGGTGGGCAGGTATCCGGTGAAGTAGGGCCGCAACCCGTCGAGGCCGCGCGTCACCACGACGGCGGCGGCATCGCGCTGCGCGGCGAGTTCTGCCGGTTGCCGGGCGGTCACTGCGGCCAGCACCTGCCCGTTGAGGTCGGCGATGACCGCGCCGGCCCCGCGCTGCCCCAATCGGGCCTGCAGCCAGTGCGTCACCGTGCGAAGGACCCACAGCGCCAACAGGATTGACAGGGGACCCAGCCAGGCGCGCAAGCCACGTGCCGGGTGATCGCCGACGACGCGGGCCACGACGCCGGCCAGGACGATCGCCGAGCCGATCGCGCAGCCGGAGATCACCACCCCGCAAGCCACCGCGGCGACCAGGTAGCGCCGCAACGCGGTCGACGCCCGCCACAGCCGCGGGTCCAGCGGCGCTCGTGATGCGGTTGCGCTCAGGACGCACGCCTCGCCAGGCCGACGGGGGCCGGTATCCGCTCGGACGAGATCCGTTGCCGGAACACCCAATACGTCCATGCCTGGTATACGACCGTCAGCGGAGCCATGATCGCCGTCACCCAGGTCATGATCTTCAGGGTGTAGGGGGTCGACGAGGCGTTGTAGATCGTCACGCTCCACTGGCTGTTCAGCGTCGAGGGCACCAGGTTCGGGTACAACGAGCCGAACAACAGAATCACCACGGCCGCCACCACCAGGGCGGTACTGGCGAAGGCCCAGCCCTCCGACGCGCGCCGCCACACCAGCAGCACGGCCGCCAGCTGGGCGACGACCGCGACCCCCAGCACGATCCAGGTCCAGCCCTTGCCGTGCGCCAGCTGCGTCCAAAGCCCAAAGGCCGCAACCAGTCCCGTGGCCGGCAACGACAACCACACCGCGAACCGGTGCGCTTCGTCCCGGATGGTGCCCGAGGTCTTCAACCCGACGAACACCGCGCCGTACTGCAGGAACAGCCCGGCGGTGGCCAGGCCGCCCAGCAGCGTGTAAGGGTTGAGCACATCGGTGATCGACGGGTTGACCTGGCCGGCTGCGTCCACCGGCAGCCCGCGGACCAGGATGGCGAAGGCAACGCCCCACAGGATGGCGGGCAGCCACGACCCGGCGGCGATCCCGAAATCGGCCCAGCGGCGCCATTTCGTGTCGTCGATCTTGCCGCGCCATTCGATCGACACGGAGCGCACGATCATGCCGAACAGGATCGCCAGCAGCGGCAGGTACAGCGTGGAGAACACGGTGGCATACCAGCCGGGAAAGGCGGCGAACATCGCCGCGCCGGCCGTGATCAGCCAGACCTCGTTGCCGTCCCACACCGGCCCGATGGTGTTGAGCGCCGTGCGGCGATGTAGCTCCGGGTCGCCAACGCCGAAGCGGGCGAACGGTTCCATCAGCATGCCCACGCCGAAGTCGAAGCCCTCAAGGATGAAGAAACCGAGGAACAGCATCCCGATGATGCCGAACCACAACTGTTGCAATGCCACCGGTCAGCTCCTTAGTACGCGAACGAAAGTGGCGCCACGTCGTCCTCGCTGGGCGCTTGGGGCGGTGCCGGTTCGGCGTCGTGTTCCTGTGGGCCCGCAGCGACGTAGCGCCTGAGCAGGTAGAACCAGATGACCGCGAGCACCGCGTAGACCAGCGTGAAGGTCACCAGGGATGTGACCACCATTCCGGGAGCGTGGTTGGAGACGGCTTCGTGAACGGTGAACCTCACCTGTTGATCGCCGGTCGGGTTCGGGACGACGATCCAGGGCTGGCGGCCCATTTCGGTGAACACCCACCCGGAGATGTTGGCCAGGAACGGCGTTGGAATGGTCAGCAGCGCAAACCACGAGAACCAGCGCTGGTTGGGCGCCCGGTCGCCGCGGGTGAACCACAACGTCGCGAGCGCGAACAGCACCGGAATGGCGAGGAATCCGATCATCGCGCGGAATGACCAATATGTGACGAAAAGGTTGGGCCGGTAATCGTTCGGCCCGAATCGGTGCTCGAAGTCCTGCTGGATGTTGCGCACACCTTGCAACGTGACACCGCTGGTCTTGCCCTCGGCCAGGAACGGCAACACGTACGGCACCTCGATCACGCGGGTGATGCTGTCGCAGTTGTTGTGGGTGCCGACGGTCAGGATCGAGAAGTTCGGATCGGATTCGGTGCTGCACAACGATTCCGCAGACGCCATCTTCATCGGCTGCTGAACGAACATCAGCTTGCCCTGGCGGTCCCCGGTGAAGAACAGCCCGACTGCGGCGAGCAGCACCACCCAGCAGCCCAGGATGGCCGCGGGGCGAAACACGTTGCGGGCGTCGGCTTCGGAAAGGGCGGATGCCGGATTGCGCGAACGGATCAGCCACCACGCGCTGACGGCGGCGACGAAAGTTCCGGCGGTTAGCAGCGCCCCTGTCACCGTGTGCGAAAACGCTGCCAGCGCGGTGTTATTGGACAGCAGCGCGAAGATGCTGTTCAGCTCGGCGCGGTGCGTCGTCGGGTTGTAGTGCGCGCCGACCGGGTGCTGCATGAACGAGTTCGCCACGATGATGAAGAACGCGGACACGTTGACACTGATCGCGACGATCCAGATGCAGGCCAGGTGTAGCAGCCGCGGCAGCCGGCTCCAGCCGAAGATCCACAACCCGATGAAGGTGGATTCGAAGAAGAAGGCGAACAGACCCTCCATCGCAAGCGGGGCGCCGAAGATGTCGCCGACGAAGCGCGAGTACTCGCTCCAGTTCATCCCGAACTGAAATTCCTGGACGATGCCGGTGGCTACGCCGATGGCGAAGTTGATCAGGAACAGCTTGCCGAAGAACTTGGTCAGCCGGTACCAGGCGGTGTTGCCGGTTGCCACCCACACCGTCTGCATGACGGCTAGCAGGGGAGCCAAGCCGATGGTGAGCGGCACGAAGATGAAGTGGTACACGGTGGTGATACCGAACTGCCACCGCGAAATATCGACGACATTCATCTGTCATCTCCCTACTGCGGGTATCTACGACGCAGTGTAGTAGTTATGTGGCGCTGGCGCCACGCCCCAGTTCTTTGGAAGCCTTGCGGATGCCGAATGACGACACGATCTCGAAAACGCCGATTACCACGAACCAGACGCCGACCACGATCGCCAGGGTGACGATCGAGTCGAACGGCGACGCCAGGACGACGATTCCGGCGAGCAGGCTGATCACGCCGATGAAGATCGACCAGGCCCGCCCCGGTAGCACCGGATCGCTGATTGCCGAGACCGTCGTGGCCACCCCGCGGAAGATGAACCCGATGCCAATCCAGATGGCCAGCAACAGGACTGCGTATCCCTGACCGAAATGACGAAATGCCAAGACCGCCAGGATGAGTGACGCCGCGCCGCTGATGAACAACAAGATCCGGCTTCCCGCCGAGACGTGCAGGCTGAACGCGAAAACGACCTGCGCTGCGCCGGTGATCAACAGATAGATGCCGAACGCGACCGCGGCAGCGAGAATGGAGATTCCGGGCCAGGCCAGGATCACGGCGCCGACGATGATCGACAGGATTCCGGAGACCAGCGTGGATTTCCACAAGTGCGGCAACAAGCTTGGGACAGGGACGGTTCCAGGCGTGGTTTGCATGGCCGAAGTCTGGCACAAACCGCGGACCGGGGGATAGGGACTTTCGGCTCAGACGCGCGCGGTGCGCGGTTCCTCGGCGGACAGGTCAGTGGGCTCCTCGGTTGCCTTGCGCCCGATCAGATACCAAGTCCGCATCGGGCCCTTGCCCTTGACCTCGATGCTGCCTCGCTCCTGCAGCACGAACTCGTCTTTGAGGCGCTCGTACATCGCCTCGGGCACCTGGATGCGGCCCACCGAGTCGGTGGATTCCATCCGGGAGGCGACGTTGACCGCGTCGCCCCACACGTCGTAGAAGAACCGGCGCGAGCCGACGACACCGGCGACCACCGGCCCGCAGGCCATGCCCACCCGCAGTGGAATCGGCTCACCGTGCGGATCCCTCAGTGCCGCTGCGACATTGGCCATGTCGAGCGCGAAATCCGCCAGGGCACGGGAATGGTCCGGCCGTGACCGCGGCACGCCGCTGACCACCATGTACGAGTCGCCGCTGACTTTGATCTTCTCCAGGCCGTGCTTGTCGACGAGGGCGTCGAACGCGCCGTAGAGGCGGTCGAGGAAACGCACCAGGTCGGCGGGCGGCGTGCTGCTGGCGCGCTCGGTAAACCCGACGATGTCGGCGAACAGCACCGAGGCGTCGTCGTACTTGTCGGCGATGACGCTGCGGTCGGGTTCCTTGAGGCGCTCGGCGATGCTGGCGGGCAACATGTTTTCCAGCAGCGTCTCGGAGCGTTCGTACTGGGCTTCCATGACCGCCTCGGCGCGGGCGGTGTCGCGCAGCGCGAACCACACCGTCACGACCACCATCACGACGCTGGAGACGGCGGTGACGACGAAGCCCGTCGACGTCGCCCATGCCGGCTGCAAGCCGGTGTTGCGCGGGACCAGGAATTCCACCGCGATGATCAGGCCGGCGGCGATGGCCGCCAGCGCCGACGCCAACACGATGCGTTCGATCCCCAGCAGCAGCACCACGATGCAGGCGCCGACCAGGAAGAAGAACTGTGATCCGGAACCCGTGCCGACGTCCAGGCAGCTGGCGAAGATGGAGACGTAGGCGGCGCCGATAAAGGTAAGCGGCGCAACCAGTTCCCCGAATCGCTGCAGCCAAGGCACCATCGCGAAGATCATGGCGCCGGCGATGTTGATCGAGCTGACCTGCCAGGTCCAGGAATCGGTCGCGATCTGCACCAGCACGAAGCTGACGCTGACCATCACGGCCAGCCACGAGGTGATCATGAGGATCCGGCCCCGGCGCGCGGCGCTGGCGGCGTAGTGCTGATTGCGGTCGCGCGTCTGCGCCCGCACCGCGGCGACGCAGTCCGGGCTGTTCGACGAGCCTTCTGACCGGGGTGGGGCTCCGCATTTCTTCGCGCCCACGCTCAAAGCCTAACCGTCGACCTCGTCATTTGTCGGGTGCCCGGTCAACATCGGCGATGAGCCAGTCCGATAGCGGGTGTGGCGCCAGCGAGCCGTTGGGCATGATGTGCCGCACCGGGTGCCCGTCGCGGGTGGCCAGGTCGGCGATTATGCGCCGGTGACAGCGCCACCAGGTCGGCTCGCCGCACATGATGGCCACGTCGCCGGCCTCGGCGTCGTGCAGCAACCGCTGGTATGCCGCCCGGAACTCCGGCGTGCGGGTATGCGCTGCGTAGTTGGCGAACGCCGGGTTCTCCCACCACTGGTCGCGCGGTAGCCGGGTGGCCGGCGGCTTGCGTCGCCCACCGAGATCCGGTTCGTGGCGATAGGCGATCCCAGCGGCGTTCAGCCAGCCCGGCATCGCGTCCTTGGACACGTCGGGGTTGCGCCGCGAGCCCGGGAAACTGCGCACGTCGACCAGCAGCGTGATGGCGTGCCTGAGAAGCGCTGCGGTCAGTTCGTCGGCGGTTTTGGCGCCGTGGCCGATGGTGTACAGCATTTGAGAGGAGTGCCCTCGGTGGGATTCGAACCCACACTGGACGGGTTTTGAGTCCGTTTCCTCTGCCAGTTGGGATACGAGGGCTGGGCAGCCTCCCACCATAGAGGATCGGTGCGCCGATCTGTTCTCACCGCCCCCGAGTTCGCTGGTGGCGGGGGTGCACGACACAATGTCCGTCATGACAGGCCCCAAGACCGACACCGACGCCGCTGTGCCGCGCCGGGTCCTGATCGCGGAAGACGAAGCGCTCATCCGGCTGGACCTGGCCGAGATGCTCCGAGAGGAGGGCTACGAGATCGTCGGCGAGGCGGGCGACGGCCAGGAGGCCGTCGAGCTGGCCGAGCGGCATAAGCCCGACCTGGTGATCATGGACGTGAAGATGCCACGCCGCGACGGCATCGACGCGGCCTCGGAGATAGCCAGTAAGCGCATCGCGCCGATCGTGGTGCTGACCGCGTTCAGCCAGCGCGACCTGGTGGAGCGCGCCCGCGACGCCGGCGCGATGGCCTACCTGGTTAAGCCGTTCACGATCAGCGACCTGATCCCGGCCATCGAATTGGCGGTCAGCCGGTTCGCCGAGATCACCGAGCTGGAACGCGAAGTGGCGACGCTGTCCGACCGGCTGGAGACCCGCAAGCTCGTCGAGCGCGCCAAGGGCCTGCTGCAGACCAAGCAGGGCATGACCGAGCCCGAGGCGTTCAAGTGGATCCAGCGCGCGGCCATGGACCGGCGGACCACCATGAAGCGGGTAGCCGAGGTGGTGCTCGAGACCCTGGGCGACGAGAAGAAGGACGCCGCTTCGGAGTAGCGCCGCGCCTTGAGTGTGCGGTGACGGCTTTGCGTGGGTATCCAGGGCGATAAAACCGCTCAAATCCCGCCCTGAGTACACACCGAAAACCGTCAGTTCACACGCGACGGCCAACCGCGCCGAGACTGCGCTCAGATCGCGAATTTGGGCGGATTCGACGCTCTTGTTGCAGTCTCGGCGCAAACGGACCGAACTAGCGGGCGACGATCACCGACGAGCCGTGGCCGAACAGGCCCTGGTTGGCCGTGACGCCGACGGTCGCGCCCTCCACCTGCCGGCCGGTGGCCTGGCCGCGCAGCTGCCAGGTCAACTCGCAGACCTGCGCGATCGCCTGGGCGGGAATGGCCTCCCCGAAGCACGCCAGCCCGCCGGACGGGTTGACCGGGACCTTGCCGCCGATGGTGGTGGCGCCGCTGCGCAGCAGCGCCTCGGCCTCGCCCTTGGCGCACAGGCCCAGGTGTTCGTACCAGTCGAGCTCCAGCGCGGTGGACAGGTCATAGACCTCGGCCAGGCTGACGTCTTCGGGTCCGATGCCCGCCTCGGCGTACGCGGCGTCGAGGATCTGGTCCTTGAACACCCGCTCCGGCGCGGGCACCGCCGCGGTGGAATCCGTTGCGATATCGGGCAATTCGGGCAGGTGCTGCGGGTAGCGAGGCGTCACGGTGCTGACCGCGCGCACCGACGGGACGCCGTCGAGCGAGCCGAGGTGCTTGCGGGCGAATTCGGCGCTGGCCACGATCAGCGCGGCGGCGCCGTCGGACGTGGCGCAGATGTCGAGCTGCCGCAGCGGGTCGGCCACCACGGGGCTGGCAAACACGTCGTCGACCGAGGATTCCTTGCGGTAGCGGGCATTTGGGTTCTGCAGGCCGTGCCGGGAGTTCTTCACCTTGACCTGTGCGAAGTCCTCGGGCGTGGCGCCGTAGAGGTCCATCCGGCGCCGGGCGAGCAGCGCGAAGTAGACCGGGTTCATCGCCCCGATGAGGTGGAACCGCTGCCAGTCCGGGTCGTTCTTGCGCTCGCCGCCGACGGGGGCGAAGGCGCCCTTCGGGGTGGTGTCGGCGCCGATCACCAGCGCGACGTCGCAGAAGCCGGCCAGGATCTGCGCCCGGGCGCTTTGCAGCGCCTGCGAACCGCTGGCGCACGCGGCGTAGCTGGAGCTGACAGGGACCCCATTCCAGCCCAGCTTCTGCGCGAACGTCGACCCGGCGATGAAACCCGGATAGCCGTTGCGGATGGTGTCTGCCCCGGCGACGAGCTGGATCTGCCGCCAGTCCAGGCCGGCCTCGGCCAGGGCGGCGCGCGCCGCGACCACGCCGTATTCGGTGAAGTCGCGGCCCCACTTTCCCCAGGGGTGCATGCCGGCGCCGAGGATGTACAGCGGTTCAGGGCTCATGACGAGATCCTCCACGCATGGACGAGGCGCTGCACGCCGTCGTCGTCGGTGTACAACGGCATCGTGGTCAGCTCCATCTCCATGCCGACCTTCAAATCCTCGGCCAGCGTGCCCTCGACGACCTTGCCCAGCACGATCAGCCCCTCCTCGGCCAGCTCCACCGCCGCGATGGCGAACGGCTCGAAGGGGTCCGGGGCGGGGTAGGGCGCCGGCGGCGGATACCGGTTCTCGGTATAGCTCCACAGCGTCCCCCGGGTCGACAACGCGACCGGCTCCAGCGTGTCGCTGGCGCACGCCGGGTTGGGGCAGTTGTTCTCGCGCGGCGGGAAGACATACGTGCCGCACTCGGGGCACTTGCTGCCGATCAAATGGGCATTACCGGCGTCGTCGGTGGCGAACCATCCGTCGATCGCGGGTTGTTGGCTGGTGACCTCGGGCACCCGGCCAGACTACCCAGCCCCAATACAAAACTGAAACGTGTTGCAGTTCCGCCGCGGCGTTGCACCGATGACTTTGGCGGGTGTCGACGGTCAAATCGGGCAGAGCTTTGATGCAACGAAAGGAGCGTCAAATGGTGATCGTCGCGGGTTACCTTGTCGTGGAGCCACTTCGGCGAGACAGTTATCTGACCGGATGTAGGGCAGTGGTGCAGCAAGCCCGCCGAACCCCGGGCTGCCTCGACTTCGCGATCAGCGCCGACCTGCTCGATCCGAGTCGCATCGACATCTTCGAACGCTGGGAGTCGCGGGCGGCCGTCGATGCATTCCGCGGCGCCGGGCCCAGCGATGAACAACAGGGTTCGATCGTTCGCGCGTCGGTTTCCGAGTACGACGTGGGCGCCGAGCGGCCGCTGACTTGATGTCATGAGGGATGCCTAGAGTTAGGGCCGTGAGCCCAGCAAGGACCGCCGGCGACAAGGCAGATTCCGCAGCCCTCGCCACCGAGGACCAAATCAAGCCGACTCTGATGCTGCTGGACGGCAATTCGCTGGCGTTCCGGGCGTTCTACGCGCTGCCGGCCGAGAACTTCAAGACCCGCGGCGGGCTGACCACGAACGCGGTCTACGGCTTCACCGCCATGCTGATCAACCTGCTGCGCGACGAGGCGCCGACGCACATCGCCGCGGCGTTCGACGTGTCGCGGCAGACTTTCCGCTCCGAGCGATACCCCGAGTACAAGGCCAACCGATCGTCGACGCCGGACGAATTCCACGGCCAGATCGACATCACCAAGGAAGTGCTCAACGCGCTGGGCATCACGGTGCTCTCGGAGCCGGGATTCGAGGCCGACGACCTCATCGCGACGCTGGCCACCCAGGCCGAGAACGAGGGCTACCGCGTGCTGGTGGTCAGCGGTGATCGCGACTCCCTGCAACTCGTCAGTGACGACGTCACGGTGCTGTATCCGCGCAAGGGCGTCAGCGAACTGACCCGCTTCACGCCCGAGGCCGTCGTGGAAAAGTACGGGCTGACCCCGCGGCAGTACCCCGACTTCGCGGCGCTGCGCGGTGATCCCAGCGACAACCTGCCCGGCATTCCCGGGGTGGGGGAGAAGACCGCCTCGAAGTGGATCGCCGAATACGGCTCCCTGCAGGCGCTGGTCGACAACGTCGACTCGGTCCGCGGCAAGGTGGGCGACGCGCTGCGCGCCAACTTGGCCAGCGTCATCCGCAACCGCGAGCTCACCGATCTCGTCAAAGACGTGCCGCTGGCCCAAACCCCGGACACGCTGCGGCTGCAGCCCTGGGACCGCGACCAGATCCACCGGCTGTTCGACGACCTGGAGTTCCGGGTGCTGCGCGACCGGCTGTTCGAGACCCTGGTCGCCGTCGAGCCCGAGGTCGACGAGGGCTTCGACGTGCGCGGCGACGCGCTCGAGCCCGGCACCGTCGGGCAATGGCTGGCCGCGCACGCCGGCGACGGGCGCCGGGCGGGGCTGGCCGTCGCGGGCACCCACCTGCCGCACGGCGGGGACGCCACCGGGCTGGGCATCGCCGCCGCCGACGGCGACGGCGCCTACATCGACACCGCGACGCTGACCCCCGACGACGACGCCGCGCTGGCGGCCTGGCTGGCCGACCCCTCGAAACCCAAAGCGCTGCACGAGGCCAAGCTCGCCATCCACGACCTGGCGGGCCGCGGCTGGACGTTGAACGGCGTCACCTCCGACACCGCGCTGGCCGCCTACCTGGTGCGCCCCGGGCAGCGCAGCTTCACCCTCGACGACCTGTCGCTGCGCTACCTGCGCCGCGAACTGCGCGCGGAAACCCCTGAGCAGCAACAGCTTTCGTTGCTCGACGACATGGAGGGGGTGGACGAGCAGGCCGTCGCGACCTTGATCCTGCGGGCCCGGGCCGTCGTCGACCTCGCCGACGCGCTGGACGCCGAGCTGGATCGCATCGACTCCACCGCGCTGCTGGGCGAGATGGAGCTGCCGGTGCAGCACGTGCTGGCCGAAATGGAAAGTGCCGGCATCGCCGTCGATCTGCGCCTGCTGGGCGAGCTGCAGAGCCAGTTCGCCGACCAGATCCGCGACGCCGCCGAGGCGGCCGACGCCGTGATCGGCAAGCAGATCAACCTGGGCTCGCCCAAGCAGTTGCAGGTGGTGCTGTTCGACGAGCTCGGGATGCCGAAGACCAAGCGGACCAAGACGGGCTACACCACCGACGCCGACGCCCTGCAGTCGCTGTTCGACAAGACCGGGCACCCGTTCCTGCAGCACCTGCTGGCCCACCGCGACGTCACCCGGCTCAAGGTCACCGTCGACGGGCTGCTGAACTCGGTCGCCGCCGACGGGCGCATCCACACCACGTTTAACCAGACCATCGCGGCGACCGGCCGGCTGTCGTCGACGGAGCCCAACCTGCAGAACATCCCGATCCGCACCGAGGAAGGCCGGCAGATCCGGGACGGGTTCGTCGTCGGCAAGGGCTATGCCGAGCTGATGACGGCGGACTACAGCCAGATCGAGATGCGGATCATGGCGCACCTGTCGCGGGACGAAGGCCTGATCGAGGCGTTCAACACCGGGGAGGACCTGCACTCGTTCGTCGCATCCCGAGCGTTCGGCGTGCCGATCGAGGAGGTCACCGCCGAGCTGCGCCGGCGGGTCAAGGCGATGTCGTACGGGCTGGCCTACGGCTTGAGCGCCTACGGGCTGTCGCAGCAATTGAAGATCTCCACCGAGGAAGCCAAGGACCAGATGGACGCCTACTTCGCCCGGTTCGGAGGCGTGCGTGACTACCTGATGGACGTCGTGGAGCAGGCGCGTAAGGACGGCTACACCTCCACGGTGCTGGGCCGCCGCCGCTACCTGCCCGAGCTGGACAGCAGCAATCGCCAGGTCCGGGAGGCCGCCGAGCGGGCCGCGCTCAACGCGCCCATCCAGGGCAGCGCGGCCGACATCATCAAGGTCGCCATGATCGAGGTCGACAAGGCCATCAAGCAGGCCGGGCTGGCTTCCCGGATGCTGCTGCAGGTGCACGACGAACTGTTGTTCGAAGTCGCGCCTGGTGAGCGAGAGGTCCTTGAGGCGCTGGCGCGCGAGAAGATGGGCGGCGCCTACCCGCTCGACGTCCCGCTCGAGGTCTCGGTCGGCTACGGCCGCAGCTGGGATGCGGCCGCGCACTAGCGCGGCGATCGGACACGGCCGCGCACTAAGGCCCGCCCGGTGTAACGTTGAGGGCGAAAATTCGGCCGAAAATTCGCCGTGGCGTTACATTTGCGTCGCCTTGGTGGCGGCCGAGTTTGTCCAGCTAGTGCCCTGTCGAGTAGCCTCAACAGGTAAATCCATTTTGTCCCTACGACCCAACCTGTCCGGAGCAACCCAACAACATGCCGAGTCCCGCCGTCACCTCGCCGCAAGTAGCCGTCAACGACATTGGCTCGAGCGAGGATTTTCTCGCCGCAATAGACAAAACGATCAAGTACTTCAACGATGGCGACATCGTCGAGGGCACGATCGTCAAAGTTGACCGGGACGAGGTGCTCCTCGACATCGGCTACAAGACCGAAGGGGTCATCCCCGCCCGCGAGCTCTCCATCAAGCACGACGTCGACCCCAACGAGGTCGTTTCCGTCGGCGATGAGGTCGAAGCCCTGGTTCTCACCAAAGAGGACAAAGAGGGCCGGCTGATCCTGTCCAAGAAGCGCGCACAGTACGAGCGCGCCTGGGGCACCATCGAGGCGCTCAAGGAGAAGGACGAGGCCGTCAAGGGCACCGTCATCGAGGTCGTCAAGGGCGGCCTGATCCTCGACATCGGATTGCGCGGCTTCCTGCCCGCCTCGCTCGTCGAGATGCGCCGCGTCCGCGACCTGCAGCCGTACATCGGCAAGGAGATCGAGGCCAAGATCATCGAGCTGGACAAGAACCGCAACAACGTGGTGCTGTCCCGCCGGGCCTGGCTCGAGCAGACCCAGTCCGAGGTGCGCAGCGAGTTCCTCAACCAGCTGCAGAAGGGCAGCATCCGCAAGGGTGTGGTCTCGTCCATCGTCAACTTCGGCGCGTTCGTCGACCTCGGTGGGGTGGACGGCCTGGTGCACGTCTCCGAGCTGTCCTGGAAGCACATCGACCACCCGTCCGAGGTGGTGCAGGTCGGCGACGAGGTCACCGTCGAGGTGCTCGACGTCGACATGGACCGCGAGCGGGTTTCGTTGTCGCTCAAGGCGACCCAGGAAGACCCGTGGCGCCACTTCGCCCGCACGCACGCCATCGGCCAGATCGTGCCCGGCAAGGTCACCAAGCTGGTTCCGTTCGGCGCGTTCGTCCGCGTCGAGGAGGGCATCGAGGGCCTGGTGCACATCTCCGAGCTGGCCGAGCGGCACGTCGAGGTGCCCGACCAGGTGGTCGCCGTCGGCGACGACGCGATGGTCAAGGTCATCGACATCGACCTGGAGCGCCGCCGAATCTCGTTGTCGCTCAAGCAGGCCAACGAGGACTACACCGAGGAATTCGACCCGGCGAAGTACGGCATGGCCGACAGCTACGACGAGCAGGGCAACTACATCTTCCCCGAGGGCTTCGACTCCGAGACCAACGAATGGCTCGAGGGGTTCGACGCGCAGCGCAACGAATGGGAGGCGCGCTACGCCGAGGCGGAGCGCCGGCACAAGATGCACACCGCGCAGATGGAGAAGTTCGCCGCGGCCGAGTCGGCCGCCCACACCGCCGGCGACTCGGCGCCGGGCAACGGCGCGTCGTCGGAGAAGGCGGCGGGTGGATCGCTCGCCAGCGACGCCCAGTTGGCGGCCCTGCGGGAAAAGCTCGCCGGCAACGCCTAGCGGCGTTCAGGGATGCTGCGCATCGGGTTGACCGGTGGCATCGGCGCCGGCAAGTCGGCAGTCTCGTCGACCTTTGCGAAGTGCGGTGCCGTCATCGTCGACGGGGACGTCATCGCGCGCGAGGTGGTCGAGCCGGGCACCGAGGGCCTGAAGGCGCTCGTCGAGGCGTTCGGCGACGACATCCTGTCGCCCGACGGGTCGCTCGATCGTCCCGCGTTGGCCGCCAAGGCCTTTCGTGACGACGAGGCGCGCCAGAAGCTCAACGGGATCGTGCATCCGCTGGTGGGCAAGCGGCGTTCCGAGATCATCGCGTCGGTGCCCGCGGATTCGGTTGTCGTCGAGGACATTCCGCTGTTGGTGGAGTCGGGGATGGCGCCGCTGTTCCCGCTCGTCGTGGTCGTGCACGCCGACGTCGAGGTGCGGGTGCGACGGCTGGTCGACCAACGCGGCATGCCCGAGGACGACGCCCGCGCGCGGATCGCCGCGCAGGCCGACGACGAGCAGCGCCGCGCCGTCGCCGATGTCTGGCTGGACAACTCGGGCAGCCCGGAGGAGCTGGCGCAGCGGGCCCGCGACGTCTGGAACGACCGCATCCTGCCGTTCGCCCACAACCTGAGCGCGCGCCAGATCGCAAAGGCGCCCGTGCGTCTCGTGCCGGCCGACCCGAGCTGGCCGGACCAGGCGCGGCGGATCGCGGGTCGGCTGCAGACCGCGTGCGGCCACCGGGCAATTCGCGTCGACCACATCGGCTCCACCGCGCTGCCCGCCTTGGACGCCAAGGACGTGATCGACATGCAGATCACCGTCGAATCGCTCGCGGTCGCCGACGAACTCGCCGAACCGTTGTTGGCGGCCGGCTACCCGCGCTTGGAGCACATCACCGAGGACACCGCCCGGACCGACGCGCGCAGCACCGTCGAGCGCTACGACCACAGCGACGATCCCGGCCTGTGGCACAAGCGGATTCACGCCTCCGCTGACCCCGGCCGGCCAACCAATGTGCACGTCAGGGTGGAAGGCTGGCCGGGACAGCAATTCGCCCTGTTGTTCGTAGCCTGGCTGCGGGCCGACGTCGGCGCCCGCGCCGACTACCTGGCCGTCAAGCTCAAGGCCGAACAGGCCGCGGGCGGTGACATCTCGCGCTATGTCGACGCCAAGGAACCATGGTTTGCCGAGGCCTACCGGCGGGCCTGGAAGTGGGCCGACTCAACCGGATGGCAGCCCTAGCGCCAACTTTCACAACAGCCCCACGCGCCTCCGGGGGAGGTGGTACGCGTCATGTCCACCTCATAGCGACTAATCCGCTTGTCGCTACGAGGTGGACACAACGGGCAATGGTTCGGCGGAGAGGCTTGTGTGGCGGATGTAATTCCCGCGGTTAGGCGGGTATGGGCGCGCCGCACTGCAGCATGCCGTTCTTGGGATCGGAATTACCGGGCGTTGGTCTGACGAACTGATCGAGCTGCGTGAAAACGTTGTCGTCCACGTCGATCTCGCAGTGCACATTCGCCGAGTAGGGGAAATGCAGCACGATCTGCATTCCGGCCTGCTGCGGATCGGGCAACACCGTGTTGGCCTCGAACACGTTGCCCGGCATCGACGGAAGGTTGGTGCTGTTCGCCCGGTTGCCATTGATCACGAAAATGGCCTGACTGCCGGTGGTCAGCGCGTCGATCCGGGCGCGGTAGGTGATGTTGTGCAAGTCCGCTCGCGCGGTTGCCGGGCTTAGCTGGGACCCGGCCGCGATGACGGTCAAGGCAGTGATTGCCATCCATCGGTGGTTGCTGGGGCTCATAGCAGCCGAGATTACCCGGCCTGACAGCGCGGGCACCACAACGACGTCCGTCCGGCGACCTTTGCCCGCGCGAGGCGGGTGCCGCAGCGTGGACAGGACGGGTCGGGGTCGTCGCGAACCCGGGTGAGCCACCGCGGCAGGCCGGGCACCCGACCGTGCGGCACCGCCGTGCGCAGCACCTGCGTCATCGCGGCGTGCAGGCGCTTGACGTCGTCGGCCTCGAGTTGTGGGATGGGGCGGGCCGGCGCGATCCGGGCCCGCCAGCAGATCTCGTCGGTGAGCAGGTTGCCGAGGCCCGCGATCACCGCCTGGTCCATCAGCGTCGGCTTCAGCCGCCCGGACCGGCCGCGCAGCGCCTCGCGGAACGCCGGCAGGCCGAGGCCCAGCGCGTCGGGGCCCTGCGGGCCCGTCACGTGCACGACGTCCTCGTCGTCGTCGGCCAGCCACACCCCGCGCAGCTTGCGCAGGTCGACATAGCGCAGTTCGCCGCGATCCAGCGCGATCACCAGCCGCTCGTATGGCTCGCGCTCGGCGCCGTCGGCGGCGTAGTACGGATGCCCGGTCATCCCGCTGTGCACCAGCAGCGTCGGGCCGTCCGTCGGCAGCATCAGCCACTTGCCGTGCCGGCGTGGGCGATCGAAGCGGCGGCCGTCGAGCCGACGGCCGAGCGCGTCGGCGGTGGTGTTTCGCAGGATGCCCGGATCGCGGACCTGCACGCCCCGGATCCGCCGGCCGGGCAGCGCGTCGGCCAGCTCGCGCCGAAAGCCCTCCACGTCGGGCAGTTCAGGCACGAAGCTTGGCCACCCGCTGCGCGGGACCCTTCAGCGAGCGAGCGTGCCGGTACATGCCGGCCCACGGATCGCCCTGCCCGGCAAGCCGTTTGGGGAGATCGCGGATGGTGAATCGGTCCGCCCGCAGGCCCCGCATGTCCAGCTCGTCCCACTCCAGCGGGGTCGCCACCGGCGCGCCCGCCCGGGCCCGCACCGAATACGGTGCAACCGCCGTCTGCGCGTAGGCGTTTCGCATGATGTCGAGGTACACGCGGTCGCCGCGGTTGTCCTTGCGGGCTTCCAGGGTGCGATGCGCGGGGTCGTCGGCCACCACCACCTCGGCGACCTCGCGGGCGAATTCGCGCACGGTGTCGAAATCGGTGTCGGGACGCAGCGGCACCACCACGTGCAACCCGCGCGACCCGGTGGTCTGCACATAGCGCGCCAGTCCGAGGTCGTCCAGGACCCCGGCCGCCGCGTGGGCCGTCGCCCGCACCACCGCGAAGTCGCTGTCGGAGGGGTCGAGGTCGAACACCAGCCGGTCGGGCTTGTGCAGCCGGTCCCGCCGCGACTGCCACACGTGCAGCGTGACGCAGTTCTGGTTGGCCAGCCAGCGCAGCGCCTCGGGGCGCTCCGCCACGGGATGCACCACGGTGCCGCCCTCTTTGCCGACCTCCACCCGGCCCATCCAGTCGGGCAACGAATCCGCGAAATCCTGTTGCACCCAACCTTGTTCGCCGATGCCTCGTGGGAACCGCTGCACGGTGAGCGCCCGGTCCCGCAGGTGCGGCAGCATCGCGTCGGCCACCTCGCCGTAGTAGTCGACCAGCTCGCCCTTGGTGATGCCGTCCTTGGGGAACATCACCCGGTCCGGGTGGGTGACCTCGACGCGCGGCGTCACCGCGTCTCCCGCACCACGTCGGACGCGTCCTTGTCGGTGCGCAGCCCCTGGTATCGCGGGTGACGCAGCTTGCCGTCGCGGGTCCACTCGGCGAACCCGATCTGGGCCACCAGCTCGGGGCGCACCCAGTGGGCGCCGTTCTCGCGCACCAGGCCCCGAGTGAACGGTGGCTCGTCCTGCTCGAGGGGGGACAGCCGCTCGTGCAGGCTCCGGAGCGTGGGTTCGTCGAACCCGGTTCCCACCTTGCCGGCGTAGACCAGGTCGCGACCGTCGTGGTAGCCGAGCAGCAGCGCCCCCAACTCGATGCGGCTGCCCTTCGGGCTGGTGTAGCCGCCGACGACGAATTCCTGGTCGCGAACGCATTTGAACTTCAGCCAGTTCTTCGACCGGCCGCCTTCGTACGTGGCGTCGGTCCGCTTGGCGATCACGCCCTCGTCGCCGCGTTTACATGCCGCCTCGTAGGCGCCGATCCCGTCCTCGACCCGATGCACCGCGAACCTCAGCGGATCACCGAAGTCAATCGCCTTGCGCAGCAGTTTCTTTCGCCACAGCTGCGGCACATCGGTGGTCGACTTGCCGTCGACGTGCAGCAGGTCGAACAGGTAGTAGAAGACGCGGACCGGTGACGCGCGGGCCACCTCGGGGTCGGTAATGCCCAGCCGGCCCTGCAACCGTTCGAAGCTGGTGCGTCGGCCGGCGAACGCCACCACCTCGCCGTCCACCACGAACCGCGTGGTGCGCTGGGCGCCCAGCGCGTCGACGAGCTCGGGATAGGTTCCGTTGAGCGGCTGCCGATTTCGCGACAGCAGCCGCACCCGGTCACCGTCGCGAAAGCCAAGGCAGCGCATCCCGTCGAATTTGCGCTCGAATATCCACTGCGGATCGGAGAACCGCCGGTCGGTCAGCGTGGCCAGCGTGGGAGGTCGCCAGTCGGGCACCGGTTCGTCGTGCAGCGCCGCGCGCACCGGTGCGGGCAGGGCGGCGACGTCGGTCACGACACGTCGTCCAGTGAATGGCCGGTCAGCGCCGGCTGACGCAGCGTGTCGGCGTCCTCGTCGTCTTTGCGCCTGATCAGCAGCCACGTCTCGTGATCGCCGTCCCGGATGCGGGTCAGCGTGTACCAGCCGCGCACCCACTCGCCGCACAGAAAGAACGAAAGATGGCCGCGCTCAAGGCATTCGCCCATGTCGTAGGGCGTCGCGTTGACATAGGTGCCACCGTCGCCGTCGACGTCGCGCTCGGCGGCTTCGAGCGGGAGGTCCTCGGTGCGGCCGGCAATCCGGCTGTGGTCGGGGATCGCCCAGGAGACCAGCACGCCATCGATCTCGAGGCGAAGGTAGTAGTGGTCGCTGGCCGGCCTCTGCCGCTCGACGACGAAACGCGGGTCCTGGCCGGGCCGGCGTTTGCGTCGGTGGTCGATCAAACGCATCCCCAAGTGATACCCGTGGGTCACGTGAGGAAACGAGCTATGCATCACGCCAGGTCAACTCCATGCCACGGGTGGCCAGCCAGCGGGAAAGGTCGTAGCCGTTGCGGGCCAGGCCGTCGATGGCGACCACGGCGCGCCGCACGGCCCGTTCGGCCACCTCCGGCGTCAGCAGGCCGTGGCGCACGGCGTCCAGCAGCTCGTCGACGTCGGCCAGCTCGGCGCCGGAGCCGGTCCGGACGACGATGTCGAGGTAGTGGTCTTCCGAACGCCACACGTCCACGCCCGGCGTGTATTCGCCCACGTCGAGGTAGTAGTCCTGGTCGCGTTCGTGCCCCGGGTTGAAGTGAAAGACGGTGGCGCGCAAGCCCAACGACGGCAGCAGCCAGGATTCGAGGTAGTGGAACTGCGGGCGGCCCGGGGTGGGGCGGGCGAGGTAGAGCCCCCACGCGTGCAGGACGTACTCGTCGACGGCCCGCACGATGCCCTTCGGATCGGTGTTGGTGCGGGTGACCAGGTCGAACGTCTCGCGCTTCGGGGGATGGATTGACCCACTCTAGTTGTTGGGGCCGTTGGGAGGCAGCACCATGTCGAATGAGTACGGCCAAGCGGAAGGGGCACTGTGAGCGACCTCAGCGGAAAGACAGCTCTCGTCACCGGCGGGAATTCGGGGATCGGGTTGGCGACCGCGCAGCGGCTGGCGGACGCGGGCGCCCATGTCTTCCTGACCGGTCGCAGTCAGGACACCATCGACGCCGCGGTGGCGTCGATCGGTGACCGGGCGACCGGCATCCGCGCCGACGTGGGCAACCTCGACGACGTGGCGGCGGTCGCCGAGGCCATCGCATCCCGCGGGGGCGGCCTCGACGTGCTCTTCGCCAACGCTGGCGGCGGAGAATTCGCGGCACTGGGCGACATTTCCGTCGAACACTTCACCTCCAGCTTCATGACCAACGTGGGCGGCACGTTGTTCACCGTGCAAGCCATGCTGCCGCTGCTCAACCGCGGCTCGTCGATCGTGCTGACCGGCTCGACCGCCGCCTACAACGGCACCCCGGCGTTCAGCGTGTACGCGGCGACGAAAGCGGCGATCCGCTCTTTCGGGCGGACCTGGGCCGCCGAACTCGTGGGCCGCGGGATTCGGGTCAACACGATCGTTCCCGGACCGGTCGAGACGCCGGGGCTGTTGGGATTGGCGCCGGCCGGACGCGAGCAGGAGCTACGAGAAGCCGAGGCAGCCAAGGTCCCGATGGGCCGCCCGGGCAGGCCCGAAGAAGTCGCCGCGGCGGTGCTTTTCCTCGCGTCGGACGAAAGCAGTTTCATGACCGGCAGCGAGTTGTTCGTCGACGGCGGCGCGGAGCAGATCTAGGGTCGGCTCGGACTAACGCTTCAGTCGGATTTTCCACCGCACGAAGCCGCCGTAGATCACCGACAGTGCGGCCAGCATGCCTATGTCGATCAGCCAGACCTTCGAGGTGTGCTCCCAGAACCGGTCCTGGGAGAGCAGCGTGTCGGGCACCAGGTGCCGCAGATCGACAGTGGAGGCCGCGGCGGCGTAGCCCCAGCGCGCGGGCATCGCGAACGACAGCTGGTCGAGGCCGAGCCGGCCTGTCACCGGGACCATGCCGCCGCACAGCACGAGCTGCGCCATCACCGTGACCACGAATAGCGGCATGATCTGCTCGCTGGAGCGCACCAGCGACGAGATGGCCAGCCCGAGGATGGCCGAGGCGACGCACGTCCCCGCCACGGTCAGGAACAGCTCGACGGTCGCCCCGGCGGTCGAGTGGCCGAGCAGAACGGCGCCGCGAGTCGGGGCGCTCTTGCCGATCACCACGATCGCGGTGACGATCGCCGACTGCAGGATCGCGAACCCACAGAACACCGCCGTCTTCGCGAGCAGATAGGCCGTGGTCGACAGCCCGACCGCCTGCTCGCGCTGGAAGATGGCGCGCTCGCCGACCAGGTCGCGGATCGTCAGCGCGGTGCCCATGAACGCCGCGGCCGGCAGCAGCAGGGCCAGGATCTGCGCGGCTTCGTCGGGTGTCCCGGCATTCGGGCCCGGCACCTGGAACCCGTGGTTGCCCGGCACCGTCAGCGACAGCGATCCCAGGATGAACGGCAACAACGCCAGGAAGACGAAATAGGCGCGGTCGGCGACGACCAGCCGCACCTGCCGGCGCGCGACCGTGGAAATCTGGCGCCGCACGCTGGTGTGCACCGGCGCGCCCAGGTCGCCGGGCTCGTCGGTCCGGGTGGGCAGCAGTTTCTGGGGCCGCCGCTGGGCCTCGGCCCGCTCCTGGAACCGCCGGTTGGCCTCCTCGGGGTCGGCGCCCACCTTGGTGAAGATCTTGGCCCAGTTGGTGGTGCCCATCGCGTCGCCGATCTGGTCGGGCGGGCCGAAGTAGGCCGTCTTGCCGCCCGGGGCCACCAGCAGGAGCTGGTCGCAGATGTCCAGGTAGGACAGCATGTGCGTCACCACGATCACCACGCGACCGGCGTCGGCCAGCTGGCGCAGCATCGTCATGACCTGGTGGTCCAGCGCCGGGTCGAGGCCCGACGTCGGCTCGTCGAGGATCAGTAGCGACGGCCCGGTCAGGAGTTCCAGCGCGACCGAGGCCCGTTTGCGCTGACCGCCCGACAGCTTGTCGACGCGGGTGTCGGCGTGCTTGGTGAGGTCGAGCTCCTCGAGCACCTGGGCGACCACCTTGGCGCGGTCGGCCTTGCTGGTGTCGGGCGGCAGCCGCAGTTCGGCGGCGTAGCCCAGCGCCTGGTTGACCGTCAGCTGGCGGTGCACCACGTCGTCCTGAGGAACCATGCCGATCCTGCTGCGCAACGACGCGTACTCGGCGTGGATGTCGTGGCCCTCGAAGCTCACCGAGCCCGAGGTGGGGCTGGTGTAGCCGGCGATCAGCCGGGCCAGCGTGCTCTTGCCGGCGCCCGACCCCCCGATCACGGCGGTCAGCGTGCCCGGGCGGGCGGTCAGCGAGATGTCGTCGAGCAGCTGCTTGCCGCTGTCGACGACGTAGCGGACGTTGCGCACCTCGAGGCCGCCGGTGCGTGCCGCGGCGGCGCCGCCCTCGACTAGGGTGTCGCCCCGGAACACCAGGTCGACGTTGCCGATGGTGACGACGTCGCCGTCGGTCAGGATCGCCGACCCGACCCGAGTGCCGTTGACGAAGGTGCCGTTGATGCTGTTGTCGCGGATCTCGGTCCCGAGCGGGGTGTGCAGCAGCGTGGCGTGATGACGCGAGGCGAGGACGTCGTAGACGACGATGTCGCTCTCGGCCGCGCGACCGATCGTCTTGGCGCCGGCCGTGCCCGCGGCCGCCGACAGGCGCGGCGAGAGCAACTTCACGAACCTCGTCGCCAGGTTGGAGACGTCGGCCGTCCTGGCGTCGATCACGGTCGACTCGGCGGGCGGTCGCGCGTCCGGCTGGAGCGCCGGCTCGGCGTTGACGGTGGTCACCTGGTCGGGTGGCGTCCGGTCGGGTGGCCTGGGCGGCGGCGCCTGCCGCGGCTGCGGTGGCCTCGGTGGCCCCGGTGGCCTGGGTGGCTGCCGGGGCGGGCCCTGGGCCGGCATCGGACGCGGCGGCGCGGTCTGCCTGGGCTGGCTGCCGGTCTGGCCCCGACGGGGGACGGGCGGCGCCGTCGGGTTCGTCCGCTCCGGCAGCGCAGACCAGGCCACGGTGGGCGGCCCCGAGTCCCGCGTCAGCCTGCGTGGGGGCGGTCCGCTGGCGTGGCCCTGCTGCGGTCCGACCGCGAATGTCAGCCGCGGTCCCTGCGGGTTGCCGACGTTGATGCTCTGGCCGTCGTGGATGTCGATGACCGGCATCCGGTAGCCGTTGACATAGGTGCCGTTCAGCGAGCCGTTGTCGATCGCCAGCCAGCGGCCCTGGTCGAACCGCACGATCAGGTGCGCGCGGGAGATCCGGGGATCGGGAATCCGCAAGTCCGCGTTCGCGTCACGCCCGACGACGACCTCGTGGCCGGCCGCGAACGAGCGTTGGGACCCGTCGTGCCGGATTGTCAGGACAGGCGGGGCGGGTCGATTCACTACTCAAGTATCGGTCCGCGGTTTGAGTGCTCTCCATGGGACTCGCCTGTGATTTGGCTTTATTTCGATTCGGCCACTCATAGGGTGCTCATAGCTTCCTGAGACCAATCGCCCACCGAGATCCGGCATCATTCGGACGTGAGGGGAGTGCAAGCACAGCGACGAGGGGGCAGCGATTGACGGACGAACACAAGGGCACGACCCGGCGGATCGACGCCGGGAGACGGCTGCTGAGCAACCCGCGCCTGGCGCGTGAGGCCCTGCGCGCGGGCTTCAATTCGGGTCCCTCGGCAACCGTCGCGCACCTGTTTCGCCGCATTCCGCCCGTCACCTCGACCCCGAACGCCGAGCCCCCGGCCGTGGAGTCCCGCCCCGAGGCCAGCGCATCGCGCCTCGCGCTGAGCAGCGGTGCAGCGTTCGCCGGCTACACGATCCTGCGGCAGCTCGGCGCCGGCGGCATGGCCGAGGTCTACCTGGCGCTGCATCCCCGGCTGCCGCGGCGCGACGTGATCAAGGTGCTCGCCGAAGCGGTCACCGCCGACCCGGAGTTCCGCGAGCGGTTCAACCGTGAGGCCGACCTGGCGGCGACGCTCTGGCACCCGCACATCGTCGGCGTCCACGACCGCGGCGAATTCGACGGTCAGCTCTGGATTTCCATGGACTACGTCGAGGGCACCGACGCGGCCCGGCTGGTCAAGGAGCGCTATCCCGACGGGATGCCCATCGACGAGGTGTGCGCGATCCTGCAGGCGGTCGCGGGGGCGCTGGATTATGCGCACGACCGCGGGCTGCTGCACCGCGACGTCAAGCCCGCCAACATCCTGCTCACCCATCCCGAGGAGGGGGAACGCCGAATCCTGTTGGCGGACTTCGGTGTAGCGCGCCACCTCGCCAACATCAGCGGCATCACCGAGACCAACGTCGCGGTGGGGACGGTGGCTTACGCCGCCCCGGAACAGCTGACCGGGTCCAACATCGACGGCCGCGCGGACCAGTATGCGTTGGCGGCCACGGCATTTCATCTGCTCACCGGTGCGCCGCCGTTCCAGCACTCCAACCCGGTCGCGGTGATCAGCCAGCACCTGCACGAGGATCCGCCGCGGCTCAGCGACTACCGCCCCGACTTGGCCTACCTCGACGACGTGTTCCTCATGGCCCTGGCCAAGCGCCCCGAGGACCGCTTCGAGCGGTGCCGCGTGTTCGCCGCCGCCGTCGACGAGCGGGTTTCCGAGGAGCGGGCCGGCGACCAGGCGGGTGAGGCGTCGCCGCGGCGGCGGTTGTATCACCGGTTCTCGTCCCGGGCCCGGTGGGCGACCGCGTTGCTGTGCGCGGTGCTGATCGCCATCGCGGCAACCTGGTCGACGCTGTACTCGTTTCAGCCGGAGAGCCCGACGCCCAATGTGCCCGCGCTCGCGTCCCGCCCCTCCGTGCCGGCGCCGAGCGCGGCGCCGGGGCGGCCCGGGGGGCCGGTGCTCAACGGCACCTACAAGCTGACCTACGACCGCAGCAAGCAGACCACCAACGGCATCCCGATCCGCCACGACGGCCCGGCCGCCAGCTGGTGGGCGTTCCGCTCGGTGTGCACCGCCAACGGGTGCGCGGCGACCGGAACCCAGCTCGACGACACCAACCACCAGGTGGCCAGCACCGTCGACGGCGGTCACACCTACTCGCTGCGGTTCATCGGTGGTTATTGGCAGGGCGGGTTCCAGCAGGAGCGGGCCGGCTGCACCGAGCCGAACGGACAGGTCAGCGCGACCCAACAGGAAAGCGTCGCCGGGTCGTTGGCGCCGCAATCCGACGGCACGCTGCGAGGCACGGTCACGCAAACCGCCCTGTCCGACGAGTGCGGCGCGCAGGGAGCGGTGGTGCGGGTGCCGGTGGTGGCCACCCGCGTCGGCGACGCCCCGCCGTCCGTGCCGGTGGCCGATCCCGCCCAGGTGATCAGCGCCTCGACCACGCCGCCGCACCCGGGGGCGCCGGTCCTGGGCGGGTCGTGCAGCGACGCCGACAAGCTCGCCTACGACCCGACCAACAGCGAGCAGGTCGTCTGCGAGGGCAACACGTGGGCCAAGGCGCCGATCACGATGGGAGTGCACACCACCGGCAGCTCCTGCAACCGCCCGAACACCTCGGTGTTCGCGATGTCCACGTCCAGTGACGGTTACCTGCTGGAGTGCGACCCGGTCACCCGCACCTGGACGCGTCCGGGGGCGTAGCGGTCTCGGCCGCGAGCGGCCGTGTCTGTACGCCGACACGCCGCGCTGCGCGGCATTTTGCGCGCGCTCGCGGGGTGATTTAGTCAGCGCACCGATAGGTGACTTTGGAACGCGCTAGCGCATGCGCTATCAAGTTTTGGATCGAGTGGTGGTTCTCTGCTGCGGCGGGACACTTGTCGGTACCCGCCTCTACCCTGGTGCCATGGCCTTTGCCACTGAACACCCAATCGTCGCGCACTCGGAATACCGGCCGGCCGCGGAGGACATCGAGGGGCTGGTGCGCGCCGGTGGCCGCTTCGAGGTGGTCAGCCCGCACGCACCGGCCGGCGACCAGCCCGCGGCCATCGACGAGCTGGAGCGCCGGATCCGGGCGGGGGAGCGCGACGTCGTCCTGCTCGGCGCCACCGGCACCGGAAAGTCGGCCACCACCGCCTGGCTCATCGAACGGCTGCAGCGCCCCACGCTGGTGATGGCGCCCAACAAGACGCTGGCCGCCCAGCTGGCCAACGAGCTGCGAGAGATGTTGCCGCACAACGCCGTCGAGTACTTCGTGTCGTACTACGACTACTACCAGCCGGAGGCGTACATCGCGCAGACCGACACCTACATCGAGAAGGACAGCTCCATCAACGACGACGTGGAGCGGCTGCGGCACTCCGCGACGTCGGCGCTGCTGTCGCGGCGCGACGTGGTGGTGGTCGCGTCGGTGTCGTGCATCTACGGCCTGGGCACGCCGCAGTCCTACCTGGACCGCTCCGTCGAACTGCAGGTCGGCACCGAGGTGCCCCGCGACGGCCTGCTGCGGCTGCTCGTCGACGTCCAGTACACCCGCAACGACCTGTCCTTCACCCGAGGCTCGTTCCGGGTCCGCGGCGACACCGTGGAGATCATCCCGTCCTACGAGGAGCTTGCCGTCCGCATCGAGTTCTTCGGCGACGAGATCGAGGCGCTGTACTACCTGCACCCGCTGACCGGCGAGGTGGTTCGCCAGGTCGACTCGCTGCGGATCTTCCCCGCCACCCACTACGTGGCCGGGCCGGAGCGGATGGCCCACGCGATCTCCACCATCGAGGAGGAGCTCGCCGAGCGGCTCGCCGAATTCGAGCGGCAGGGCAAGCTGCTCGAGGCCCAGCGGCTGCGGATGCGCACCAACTACGACATCGAGATGATGCGTCAGGTCGGGTTCTGCTCGGGCATCGAGAACTACTCGCGGCACATCGACGGCCGGGGACCGGGCTCGCCGCCGGCCACGCTGCTCGACTACTTCCCGGAGGACTTCCTGCTGGTCATCGACGAGTCGCACGTCACCGTGCCGCAGATCGGCGGGATGTACGAGGGCGACATGTCGCGCAAGCGCAACCTGGTGGAGTACGGGTTCCGGCTGCCGTCGGCGTGCGACAACCGGCCGCTGACCTGGGAAGAGTTCGCCGACCGGATCGGGCAGACGGTGTACCTGTCGGCCACGCCGGGGCCCTACGAGCTCAGCCAGACCGGGGGCGAGTTCGTCGAGCAGGTGATCCGCCCCACCGGCCTGGTGGACCCGAAGGTGCTGGTCAAGCCGACCAAGGGGCAGATCGACGACCTGATCGGGGAGATCCGCAAGCGCGCCGCCGCCGACGAGCGGGTGTTGGTCACGACGCTGACCAAGAAGATGGCCGAGGACCTCACCGACTACCTGCTCGAAATGGGCATCCGGGTGCGCTACCTGCACTCCGAGGTCGACACGCTGCGCCGGGTGGAGCTGCTGCGCCAGCTCCGCCTCGGCGACTACGACGTGCTGGTCGGGATCAACCTGCTGCGCGAGGGCCTCGACCTGCCGGAGGTGTCGCTGGTGGCGATCCTCGACGCCGACAAGGAAGGCTTCCTGCGCTCGACGCGCAGCCTGATTCAGACCATCGGCCGCGCCGCCCGCAACGTGTCCGGCGAGGTGCACCTGTACGCCGACACCATGACCGATTCGATGAAAGAGGCCATCGACGAGACCGAACGGCGACGCGCGAAGCAGATCGCCTACAACGAGGCCCACGGTATCGACCCGCAGCCGCTGCGCAAGAAGATCGCCGACATCCTCGACCGGGTCTACGCCGAAGCCGACGACAGCGACACCGTCGAAATCGGCTCCGGTCGCAGCATCTCACGCGGCCGGCGTGCCCAGGGGGAGCCGGGTCGCGCGGTCAGCGCCGGCGTCTTCGAGGGTCGCGATACGTCGAACATGCCGCGCGCCGAACTGGCCGACCTGATCAAGGACCTCACCGCGCAGATGATGGCCGCCGCCCGCGATTTGCAGTTCGAGCTGGCGGCCCGGTTCCGCGACGAAATCGCCGACCTCAAAAAGGAACTGCGCGGGATGGACGCCGCCGGCTTGAAGTGACGCACACCGACGCCGTCACCGGCAGCTGGCGCGAGCTGCTGGGCGCGAAGTACCTGGGCACCTCGGTCGTGCTGGCCGGTGGCGTCGCGCTGTACGCCACCAACGAGTTCCTGACCATCAGCCTGCTGCCGAACACGGTCGCCGAAATCGGCGGCAGCCGCCTCTACGCGTGGGTGACCACCCTGTACCTGGTCGGGTCGGTGGTCGCCGCGACCATGGTCAACCCGATGCTGGTGCGCATCGGGGCGCGCTCGTCGTTCCTGTTGGGGCTGGGCGTGTTTGGTGTCTCCAGCCTGGCGTGCGGGGCGGCCCCAAACATGGAGGTCCTGATCGCGGCGCGCGCCCTGCAGGGCGTGGCCGGCGGCGTGCTGGCCGGGCTGGGCTATGCGGTCATCAACGCGGCGCTGCCCCGCTCGCTGTGGACCCGGGCCTCTGCGCTGGTTTCGGCGATGTGGGGGGTCGCGACGGTGGTCGGTCCCGCGACGGGCGGCCTGTTCGCCCAATTCGGGTTGTGGCGGTGGGCATTCGTCGCGATGGCCGTTCTGACCGCGCTGATGGCCACGCTGGTGCCGATCGCGCTGCCCGGGGGCCGCGCCGGCGCGAGCGATGAGACACCGCGGCTGCGGGTGCCGGTGTGGTCGCTGGTGCTGATCGGCGCGGCGGCCCTGGCGGTCAGCGTCGCCCAGATCCCGCACAACCTCGCCGCGACCGCCGGGCTGCTCGCCGCCGCCGTCGTGCTGGTCGGGCTGTTCGCGGTCGTCGACTGGCGGATGCACGCGGCGGTGTTGCCGCCCAGCGTGTTTGGGCCCGGGCCCCTGAAGTGGATCTACCTGGCGATGGGCCTGCTGATGATCGGGGCCATGGTGGACACCTACGTGCCGCTGTTCGGTCAGCGGTTGGCTCACCTGTCGCCGCTGGCGGCCGGATTCCTGGGCGCGGCGCTGGCGGTCGGCTGGACGGTCTCCGAGATCGTAAGCGCGTCGCTGGAGAGCCCGCGGGCGATCGGGCGGGTGATCGTGGCGGCGCCGGTGGTGGTGGCGATGGGGCTGGCGCTGGGTGCGCTCACCCAGCGCGACAACGCGACGGCCGGGACCGTCGCGGCCTGGACACTGGGGCTGCTCGTCGCCGGGATCGGGATCGGCATGGCCTGGCCCCACTTGTCCGTCCGCGCAATGGATTCCGTCGACGACCCGGCCGAAGGCGTCGCGGCGGCCGCGGCGATCAACACCGTGCAGCTCATTTCGGGGGCATTCGGGGCCGGGGTGGCCGGCGTCGTCGTCAACACGGCCCAGGGCGGCGGCGACGCGACGGCGGCCCGCTGGCTGTTCGCCGTGTTCACCGCGTTGACGGGGGCCGGTGTCGTGGCGTCGTACCGCGCAGTCCGCGGCAGTCGCTGAACTCAGTCGGGTTCTTCGCCGCCGCGGAGGATGGCAACCACCCCGTCGACCTCGGCGAAAACCTCGGAGGCGCTGCCCATCTTGGCGCCCGACAGAGTCATCGTCACCCTGACCTCGCCGTCATCGATGTCGTGGGCGTCGGCGTCGAGCTCGGTGAGCTGCCACTCGCGCTGCCCGCAGATCCGCAGCAGCTCCCGCAGCACGCCACGGCCGTTTTCGTAGATGATGGTCAGCCGGCGGGTCCCGCGCAGCCGGGCGGTGAGCTGGCGCTCGACCGCGCTGAACGCGAGCGCGCTGACGAAGTGCAGCGCCACGACCGCGATGGCCAGCAGCAACAGGCCGGCGCCCACCGCCATGCCGATCGCGGCCGACTCCCACACCGCCGCCGCCGTCGTGAGTCCGTGCACCGCGCCGCGTCGCGTGATGATGATTCCGGCGCCCAAAAAGCCCACACCCGAGACGATTTGGGCCGCGACGCGGGACGGGTCGAGCGCGACGGTCCCTTCGTGCACGATGTCGAAGAAGCCGAATTTGCTGACGAGCATGATCAATGCCGACGACGTGCCGACGATGGTCTGGGTCCGCAGGCCCGCGCTCTTGCCCTGAACCGTGCGCTCCAGGCCAATGAGCGCCGTCAGGCCGAAGGCGGCCAACAGCTCGATCACGTGACGCGCGCCCTGCACGTCACCGCCGAGCAGCGGGTTGGCCAGCAGAATCTGCATCTCCGTCAACTACCCACGAACGGCGCTTCTACGCCCCCGTCACCGCGTCGACTTCACGACCTGCGAGTAGTGGAACTGCCAACGCTCGACAATGCGGAACCCGAGGTAGCTCGGGAAGCGGAACGCCGGGGAGCGGCCGAAGGCGGTTCCCGGCGGCAACGACTGTCCGGCTTGGTGATCCGGCAGCGAGCCGTCCCTGTTGGTGATGGTCCAGATGGCCGGGCACTTGTTGATCTTGGCCGTCGTCAGCCACACGGCGACGTGACCGTCCCACAGCCAGCCGACCTTCGGCCCGTAGGCGCCGCGTTCCACGTCGATCAGCGAGCGGAAGGCCGCCGGCCGGGTGGCCAGCAGGGCCCGGATCGGCCCGGGCCGCCAGGGGACGGTGTTGTCCACCATCAGGCAATCCCCGGGCGCCGCGTGGGAGCTGATCAGGTCGGCCACCTGGCTGTAATCCCAGCCCTCCTTGGCGTACGGCCAGCGCTGGATGAACAGGTAATTCGGCACCGCCGCGGCGGCAAACGCCAGGACCACCGCCGCGACGAGCAACGGTTTGCGGGCCAGCGTGACGATGCAGACGGCCATGACGACGGCCACCGCGGGCGTGGTGAGGATCAGGTAGCGGGGAAAGTAGATCGGTTCGACGACGGCCGAGTAGATGACCACGAGCGCGGTGGGCAGCACGATCCACACCGCGCAGATGACGAGGAGCACGCGCAGGTCGCCGCCCGGACCACGCGCGCCCCTCCGCCACGCCACGATCGCCGCGACGAGGAGCACCGCCGTGAGGATCGCGAACGGGACGCTGTGGTCGAAGTACTGCCGCAGGCTGATGTCGAAGGCGTAGTGCCAGCTGACGGGAAAGATCCAGTTGACCTGGTACACCTGGCCGTGGGCGAAGACGAGGAACGGCGTCATGGCGCCGACGGCGACGGCCGAGCTGGCCGCCCACCGGATGACCCGCGACCTGCGGGCTTCCTTCGGCGCCAGCAGCGGCACCATGACCGCGTACACCAGCACCAACAGGACCAGGTTGAGGCTGAGCAGGATCGACAGCATCAACGCCAGCGCGTAGGCCACCCACAACCTCGGCCGGTTGCGCCTTACGGCGGCGACGAGCAACACGGTCAGCCAGATGGCCGCGGCGGCCGCGAAGGCATACGAGCGCGCTTCCATTCCCGCCCAGGTGGTGCGCGGCAGAATGGCGAAGATCGCACCCGCGCACAGCGCCGTGGTACGCCCGGGGACGAACCGCCTGGTGAACACCGTGACGCCCGCGGCTGCGGCCCCGACCGCAAGCGCGCTCGGCGCCCGCGACCAGAACTCCGTCGGCGGAAATATCGCGAACCAACCGTGCATGAGCAGGTAATACAGCCCGTGAACGGCGTCGATGTGGCCCAGCAGCTTCCACAGCTCGGGCAAAGTCCTGCTGGCCGACGCCGAGATGGTGGCTCCCTCGTCGAACCACAACGACGGCCTGCAGGCCCAGGCGGCGCTGACGACGGCGGCGAACACGGCGATCACCCACGGATCGAGCAACCTGCCGCGCGGGCGCGCCGGCGCCGCCTCGTCAGCGACGTCCGGGGCGTCGGAGGCGCACTGCTCAGCGGTGGACATGGCCATGATGCTTGTCACTGTAAGGGGCACGAAGTGAACTGGCTCGCGACGAGCCTGGTGGGGGAGGGTAGGGTGCTTGTTCACAATTACGACGGGCGCCCGCGGTTCACCAAAACCGGGGCCGTGCAAGGCTTTCGGCGTTAGCCCTGTTCAACCGGCCCGTTAACCGCGGGGCAAATACGCCGCCGGTGCCGCGCGGCCACGGTAAATGGCTGTAGCGCCACGCCGCGCTCGGTCGGAACTGTTTCTCCTTTCCGTCCGGCAAACGCGATACTGTCTTGGGTTGGCTGACCAACCGAAACTGGGAGGGTAAATGAGTGCCTATCGAACCGTGGTGGTCGGGACCGACGGCTCGGATTCGTCGTTTCGCGCGGTGGACCGGGCGGCGCAGATCGCGGGGGACGACGCAAAGCTGATCATCGCGTCGGCGTACCTGCCCCAACACGAAGACACCCGAGCCGCCGACGCACTGCGGGACGAGAGCTACAAGGTGTCCGGGACCGCGCCGATTTACGCGATCCTCCAGGACGCCAAGGAGCGGGCGCACAACGCGGGCGCCAGGAACGTGGAAGACCGGTCGATCGTCGGCGCCCCGGTCGACGCGTTGGTCAAGCTCGCCGAGGACGAAAAAGCCGACCTGCTGGTCGTCGGCAACGTCGGCCTGAGCACGATCGCGGGACGCCTGCTGGGATCGGTGCCGGCCAACGTCTCGCGCCGGGCCAAGGTCGACGTGCTGATCGTGCACACCACGTAGCGGCGCGGCGTTTGGGTGTGTATTCAGGGCTTTTAGTGTGGGCCCAGGGCGGAAAAATCGCCGAAACCCCGCCGTCAGCGCTCACGGAAAGCCGTCAGCACACACTCACCGACGAACGGCTCACCAGCCGCGCTCGCGCCATTCGGCCAGGTGCGGGCGCTCGGCGCCCAACACGGTGTCGTCCCCGTGGCCGGGGTAGATGACGGTGGAGTCGTCGTAAACGTCGAACACCCTCGTCGTGACGTCGTCGAGCAGCTGGGCGAAATCTCCGGGCTGCCAGGTCTTGCCGACACCGCCGGGGAACAGGCAGTCGCCGGTGAACAATTGCGTCACCCCGCCGGTCGCGGGCCCATCGAGGGCCAGCGCGACCGAGCCCGGAGTGTGCCCGCGCAGGTGGATGACGTCGAAACTGAGCTCGCCGATCCGGACGGTGTCGCCGCCGGCCAGCAAACGGTCGGGCTTGACCGGTAGCGGCTCGGCGTCGATCTCGTTCGCGGCGGTCGGGGCGCCGGTGGCCTTCGCGACGGCCTCGAGCGCCTGCCAGTGATCGAAGTGCTGGTGGCTGGTCACGATCAGCGACAACTTCGGCGCGTACCGGCGGATCAGGTCGATCAGCACGTCGGCGTCGTTGGCCGCGTCGATCAGCAGGGTTTCCCCGGTCGCGGAACACGTGACTAGATACGCGTTGTTGTCCATTGGGCCGACCGACGCCTTTAGAATCGTGGCGCCGGGTAGGGTCCGGCGGGCCGCGGTACCAGGGTCGACGTGTCCGGTGTAGTTGTCGCTTGGCTCAACCGAGACGGTCATAGCGGCCACGTTACTGGTCATCGATCGCTTGTCGGTATGGGCACATAGCATGGAATGCGCCGTGCGCATCAACGGCTACAGCATCAGACATTCGTTGATAGTTCCTGAAAGAAGGCAGCGTGGCTGACCGCCTGATCGTCAAAGGCGCCCGCGAGCACAACCTGCGCGGCGTCGACCTCGACCTGCCGCGCGACTCGTTGATCGTGTTCACCGGGCTGTCCGGATCGGGCAAGTCGTCGCTGGCGTTCGACACCATCTTCGCCGAGGGCCAGCGCCGCTACGTGGAGTCGCTGTCGGCGTACGCCCGCCAGTTTCTGGGCCAGATGGACAAGCCGGACGTCGACTTCATCGAGGGCCTGTCCCCGGCGGTGTCGATCGACCAGAAGTCCACCAACCGCAACCCGCGGTCGACCGTCGGAACCATCACCGAGGTCTACGACTACCTGCGGCTGCTCTACGCCCGCGCGGGCACACCGCACTGCCCGGTTTGCGGCGAGCGCATCGCCCGGCAGACGCCCCAGCAAATCGTCGACCAGGTGCTGGTGATGCCGGAGGGCACCCGGTTCCAGGTGCTCGCGCCCGTGGTGCGCACCCGCAAGGGCGAGTTCGCCGACCTGTTCGAGAAGCTCAACGCGCAGGGCTACAGCCGGGTGCGGGTCGACGGCGTGGTGCATTCGCTGACGGATCCACCGAAGCTGAAGAAGCAGGAGAAGCACGACATCGAGGTGGTGGTCGACCGGCTGACCGTCAAGGCCAGCGCCAAGCAGCGGCTCACCGACTCGGTGGAGACCGCGCTGAACCTGGCCGACGGCATCGTGGTGCTCGAGTTCGTCGACCACGAGCACGACGCGCACAACCGCGAACAGCGGTTCTCCGAGAAGCTGGCCTGCCCCAACGGGCACGCGCTGGCGGTCGACGACCTGGAACCGCGGTCGTTCTCGTTCAACTCGCCCTACGGCGCCTGCCCCGAATGCACCGGCCTGGGCATCCGCAAGGAGGTCGACCCCGACCTGGTGGTGCCCGACCCCGAACGGACGCTGGCCGAGGGTGCGGTGGCGCCCTGGTCGACGGGCCACACCGCGGAGTACTTCACCCGGATGATGGCCGGGCTCGGCGAGGAGCTGGGATTCGACGTCGACACGCCATGGCGCAGGCTTCCGGCCAAGGCCCGCAAGGCGATCCTCGAGGGGTCCGACCACCAGGTGCACGTGCGGTACCGCAACCGGTACGGGCGCACCCGCTCCTACTACGCCGACTTCGAGGGCGTGCTGGCGTTCCTGCAGCGCAAGATGGCGCAGACGGAATCCGAGCAGATGAAGGAGCGCTACGAGGGCTTCATGCGCGACGTGCCCTGCCCGGTGTGCGAGGGCACCCGGCTCAAGCCGGAGATCCTGGCCGTCACGCTCGCTGGGGATTTCAAGGGCCGGCCGGCTAAGAAGTCCATCGCCGAAGTGTCCGAGCTGTCGATCTCGGATTGCTCGGACTTCCTGAACGCGCTCACCCTCGGGGCGCGCGAACAGGCGATCGCCGGGCAGGTGCTCAAGGAGATCCAGTCGCGGCTGGGGTTTTTGCTCGACGTCGGGCTGGACTATCTGTCGCTGTCGCGCGCCGCGGCTACGCTGTCCGGCGGTGAGGCGCAACGCATCCGGCTGGCGACCCAGATCGGGTCCGGTCTGGTCGGCGTGCTGTACGTGCTCGACGAGCCGTCCATCGGCCTGCACCAGCGCGACAACCGCCGGCTCATCGAAACCCTCACCCGCCTAAGGGATTTGGGCAACACGCTGATCGTCGTCGAACACGACGAGGACACCATCGCGCACGCCGACTGGATCGTCGACATCGGCCCGAGGGCCGGCGAGCACGGCGGCCAGATCGTGCACAGCGGAACCTATGCCGAGCTGCTGGCGAACAAGGACTCGATCACCGGCGCCTACCTGTCCGGCAAGGAGCGGATCGAGATCCCCGCCATCCGGCGGCCCGTCAACCACAAGCGCAAGCTCACCGTCGTCGGCGCGCGGGAGCACAACCTGCGCGGCATCGACGTGTCCTTCCCGCTCGGCGTGTTGACCGCGGTGACGGGGGTGTCGGGCTCGGGCAAATCGACACTGGTGAACGACATCCTGGCCGCGGTGCTGGCCAACCGGCTCAACGGCGCCCGGCAAGTCCCCGGCCGTCATACCCGGGTGACCGGGCTGGACCACCTGGACAAGCTGGTGCGCGTCGACCAGTCGCCGATCGGCCGCACGCCGCGGTCCAACCCGGCGACCTACACCGGGGTGTTCGACAAGATCCGCACCCTGTTCGCGGCCACCACCGAGGCGAAGGTCCGCGGCTATCAGCCCGGCCGATTCTCGTTCAACGTCAAGGGCGGTCGCTGCGAGGCGTGCACCGGCGACGGCACCATCAAGATCGAGATGAACTTCCTGCCCGACGTGTACGTGCCGTGCGAGGTCTGCCACGGCGCCCGGTACAACCGGGAAACGCTGGAAGTGCACTACAAGGGCAAGACGATCTCCGAGGTGCTCGACATGTCGATCGAGGAGGCGGCGGAGTTCTTCGAGCCGATCAGCGGCATCCACCGGTATCTGCGCACGCTCGTCGACGTCGGGCTGGGCTACGTCCGGCTCGGCCAGCCCGCGCCGACGCTGTCCGGCGGTGAGGCGCAGCGGGTCAAGCTGGCCGCGGAATTGCAGAAGCGGTCGACCGGTCGGACCATCTACATCCTCGACGAGCCCACCACCGGGCTGCATTTCGACGACATCCGCAAACTGTTGAGCGTCATCAACGGCCTTGTGGACAAGGGCAATACGGTCATCGTCATCGAACACAACCTGGACGTCATCAAGACGTCCGACTGGATCGTCGACATGGGACCCGAAGGTGGCGCCGAGGGCGGAACCGTTGTCGCCGAAGGGACCCCGGAGGACATCGCCGCGGTGCCGGAAAGCTACACGGGCAAGTTCCTGGCCGACGTCGTGGGCAGCCCCGCGCCCGCGCGGCGGTCAAACGGGCGCCGCAAGGTCACCGCCTGAGCCGGCTTCGCCCGCGACACTTAAACGTCGCACACGACGCGCCGAAAAACGCCGCAGCCATTTAAGTTTCGCGGAGAGCGGCGGCACCGGCTTTCGACAGCGGCGACGGGAAACGCGGGCTGATCCGCACGCCGTCCAGCCACGAGGTCAGTTCGTCGGCGCGGCGCTGCAGGGCACGCCGCCCGTCGCGGCCGGGGTCCTCGAGGAGCTGCAGCCGGACGCGGGCGCCATCGTCCTGGTACCAGCCGCCCACCACGCGCCCGTTCCACCACGCCGTCGGGCCGGCGTTGCCGTTGGTGTCGAAAACTTGGGCGCGGTGCTCGCCGAGGTACCAATCGCGCTGAAACCAGCCCATTGTCGTGACGTCCAGGCCCGGCAGCAGCGCGCACCACGGCGGCGCGTCGGCTTCGGGGTCGAGGTCGTCGGGCAGGGCCCAGCCGGCGCCGCTGTCGTGCAGCTCGACCTCCACCGCGCCGACGTCGGCCAGGGCCTGGCGCGCCGCCGTCAGCGTGGTGCCGAACCACCACTTGACGTCGGTGACGGTTGCCGGCCCGAAGGTTGCCAGCCAGCGCCGCGTCAACTCCGCCCGGGTCTCGCGGTCCGGGGGCGGCTCGCCCAGCTCGCCCAGCCAGTGCGCTGTGGTGGCCCAACGCGGCCGCGACGTGGTCCAGGCGCCGTCGTTTGGCCCGCGCACGATCTCGCCCCGCGCCGACAGCACGGTCAGCACCCGGGGGCCGAGCGGAACCTCGCCGCCCCAACGCTTCCCGGGGGCCGGGTTGTACGTCCCGGCCAGCTCCGGGAGCGCCGCCCGCAATTCGGTGCTGCTGGCGGGCCCGTTGGCGGCGAGGTGGCGCACCACCGCGGCGCCGGCCAGGTCGAGCCAGCGGTCGCCGTCGGCGGCCACACCGGCCTTGCGCACGTCGGCGGCCAGCCGCCGACGCTCGTTGTCGGCGACCCGGTCGCTGGCGGCCGACTGAATCGTCGTCAGGTCCTCGCTGCGCACCAGCCACAGCGTGCGGCGCATCGCCAAATGCCTGACCGCAGAGCGCTTCCGGTACAGCTGCTCCTCGAGATCGACGGTCGCGAAGCCCGGCAACCGCGCCCACAGCGACAGGTAGGGGGTGGCGGGATCGCTCGCGTGCAGGCCGAGCAGCCCGGCGATCACCCGGGTGATCGGCAATGTGTCGCCCGTCGCCAGAAAATGCCTGCGCGCCAAGCGGTTACGTCGCTCACTGATCGTGAACGCACGCACCTCAATGCTCGTCGGGGCGCATCGACTCCCGGATCTGCGCCAGCCGCTCGGCGGCGGCGCGCTGGCGCTCTTCGTATTGCTCCTCTACCGAGCGGCCCTCGGCCGTGTCCGCGTCGAGTTCCGCCGCGCCCTCTGCCGTCGCGTACCGGTTCTCGATTTTCTCGCGGACGGCTTCGAAAGTCGGTACACCGGCGCTGTCGTACCCGGGGTCGGGTTCGGGGATGGTCGTTTCGTCGGGCATGCCGCCACGCTACTGCGCCTCGCGGCCCAGATAGCGCACCATCTGCTGCCAATACACCAGCGTCAGGGCCATCTGCACCGCGGTGGCGATCACGGCCGGTCCCAGTCGATGGCGGCGGGCGGCGGCGACGGCACTCACCGCGGACGCGGACGTCAGGGCGCTGACGAGCATCGCCGCGTCCCGGGGCCGACGGCTGATCCACAGTTCCTCGCCCAGCATCGCACGCGTCGACCAGGCCCGTTCGTGCGCCGGCTTGCCGAAGACGACCGGGTTGACGGCGAACCACACCGCGACCCACGCCGCGTGTCTCCATCGCCGAGTCCAGACGGGCACGAGCGTCAGCGGCGTGGTCGCCCAGCGAGTCCAGGCGCTCCACGGGTTGCAGTGGCGCGCGAATATGGCTCGCCGGAGGCGCGCCAGGGTTAGCTTGCTGGTCACGACGTCGAGTCTGCCCCCATGGCCGGGGTCCGCGAAGAGCCACCTGACGCGGCCTGACTAAAAGCGATCAGTTGCCAAACATCATCCCGCAAAATCGCTTTGCCTGTGGAATTTTGCTTCTTCGTCGCCGTCATGCCTGTGCGCGTGAAATCGCCGGAAACGCAAGAAAGTTGTCGGAAAACGCGCTCCATTACCTCGGGCCGCGCTAGCAAACCTGCGCCGCTCCGGCGGCCGCGGCACAGGAAATCCACAGGTAGAGCCGCCAGGGCGGTCCGGTTGAATCATCTGAGTGGGAACGGCCCTGGCTGCGGTAAGTGAAGGTCATGACAGCCTGCGGACCGACCCGGGTCGGCGGCCAATGCCGGGGCCGACCCGGACGGGGCCGGCGGAGTGACTACCGCTTCCACTAACAGGGGGCCATACTGCATCAGCGACCGCAAACTTTCGGCTCGTTGCCGATTACTCATCGGTAACGCTAACGGTTTGGCCACAACAAACGATCTCAACAGAATAAATACTGTCGGTTATTTATCGTGCACACATTTTGAGAAATAATTCAAAGCGCGCCGACGAAATAGTCGGGCCGTCATGGTTAACAAGCGAAGGGATACCAATGGAAGCGGCTCAGCTCACTGGTCAGGCGATTCACGGCCCGTGGTTGGAAGGCGGGACAGGCTGGCGCGATCTGGCGACAGGATGCTGGGTCTCCGCGGCCACGCCACAGGCGGAGCCCGACCTATGGGAGCAATACCTGGACGGCGCGGTCCGCAGCTACCGTCGTCACGGCTTGGAGTGGGTGCTCGATCTCGACGCGATTCGGGATGGCGCCGACACGACGCTGTTCTTCGCCGTGGTCGACCCAAACGGCCGGGTGGTCGGCGGTCACCGCCTCGTGGGTCCCCTGCGCGCACCCGAGCAGTCCCACGCGCTCGACGAGTGGGCCGGCAATCCGGGACGTGCCGTGCTGAGCCATATGATCGCCAACCGCATCCCCTTCGGCGTTGTCGAAGTCAAAAGCGCTTGGACCAATTCCCAGGATTACAGCAGCCGGGTGCTGTCCCGGGTGCTGGCGCGTAACGCACTGCCGGTGATGACGATGCTGGATGTCCAGTTCATCATGGCCACCGCAGCGGCTCACGTGTTGGAGCAGTGGGCATCCTCCGGCGGCGTCGTGGCCTCTGGCATACCGGCGGCCGCCTATCCCACCGAGGACTACCGCACCAAAGTGATGTGGTGGGACCGCCGAACCATCGCGACGCACGCCGAACCCGAACAATTCAAGCTGATGTGCGCCCACAACGCCGAAATTCTCGGTCGCATTTCGGCTTAGGAGAGATCGGGCCGCAGCCTGAACGTCCTCGTCGACGGTGATCTCATTGGCGGCAACGTTGGGACTACGGCGACGGCGCGGCGCATCTATTTTCGTTGGTGCTACACAGAATTCGACGAACCGTTGCCGGTAATGACCTCGAGATCGTCGAAAGGGCGGTCAGGCGTGGCGATTACCGGGCCGGAGAGCGGCTGCTCGCCGCGAATGCGATCATTGCGTGTATGGCCTCGCGACACACTCGCTTTCGGATTTTCTACCGCATCGGCTTCACACCCTGGGAGGGCCATCCGATCGGGCAGGGTCTACGAGACCTGGTCGAAGGAACGTCGGGCGAAGCCGGACTGTCCACGGGATCGGCCCTCGATGTCGGATGCGGTACCGGAGACTGCGCGATTTACCTCGCCCAGCACGGTTGGCAGGTAACTGCGGTCGACTATGTGGCCAAGCCGCTCGACAAGGCCCGCGCCAAAGCTCGCGCCGCCGATGTTTCGGTCAACTTTGTGCGCGCCGACGTGACGCAATTGAGTCGGGCCGGAATCGGTGCGGGCTTTCAGTTGATCGTCGACAACGCCTGCATCCACAACATGAGTGGCGCCGATCGTGACGCCTACGTCCGGGAAGTCTCTGCTGTGGCGGCGCCCGACGCGTGGCTCTACATCGCCGCGTTTCCTCCCGGCCGCAGGATCGGTGTGCCAGGCATCGACCATGCCGAAATAGAGCGCCGATTTACCCCGGGCTGGACGCTGGTCTCCGCGGGCGATGAACGAGAGCTTGACCACAAGAACCCGTCGCGCTACTACCTGTTTCAGCGGCGCGCGTAAGCGCCGATCAAGAGTTCTGCTTGCCGCGGATCTCAACTACGTTCTCGGTGGCGGAGCCCTTATCCGGTGCAGTGGCCGCGCCGTCGGAGAAGTCCATCGGCACGACGCGTTTGGCGAGCAGCGCCTCCATCGCGGCGCTGTCCAGCGGGCGGGAGAGCAGAAAGCCTTGCGCCCGGTAGCAGCCCAGGCCGAGCAATGTCTTGGCCGCGGCTACGGTTTCGACGCCTTCGGCGACGGCGTTCAGTCCGAAGGCATCGGCCAGGGCCATTGTGGAGCGCACGATCGCCAGGTCGCCGGCGTTGGTGTCGAGATTACGGACAAACCCCTTGTCGATCTTGAGCGTGTCGACGGGCAGCGATTTCAGATACGTCAGCACGCTGTAGCCGGTGCCGAAGTCATCGATGGCGATCTGTACCCCGATCTCCTTCAATCTGAAGAGCGTCTTGCGTGTGGCATCGATGTCTTGGACCACCACGCTTTCGGTGATCTCCAGGCATACCGTCTGCGGGTCGAGGCCGAACTCGTTGAGTGTGGTCGCGACCGTGTCGACGATGCCATCGGTGACGAGCTGCACGGGCGATACGTTGATGCGCAACACCGCACCGCGCCCGACGTCGCGTGACTGCCAAAGCCCGAACTGCGCACACGCCGCACGCATTACGAGACGGCCGAGTTTGGCGCCCAGGTTGATCGATTCGACCACCTGGATGAACGAATCGGGCATCAACAGTCCGAGAGTGGGGTGTTGCCAACGGATTAGCGCCTCGGTGCCGAGGATCTCACCGGTTCGCATGTCGAACTCCGGAAGGTAATGGAGCACCATGGCGCCAGTACGGCTGTCGACCATCCCTTCCAGGTGCAGTTCGATGTCGTTGCGGATCATGTTCGTTCTCAACATTTCCGGGCTGAAAGTGACGACCCTGTCGCCGCCGGAACTTTTCGCCGACCGGAGGGCCTGGTCGACCCGGCGCAGCACGTCCGAGGTGCTGTCCTGCCCGGGTAGAGCCGACGTGACGCCAATGCTGACCGTACGGGTGAGCAGCTCATCGTCGATCACGACCTGCTTGTGGACGAGGTCGTGCAGCGATTGGGCAAACACTTCGGCGGCCTCGATGTCCATTGGTGTCGTGGGTACGACGACGAACTCGTCACCGCCGAAACGGGCGATGGCCGCCGGAATGTCCGTGGCCTCGCGCACCAGTTGGGCGAAGGCCTCGATGAACCGGTCGCCGGCGTTTTGACCCAGGTGGTCGTTGATGACCTTGAAGCGGTCCAAGGCGATGAACACCACCGAGACCGGACCGGGCTGCCCCGCGGCCAGCCGCTGGTCCAGGTACTCGATCAGCGCCCTGCGGTTGAGCAGGCCGGTGAGGTCATCGTGTTCGGCGAGATAGTGGAGTCGTTCTTCTGCGACGGTGCGGCCCTGCAGCTGGGCGAACAGCGCGGCGATGGCTTGCAGGGCGTTGAGTTCTTCCGGTAGCCATTCGCGGTCTCCGAGCTTGCCGAAGGCTAGCGTGCCGGTGGTGACGTCGCCGGATAGCAGCGGAACGGCGGCGAGGGAGACGGTAGGAGCACCGGTGCCCTCTTCAATGTTGTGTTGATAGTCGGCGTTGTCCGGCCGGGGCCGCATCACGTCTGGCGCCTTGAGGTGTTCGGCCCGAGCGAAGATCGAGTCGGCGTCGGCGAAATGCACTATGCCAATCGGGTCCGGGTCGGCATTGCGGGGCGGGAATTCGGCGATGAGGATCGTGGCGCGGATGGTGTGGTCGTTGTGTCGCAGGAAGCTGAAATCGACGCCCAAGTCGCGAACCAGGTTGCCGAGCACTCGTTCGCTGACTGCGGCCGAGTCAGCCGCGGTGGCCGCCATCAACTCGGCGGCGGCCGCAGTGACCAAGTAGTCCAAGGTGCCCGACATTTGCCCTTACCGTAGCTGTTACTAGTGCGCGGAGGCAGTTTTTGTTTGCCGCGTCACGCGTCTGTGTGGAATCACACTGGCAGATCCATGCGCGCCCCGACCCGGTTTACCGCAGGCAGCCGGGCCAGATCGCCCCGATGGGACGGTCGCCGCACCCCGGTCGCCTGATTCCACGCTGCTGCTCGGTGACAGCCATTACAGCCGGCGCGGACTGTTCAACATATGTGTATTACCGACCGAGCGCTCTGCTACGGCTGTTGTGCCAGGTGGACCGTGACATTTGGGCGGCGCCCACTGTCTCGCGCCGACGGGCTTGATTTCCGGCGGCGCAGCTCGGAGATCGTGTCAGGTCCAGGGCAGCGCCGCAGCCGTGCATGTGTGCCACCGTCGCGGCTGCGGAGTGCTCGGGCCAGAATCGTTGCTGCACAGGCGATAGCGTTTTTGTCGGTGATCAGGTGTGGCCGCGCCCTATCGTTGTTCCCAAGCCGTCGATACGCCTTGGCGCCGGATACCGCTAGCGACGCGGTCGAACACGGGCAGGAATCGGACCACCGGCAATCATCGTGAAGTGCAATGCAAGCGGAAATTCGTCGTCGAGAGAGCGGATTTCGAACCCGCGGATGAGCGTCGCCAAGGCGAGGGTCACTTCGAGCATGGCGAAATGGTCGCCAATGCACGAGCGCGGTCCGCCGCCAAATGGCACATATTGCCAACGGTTGAGCGCCTTGAAGTTCTCAGGGCTGAACCGGTCGGGATCGAATCGGAGCGGGTCCTCCCAGAGTTGCGGGTCGCGCTGTACGGCCATCCTCCCGACAACGAGCATGGTGCCCTTCGGCACGCGGTAACCGCCGACCTCCACGTCCCGGCACGCCATACGTGTACCAGTGGGCGCCGGGGGGCACAGGCGAAGCGATTCCCGGATGACCTGGACCGTATAGCCCAGCCGCGGCATGTCGTCGGACGTCAGCGGCCGATCCGGCAGTGCCGCGACTTCTGCCGCGACGCGGTCCTGACAGTCGGGGTGGTGTCCCAGCGCCCACAATGCATACGTCAACGCCGTGGTTGTGGTGTCGTGGCCGGCGAAGAGAAACATGACCAGTTCGTCGCAAATCTCTTCATCAGTCAATCGTTTTCCGGTCTCTGGATCCTCGGCGGCGATGAGAGCGTGGACCAGTGGTGCGACTCGCGTCGGATCGGCGCGACAGTCGCGCAAAATCTCCTGCGTCAGGGCATGAAGTTTCGCGCTTGCCGCTCGCGCGCGCTGACGCGCGGGAGTGGGCAACCAGCGCGGGGCGCGTAGCGGGCTCGTCGCGCGCCTGACCGCGTAGGCCAACGCCACCCGCAGCGGCTCAACAACCTCGTCGGCGCGTTGTTCCAGGTCGAGCCCGAGCACCGACCGGCCAAGCGCGCGCAGCGTGATCGTGCGGCACTCGGCGTCCAAATCGATCACGGCATCCTCGCGCCACCCCTGGCTCACGGACTGTGCTGCCTGCTCCATGTGGCCGCCGAACTCGTTCACACGCTGCTTGGTGAACACCGGCTGCAGGGTGCGCCGACGTGACTTCCACGGCTCGAAGGGAAGATCAGTAAGGCTGGCCCCGATGATGTGGCGCACCTGCTCGAAGACCGGGGTCGTCTTGTCGACGGAATCATCTTTGGTGCTGAGGATGTCGCGAATAGCCTCCGGAGATGTTGCCAACACAATCGGCGGCATCAGCCATCGCGGACCTAACCTGAAAAAGGACACTCGCCCGCCGGCATCACGCAGCCGTTCGGTACCCGTGCTGAATTCCCGCACCGCCGCAAGACGCTGCCGATAGGGCATGGGATTCACCGGCGGCAGCGGTAAAGATTTGAGTCCGTCACTCGCAAGGGTCTGAACCACGCCTACCTCCCGCGGACAACGTTTCCTATCTCGATCAAAGGACCGCGCAGGCAAAGCTTACCGATCCCGGGTGACCGGGCAAGTCCTTAACGTCTTTTCCGAAGATCGAAAGACCACGTGCGGCCAGTGGAGAACATGTGTCGAGTTCATAATCATGTATGACAGTGCGGCTCGAAATCGATGACGCGGACTCCATGAGAGGTTGAGGGTGAAGAGAATTCGGCCGATGTGGCGGGTACCCGGCGTCGTTTTGCGCGAGCGCTTCCATCCCGCGGGGCGCGAGCGCATTCCCGAGCCAATGGTGGTGGACGATCCGGAATCCGTCGCCCAGTTCCACACCGGCGGCGCGTCCAACCCAGGGATAGTCGCGATATACGACTTCTGCGCCCGTGCGCTCGATGCGCTCCTTCCACCAGGCGGCGCGCTGTTGGATCTCGGCGTCGGCTCGGGCCGTGCGCTCAGCGCCGTCCTGCGCCGACGGCCCGATGTCCGGGCGACCGCCGTCGATCTGGCCCCCAACATGCTGTCCACGGCGCGCGAGCTGTTCGACGCTGAAGGTCTAGGCGAACGTGTCGAACTGCTGCGCGAGGACATCACCGCGCTGCCAGGACGGATTTCAACGGCTCCGTGGGACGCGATCTCCTGCATGTGGACGCTGCATCAGCTGCCGGATTTCGTCTCTTTGCGCGGTGCACTCGGACAGATCGCTGCTATCCAAAGCGACAGCGGGGCCGCGGTATGGATCTCCGATTTCCAGCGCCTACGGGACCCGACAGCCGCCCCCAACATGCTCGCGATCGCAGACCCCGACTCGCCGGCTGTCTTGCGAAAAGACGCAATCGCAAGCGAGGCGGCGGCGTTCACCATCGCCGAGCTCTCGAAAGAGCTTGCCGCGGCTGGACTGCAAGGAATGCACTGCGGTCATTCGACACCGTTGCCCTATCTGCAGGCGTACTGGATGTTCGGTGCGCGCGGCAAACCGAACGCTCTGACCGGCACGCATGATGCCCGGTTACGCGGGGCGGCCCGCCGCGAGTCGGCCTTGTTGCGCTGGGGATTCACCGCAAAGCCGTTCTGAGTCGGCTACCGCCGGGAACGGAGTCGGCTCAGACTGCGGCGACTCGGTCGCGACGCAGGTGGTGCGGTGGTCAACCGCAAGACCAGCACGATCGATTCCTCGGGACCGGTCGCGGTAAGGCGGACGAAATCGCTTTGCAATTGCTGCAATTCGCTGGCAAAGTCGGCGGATAACTCGTGGAGATCGTCAGCGTTTCGAGCGTGCAAGAAGACCGGCGACAACGGCCGGACGGCGAGGCCCTCGCGCTGCGCGAGGATCCATACCGCCTCGACGGCTGATCCACCGCGGGCGTAGTCGGTAAGACGCTCCCCGGTCACGGTGATCACCGCCAGTGCCGAGCTGTCGAGGACTTGGTCGCGCATGCCGTCGCCCAGCGCGCTGCCGGCGTTCCAGTCCGCAAGGCAAGCCATCACGTCGGGACGCCGGACGACATCAAATAGTGCCAAGTCGCTGTCGTCGAGTTCGAGGCTGAGCACCTCGATACCGACGTCGGGATCAGGGTCACCGGGCCAGCGCAGTTCCGAAAACATCTCTTTGTGCAGCTGCGGTGTCAAGTACCGGATTCGGTCGGCTGCACCGAAAACCGTTGCGGCCCGCGAAAGGTCGTCCCGCTCGGTGAGCAGGTGCAGACGCGCGCCCTCCCGCTCTGCCGCGGTCGAGAGCAACTTGATCGTCTGGTCGTCGAGTGGTTGACGCGTTCCGCGATGGCGATTGGTCTCGCGTGCGAGCATCGGTTCGTAAAGGTCGGCGAGGGCGGGGTCGTTACCGTTTCCGAAGTCGATCCCGGCCTGTAGGGGAGAGCCGGCTACGTCTTCGGAGACGCTCACCGGCCCGAGCACCCCGCGGGCGGCGGCGGCGATCCTGACGTTGTAAAGGGCTGCGCCCAATGCGACAGCGCTGCCGCGGAACCCCACGTCCATGGTTGAAGTATGTTCCGGCGCAACGCTTATGGTTAGTTTGGTCGGGTTTGCGTCGATACGCCATGGCTGGCTGTTTCCGCCCGAGGGGGCGCGCAGCGCGGCAGCGACAATAGGATCGCTGACCATCGAAGGGGCTGCGTCGCTGCCATGTCCGTCGTCGGGCTCGGGGCGACGGTGGGCCGGCTCGACTTCGTCGAGTTGATCGAGTTCCCAGCCCATGTCGATGCGGCATCGACCCGATCTCAGTTCTTCGCCCAGCCCGATTCTGCGTACGGCTTCGGCTAGGGCCGAAGCGCCGACGATGACGTCGGATGCCAGCTGAGGCCAGGTCGAGACCGATCGGTCGATCTCGAGAAGTGATGCGGCAGTGCGGGGCGATACCCGATCGGCTTCGTCGTAACGGAGCATGTAAGGAATTTTTTCCCGGATGCTCATGCCCGGCAGCAGCTCGATGTCCAGGTCGCCCAGCAGCCCGTGCAGGATTGGACGGTCAGGGTCTTGATCGAAGCGTTCAACGTCGACCCTGCCGCGATCGCTTGTTGCCATCAGCACGGGGAGACGCCGGTCGCGCGCTGCCATGCGCAGGCCAACCTTGATGTCGAGCGAATCGCATTCCTCGACAACGAGGTCGAGTCCATCCAGGAACGCGTCGAGGTTGTTCGCGGTGAGTCCCGCGTCGAACACGTCCACCGCGAGGTAGGGATCAAGCTCGGCGATCCGGCGTGCCGCCACATGCGCCTTGTTCAACCCAAGATCGAACACGGTGGCCGGCACCCGATTCAGATTTGACAGTTCCAAATGATCGAAATCTGCCAGCCGAATCCTGCCACATAGTCCCTGTAGCGCCAGCGTGTGAGCGATGACATGGCCGACGCTCAGGCCGGCGACGCCGATGGTCAGCGAATGGAGCCGGGCCTGTTCTCGAATGGTGATGTTGTTTCTGTTGCGATCAAGTCGTAGCGTCCGAAACCCCTTCGGGCCCAGCACCGCGACGACGGTCCGCCGCCAGGGGTAGTAAGCCCACCGGCTCGGCTCGCCGAGGAGCTCCGAATCCGGTGCCGGCCGAAGGCTGCGCAGATTGGCCAGTTGCGCATCGAGCCGGTCGACAACCTCGACGAGGGGATCGGCGCGTAGCCGCTCCAACGTCAGTGCGTCGTCGGGCTCGTCGGGGTCGAGAACTTGCGCGCTGTGCGCGGTTACCTCGGGCTCGTCCATGGTGTTTCGTGTATAGCACCCGACCGGCGACACGGGTGCCTAACCGCCATCGCTTGGCCGCTCACCAAGCGATGGCGTCGCTGCCCGGGGTCTCCGCTTCCTCGGCGAATTGGCCCCGCCGTATCAGGCTGGTGACGGCGGTATCCCAGCGTCGCAGCTGCGGCTCGGTGAAGAACGGCTCGCCGAGGTAGATCTCGATGTACGGCTGCAGAATGATGGCGCCGATCCGCAGGATGAGCGGGTTGAGCACCCCCCAATCCGGATCGAGGTCGGATCGAAGGTTGCCGTGTTGCCCGAATTGGTTACCCTGCCCCGCGCTGATCGCCGCCAACCCGGTGAAGATCACCGACCCCAGTGCGCCGCCCTCGGCGAGCGCGCGCCCCAGGTAGGTCATGACGTCGGGACGTCGGACCATCAGTGCGATCAGGCGGTTGCCGGCTTCCTCGAGCGCGTCGGACTCCGGTTCGAGCGGCGCTGAGGGTTCCAATGCCTCACCCACCACCTGGAGCACGTACTGGTCGACGGCAGCGGTTAACGCGGCCTTGGTGTGGAAGTGGTGCTGCACCAGCCCAATCGAAACCTCCGCGGTCTCGGCGACCGCACGCAGCGGTGTGGCAGCAATGCCGCGAACGGCAAAACAGCTCAGCGCGGCGTCACGAATCCGCTCTTTGGCCGACGGTTCGGGCGCAGGCGGCGGGTCGTAGGGAAACAACCGGGGAGGCTCCACGGCCGGACAATACACCGGCACGGCGTCACGATATGGCGGTATCGGATTACCATATCTTCGTATCGTCACGGCTATGCGCGCCGCGGAAACGGTCGACGGTCGACACGGTATTTGGGGGAACACCGAGCCATGGGTGATATCACTTATTCGGTCGCCGACGGCCACCTGCCCGGCTATCTCGCCGTCCCCGAGGGCCCGGGGCCATGGCCCGGTGTGGTGGTCGTTCAGGACGTACTCGGCATGACCGCGAACTTGCGGCAGATCTCGGACCGCTTGGCCCGCAGCGGGTATCTGGCGCTGGCTCCGGTGCTCTACGGCCGCGGTCCCAAGATCAGGTGCATGCTGAGCACCATCCGCGCCCATGTGACCGGCCGCGGCCCCGCCCACGACGACCTGGTTGCCGCCCGCGATCACCTCGTCGCCGACGAGCGGTGCTCCGGCAAGGTCGGGCTCGTCGGGTTTTGCATCGGCGCGGGGTTCGTTATGCAACTGGCCCCCCACGGCGTGTTCGACGCGGCAGCGCCGAACTACGGGCTGCTGCCTGGCGACGTGGAAGCGCTGGGCGAGTCGTGCCCGGTGGTCGCGAGCTTCGGCGCGAACGACCCCATCGTGCGGCGCGGCACCGCGGCAAGGCTCGAGGCCGTATTGGCGGCGGGTGACGTACCGCGTGACGTCAAGGAATATCCCAATGTCGGCCACAGCTTCATGAACGACCACTGTGTTCCCGCGCCAATCCGCATAATTGCGGGGCTGGCCGGGATGGCTTATTCCGAACCCGAATCGGAGGACGCCTGGCGGCGGATCGTCACGTTCTTCAACGAACACCTGCGGTAGCGGAACGTTGAGCCGGAACCACTACCCGGGTGGGCGACGGCGGGGGCGGGGAAGCGGGGGGCAGGGCCGTGCGTGGGGCCTCCGGGGTGCCCAGCCGGCCGGCCAGCCACGGCAGCGCGGCGGCGAAGGCCCGGCCGGCGAACGGCCAGTCGTGCCTGCCCGGCTGGGGCACGACTGCGCAATCTATGCCGTTGGCGCGGCCGAGTGCGCACAGCGAGTAGGCGGCCGCGGTCTGGTTACCCGGGTTGGCCGCGGCGAGACGCATTGCGCCGGAGTCGGTTACGGCCACGTCCTCGCGCGGCGTCGGCGGGCCGTCCGACGAGATCGCGAACCAGCCGGCCAGGTCGCGGTAGCTGCCGTGCCGGGTGATCACGGTGGTCGGGTCGAAAGCGGCCCAGGCTTCGGCATTTCCGCCGAACAGCCGGGCGATGGTCTGAGACCTGTTGCCGGCATTCGGGAAGAAGTCACCCGCGATGTCGACGAACGCGCTGAACGTCTCGGGGTGCATCACGGCCAGATCAACGGCGCACGTCCCGCCCATCGACCAGCCGGTGATGCCCCAGTTGGACCGGTCGCCGCTCACGCCGAACTTCGAAACCATGTAAGGGACAACGTCTTTGGTCAGATGATCGGCGGCGTTGCCGCGCACGCCGTTCACGCATTCCGTGTCGTTGTTGAAGGCCCCTCCGGCGTCGACGAACACCAACACCGGCGCCTTGCCGTCATGAGCGGCCGCGAAGTCGTCGATCGTCCTGACCGCGCTGCCCGCCCGCGTCCAATCCGCGGGGGTGTTGAACTGTCCGCCGATCATCATCACCGTCGGCAGGGCCGGCGGCGGGCTGCTGGTAAACCACTCGGGCGGCAGGTACACGAGTTCCCCGCGGTGCTTGAAATGCGATGCATCCGAAGGGATCACCACCGGCACCACGCTGCCGTGCGGTGGGCGGGTCCGCTTGGCGGCCAGCGCGCTGACGGTGGCCGGGTCCGTTTGATCGGGCAGGGGACCGGAGGTGAGTTGGCTCCATGCCGCCTGCACGGTCGGAAAGTAGCCGACCCACGCGTTGAGCACCAGCGCCGCGCAGAGCAAGCACGACGGCACGGCAAGCAGCGTCACGCCGCGCCGCCACGGCGGCGCGCTGCGCCAGCCCACCACCAGCACTGCCGCGGCCACGCCGGCCAACGCGACCCACACCCACAGCGCCGACGGTGCCGGCTCGTCGGACAGGCCGCGGTCGACGACGTACCAGTGCGTCAGGTAGGCCGTGGCGCCCCCGGCGGCGCCGGCCAGCGGCAGCCACACCGCCCGCCATCGTCGCGACCGCCAGCCCACGGCCAGCGCCAGCACGAAGGCGGTGCCGATCTGGATCGTCGCGGGTATCCACCCGTGCATCAGGGAGGTGAAATTACCGGCCAGCTGCGCCGTGGCGAGGGGCGTCGGGGCGGTCACGTGCATCAGTGTGAGCCATCGTTAACACTCCCGGAACATTTTGACCGGATGGTCCCGGTGTGTCCGCTGGCAGTGGCAGGCCGGGGCTAATGCGGCTTGGCCAGCGGGAACGGCAGGGTTTCGCGGATGCTGCGGCCGGTTATGAGCATGACGAGCCGATCGATGCCCATACCGAGTCCGCCGGTGGGTGGCATCGCGTACTCCATGGCTTGCAGGAAGTCCTCGTCGAGCTCCATCGCTTCGGGATCCCCGCCGGCGGCCAACAGCGACTGCTCCTGCAGGCGGCGCCGCTGCTCCACCGGGTCGGTCAGCTCGCTGTAGGCGGTCCCCAGCTCGACGCCCCACGCCACCAGGTCCCACCGCTCGGCAACACCGCGCTGACTGCGGTGCGGCCGGGTCAGCGGAGACACTGAGCTGGGGAAGTCGATGTAGAACGTCGGTTGCTCGGTCCTGTCCTCCACCAGGTGCTCGTAGAGCTCCAGCACCACCGCGCCGGAATCCCAATGCGCCCGATACGGAATGTGCAGGGCGTCGGACATCCTGCGCAGGGCGGCCAGTGAGGTGTCGGGATCGATGTGCTCGCCCAGCGCCTCCGATACCGCGCCGTACACGGTCTTCACCGCCCATGTGCCGGAGATGTCGACCGGTTCGAGGCGGCCGTCGCTCCCCGCCCGGGGACGCAGCACGGTCTGCTCGCCGTTGGCGGCCTGCGCGGCGTTCTGAATGAGCTCCCGGCAGCCGTCGATCCACACCTTGTAATCCGCGTGCGCCTGGTAGGCCTCCAGCAGCGTGAACTCCGGGTTGTGGCTGAAGTCGACGCCCTCGTTGCGGAACGCCCGGCCCAGCTCGAACACCCGCTCCACGCCGCCGACGCACAGCCGCTTCAGATACAGCTCCGGCGCGATGCGCAGGAACAGGTCCATGTCGTAGGTGTTGATGTGGGTGACGAACGGCCGGGCGGTGGCCCCGCCGTGGATCTGCTGCAGGATCGGCGTCTCGACCTCGATGAACCCCTTGGCGAACAGGGTTTCCCGAACCGAGCGCAACACCTCGCTGCGGGCCCTGATCAGCTCGCGCGACTCCGGGTTGACCGCCAGGTCGACGTAGCGGGTCCGCACCCGCGCCTCGGGATCGGTCAGCCCCTTCCACTTATTCGGCAACGGGCGCAGGCACTTACCGATCATCCGCCAGTCGCGCACGATCAACGAGCGGGTCCCCTTTTTGGAAAAGCCCATGTGCCCGGACATCTCGACCAGATCACCGAGATCGATGGCCGCGGTGAAATCGGCGGTACGGCCGCGTCCGAGATGCGAATTGTCCAGCAGCACTTGCATTTCGCCCGACCAGTCGCGCACCTGGGCGAACAGCACGCCGCCGTAGTCGCGGATCCGCAGGATGCGGCCGGCCACCGACACGTCCTCCTGATCGTCGGCGTCCAACGCGGCGGCGATCGAGTGGCTGGGCGGGCACCCCACCGGGTAGGCGTCAACCCCGTTGCGCTGCAATATCTTCAGCTTGGCCAGGCGCACCCGTACCTGCTCGGGCAGGCGCAACCTCGACTCCTCGGCCTCGGCCGCCTTGACCCCGCGTTGCAGGCCGCTCACGTCGGGCGTCGACCCGTCGTGATGCAGCAGCCCGGACTCCGCCAGCCTGGCCGGTACCGCGGGATGGTGCCCGGTGTGCACCTTCTCCCGCCGGCTGAACGGCAGGACGAGGAAACCCTCCGCGATCACCGAGGCAACGCCGACCCGCGGAATCAGCCGGGCGTCTTCGTAACACGCGTACCGGGGAACCCACTCGGGCTGGTACTTCATGTTCGAGCGGTACAGCGTCTCGAGCTGCCACCACCGCGAAAAGAACAACAGGAACCCGCGCCACAACCGGGCGATGGGCCCGGCGCCGAGCTGGGCGCCCTGTTCGAACGCCGAGCGGAACATCGCAAAGTTCAGTGAAATGCGAATGATGCCAAGGGCTTCGGCGTTCAGCGCGAGCTCGCTGACCATGAGTTCGATGGTGCCGTTGGGGGATTGCGGGGAACGCCGCATGAGGTCCAGGGAGACGCCGGTGCTTCCCCACGGGACCAGCGACAGCATCGCGACCACCCGACCCTCGCGATCGATGGCTTCGACCAGCAGGCAGTCGCCGTCGGCCGGGTCGCCGAGCCGGCCCAGCGCCATCGAAAAGCCACGCTCGGTTTGGGTGTCGCGCCACGCGTCGGCGCGCGAGATCGTTTCGGCCATCTCGTCGGCGGAGATGTCGCGGTGTCGCCGGATGCGTACCGTCAGCCCCGCCCTGCGCGCCCGGGTCACCGCCTGGCGCACCCCGCGCATGTCGGGGCCGGACAGCTTGTAGTCGGACGTCCGCAGGATCGCCTCGTCGCCCAGCTCGAGGGCGTTGAGCCCGGCCTCCCGGAACGCCTGGGCCCCTTGCGAACTGGCGCCCATCACACCCGGCGCCCAGCCGTAGGTCTGGCATAACCCCAACCACGCGTCGATCGCCTGCGGCCACGCCCTCGGGTCACCGATCGGGTCACCGCTGGCCAAACAGACCCCGATCTCGACCCGGTAGGTGATGGCCGCCCGGCCGCTCGGGGCGAACACCACCGACTTGTCGCGGCGGGTGGCGAAATATCCGAGGGAGTCCTGTTTGCCGTAGAGCTCGAGCAGCCCGCGGATCGCGGACTCGTCCTCGCCCGTCAGCGCGTTGTCGGCACGCTGGGACTGGAACAGCACGATCGTCGCCGCGATCAGCGCGAGCGCTCCGAACAACCCGAAGATCGCGTTGAGCAGAACGTGCGGCCGGCCGGTGAACGCGTCGGGATCGACGATGGAGAACCCGACCACCCGGTTGACGACGTACCAAAAGCGCGAATCGGGCGCCAGGGTGCCCGGCCACATCTCGACCAAGCCCCAGGACGCCAGGATTCCGATTACGAGCCCGGTGACCAGGACCGCGGCCGCCTTGAACAGCGCGGCCTTGCGCACCTTGGCCCAGAACTGCCGATAGGACAGGACCAGCAGCACGATCGCGACGATGTGCACGGCGAAGCCGAGGTTCTCCCCGAACGACTCGGCCGCCGTGTTGTCGCCCGCGGCGATGTCGGCGGCGTTCAAAGCGGCGGCCAGGACCATGTTGCCGAGCAGCAACACCCAGGCGATGCGTTTGCGTGCCGTAAGGGCGGCGGCCAGCAGGGCCAGCACGAACGACCACGCGATGCTGGTGTCGGGGAAGTTGAACAGGTAGTCGTTGATGAACTCCCGTGGGACCTTGATCAGCCACCGGATCAGCGGCGACACGCTCGCGATCAGGGACACCGTGGCGATGACGCCGACGGTCCAGCCCGCCGCCGCCGGTACCCAGCGATACCGGGAGTTCGGCTGGCTGCCCGAACGCGGGCCGAAGCGGGACGTAGCGAGAGTCACAGACCGCGAGGATATGCCGTCAAGCCGTGAAAATCCTGGCGAAGCGCCAAGGGAGGCGGGCAGCAATTGGTCGGGATGCGACGCGCGCCGGATGCCCGTCCGGCCGCAGACGTGCAGGAAGACGCGTCATGGCTGCTAAACTATCGATTGCGACCATCCCGGTGAACGCCGGGGACAGTTAAGTGGAGTCCCACTCCCACCGTTGGCCACGAGTTTTCTCAAGGTTCAGCGGTCCGGTCACAGGCATCGTGAATGCCTGTTCCGCGTGCAGCGCGGGCGGCTGGAGCACTTCCAGCGGCGATCGGTCGGCATTGGGCCCTGCTTGTGCAGGGCCTTTTTGCTGATGGTGTGGTTTTCCACCGCTGCGGCCGCCACAAGGAGAAGAAGCCCAACAAGGGAGGCCCCATCAGCACTGAGACCCGCGTCAACGAGCGCATCCGCGTACCTGAAGTTCGACTGATCGGACCCGGGGGAGAGCAGGTAGGCATAGTGCGCATCGAGGACGCACTGCGCGTCGCCGCGGACGCCGATCTCGACCTCGTCGAAGTTGCCCCGAACGCCAGACCTCCGGTCTGCAAGATCATGGATTACGGCAAGTTCAAATACGAGGCGGCGCAAAAGGCGCGCGAATCCCGCCGGAACCAGCAGCAGACCGTCGTCAAAGAGCAAAAGCTGCGACCGAAAATCGACGATCACGATTACGAGACCAAGAAGGGTCACGTAATCCGCTTCCTGGAGGCGGGATCGAAGGTCAAGGTCACCATCATGTTTCGCGGACGTGAGCAGTCGCGGCCCGAGCTGGGCTACCGATTGCTGCAGCGCCTGGGCGCGGACGTCGCCGACTACGGATTCGTCGAAACGTCCGCCAAGCAGGACGGCCGCAACATGACGATGGTGCTGGCACCGCACCGCGGCGCCAAGACCCGCGCGCGGGCGCGCCACCCAGAAGCACCGGGGGGAGGCGCGGCACCGGACACCGATGCGGGAGCCGACGCCACCCCGTCGCCCAACTGACCTGACACGAACGAGTACCAGCCAGTACCGAAGGTGCTGAGAAGTACTGAAAAGTACTGAAAGTAGAGGAAACATGCCCAAGGCCAAGACCCACAGCGGGTCGTCGAAGCGGTTCCGGCGCACCGGCACCGGGAAGATCCTGCGACAGAAAGCCAACCGCCGGCACCTGCTGGAGCACAAGCCGTCGACCCGGACCCGACGGCTGGACGGCCGCACCACGGTGTCGGCCAACGACACCAAGCGCGTCAACAAGCTGCTCAACGGCTAGTCAGCCGGCACCCGACCATTTAGAACCATTTACTGCCAGAACGAGAGTAGGAACATCCATGGCACGCGTGAAGCGGGCGGTCAACGCCCAGAAGAAGAGGCGCAGCGTCTTAAAGGCCTCGAAGGGCTATCGCGGCCAGCGGTCCCGGCTCTATCGCAAAGCCAAAGAGCAGCAGCTGCATTCGCTGAACTACGCCTACCGCGACCGTCGTGCGCGTAAGGGCGAGTTCCGCAAGTTGTGGATCTCGCGGATCAACGCGGCTGCACGCGCCAACGACATCACCTACAACCGCCTGATCCAGGGCCTGAAGGCCGCCGGCGTCGAGGTGGACCGCAAGAACCTCGCCGACATCGCGATCACCGATCCGGCTGCGTTCACCGCGCTGGTCGACGTCGCCCGGGCGGCGCTGCCCGAGGATGTCAACGCCCCCTCGGATTCCGGAGAGGCCGCCTAACTGCCGGCGATGCCGGCACCGCTCACCGAACGCTCGGCCAGGGTGGCCGCGGCGGTCAAATTGCATCGGCATGTCGGGCGTCGCCGGGCGGGACGGTTCCTCGCCGAGGGGCCGAACCTGGTCGGGGCCGCGGCCGCACGCGGGCTGGTCCGTGACGTGTTCGTCACCGAACTCGCCGCGCAGCAGCACGCGGGGCTGCTTGCCGAGCAGCAATGCCCGGTCCACCTGGTCACGGAGCGCGCCGCAAAGGCGTTGTCCGACACGGTCACCCCGACGGGGCTGGTGGCGGTTTGCGACATGCCGGTGAGCTCGCTCGAGGACGCGCTGACGGATTCGCCGCGGCTGGTCGCTGTTCCCGTCGAGATCGGTGAGCCGGGCAACGCGGGCACCCTGATTCGCATCGCCGACGCGATGGGCGCGGGGGCGGTAGTGCTCGGCGGGCACAGCGTCGACCCGTACAACGGCAAGTGCCTGCGCGCGTCGGCCGGCAGCATCTTCTCGATCCCGGTCGTCTCCGCGCCCGACGCCGTCGGCGCGGTCGCCGCGTTGCGCGCCGCCGGGTTGCAAGTGCTGGCCACGACGGTGGACGGCGAGACCCGGCTCGACGAGGCGGACCTCGCCGCGCCGACGGCCTGGCTGTTCGGAGCCGAATCACACGGCTTGTCGGCCGAGCTCGCGGCGGCGGCGGACCGCCGCGTACGCATCCCGATGGCAGGCGGCGCCGAAAGCCTCAACGTGGCCGCCGCGGCGGCCATCTGCCTGTACCAGAGCGCCCGGGCGCTCGACCGCCTTTAAGTCACTTCCAGCAAACTGTGCCGTTGGCATCCGGGGATTGGTTGCGAAAAGTTTGCCAATAACACTTTCCGGTGCTCGCGGCCTGCTAGGCTTTGCGTCTCGTCGCTAGTCCGGCGGTCTGCGTAGCGACAGTCTCGACGGCAGGGAGGCACGACAATGTCATTGCTGAACGTGACGCCCGACATCGTGGCGGCGGCAAGCGGAAACTTACAGAATTTGGGTTCTGAGCTGCGTGAAGCGAGCGCGGCGGCGGCGAGCCAGACCACCTCGGTCGCTGCTCCCGCCGCCGACGAGGTGTCGGCCGCAATCACGGCGCTGCTTGGTTCGCACGCGCAGCAATTTCAAGCCATAAATGCGCAGGCGTCGGCTTTTCACGAGGAGTTCGTGAACGGGCTCAGTGGCGCCGCGGCCCAATATGCGAGCACCGAACTGACCAACGCTCAGCAAACGTTGGCGGGCGTCGGGAACGCGCCGGCCGCGGCTCTGCCGGCGGCTGTCACCCTCCCCGGTCTCAACCAGACCTTCAACGTCGGTCCCTTCGGCATCTCGCTGAATGCGACGGCCGTTTCCTTCGGCACCGGCGGAGTGCTGGGTATCGCGAATGGCAGCGTCGCCCTGAACACCCCATTCGGTGCCGTGCCGTTGCTGTCGGCCGCCGGGACCGAAGGCGTCGCCCCCAACGGGCAGTTCTTCTTATCCGTGGGCCAAGCCCTTCCGTATTTTTCCTACGGGACATCGGTGACCGGGACGTTATTGCCCGCGATCTCGATCACCGGGGTGACCGTCGACATCAGCCATCTGCAGCTTTCGTTCCCGGGGACCTACTTCGGCGGCCTGCTTCCCAACGCTTCGATCCAGTAGCCGCCCGGCCTGCTCAGGCCGCCCTGGGCCGCCGGCCCCGCGCGGGTCGCAACCCGGTCAGCGAGAGCGTGCCGTGCACGAACGATCCCGCGCGCTCCATCAGGAACTTGGCGGGCTCGAGCGGCGTACGGGGGGCGAAACGCGATCGCGGCGGAAAGTAGTGCATCGGCAGCCCGCGGCGGTCGCGCGGCGGTGCCATGAACGCCGGCGCCTCCACCAGCGGCGCGTCGGTAGGTAGCCGGCCCTCGGCGCGGCGATAGGCGGCCAGCGCGCGCGGGTGCAGCCGGATCTCGTCGGGAACGGCCAGGAAGGCCAACTCGACGAGCTTCCCGAACACCCGCAGCAGCACCTCGTCGCCCGGCGTCCAGTGCATGCCCGCCTTCTCGCGCACCGCCGGCTCGAACAGTCCCGTCGCGATCCAGCGCTGACCGGCCACCAGCGGCCTGAACAACTGGTCCCAGATCGGCGTCGGCATCAGCACGAACTTGGGCTTGGGAATGCGGATCTTGAAGATGTCCAGCGTCGCCTGATTGATTTCCAGCTCCTCGCGACACACCCGATCCCAGTACTCCAGAAACTCTTCCCACGATCGAGGCACCGGTCGCATGCTCATGCCGTACATGCGGTACCACTGCACGTGCTCGTCGAAGAGCTGTCGCTTCTCGGCTTCGGTCAGGCCCCCGCAGAAGTACTCGGCCACCTTGATGATGAGCATGAAAAACGTGGCGTGCGCCCAATAGAACGTCTCGGGGTTGAGCGCGTGGTAGCGGCGCCCCGCGCCGTCGACGCCCTTGATGGTGCGGTGATAGCTCTTGATTTGCTGACCGGTCTGGGCCGCACGGTCGCCGTCGTAGACCACGCCCATGATCGGATAGACCGAGCGCGCCACTCGCTGCAGCGGCTCGCGCAACAGGATGGAATGCTCCTCGACGCCCGCACCCAGTTCCGGATACATGTTCTGGATCGCGCCGATCCAGACGCCCATCATTCCGGTGCGGAGGTCACCGAAGTACTTCCAGGTGAGCGAGTCGGGTCCGAGGGGATCCGCGGATGTCGTTGGTATGGCAGTCATCTCGGCCTCCTGGGCTCACGATAACTTTGACAACGCACGTTGTCTACGATTTGGCAGGCCGGCGGCGCCGTTGTTACGCAGTTTCCGCGCCGGCGTGGCGGCGTCGTGATACGGACGTTTGCCGAGGTGCGCGTTTGGGTACGTGGTCGCCTGTCGACCGGAGGTGAGGCCAGCGTCGGCCCCGCGCCAGTACACTCAGTGCTCGATTTCGTGACCGCGGTCGCGAGTCCAAGGGGGACCGACTATGTCTTTTCTCAGCGTGGTGCCGGATATCGTCTCGGCGGCGGCCGGGGACCTGGAGGGCATCGGCTTGGTGCTGGACTCCGCCAGCGCGGTGGCGGCTGGCCCCACCACCGTGATCGCGCCCGCGGCTCAGGACGAGCTGTCGATTGCGATCGCGGGACTGTTCGGCGACGTTGGCCAGGAATTTCAGGCGCTCAGCGCTGAATCGCGGGCCTTCTATGACCGGTTCGTGGGCGCCTTGACCACCACCGCCGGCATGTATGTCGGCACCGAGGCCGCGAACGCCCAGCAGACCTTGCTGAACGCGGTGAATGGACCCATCGAGGCGTTGTCCACTGGCGGCGGCTTGGGCGCCCTGACCGGCGCCCTGGAATCCAGCGGCACGGGCCTGCTCAGCGGTTTGGTCGGGGTAGAGATCGCCATTCCCATCATCAATACGCTCACCCCGCTCGGTCCGGTGGTGCTGACGCTGTATGGGGAAGGATCGCTACTGGGAGTCACCATTACCTCAGGAACCCTCCAGGTGGGCGCGCCGCTCGCGCTGGCCGTTGATGCGGTAGGCGCGCCGATCAACGGGGTAGCCGCGCTCAACGCCAGCGGCGCGGCATTTGTCGGCGCGGTTCAGACCGGGAACCCGGTGGCCGCCCTTACCGCACTCGTCACCGCTCCCGCGAACGTCGGCAGCGGGTTCCTCTACGGCCAGCAATCCGTGACGATCACCCAGGCGGCGCCGTCGGGTTCGGGATATTCGACGGGGTCGGTGACCATTCCCTTCGGAGGGCTGTTAGCCCCGCTCCAGCCCGTTACGTTCAGCCTCACCTCGACTGACGGGACGGTGACTTCCTTCCCGTTGAGCGGCACTGAGTTCGGTGGCCTCCTCGCCGGCATCATGAGCGCCGTCTAACCTCAGTGCCTCTCGGGGTGGCGACGGTGGAATCGCCAGACCGACGTTCCCTGCGAGATGTGACACACAGCGGTGACCGTCATTGCCCGCTTCTCCTGACAGCACCTAACCTGGCCAAGTGGAACTCGCGCCGCGCGATCCGGACCCGGGCGAGGCCTCGGAGACCGATCTGAAGACCGATCGCGAAGCGGTGGCGACGGCGCCCCCGGCTTCGGAGCGGCGGTCTCCTGCGCGCTGGCTGCACTCCACGAATCACAGCCCAGGTGTGGTGTCGTTTCTGCGACGGGCGCGACGGCTGTTGCCGGGAGATCCGGAATTCGGCGACCCGTTGTCCACCGCCGGCGACGGCGGCCCCCGGGCCGCGGCCCGCGCCGCCGACCGTTTGCTGGGCGATCGAGACGCGGCGTCGCGCGAGCTCAGCCTCGGTGTGTTGCAGGTGTGGCAGGCGCTGACCGAGACCGTTTCCCGACGACCGGCAAACCCCGAGGTCACCCTGGTCTTCACCGACCTGGTCGGCTTCTCGACATGGTCGCTGCAAGCGGGCGACGAGGCGGCGCTCACCCTGCTGCGACGGGTGGCACGGGCGGTCGAGCCGCCGTTGCTTGACGCTGGGGGCCACATCGTCAAGCGAATGGGCGACGGGCTCATGGCCGTGTTCCGCGATCCGACGGTCGCCTTGCGGGCATCGCTGGCCGCGAACGAGGCGCTGAAATCGGTTGAGGTGGCGGGTTACACGCCACGGATGCGGGTGGGGATCCACACCGGCCGGCCGCAGCGGATGGCCGCGGACTGGCTCGGCGTCGATGTGAACGTCGCCGCTCGAGTTATGGAACGCGCCACCAAAGGTGGAATCATGGTGTCGAGCTCGACGTTAGACCAGATACCGCAGACCGAGCTGGACGCGTTGGGCATCGTCGCCAAGCGTGCACGTAAGCCCGTATTCGCGGGTAAGCCCGCCGGCGTCCCCGCTGACCTGGGGATATATCGCCTCAAGACTCTTAAGGAGTTAACAGCCTTTGATCACACTTCCGAAACAAATTAGCCCACATAATGGATGGCAATGATTGGGGGCATCTTCTCCCGGCTTGCCCGGGTTCGGTTCACCGTGGGGTATGTGGCGGCGCTGCTCGCCATCAGCTGCGCGCTCATCGCGCTCGGCCCGCACGCGCATGACGTGCTCGTCCAGCGAGCCAGCACCAACCTGCACAACCTGGCCCACGGCCACGTGGGGACTCTGTTGGGCAGCGCGCTGGTCGTCGACGCCGGACCGCTGTACTTCTGGTTGCCCTTCCTGACCTGCCTGCTCGCGCTCGCCGAGCTGCACCTGCGCACCATCCGGCTGGTGGTGGCGTTCCTGGTTGGCCACATCGGCGCCACCCTGCTGGTGGCCGCCGCCCTCGCCGCCGCAGTCGAGTTCGGCTGGATGCCGGTGTCGATCACCCGGGCCAGCGATGTCGGGATGAGCTACGGCGCCCTGGCGGTGCTCGGAGCGATGACGGCGGTGATCCCCGCGCGGTGGCGCGCGGCATGGGTCGGTTGGTGGGTCGCGGCGGGCCTGGCCTCGGCGATCATCGGCGGCGATTTCACCGACGCGGGCCACACCGCGGCCGTGGTGCTGGGCGTGCTGGTGTCCGCCCGGTTCCGGCAGCCGATCCACTGGACGCCGACGCGGCTCGTGATGCTTGCGGCGTCCTCGGGCTTTGGTTTCCTGATCCTGGCGCACCACTGGGGCACGATGGCCGCTGCGCCGGTGTTCGGGGTGCTGGGCGCGCTGGCGGCCCACAAGGCCTATCGATTCGTCACCGGACGCGGTGTGGTGCCGGTTCTGCCGGTTGACGCCGCTCCGCAGCCGGTCGCAACCGGCTAATCACCCGCCGGCCAACGGCCCGGCACGCACCGAGCGTCGCGCACCGAATCACCTATGATCGGCACTTGCGCTGGGCGCATGCCGGCGCGTTCAACAGCCTCGTCAGCAAGGAGAGTGCCGTCGCGTGGGCGATCAACCCGTCGACCTGTCGCCGGAAGCGTTGGCCGAGGCGGTCTCGGCCGCCCGCCACGCCATCGCGGGCGCCGACGATCTGGACGCGCTGGCGCGGGTCAAGACCGAGCACCTCGGGGACCGCTCGCCGCTGGCGCTGGCGCGCCAGGCGCTGGGCGGCGTCCCCAAGGACGAGCGCGCCGACGCGGGCAAGCGCGTCAACACCGCGCGCGGCGAGGTCCAACGCAGCTACGACGAACGGCTGGCGGAACTGCGAGCCGAGCGCGACGCCGCGGTCCTGGTCGCCGAGGGCATCGACGTCACGTTGCCGTCGACCCGACAGCCACCCGGTGCCCGGCACCCGATCACGATCTTGGCCGAGCACATCGCCGATACCTTCATCGCGATGGGATGGGAGCTGGCCGAGGGACCCGAGGTCGAAACCGAGCAGTTCAACTTCGACGCCCTGAATTTCCCGGCCGACCACCCCGCCCGCAGCGAACAGGACACCTTCTACGTCGCGCCCGAGGATTCCCGCCAGCTGCTGCGCACCCACACGTCGCCGGTCCAGGTCCGCACGCTCTTGGAACGGGAGCTGCCCGTCTACATCATCTCGATCGGCCGCACGTTCCGCACCGACGAGCTCGACGCCACCCACACGCCTGTCTTCCACCAGGTCGAGGGCCTGGCGGTGGACCGCGGCCTGTCGATGGCGCACCTGCGCGGGACGCTGGACGCGTTCGCGCGCGCCGAGTTCGGGCCCACCGCGCGCACCCGGATCCGGCCGCACTTCTTCCCGTTCACCGAACCGTCCGCCGAGGTCGACGTGTGGTTCGCCAACAAGAAGGGCGGCGCGGACTGGGTGGAGTGGGGTGGCTGCGGAATGGTGCATCCAAACGTGTTGCGCGCCGCCGGAATTGACCCCGACGTCTACTCCGGCTTCGCGTTCGGCATGGGCCTGGAACGCACCCTGCAATTCCGCAACGGGATCCCGGACATGCGTGACATGGTCGAGGGCGACGTCCGGTTTTCGCTGCCGTTCGGGGTGGGTGCCTGATGCGCGTCCCCTTGAGCTGGCTCCGCGAGGTCGTGACGGCCGGCGCCCCGGGCTGGGACGCGACGCCCGCCGACATCGAGCAGACCCTGGTGCGCATCGGCCACGAGGTCGAAGAGGTCGTCACCCTGGGCCCGGTCGACGGCCCGCTGACGGTCGGGCGCGTCACCTCCATCGAAGAGCTCACCGAGTTCAAGAAGCCCATCCGCGCCTGCCTGGTGGACGTCGGCGAGGACAAGCCACGCGAGATCGTCTGCGGGGCAACCAACTTCGCGGTCGGCGATCTGGTGGTGGTGGCGTTGCCCGGCACCACGCTGCCGGGCGGCTTTGCCATCACGGCTCGCAAGACCTACGGCCGCAGCTCCGACGGCATGATCTGCTCGGCCGCCGAACTCGGCATGGGCGCAGACCATTCCGGGATCCTGGTGCTGCCACCCGAAACCGCCGCGCCGGGCGCCTCGGGCGCCGATGTGCTCGGCCTCGACGACGTCGTTTTCCACCTGGCGATCACTCCCGACCGCGGCTACTGCATGTCGGTGCGGGGGGTGGCGCGCGAGATCGCGTGCGCCTACGACCTCAACTTCGTCGACCCGGCCGACATCAAACCGCTGCCGGTCGAGGGGGAGGCGTGGCCGCTCACGGTGGACCCGGAGACGGGCGTGCGCCGGTTCGCCCTGCGCCCGGTCACCGGGATCGACCCGACCGCCGTGTCGCCGTGGTGGCTGCAGCGCCGGCTGCTGCTGGCCGGCATCCGCGCGACGTCGCCCGCGGTGGACGTCACCAACTACGTGATGCTCGAGCTCGGCCACCCCATGCACGCGCACGACCGCAATCGCATCACCGGGGGCCTCGCGGTGCGGTTCGCCCGGCCCGGCGAGACCGTCGTCACGCTGGACGACATCGAGCGGCGGCTCGATCCGGCCGACGTTCTCATTGTCGACGACAAGGCGACCGCGGCGATCGGCGGCGTCATGGGCGCGGCCACCACCGAGGTGCGCGACGACTCCACCGACGTGCTGCTGGAGGCGGCCGTGTGGGACCCGGCCGGGGTGTCGCGCACCCAACGACGGCTCCACCTGCCCAGCGAGGCGGCCCGCCGTTACGAGCGCTCCGTCGACCCGGCCATCTCGGTCGCCGCCCTGGACCGGTGCGCTGCGCTGCTCGCCGAGATCGCCGGGGGAGCGGTGTCGCCGACGCTGACCGATTGGCGGGGCGATCCGCCGCGCGAGGACTGGTCGCTCCCACCGATCCGGATCAGCGTCGGCCTGCCGGACCGCATAGCCGGGGTGGCCTACGGCCCGGGCACGACGGCCCGGCGCCTCACCCAGATCGGCGCGGCGGTGGCCGAAAACGACGACATCCTGATCGTGACGCCGCCGAGTTGGCGCCCTGACCTGTTGCAGCCCGCCGACCTCGTCGAGGAGGTCATGCGGCTGGAGGGGCTGGAAGTCATTCCGTCGGTGCTGCCGGCGGCGCCCTCGGGGCGGGGCCTCACCGCGGCGCAGAAGCGGCGCCGCGCGATCGGCAAGTCGCTGGCCCAATCCGGTTACGTGGAGATCCTGCCGACGCCGTTCTTGCCCGCCGGCATCTTCGACCTGTGGGGCCTGCCCGCCGACGACCCGCGGCGCGCGACCACCCATGTGCTCAACCCGCTGGAAGCCGACCGCCCGGCGCTGGCCACCACGCTGCTGCCGGCGCTGCTGGAAGCCTTGGGACGCAACGTATCTCGCGGCATCGTCGACGCCGCGCTGTTCGCCCTGGCGCAGGTTGTTCAGCCGACCGACGAGACCCGCGGCGTCGAGCTCATCCCGGTCGACCGTCGGCCCACCGACGCCGAGATCGCGATGCTGGACGCATCCCTGCCGCGACAACCGCAGCACGTCGCCGCGGTGCTGACCGGCCTGCGTGAACCGCGCGGCCCCTGGGGCCCCGGCCGCCGGGTGGAAGCCGCGGACGCGTTCGAGGCGGTGCGAATCGTGGCCCGCGCCAGTGGGATTGACGTTCGCTTGCGGGCGGCCCAGCACCTGCCGTGGCATCCGGGCCGGTGCGCCGAGGTGCTCGTCGAGGAGACGTGCGTGGGTTATGCGGGGCAGCTACATCCCGCCGTGATCGAGCGCTCCGCGCTGCCCAAGGGCACCTGCGCGATGGAGCTGAACCTCGACGCGATCCCCATCGTCGACGTGCTGCCGGCGCCGCGGGTGTCGCCGTTTCCCGCCGTGTTCCAGGACGTCAGCCTGGTGGTGGCCGCGCACGTGCCCGCCCAGGCGGTGGCGGACGCCGTTCGCGAGGGGGCCGGCGAACTGCTCGAAGACCTGCAGCTGTTCGACGTGTTCACCGGTCCGCAGATCGGCGAGGACCGCAAATCCCTGACCTTCGCCCTGCGCTTCCGGGCGCCGGATCGCACGCTGACCGAGGACGACGCGAGCGCGGCCCGCGACGCCGCCGTGCGACGCGCCGCCGAGGTGGTCGGCGCCGAACTGCGCGCCTGAGACCGGCGCCCGCGGATCTACGACCCCCTCGCGCGGTTTTCTACGCCATTTGGCCGATGGTCTTCGTCGGCCGACGCCGAAAAGTTCTTACTTGCAAGTAAGAACTGGTGATCGGGCAAACAGTCGAGGGGATCGGTATGTCGTTTGTGAGCGTGGCGCCGGAGCTGCTACAGGGAGCCGCAGAACAGTTGGCGGGTGTTGGATCGTCGCTGGCCGAGGCCACCGCGACCGCGACGGGTCCCACCACCGAGATCGCCGCCGCCGCCGGCGACGAGGTGTCGGTCGCGATCGCCGCGATGTTCGGGAACGCCGGGCAGGAATTCCAGGCGATGAGCGCACAGGCCAAGGCCTTTCACTCGGAGTTCGTCTCGTTGATGAACGCCGGAGCGGGCGCCTATGCGAGTGCGGAGGCGGCCAACGTCGAGCAAGTCCTGCTGGACTTCGGTGCCACCGTCGCGGCCCCTTATCAGGCGTTGGTCGCGAACACGGCGAACAACCTGCAAAGCCTCGGCAGCGCCGTCAGCGTGAACCCCGCGCCGCTCCTGAACCAGTTCCTCAGCAACCAACTCGGGTATGGCCAGACCGTCGCGACGGGATTCCAGAGCGCGGTGGCGAACCTGCCCGCCGAGCTGGCCAATCTGCCGGCGAACATCTCGGCGCTCTCGGCGATCAACCCGGTGTCCCTCGCGCAGCAGCTCGTCAACCAACAAATCGGCTACGCCCAGTTGATCGCCACCTCGCTGCAGAACGCCGGCAACGATTTCGTGGCCGGTTTGACCGCGCTGCCGGTGAACCTGCAGACCGGTCTTCAAACCATCATGTCCGGTGACGTCACCGGAGGGCTGCTGCAAGTCGGCGGCGCCTTTTTGGCCCCCGTCTTCACCGACCTCAACGTCACCATGGACCCCGTCACCGGGCTCCTTGATATCGTGCCCGGCGGCGCGTTGGGGGACCTGCTACCCGTCCTTGGCATCCCCGCGCAGATGGCGCAGAACTTCACGAATCTGCTTCCGGCCGGGACGATTCCGGCAACGGTGGCGCAGCACGCGACCAATCTGTTCACGACGCTGACGGATGTGTCCCAGACGCTGGATCTCAACACCGGAAACCTGCACATCGGGTTGCCGGTGGTGCTCGCGCTTGACGCGCTGGGCCCGCCGATCACCACGCTGCAGGCGGTCGGATCGAGTGCGAGCGCGTTCATCGGCGCGGTGCAAACCGGCGACGGGCTGGGGGCGGTCGCCGCAGTGATCGATGCCCCCGCCGTCATCGCCAACGGCTTCCTCAACGGCCAGGCAGCACTGCCGCTGCCTTCCCTGCTCGGCGGTCCCGGCGGTATCGAGACGATCACCGCGATCCCGGTCGGCGGGGTCCTCACGCCCCTGCAGTTCGCCTCGCTCAGCATCCCGGCGCTGGGGCCGGGATCCATCACGCTGAGCGGCACAGCCTTCGGGGGGATCCTCCCAGGCCTGCTGGTCTTCCTTCCCGAAACCCTCGCGCAGGCGATCGGCGCACCGCCGCTCGGATAACCGCGCGGCTACCCTGAGCTGCGGTGTTTGGGCGCACCGCGTCCGAAACGGTTCGCAAGCGTAACCATTTTCGGGAAATCCGTGCGCGCGTATTGACAAAAGGCGACGCCTTATTAGACTCACGTCTGTCTTGCTTACCCGTGGGTAAGTTTACTGCTCGGTAAGCGACAGCAAGAACAGTCGAGGGGGGCCTCGCGCACGTCCGTGCGCGAGGCCTTATTCGGCTGTGTCCATGTGGGTGACCACTGGTCATCGTCCAGTGGCCGAGGAGAGGGTGGATATGTCATTTGTGATCGCAACGCCGGATTTGGTCCAGAGCGCGGCCACCGATTTGGCGGGTATCCGTTCGTCCCTGGTCGAGGCGGCAGCGACCGCGGCGGCTCCCACGACCGGGATCGTGACCGCGGCCCAGGACGAGGTTTCGCTTGCGATCGCATCGATGTTCGGCAACTTCGGCGAGCAATTCCAGGCGGTCAGCGCGCAGGCGCACGCCTTTCATCAGCAGTTCGTGTCATTGATGAATGCCGGCGCGGGTGCCTACGCCAGCACCGAGGCCGCGAACGCCGCGCAGACGGTGCTGGGCGGCGGGATCGAGCAGGGCCTCGGTGGGGTCGCCGGGGAGATTCAGTCTGGCGCGCAAGCGATTTCGAACGCGATCGCCAGCTCGCCGATTGGTTTGGGTTCGCTCCCGACGGGCGGGGCGTCCGCGCTGATGAGCGGAATCGGATCGTTCGGCGCCACGGTGGCCGCGCCCTACCAGGCGCTGGTCTCGAATACCGTCACCAACCTGCAGGCCATCGGCAACACGGTGGTGAGCAATCCGTTCCCTTTCCTGCACCAACTCGTCAATAACCAGATCTTCTACGGCCAGACGATCGCGACCGGAATTCAAAACCTGCCCGCCACGTTGGCGAACTTGCCGGCGACGATTCAGACTGCGCTGCAAGGCCTTTCGACGGTCAATCCGGGTGCAGTGCTACAGCAGCTGATCAGCAACCAGATCGGCTACGCGCAGACCGTCGTCACGGGTCTGCAAAGCGCCGCCCATGATCTCGTCACCGGAATCCAAGCCCTGCCGGGGGGCTTCCAGACGGCCGCCCAGGATCTCCTCGCCGGGGACAACGGTGGCGCATACGGCGCCATCAACCAAGCCCTCATCAACGCCTTCCTCCCGGGCTTCAACGGCGTTCAGGTTGGGTCGGATGGATCGACGCTCGTTACCGATATCGTGCCGATAGGTCCGTTGGGGGACTTGGCGCCCATCGTGGCCATTCCCGGACAGATGGCGCAGAACGTCGCCAATCTGTTCCCCGCCGGAAGCGTTCCGGCGCAAATTGCGCAGCACGCGACGAATCTGATCAGCGCATTCACCAACCTGGGGACGACGCTGACCATCTCGAACACGGCCGAGCTGAGCTTTGGGATCCCGCTGCAGCTGATCTTGGACGGGATCGGCGGGCCAGCGAATGCGCTCAGCGCGCTCAACTCGACCGGCGCGGCGCTGGTCGGCGCGGCGCAGGCCGGGAACGCGTCGGCGTTCGCCGCCACCTTCCTGGACGCCCCGGCCGTCGTCGCCAACGCCTTCCTCAACGGCACCACTGTCGTGACGTTGCCCCCGGCGACCGTCTCGCTGCTCGGCCTTTCCCTCCCCTCAACGACCTACTTGACTCTCGGCGGGATTCTCGCTCCGCTCACTACCCCCGAGGTCTTGGTTGATCTGGATGGATTCCCGTTGCAGCTCGAACTCACAGGGGGAACCCCGATCGGTGGGCTGATTCCCGGGCTGCTTAGCTTCCCCGCCCAGCTGGCGGCGGACATCGCCGCTACCTGATCGGCCGTCACCATTTGTTGAGGGGCGGGGCGTCGGAGTTGGCCGGCGTCCCGCCCTTCGTCGCGTCCGACGGGCCTCTCGAGCTGCGGATTTGGTGCGTCACCCCGAAAACATCGCAAACCGTAGCGAAAGCTGTGAAAACGCAAATTGTCTTTTTCGTTGCGGCCGGGGGCTTATTAGGCTCGTGTCTGTCAAGGGTTACTGCCGGGTAAGTTCCCGGCCGGTAACCGGCAGCGAATGACTCACGTGGGTTTCGCGCCGCGCCGGCGCGGGGTCCTCGTTGGTCTCGTACTGAATATCGGATGACCACCGGTCATCCTGCTAGTGCCCGAGGAGAGGGTGGAGATGTCGTTTGTGATCGCAACGCCGGACCTGGTGCAGAGCGCGGCCCAGGATCTCGCCGGTATTCGTTCGTCGCTTGCGGAGGCCGCGGCGTCGGCGGCCGGTCGCACTACCGGGATCGCCACGGCCGCTCAGGACGAGGTATCGGTCGCGATCGCATCGATGTTCGGCAACTTCGGCCAGGAATTTCAGGCGCTGACCGCCCAGGCGCAGGCCTTTCATCAGCAGTTCGTCTCCTTGATGAACGCGGGGGCGGGCGCCTACGCGAGTGCAGAGGCCGCCAACGCCGCCCAGGTCGTCGGTGGCGAGATTCAGTCTGGCGCGCAAGCGATTTCGAACGCGATCGCCAGCTCGCCCATCGGTCTGGGTTCGCTCCCCACGGGTGGCGCCTCCGCGGCGATCACCGGCCTCAACTCGTTCGGCGCTGCCGTGGCCGCGCCGTACCAGGCGCTGGTCTCGAACACGGTCACCAACCTGCAGGCGATCGGAAGCACCTTCACCGCCAACCCGTTCCCGTTCCTGCACCAGCTCGCCAACAACCAGATCGGCTACGCGCAAACGATCGGTTCGTCGATCGTGACCGGTATCCAAAACCTGCCCGCCGAGCTGGCCAGCTTGCCGGCGGCCGTCCAGACCGGCATCCAGGGCCTGTCGACGCTGAACCCCGGTGCGCTGCTGCAGCAATTGGTCACCAACCAGATCGGCTACGCCCAGACCGTCGTCACGGGGCTGCAGAATGCCGGCACCGACCTCGTCACCGGGCTGAACGGCTTGCCTGCCAGCTTCCAGGCGGCAGGTCAGGCCCTCGCCGGCGGCGACATCCAGGGCGCGGTGACCGCCGTCGCGCAGGGCTTGGAAAACGTTGTGCTGCCCGGTTTCCAGCCCCTCAGTTTCGACATCGGCCAGCTCGGGTCGCCCACCGCGACGCTCCTTCCGGTCACACCGCTCGGACCGCTGGGAGACCTCGCACCGATCCTCGCCATCCCCGGACAGATGGCGCAGAACGTCGCCAACCTGTTCCCCCCGGGGTCCATCCCCGCGCAGATGGCGCAGAACTTCGCCAACGTGGTCGAGACGCTCACCAACTTCGGGGCGACGTTCAATCCCGCGGACCTCGGCATCACCTTCGGCTTGCCCTTGCAGTTCCTCCTGGACGCGATCGGCGCGCCGGCCAACGCCTTGAGCGCGCTGAATTCCAGTGCGCTCGCGTTCGTCACGGCGGTGCAGACGGGCGACCCGTTGGGGGCGGCGGCCGCGCTGATCGGTACCCCGGGCGCCGTTGCGAACGGCTTCCTGAATGGCCAAACGTTCATCAGCCTGCCGACGCTGCCCGTCACGGTGACGGTTGCCGGCCAGCCGCTCTTGACCCTCAACTCGGTGGCCGAGGTTCCCTTGGGTGGGCTCCTCACTCCGCTCAGCCCCATTCAGCTTGGCGGGGGTGGTGGCCCGCTTCCGGGCACTCAAATCGGTGGCCTCATCCCGGGCCTGCTGAGCTTCGGGTCGCAACTCGCGGCGGTCATCACCCCCTGACGTCGCCGTCGCGAGCCGGCCTTTCGGCGGTATAGCCGCACTAAAACCGCCGCTTCTCGGCGTGGTGACTGGGGCGCGACTAAGCCCACGTTCATCTCGATGGCCCTCGGGCGACCGTCGGATGAAGCGATGGGGGACCGGACTGCTGGTCTACGCGCCCCAGCAACTCGCCCTGGCGATCACCCCCGCTGGATAGGCGCCGCTCGGCGCGGGTGGGCGCTTCGTGGCGAAATCGTGATGCCACAGGTGCCACGAAAATGCGCAATTTCCTCCGCTCGCACAGTGGTCCCTTTAACCTCATGTTCATCTTGGTCACCATCCGGTGATCCTCCTGATGAGCCGATGGGAGACGGCGATGTCGTTTGTCATTGCGCAGCCGGAATTGGTGCAGGCGGCGGCCCAGAACCTGGCCGGAATCCGATCAGCGCTCATCGAGGCGAGCGCCGCCGCCGCCGGCCCGACGACCGGGGTGGTGGCTGCGGCCCAGGATGAGGTGTCGGGCGCAGTCGCGGCGCTGTTCGACAGCATCGGCCAGGAGTACCAAGCCATCAACGCGCAAGCTCAGGCGTTTCACGCCCAGTTCGTCAACCTGATGAACGCCGGCGCGGAGGCTTACCTCAGCACGGAAGCGGCGAATGCGGAGCAGGCCCTGGCGAGCGCAGTGAACGCTCCGGCGCAGGGGCTGATCGGAGGAGGTGCGGCCGCGGCGACCAGCGACGCGCTCGGAATCGCGGGCCCGTACGAAACCCTTGCCGCGAACACGGCTGCCAACCTGCAGGGCATTGGCAACACCTGGACCACGGTCACTGCGCCCGCCGTGTTCAAGGCGATGAGCACCTACACCAACCCGCAGCTGATCCTCGGGGCGTTGCAGACCGGCAACCCGCTGCCCGTCCTGGGCACGGGCGGGCAGTTCGCGCTGGGCTCCGCCAACCTTTTCCGCGACCTGATCGTTCCCGCCTCGCTGACCGTGACGTCCGTTAATCCGCCATCGTTTGCCGTCGGCCTGGGACTCCCGGAGTTGCTGGCTTTTGACGCATTGGGCGCGCCGGTCAACGCCGGCCTCGCGGCATCACTAAGCGGCGCAGCGTTTCTCGAGGCCGTTGGCACGGGCAACCCACTGGCGGCGTTCACCGCGTTCGTCGACGCCCCCGCCAACATCGCCAACGCTTTCCTCAACGGCGAGCAGACGCTACCTGTAATGCTGGCGCCTGGCCTGACGGCCGACGTTCCGTTCTCCGGGCTCCTCGTGCCCGTGCAACCGTTTACGACGACGGCATCGCTCCTCGGGACTTCGATCAGCGTCAGCGGCCCGCCCGTCGGCGGAATCGTTCCCGCCCTCCTGGACTACACGCCCCAACTGCTTGCGTCCTCCTTCGGCGGTTAATTGACGCGCCTGCTGGCGCCTGTAGAGCGCTTCGCGCGTGGCGTGCTCGTCGTCGTCAAGATCGCCACCCCAAGATCGAAGCTCGGTTCCCGGATTATGTTGTCGCGGGGATAGTTTCGGACATTCCGAGTTGCGTTGACGCCGCGCTCCAGCGGTCACCCGCCTGAGCCGACCGAGAGATTCGAATCAATCCTCGGTTTCCCCGAGCAAATCAAAACTTGCTATTCAACTCGTGTTTACTTCGGCGTTCACCGGGTAGTCGCTGCCGGTGAATCGAGGTGGCAGGACATGTCGTTTGTAATCGCGGCGCCGGAGGCAGTTGAGGCGGCGGCAGAGGATTTGGCGGGTATTCGGGCCTCGTTGGTCGAAGTGACGGGACTCGTTGCGGGCCCCACGACGGCGATAGTGCCCGCCGCGGCGGACGAGACATCGGCCGTCGTCTCCGCGATGTTCGCCAAGGTCGGGCAGGAATTTCAAGCGCTCAGCGCCCAGTCCCAGGCGTTTCATGCCGAGTTCGTCAGATTGTTGACCAAGAGCGCGGGCGCCTATGCCGGAGCCGAGCTCGCCAACGCCGAACAGGCTGTGGCGAACGTGGTCACCAGGCCCGCCGAGGTAGGGGCCGGCGCTGCCCAGGCCGTCAGCGCAGCCGGGCTGCTTGGTGGGATCCTCGGGAGCGGGTCCCCGAGCGGCTCGCTTCTTGACGGTTTGGGCTCGCTCGGGGGCGTCTTGGGCCCCCTGGGAAACCTGGGCTCGCTTGGAAACAACCTGGGCACCCTGCTGACGAGCGCGCTTCCCGGGTTGCCGACGACGCTGGCTGGCCTGGCGAATCCCCTTACCGGCGTAGCCAATTCGGTACTTCCCGGGCTGATCAACATCCAAGCTAGCTCCGGCCCCTACTTCACCGGCATCGCGGGACCATACGAAGCGCTCGTCTACAACACGGCGAACAACCTGCAGAGCCTGGTGGGTGGTTGGTTGGCCGATCCATTTCCGTTCCTGCGTCAGGTCGTCGCCAACCAGATGAGCTACGGCCAGACTATTGCGACAGCACTGCAGACCGGCGACTTCCAGCCCGTGGCGGCCATACCCGGTCATATCGCCCAGAACGTCGCCAATGTCGTTGGGACGCTGACCAATACCGGCGTCACGTCATCACTGGTGGTGCAGTCGCTCACGATCCCCACCGACGTGACACTGGACAACGCCGTCGGGCTGCCGTTGGTGTTCGCGGCCAGCCTGATGGGCCCGCCCGCCGCCACGATCGATGCGGCCGCCTACAGCGCGGGAACGTTCGCGACGGCCGTGCAGACCGGCAACGCCCCCGCGGCATTCGCGGCACTCGTCGATGCACCCGCCTTCATCGTCAACGGCTTCCTCAACGGGCAGGCGACATATCCTTACGCGCTCAACCTATCCAGTCTCACTGGGCCCGCCATCGGGAGCATCGCCAACGTCACCGTGGTCGCCGACTTCCCGCTCGACGGAATACTTCATGCGCCCGGCTACTACCCGGTGACGGCGACGGTCACGCTTCTCGACAACTCTGTTCTGCCTCCGATCGACGTCAGCATCGGGGCCGGCAGCACACCCTTCAGCGGGTTGCTGCCCTTCCTGGTGAATTACCTGCCGCAACAGCTCGCCCAGGCTGTCGGCGCGCCCGCGTCGCCTCCGCCGCTGATCTCAATAACTCTCCCAACCTTCTAGTTCGGGTGGGTCCCAGGACGGGCGTCGACGGAAAGTCCTTGTCAATCCTGACTTTTCGGTACGCGGATACCAATTTGGTCTACCGTGACATGCGGCAGCCCGGCTTACCCCTGCTGGGGCTCTCGCGGGTCCTAACCGCTCGAACGGATAATTCGCGTGCCTGCGTTCAGCCAGTCGTCGCGACGAGCGGTTGCGGAAACAGCTTGTCATTCACTTGTTTCCGGTACGCGAATACCAATAATGGATAAAATTACGTTGCGATGTTTAAAACACGCACAGTCCGGAAACCTCCTTATTCGCCACATGCCAAACGTGGTCACCTGCAGCCCAAATGCAACGACGAGGGAGGCCCAACGGACTGAAATTTGTTCAATAGCAAGGGCTTTGTACCTTAAGTATCGCGACCGCCGCGCCTACGGTATGCTGAGTCTCGTTCGGACCAAACAACGGGGGCATTCGGGTCGCGCCGAATCGTAAATACGCGCGCCAGACTCGGTTGAAAACAATCATTTTCGAATGTGCTTGTGTGGCACACCATTACGCTCGCCTTGCCTCGATAATTCGGGCTTACAAACGTATATGTCGTTCATTCGCGTGGGGAGATGAACATGTCTTTCGTCGTTGCAGTTCCCGATCTCGTCGAGGTGGCAGCCCAAGATCTTGCGGGTATTCGCGCGTCCCTGGATGAGGTCACCCAGGCGATAGTCGCCCCGACCACCAGCTTGGCGCCAGCGGCGGGCGACGAGGTATCGGCCGCCATCGCCGCGCTTTTCGGCAACTTCGGGCAGGAGTACCAAGCGCTGAGCGCCCAGGCGGCGGCGTTCCACAACGCGTTCGTCAACACGTTGGGCGGGGGGGCGGCCGCGTATGCGGCAGCGGAGGTCGCCAACAGCGCCGCGGTGCTCTCGGGCGGCGGGAACCTGGCCGCCGAGATCGGCGGCGCGATATCCGGTTTGGGTGCCGCGATTAGCGGGTCACTGTCGGCCGGCTTGACCAGCAGCCTGGGAGCCTCGCTTGGCGGCACCATCGAAACGCTCCTCGGCGCCGGGCTCAGCGGAATCGCTTTCCAGACCGGTGGCCTGTTCCTGTCGGGTCTCGGCAACGGGCTGGTCCAAACCGGCAACGCCATCGTCCAGGCCGGGGTCGCCCTTGAAAATGCGGGCGCGGCCCTGTCGGCCATGGGTGGTCCGCTCATTGCTCAGGCCAACGCCGCGCTTCAAGCGCTGCTGAACGCCAACTTCGCTCTTGACCTCAACGCGGCCTTGTCGGCCAGCCTGGGTGGCAGCCTAAATGGCTTGGCCGCCAACCTCGCCGCTGGAATTAACGGACTGGGCAATTTGGCCGGCAACCTCGGGGCGAGTCTCAACGGGGCGCTTCAGACCGGTGAGACGCTGGCGGCGAACTTCTTTGCGTCGCTGCCGGGTCTGCCCGCGCTGACGATCCCGAACCTGGGTGCGGACATCAACGCGGCGTTGAATGCGGTGTTGTCCGGGGCGTTGACGCTGCCGCCGATCAACCTGTCGTTGCCGGG
>NZ_AUWQ01000010.1 GCF_000455205.1 Mycobacterium sp. UM_CSW | reverse complement strand
ACGCGTTCTCCTCCGTCGCCGACGCGTCACGGCGGGCCGACAACGCCGCGGGCGCGAAAATGGCCGCGGCCGCCGCCCACGCCAGGTAGCCCTCGAAGCCCACCCCCGCCGTCGACGTGTTCTGCGCTATGCCGTGGAACGCATCAATGTCGCGGCCGACCGGCAGGATCCACACCAGGATTCCGGCGACCAGCGTCGAGACCCCGAGGGCCACGGTTGCCAGCCGGGAAGCCCTGGTGTTGCGCAGCAGCCACCTCGACCCGACCAGCACGGCGAGCAGCGCCACCGCGCCGTACACCAACGCCGTCGCGATCACTGCGATGTTCTGCTTGCCGAATCCGGACGAGCCGCTCGCGTCGTGCAGCGCGTATTTGAGCCGCCAGAACAGGTTGAAGCAAAAGCTCAGCGCCGCGCCCACCATCGACGCGTAGCCGATGACCCGCACCGGCCTGCGGTTGTCATTCGAGTCGGCCGCGACCGGCCGCGCGCTCAGCAGCGAGCCGGCGATGCCCAGCCACGCCCCGGGCCCGACACCGCCGGGCACGTTCACGCTGCCGCCGAACCGCACGGTCTCGAACACGTCGAATGCGACGAAGCCGATGACCAGCAACACGTAGGGAACGTTGAGCGCCAGCCGAAGGCGGCCCGCCCGCGCGGGATTGAACTTCGGACTTGCCGATCGCCAGGAACCGGCCAGCACGATCGATGCCAGCGACAGCAGCGTCACGACGAACAGCGCCGCCAACAGCGGCTTGTTGCTGCCGTCGATTCCCAGGCCGAAATACAGGTTCCACGGCAACAGCAGCGCCACGACGAGCATGGCGGCCGCGGTCAGATCGACCGCGACGTCCGAACGCCGGCGGGGCTGCGCGCCCGGCGGCGCCGGCCGCGTCTGCGGCGTCCGCCCGCGGATCGGCCCGGTAGGGGCGTCGTCGCTGCTCTGACTCACGGTTCCCCCCGGGTGTCGAGGACGGCTTCTGGCGGCGCAACTTTGGCGGCGCGGCGGGGGAACCCCCTGCCGCATCGACCGCGTTGCTTACTTGGAAACATAATCTCCGTTCGGGCGACGCGGCAGTGGTGAGGACGTGTGCGTTTCCGGGGTGGCCGCCACGCGGTTACGCTGCGCTCACAGGCGAACATCGAAAACCTCGTCGCCCGAATGACTGTTACCGCCGACGGTATCGCAGTGTAATGATGCCGGGACATGCTGGCTGTGGGGTAGCCGGCCGAAGGAGAGTCGGGATGGACGTCGTGCTGGGGGTCGCGGTCACCGGTCCTCGTGCCCGGTTGGCCCTTGTCGGTTCGGGCGCCGGCCTGATCGACGAGTCCGTCGTAGACCTTGCCGATCGCCCGATCGAGAAACTGACCGAGACGGTCGTCGGGACGAATCGGTTGCTGGCCGAGGAAAACCACCGGCTGCTCGCCACGCGGCTGTGCTGGTCGGATCTTCAATGGGCCGAGCGGCTGCGGCGGGCGTTGGAGGACTCCGGCGTCCAGAACGTCGCCGTGCTGTCGGAAGCGCAGGCGCTGTCCGGGGCGGGGGCGCAGCCGCGGCCCGACGAGGACCCCACGGTGGCGCTGGCCCGCGGCGCGGCCATGGCGGCCGGGCCCGCGGGGGACGCGACGGCGATGGCCCCCGTGGTCGGGTCGGCCGGGGATGCGACGGCGATGGCGCCGGCGGTCGGGTCGGCCGGGGATGCGACGGCGATGGCGCCGGCGGTCGGGGGAGTGCCCCCGGCCGGCCAGGTGGGAGCCGACCTGGCGTATTCGATGGCCGGGGAATCCGACCTGCTCCCGATGGAATGGCTGACCGAGCCCGAGGACGACGACGCCCAAACCGGCCCGGTGGGTCTTACCTCGCGACGGCTGGGGGCGATGGACGCGGTGCTCGGCGTCGCGGTGGCCGGTTCCATCGCCCGGTTGGCGCTCGTCGGGCCCGTCGGGGGCGGCTACGCGGCGATCAAGCACCTGGTGGTCGAGCTGCCCATCGAGCCGTTCGAAACGTTGATCCAGACGGTGACCGGCGCGCAGCAGGCGCTGGCCGCCGAGGGCCGCCAGCTGGTCGCGACCCGGCTGTATTCGCCGGATCCCGCGCAGGCGGAGGCGTTTCGTCAGGCGCTGGCCGACTCCGGGGTTCCCGACGTGGGGGTGGTTTCGCAGCCCTACGCGGTGGCGGCGCTGCTGCGCACGGTCTTCCGCGGTGTCACGCTGCCCGGCGCCGTCGCACTCGTGGTCACCGCCGAGGCGGCGACGTTGGTCGCGCTGGGGGCCGCCGGTGCGGCGGAGATCCTGGCCACCGCGGCGCTGCAGGGCGTGGACGCCGTCGCCGCGGCGGCGGACATGCTGCTGGACTGGCTGCAGTCCGCGCCGTTCGCCGTGAGCGCCGCGTACGTGCTGGGCACTTTAGAAAACCTGACCAGCCTCGCCGAACGGATTCGCGCTCGATCGCCGCTGCGGGTGGAGGTGCTGGAGCGGCCCGACTTCGCGTTCGCGCGGGGCGCGGCGATGGCGGCCGGGTTGGCGCCGACGACGCCCCAGCCCCCGATCACCGCGGGTCTGGGGACCGCGATGGCGCCCGCGCTCGGGGTGCTCGGCGACGCGACGGCGATGGCCCCCGCGACCGCGGTCGCCGGGGAAGCGACGGGCATCGCCCCGACGTCCGGGCTGGCGGGCTCCGGCGGAGAGGAACCGCAGCTGGCGTACTCGCAGGCCGAGGACGCCGACCCGTTCGCCGGCGAGTTAGACGAGTACGGCGACTTCCCCGAAGACGCCGCGGATCCGGAAATGACCAGTCGGATGCCGCTGAGCCGACGGTCGCTGGTGCTCGGCAACGCCGTCATCGCCTTCGCCGTCGTGGGATTCGCGACACTGGCCGCCGCCGTGGCCATCGCCATCCGCCCGACCGCGAGCGCGCAGCCGGTGATCGGCCACCAGAATGCCGCCCCGGGCAAGTTCATGCCGCTGTTGCCGACGCAGCAGCAGGCGCCGGTGCCGCCGCCGCCGATCGATCAGCCCAACGCGGGGTTCCAGGGCGGCGTCATCCCGGACGCCAACGGCTACATCCCGCCGCAGCTGGCATCGCCAGGTTCGGCCCCGGTTGCCCCGGCGCCGGAGCCCGTTCCCGGCTTGATGCCCAACCCGGACGGACCGATCCCGTACCCGGTCATCGTCCCGTACCCGGGCTGGCGCTCGCCGTATTACCCGTACCCGAACGGGCCCACCACCACGCCGACGACGACCACGACGACGGTGACAACGACGACGACCACCACGACGGGGACGCCCACGACGACCACGACAACGCCGACGACCACCACAACCCAGCCAACGACCACCACAACGCAGCCGACGACGACGACCCAGCCGCCGACGACCACCACTCAGCCGACGACGACGCAGGCCCCGAAGGTGACGACGACGCAGGCGCCGGTGACGACGCAGGCTCCGGTGACGACGCAGGCGCCCCCGCCGACGACGCAGGCGCCGCCGCCGACGAAACCGCAGACGCAGCAAACCATTCCGCCGCAGACGCAGCAGCCCGTTCCGCATACGCAGGCGCCCGTGACCCCGCAGCAGCCGGTGACCCCGAAGCCACAAGTGCCGCCGCCGGCCACCACCCATCACTGATCGCGGCCCAGCGCATGCCCGACGACGCGGTCACGGTGGTGTTGCCCTGCCTCAACGAAGCGGAGTCGCTGCCGGGGGTGCTGGCGGCCATCCCCGCGGGTTATCGGGCGCTGGTGGTCGACAACAACAGCACCGACCAAACCGCTGCGGTGGCAACCCGTTACGGCGCCCGCGTGGTTGTCGAGCCGCGGCCCGGCTACGGGTCGGCGGTGCACGCCGGGGTGGTGGCCGCGACGACCCCGATCGTCGCGGTCATTGATGCCGACGGCTCCATGGACCCCGCCGACCTGCCGCGGCTGGTCGCCGCGCTCGACCGCGGCGCCGACCTGGTGACCGGCCGGCGCCGGCCGGTGCCCGGGCTGCACTGGCCGTGGGTCGCCCGGGTGGGCACCGTGGTGATGAGCTGGCGGCTGCGCACCCGTCACCGCCTGCCGGTGCACGACATCGCGCCGATGCGCGTCGCCCGGCGCGACGCGCTGCTGAACCTCGGTGTCGCCGACCGGCGCTCGGGCTACCCGCTGGAACTGCTCGTCCGGGCCGCCGCGGCCGGCTGGCGCGTGGTCGAGCTCGACGTCAGCTACGGCCCGCGCACCGGCGGCAAGTCGAAGGTCAGCGGCTCGCTGCGGGGCAGCATCACCGCGATCCTGGACTTCTGGAAGGTGATCTCGTGAGCGTCCTGCCGGTGACCGTCCTGGTGGTCGCCAAGGCGCCCGAGCCGGGCCGGGCCAAGACGCGCCTCGCGGCGACCGTCGGTGACCGCGTGGCCGCCGACATCGCCGCCGCCGCGCTGCTGGACACGCTGGATGCCGTGGCCGCCGCGCCGGTCGCGGCGCGGGTGGTGGCACTGACCGGCGATCTCGGCGCGGCGGCGGGCGCCGCCGAGATCCGGCGACGGCTCGCGTCGTTCACCGTGATTGCGCAGCGCGGGGAAGACTTCGCCGACAGGCTCGCCAACGCCCATGCCGACTCGGCAGACGGATACCCGGTACTGCAAATCGGGATGGACACCCCCCAGGTCACCGCCGAGCTGCTGGCCGACTGCGCGCGCCGCCTGCTCGACGCGCCGGCCGTCCTGGGGCTGGCCCACGACGGCGGCTGGTGGGTGCTGGGCGTCCACGCGCCGGCGATGGCCGAATGCCTGCGCGGTGTGCCGATGTCGCGGCCCGACACCGGGGAGTTGACGTTGAAAGCGTTGCGCGATAACGGCATCGACGTGACATCGGTGCAGCGCCTGGCCGACATCGACGTGGTCGACGACGTCGGCGCGGTCCGCGATGCGTGCCCGGCCGCCAGTCGCTTCGCCCGGGTCACCCGCGCGGCCGGGCTCTAATGCGTGTGAATCCAGGGCTTTTCGCGTGAATCCTCGGCGGGAAAATCGCCGAAATCCCGCCCTGTATACACACGCAAAGCCGTCAGTTCACACGGAAGGCCCTCAGTTCACACGGAATGCCCTGAGCGCACACTCGCCGTGGCGGCACACCGTCTTCCGCGCATTGCGTGTGAACCCAGGGATTTTCGTGTGAATCCTGGGCGGGAAAATCGCCGAAATCCCGCCCCACATACACGCGGAAAGCCCCCAGTTCACACGGAATCACCAATTCACACGCGATCACCAATTGGTGACGATGACGGTGTTCACGACCAGCGCCCCGACGGCGTTGACCGCCAGCCACAGCCGGTGTGAGCGCACCGGCAGCAGCGCGGGCGCCGCGGTCAGCCAGACGGTGAACGGCAGCCAGATGCGTTCGACCTCGGCCTTGCTCAGCATGGAAAGGTCCGCGCAGGCAATGGCGGCCAGCACCGCCAGCAGCACCAGGTGGAAGCCGGAGCGCCGGCGGATGGCGGACCGGTCGAACGCCCGCGTGAGGCCGGCGACGCTGCCCAACCCGATCGCGCACACCACGCTGGCCAGGTTGGCCCACACCCAATACTGAAACGGCCGGTCCTTGGCAATGCCCTGCCAATAGCGTTGCTGCACAAGGGTATACCCGTCGAACCAATAGAACCCCGCGACGGCGAACGCCACCGCCACCGCAAGCGCGGCCAGCGCCGCGGGGCCGACCGCGCGCAGCACCGCGCGCCAGTCGGTCGCCGAGACCAGCACCGCCAACGCCGGCAGTGCCAGCAGCATAAGGCCGTAGCTCAGGAAGACGCTCCACCCCAGCAGCAGGCCCGCGGCGGCGGCCACCAGCGCGGGGAACCGGACGGGGCGGCGCACCGCCACGGCCAACAGCGCCAGGCCCCACGCCGCGACACCGGCGAAATAGCCGTCGGCCGAGACCGCGACCCAGATCGCCGTCGGGGCGACCGCGACGAACGGCGCCGCCCGTCGCGCGGTCTGCTCGTCGGCCAGCGCGCGCACCGCGACCACGACGGCCGCCGCCGCGCTGGAGCCGGTCAGCAGGCACAGCAGCCCGGCCCAGGCGCCGCCGTGCAACCCGATCCGGTCCAGCCAGACGAACGTCAGGAGCGCGCCCGGCGGATGCCCCGACACGTGGGTCACCCACGAGTTCGGTTGGTAGTCGACGATGCGACTGGAGAACGTGCGCACCGCGGCGGGAATGTCGGTGATGCTGGGCACCTGCGACAGGTACTCGTCCCTGGTGGTCAGTCGCCCGGCGAAGCCGCGTTGCCAGCCGTCGATCATCGCCAGCGCGAACGCCCATGCGCAAGCGGTGGCCCACGTCCCGAGCGTCAGCGCCCGCCACGAAAGCCGTTGCGCCACACGGGGACCCCACACGACGGCGGCCACCGCGATCAGGATGGCCGGCCCGGTTCCCCAGCTGGCGTGGATCTCCCACGCCCCGAAGATGGGCGTGGCCCCGGTGCGCGTGCCGAACCGCTCCTGGGCGACGTCCAGCCGCGGCCGAACCCCCCAGTGCAGGTGCGGCAGCACGAACGCCGCCGCCACCAGCACGGCCGCGAGCGCGACGGCAACTGACTCCCGTCGCGCGACCCTCACGGTCGCCCAGCCTATTAGTCCGTGCCGGAGAACCGGCGCACCAGCGCCGCGCGGTCGACCTTGCCGATGCCGCGCCGCGGCAGCTCGGCCACGACGTGCAGCTCGCGTGGCGCGGCGGTCGCGTCCAGCACGCGCGTCACATAGGCCCGCAGCGCCTCGAGCGTCGGCGCGTCGCAGCCCTCGCGCACCACGATCGCCGCGACCACCCGCTGACCCAGCCGGTCGTCGGCCAGGCCGAACACCGCGCAGTCGCCGACGGCGGGGTGGGTGCTCAGCGCGGCCTCGACCGGCTGCGGCAGCACGGTCAGCCCGCCGGTGCTGATCGCGTCGTCCGCGCGGCCCAGCACGGTCAGCACTCCCGTGTCGTCGATCGCGCCCAGGTCGTTGGTGTGGAACCAGCCCGGCTCGGCGAACGGGTCGGGCTCCACCGGGTTGCGATATCCCTTGGCCAGCGTCGCGCCGCCGATGACGATGCGCCCGTCGGGCGCCACCCGCAGCGCCACCCCGTCCAGCGGGAGGCCGTCGTAGACGCAACCCCCCGCGGTCTCGCTCATCCCATAGGTGCGCACCACCGCGATGCCCGCCGCCGCGGCGGCGGCCAGGATCGGCCGCGGCGCTGGCCCCCCGCCGAGCAGCACCGCGTCCAATTCGGCGAGCGCGCCCGCGGCCGCCGGGTCGGCGAGGGCCTTGGCCAGCTGGGCGGCGACGAGCGACGCATACCGCCGGCCGGCCCCCAATCGCCGCGCGGCAGAAGGCAATTCGGTCACGTCGAAGCCGTGGGAGACGTCCAGCTCGACGGGCGTCGAGCCGGCGAGCACGCTGCGCACCAGCACCTGCACGCCGGCGATGTGGTACGGCGGCAAGGCCAGCAGCCAGGCGCCGGGCCCGCCGAGGCGGTCGTGGGTGGCCGTCGCGCTGGCGGTCAGGGCGGCGGCGGTCAGCAGCGCGCCCTTGGGTGCGCCGATGGTGCTGGATGTCCCAGAAGTCACCGCGACCAGGGCCACGTCGTCGTCGATGGGCTCACCCACCCGCAGCCCAGCCGAAGTTCGGTCGTCGTCGGCCGGCAGCGCGACCAGCGCCGAATCGCGGCCGTCCAGCACCCGCTCCAGGGCGGGCAGCAACAACGGGGCGGCGGAGCCCGACGCGACGCGGAGCGCGCGCAGCAGGGCTATGCGGGGTCCTCCGCGGCGCCGCGGGGCTCGTCGAACGGCCAGCCGTGGGCGGCCAACCGCGTCCGCACCCGCTCCACGTCCTCGTCCGACGGCAGCTCGTCGGTGACTTTGCTGATCGCCACACCGATGTCGATGTCGTCGAAATCGCCGCGGTCCATCAGCTGCTGCGCCACCGCGATGACCTCGTCGTGGCCCAGCCGTCGGGTCAGCAGGGCCAGCACCGGAAAGGTGTCGGTCGGCGGGATGCCCTCCGGGTACCCCGCGCGCAGCCACGAGACGATCGAACTCAGGAATCCGTTCACTTCGCTATCCCTCCGCGCGGGGGTTCGGCTGTGTGGACGATTCGATCCTACTTGGGCTTGGCTCCCAAGAACGCCTGGCCGGTCTGGTGCGCAATGAAGTCGCGCGAGATGTACAGCAGGGCGAACAGGATCACGGCCAGCACTATTGCGTAGATGACCCAGGCGATCCCCAGCAGCACCGGGTTCTTGTGCGGCGGGCTGCCGTCGGGGCTGACCTCTCCGCTCCCGACCGCCTGGAACCGCAGCCCGAGGGCGAACATCCCCGGCAGGAACGCCCCGGCCAGCATGCTGAAGATCAGGATCCGCAGGGAGGCCTGGTAGTTGAACCAGTCGCTGAAGTGGCTCATGAGGGATTCCCCGCGCTCACGGTGTCGTCGTCGGACCCCACCTTGGACCCCCTATCGGACGGCGGATGTCCGTCGCCCTCGAGGCCGGCGGTGAGGCTGCCTTCCCATTCGGCGTTGACGTTCTTGTGGTCGACCTTGACCCGCCGCGACCGGATGTAGATCAACGTCGAGACCGCGACCAGCAGCCCGAAGCCGATGATCGCCCCGGGGTAGCCGCCGATGAGGTGGACGGTCCAGTAGGTGATCGCCCCGACCAAGCCGGCCAACGGGAGCGTGATCAGCCACGCGGTCACCATCCGGCCGGCGACGCCCCAGCGGACCTCGCCGCCGGGCTTGCCCAGCCCGCTGCCCATCACCGAGCCGGTGCAGACCTGCGTCGTCGACAGCGCGTAGCCGAAGTGGGTGGACAGCAAAATGACTGCGGCCGAGGATGATTCGGCGGCCATGCCCTGCGGCGACTTGATCTCGACGAGTCCCTTGCCCAGGGTGCGGATGATCCGCCAGCCGCCCAGGTAGGTGCCTGCCGCCATCGCCAGGGCGCAACAGAGGATGACCCAGAACGGTGGCGACGCCTCGGTCTTGCTGACCGCGCCGTACGACATCAGCGCCAGGAAGATGATGCCCATCGTCTTCTGGGCGTCACCCGTGCCGTGCGCCAGGGAGACCAGCGACGCCGACCCCCATTGGCCGTACCGGAAGCCCGCCTCGGTGCGCGAGGTGTCGAGGCCGCGGGTGACGCGGTAGACCAGCCAGGTCGCGATCGCCCCGACCAGGATGGCCAGGATCGCGGCGACGACGGCCGGGATCAGCACCTTGGACACCAGGCCCTTCCAGATCACCCCGTGCGAGCCGACGGCCGCGAGCGTGGCGCCGACGATGCCGCCGATCAGCGCGTGCGACGAGCTGGACGGGATGCCGAGGAGCCAGGTGAGCAGGTTCCAGACGATGCCGCCGACCAGGCCGGCAAACACCAGTTCCAGCGTCACGATGTGCCCGTCGATGAGGCCTTTGGCGATCGTGGCCGCGACGGCGGTGGACATGAACGCGCCCACCAGGTTCAGCACCGCCGACAGCGCGACAGCGGCCTTGGGCGCCAGTGCCCCACTGGCGATGGACGTTGCCATCGCGTTGCCGGTGTCGTGGAAGCCATTGGTGAAATCGAAAGCGAGTGCCGTGATTACGACAATGATTAGGAGGAACAAATCGATGTTCACAGCGCCTGATTCTCGTAGTAGGGGGCTTAAATTGTCGAACCCAGAAATGGCAGAAACGCAGGTGTACCTTGACTTGTCTTCTGATGTTAGCCGTTAGTTAACCGGACGTTCCCCCTCAGTCGCCGCGGGTATCGCGGCGCAGCGGATGGTCGCCGGGGACCTCGACGAAGATCAGCGTGATCCCGTCCGGATCGGTCACGTGCATCTCCCGCAAACCCCACGGCTCGCGCCGCGCTTCGCGGGCGATCGGAACCCCGCGGCCCTCCAGCTCGGCCTGCGTCGCCGCGACGTCGCGGACCTGCAGCCACAGCGCGCCGGGGAACGGGCCGCGGGAGTGGTCGGGCGAACCATAACCGGCCAGCTCCAGCAGGGACTGCCCCGCGAAAAACACCGTCCCCGCGCCATATTCGCGGGCTATCGCGAGGCCGATCTCGTCGCGGTAGAAGCTCAGCGACCGCTGATAGTCCGCCGGCCGGAGCAACATCCGGCTGGCCAGGATCTCCATAGCCTCGTGTCTATCACGTGCATCGGCTGCGCAGCGTCGGAACGCCCGGGCCGGCGAGGTCGTCGCAGCCGGCGGCGCGGCCGGTGGTTGCCAGCAGCAGCGACAGCAGGGGGCCTTCGACGGGCTGCCCCTCCCCGTGGTGCCAGTCCTGGTCGGTCGCGGACAGCGCCAGCCCGGCGATGCGGTTCTTGGACCCCAGCAGCATGTTGGATCCCTTGTAGAAGTCGATCGCCTCGCGCACCGCGTCCGGCGGGTAGCTGTGCGGGATGCCCAGCGGGCGGCGGACGTCGGCGCCGTGCACCACCACCTCGCCCAGCCAGGAGGTCTTGGGGCCCGGCGGCGCGGATGTGGAATTCTGCAATCCGCGAAACTCCGCCAGGGTGGCGCCCGGGTCGGCGCCGCGGTGCTTGGCGATCTGACCGTTGGCGAACTTGTCGAAGTTGAACCCGGCCTTGGCCAGCGCGACGAAGAACGTGGCGGGGTTCAGCGAGGCCGTCGCTGACAGGTGCGCGACGACGTCGCGGACGGTCCAGCCCGCGCACAGCGACGGCGTATCCCATTGCGCCGGTGCCAGTTCGGCGAGGTCGCCGGCGAGCGCGCCGCGTTCGGCGGCGATGGTGGCCCAGAGATCACGGTTCATGGTTCGGCTGGAGTGTTTGGCGCTGCATGAGCGTGTTTACCCAGCGGGGGCCGAAGGTGTCCAGCGCCTTGGCGGCGATCGCCATGCGCGGCGCGATCCGCACCGGGCGGGTGCGGGCCGCGGTGACCATCCACTCGGCGGCCTCCTGGGACGTGAGCGCGGGCATCCCGTCGTATGCCTTGGTCGGCGCGATCATCGGCGTGGCGACCAGCGGGTAATACAACGTCGTGGAATGGACGCCCCTTCGGCCCCACTCGGTTTCGACGACTCGGCTCACCGTCGACAGCGCGGCCTTGGAGGCGTTGTAGACCGAAAACAGCGGCGACGCCTCCGACAAGACCCCCCACGTCGAGACGTTGATGATGTGGCCGTCGCCGCGCTCGAGCATCGCGGGCGCGAGCCCGCGAATCAGCCGCAGTGGCGCGTAGTAGTTCAGCAGCATGGTCCGCTCCACATCGTGCCAGCGTTCCAGCGACTCGGCTAGGGGCCGGCGGATCGACCGGCCGGCGTTGTTGATCAGGATGTCGACGCCGCCGACGCGCTTCTCGACGTCGGCCACCAACGCGTCGACCGCGTCCAGGTCCGAGATGTCACAGGGGATGGGTATCGCGCTGCCGCCGGCCTTGGCGATGCGGTCCGCCAGCGCCTCGAGCAGGTCCCCGCGGCGGGCGACGACGACCACGGTCGCGCCGGCGTGGGCCAGCTGTTCGGCCCCTGCCTCGCCGATGCCCGACGACGCCCCGGTCAGCAGGATCCGCTTGCCGTCGAGGTCGACCGGCTTGATCGCGGGCCGGTTGACCAGTATCTGCGGCGACGCGGGCGGTCGCATGGTCGCCAGCACCAGCTGGTCTCTGAATCTGCTGAGGGGGCTCTTGCTCACGTGCGGAGTCTAGGCGGCGGCCCGAGGCCGCCTAGAAGTAGCGCGGGAACGCGCTCCAGTCCGGCGGCCTCTTCTCCAAGAACGCGTCGCGGCCCTCCACGGCCTCGTCGGTCATGTAGGCCAGCCGGGTGGCCTCGCCGGCGAACAGCTGCTGGCCCACCAGCCCGTCGTCGAGCAGGTTGAACGCGAACTTCAGCATGCGTTGCGCCTGAGGGGATTTCGCGTTGATCTCGGCCGCCCACTGGATGCCGGTGCGTTCGAGGTCGACGTGGTCCACGACCTCGTTGACCGCACCCATGTGGTGCATCTGCTCGGCGGTGTAGGGCCGGCCCAGGAAGAAGATCTCGCGGGCAAACTTCTGGCCCACCTGACGGGCCAGATACGCGCTGCCGTAGCCGCCGTCGAAGCTGCCGACGTCGGCGTCGGTCTGCTTGAAGCGCGCGTGCTCGCGGCTGGCCAGGGTGAGGTCGCAGACCACGTGCAGGCTGTGCCCGCCCCCGGCGGCCCACCCGTTGACCAGGCAGATGACCACCTTGGGCATGAACCGGATGAGCCGCTGCACCTCGAGGATGTGCAACCGGCCGGCGCGGGCGGCGTCGACGGTGTCGGCGGTCTCCCCGCTCGCGTATTGATAGCCCGACCGCCCGCGGATGCGCTGATCGCCGCCGGAGCAGAACGCCCAGCCGCCGTCCTTGGGCGACGGGCCGTTGCCGGTCAGCAGCACCACGCCCACGTCGGGGGACATGCGGGCGTGGTCCAGCGCCCGGTAGAGCTCGTCGACGGTATGGGGGCGGAACGCGTTGCGCACCTCGGGGCGGTCGAACGCCACCCGAACCGTGGCGTCGGTGACGTGGCGGTGGTAGGTGATGTCGGTCAGGTCGTTGAATCCGTCGACGGGTCGCCAGGCCTGCGCGTCAAATGGGTTGTCACTCAAGGCTGTTGAACTCCGTCCTTGCTGATGGAAAGGTCGCCGCAGCTGATGGTCTGCGCCGAGACCACCGCGGGGTCCTGCGCGGACGTGGCCGCCACGGTGTCGGACTTCCCGATGGTAGCCAGCGTGCCGTTGAGGTTGATCTCGGTGCGCCGCACCGTCCACTGGCCGTCCTGGTTCAAGGCCTGCAGCCCGACCAGGTGCCGGCCGGGCGACGGTGGGCCGAGGTCGCTGCAGCCGATTCCGGTGCCGTTGCCGCGCAGGTTCGCCAGGTCGAACAGGAACGGCGCGCCCTGGTTGTCGGCGGCGGCCTGCAGTCGGCAGTCGGCGAACACGTAGAGGCGCGCGCTGCGGCCGTCGCTGACGATGATCTGGTGCTGCCCGTCTTGTTGTGCGTCGATCGCCAAGGCGCTCAACGGGATTGGGCTCGCCGAGGCGATCTCTACGCCGGAGTTCGCGCCGCTCGCCGTCGTGACGCCGGCGACTCGGGCGGTGCGGCCGCCGTCGCGAAACTGCCCGACCCACAACGTGTCCGGCTGGCCGTCCCAGTCGAGATCGCCGACCTTGCGTTGTGCGGCGCCGGACGGAGGTGGGTCGCCGCCGGGCGCGCAGCCCGTCGCGGCGAAAGTCCGCGCCGGGGGCACGCCCAACGCGGCGACCAGCAGCGTCACCACCAACAGCACCCGCCGCATCGCGACTACACCGGGTCCAGCCGGAACACCGCGCACCGGCCGGCCAGGGCTTCGAATTCCTCGGGGCGACCGTCGATCACGAGTCCCGCCCGCTTCATGAAGCCGACGCCCGTGGGCACCTCGGTCGGGAAGGCGCGCAGGATCGGCCGCGCGTCGTCCGGCGGCAACTCCACCATCCGCACCTTTTGGACGCGCCGCCCGCGGGCCACCGTCGCCTGCCCGGCGGCGCGCGCGTTGGCGACCCAGTCGGCGCCGGGAAACCCGGCGACGACGAACTCGTGCCCGTCGACCGTCATCGGGGTCACCGGTGTCGACCGGTCGCGGCCGGACTTGCGCCCCTTCACCGTCAGCACGACCGGGCTCTCGCCCCCGAAACTCATTCCCAGCCGCGACATCCGGATAAAGAGCTTGTTTGCCGGCTTCAGCCACCACGGCGGCCGGACCCGTTCGACGCTGCCCACGGCAGCGACGTTACCCGCCGGGTCGCGCCTCGAGCCGCGCGAGTACGTCGGCACCCAGCGCGATGTCCCCGGCGCCGAGGTTCTCCTCGAGGTGAGCCACCGATCGCGTCCCTGGGATGAGCAATGTGTTGGGGGAGTGGGCCAGCAGCCATGCCAGCCCGATTTGAGCTGGCGTAGCGCCGAATTCGCCGGCGACCTCGACCACCACCGGGTGGTCGGTGACCTTGGGCAGGCCCGGGAACGCCGACCCCAACGGGAAGTACGGCACCCACGCAATGCCCTCCCCCTTGCACAGGTCGAGGGTGGCCTCCTGCGAGCGGTCGAGGAGGCTGTAGGCGTTCTGCACGCAGACGATGCCCGCGGGCAGGGCCCGGCGCACCACGTCGAGCGGCACGCTGCTGATGCCGATCGCACCGATCTTGCCCTCGTCACGCAGCGCGATCATCTCGGCGAGTTGGTCGTCGAGGTCGACCTCCTGGTCGCCCGCGGCGGCCGCCGAAGGCCCGAGGTCCATGCGCCGCAGGTTGACCACCGGGACGCAATCCAGGCCCAGCTGGCGCAGGTCGTCCTCCACGGCGGCGCGCAACTCGGCGGGCCGCTGCGCCGCGGTCAGGGGCATGGGTTGTTCGCCGGTGTAGCGGGCGCCGACCTTGCTGACGATGACGAGGTCTTCGGGGTAGGGGGCCAGGGCCGCGCGGATCCGGCGGTTCACCTCGCCCGGGCCGTAGAACGACGCGGTGTCGATGTGGTTGACGCCGAGTTCGACCGCGCGACGCAGCACCGCGGTGGCGTCCTCGTCGGAGACCGCCTCGAACAGTTGCATGGCGCCGTAGCCGATGCGGGCGACCGTCGACTTGCCGATGTCGCCGACGCCGCCGGGCTGGGATTTGTCCGTCATGGTGCTCCTCGTGCCACACTGGATAGGAATGCGGAGGACCCTCCGCTTATCTGAGCCTAGCAGAACCGGAGGAACCTCCGCTTTGGTCGAGTCCACCCGGTCCGACGCCCGCCGGAATCGCGAAAAGCTGCTCCAGGTGGCGACCGCGGCGTTCGCGACCGCGGACGGCCGGCCGGTGTCGCTGGAATCGATCGCGCGCGACGCGGGCGTCGGGATCGGCACGCTGTACCGGCATTTCCCCAACAGGGAGGCGCTCGTCGAGGCGATCTTCCGGGCCGAGCTCGCCGAAGTGGCCGCGGCCGCCGAAGACCAACTCAAACGCCATCCGCCCAAGACCGCCCTGCGTCGCTGGATGGACCGCTACGCGAGCTTCGTGGCCGCCAAGCGCGGGATGGCGGAGTCGCTGCACGCGATCTTCGCCTCCGGCGCCATGCAGCCCAGCCAGACCCGCGACAGCATCGTCGGCGCCGTCGACACGCTGCTGCGGGCGGGCGCAGGCGACGGGACCCTGCGCGCCGACGTGCAGGCCGACGACGTCGTGTCGAGCCTCATCGGCATCTTTCTGGCCAGCGGTTCGCCCGAGCAGACAGCCCGCATGCTGGACCTTTTGGTCGCGGGCGTGTCCGCCTAACTCGTCGCTGCCCGGCCAGCCGGGCGCTCGGAGTCGACTGCCCGGCCTACCGGGCGCTCGGCGAAAGAACTAGCCCACCGCGCGGCCGGCGCCCTCCCAGAACTGCGCCCGCACGGCCTTCTTGTCCGGCTTGCCCAGCCCGGTCAGCGGCAGCGCGTCGACGACCACCACCCGCTTGGGTGACTGCACCGAGCCCTTGCGGTCCTTGACCGCGGCCTGGATCTCGGCGGTCATCGCGTCGATCGCGTCGTCGTCGCGCGGCGCGTCGGCGCGCAGCACCACCACGGCTGTGACGGCCTCGCCCCACTTCTCGTCGGGCGTGCCGACCACACACACCTGCGCGACGGCCGGATGCTCGGCGATCACGTCCTCGACCTCGCGGGGGAACACGTTGAAGCCGCCGGTGACGATCATGTCCTTGACCCGGTCGACGATGAAGTAGAAGCCGTCCTCGTCCTCGCGGGCCATGTCCCCGGTGTGCAGCCAGCCGTCTTTGAAGGTCTTCGACGTCTCGTCGGGCAGATTCCAGTAGCCGCCGGCCAAAAGCGGCCCGCTGACACAGATTTCGCCCGGCTCACCCTGCGGCACCGGCTTACCGTCGGTACCCAGCAGCGCCACCCGGGCGAACAGGGTCGGGCGCCCGCACGACGTCAGCCGCTTCTCGTCGTGGTCGGCCTTGGCCAGGTAGGTGATCACCATCGGGGCCTCGGACTGCCCGTAGTACTGGGCGAAAATCGGGCCGAACCGCCGGATCGCCTCGGCCAGGCGCACCGGGTTGATCGCCGAGGCGCCGTAGTAGACGGTCTCCAGCGACGACAGGTCGCGGGTGCGCGAATCGGGGTGGTCCATCAACGCGTAGAGCATCGACGGCACCAGCATGGTCGCCGTAATGCGTTGCTCTTCAATGACTTTCAGCACCTCGGCCGGGTCGAACTTGCTCAGCACCACCATCTCGCCGCCCTTGACGACCGTGGGCGTGAAGAATGCCGCGCCGGCGTGCGACAGCGGCGTGCACATCAGGAAGCGCGGGTGTTCGGGCCACTCCCACTCGGCGAGTTGGATCGCCGTCATGGCGGCGATGTTCCCGGTGGTCCCGATCACGCCCTTGGGCTTGCCGGTCGTGCCGCCCGTGTAGGTCAGGCCGCCGATGTTGTCCGGCGGCAGGTCGGCGACCACCAACGGCTTAGGCTCGTACTTCGCCGCCTCGGCCGACAGATCGACCGCCACCCCGCTCAACGCCTCGGGCACCGGGCCGATGGTCAGGATCTGCTTGAGCGACGGCACCTTCTCCAGCAGGCCCAGCGCACGCTCGGTGAACATCGGGTTGGGGTCGATGATCAGCGAGCTCACCCCGGCGTCGGTGAGCACGTACGCGTGATCGTCGAGCGAGCCGAGCGGATGCAGCGCGGTGCGCCGATAACCCTGGGTCTGACTCGCGCCGAGGATCATCAGCACCTCGGGGCGGTTGAGCGACAGCAGCCCGACGGTGACACCGGTGCCGGCGCCCAACGCCTCGAACGCCTGCGTGTACTGGCTGATCCGCTCGGCCAACTGACCACCCGTCAGCGTGGTGTCGCCGAGAAACAGCACCGGCCGGTTCTTGTGGCGCTTGAGCGCCCCCACCAAAAGGTGGCCGTTGTGGGTCGGGTTGCGCAACAGGTCGTTGTCACTCATAGGGGCAAGACTAGAACGTGTTGCAATTCGGCTGGGCCGGACCCTCCGACCCGTAGCATTCGTGCTCATGGCCGTCGCAGACCTCGTCGTCACCGGGACCGTGCTGACCGTCGACGACGCGCGGCCCACGGCCGAGGCGCTGGCCGTGGCCGGCGGCCGGATCGTCGCCGTCGGCACCCGCGCAGAGGTCGAGCCGTACATCGGCCCCGGCACCCAAAGCGTCGAAATCGGAGACGGCTGCCTCATGCCGGGATTCGTTGAGGCGCACGGCCATCCGCTCATGGAGGCCGTGGCGCTGTCGGACCGGATCGTCGACATCCGGCCGGTCACCGTCCCCAAGGCCGACGACGTCGTCGCCGCGATCCGCGGGGAGGCCGCCGCACGGGGACCGGCCGGCGCCTACCTGAACGGCTGGGATGCCCTGCTGCAGCCCGGGCTCCCGCAGCCGACGTTGGCGTGGCTCGACGAGATCGCCCCCGACGGGCCGCTGGTGATCATCCACAATTCCGGTCACAAGGCCTTCTTCAATTCGCGCGCCGCCCGCCTCAACGGACTGACGCGGGACACCCCTGACCCCAAGGGCGCCAAATACGGTCGCGCCGCCGACGGGGAACTCGACGGCACCGCCGAGGAAATCGCCGCGGTGTTTCCCCTGCTGGGCGGCGCCATCCAGGCCGACAGCTACCCGGCGATGCTGCTCGCCGAGTGCGCCCGGCTCAACCGGGCCGGGCTGACCAGCTGTTCGGAGATGGCGTTCGACCCGAACTTCGGGCCCCTGATCGAGCAGCTGCGCGACCGGCTGACGGTGCGGCTGCGCACCTACGAGGTGTCCAACCCGCAGATGTCCACCGCCGCGACCCCGGGCCAGGGCGACGACATGCTGCGCCAGGTCGGCATCAAGATCTGGGTCGACGGCTCGCCGTGGATCGGCAACATCGCCCTGTCGTTCCCGTACCTGGACACCGACGCCACCCGCACCATCGGGGTGCCGCCCGGTTCCTGCGGCTGCGCCAACTACACCGCCGAACAGCTCACCGAGATCGTCGGCGCCTACTACCCGTCGGGCTGGCAGATGGCCTGCCACGTGCAGGGCGACGCCGGCGTCGACACGATCCTGGACGTCTACGAGGACGCGCTCAAGCGGCACCCGCGCGACGACCACCGGCTACGCCTCGAACATGTCGGCGCCATCCGGCCCGAGCAACTTCGACGGGCCGCGGACCTCGGCGTCACCTGCAGCATCTTCGTCGACCAGATCCACTACTGGGGCGACGTCATCGTCGACGGACTGTTCGGCCCCGAGCGCGGATCCCGTTGGATGCCGGCGGGTTCCGCGGTGGCCAGCGGCATGCGGATCTCGTTGCACAACGATCCGCCGGTGACGCCCGAGGAGCCGCTGCGCAATATCAGCGTCGCCGTGACCCGCACGGCGCCCAGCGGCCGGGTGCTGGCGCCCGAGGAGCGGTTGACCGTCGAACAGGCGATCCGCGCGCAGACCATCGACGCCGCCTGGCAGCTGTTCTCCGACGACGTCATCGGCTCGCTGGAGGTCGGCAAGTACGCCGACCTGGTGGTGCTGTCGGCCGACCCCCGAACGGTGCCGCCCGAAGAGATCGCCGACCTCGAGGTGCGCGCGACGTATCTGGCGGGCCGCCAGGTCTACGGCCAGTGATACCCGCGCTCGAGGACGTGCTGGACCGCCTGCACGTGGTCGCGCTGCCGATGCGGGTGCGCTTCCGCGGCATCACCACCCGCGAACTCGCGCTGATCGAGGGTCCCGCCGGGTGGGGCGAGTTCGGCGCCTTCGTCGAATACGAGCCGCGCGAGGCCGCGCACTGGCTGGCGTCGGCGGTCGAGGGCGCGTACCTGCCGCCGCCGCCGGCGCGCCGGGACCGCATCCCGATCAACGCGACCGTGCCGGCCGTCCCCGCCGCCCAGGTCGGCGACGTGCTGGCCCGGTTTCCGGGGGCGCGCACGGCCAAGGTGAAGGTCGCCGAGCCGGGGCAGACCCTGGCCGACGACGTGGCGCGGGTCAACGCGGCCCGCGAGCTGGTCGCCACCGTCCGGGTGGACGCCAACGGCGGCTGGAGCGTCGAGGAAGCCGCAGCGGCGGCGGCCGCCCTGACGGCCGACGGCCCGCTGGAGTACCTCGAGCAGCCCTGCGCGACGGTCGGCGAACTCGCCGCCCTGCGCGCTCAGGTCGACGTGCCCATCGCGGCCGACGAAAGCATCCGCAAGGCCGACGACCCGCTGGCCGTGGACCGCGCCGGCGCCGCCGACATCGCGGTGCTGAAAGTCGCTCCGCTGGGCGGGATTTCGGCCCTGCTGGCCATCGCCGCCCAGATCCACATCCCCGTCGTGGTCTCCAGCGCGCTGGATTCGGCGGTCGGCATCAGCCATGGCCTGACCGCCGCCGCCGCCCTGCCGCAACTCGGCCATGCCTGCGGGCTGGGCACCGGCGGGCTCTTCGTGGAGGACGTCGCAGACGTCGCCCCGCCCGTCGACGGCTACCTGCCGGTCGGGCCGGTCACACCGGACCCGGCGCGGCTGCGGGCGCTGGCCGCGCCACCCGAGCGGCGGCAGTGGTGGATCGACCGGGTCAGGGCCTGCCATCCGCTGCTTGTACCGTCGTCCGGATGATCAATCTGGCTTACGACGACCGCGGCTCCGGTGAGCCCGTCGTCTTCATCGCCGGCCGCGGGGGCGCCGGGCGCACCTGGCACCCGCATCAGGTCCCGGCCTTTCTGGCGGCCGGGTACCGCTGCATCACCTTCGACAACCGCGGGGTCGGCGACACGGAAAACGCCGAGGGATTCACGACGCAGACCATGGTCGCCGACACCGCCGCGCTGATCGAATCGCTGGGCGCCGCCCCGGCGCGGGTCGTCGGGGTGTCCATGGGCGCGTTCATCGCGCAGGAACTCATGGTGGCGCGGCCCGAGCTGGTCAGCTCGGCGGTGCTGATGGCGACCCGGGGCCGCCTGGACCGTGCGCGCCAGTTCTTCCACGAGGCCGAGGTCGAGCTGCACGCCTCCGGGGTCACGGTGCCGCCCCTGCTCGACGCGAGAAACCGTCTGCTGGAAAGCTTTTCGCGCAAGACACTCAACGACGACGCTGCCGTCGACGACTGGATCGCGATGTTTTGCACCTGGCCGGTCAAGCAGACCCCGGGACTGCGCACCCAGATGTATGTCTCCCCGCAGACCAACCGACTGTCCGCCTACCGCAGCATCGCGGCGCCGGTGCTGGTGATGGGCTTCGCCGACGACATCGTGACGCCGGCCTACCTGGGACGGGAGGTCGCCGACGCCATGCCAAACGGCCGCTACCTGCAGATCCCCGACGCCGGCCATCTCGGATTTTTGGAGCGGCCGCAGGCCGTCAACACCGCGGCGCTGCAGTTCTTCGCGACCGTACGAGCCTGAAGCCACTGGTAGACGGCCGTGCCGGCCGGTTGTGACACGCTGTAGGAGTGAACCCCTCGACGACCCAGGCCCGCGTCGTCGTTGACGAGCTGATCCGCGGCGGTGTCCGCGACGTGGTGCTGTGCCCCGGGTCACGCAACGCGCCGCTGGCATTCGCGCTGCAGGACGCCGACCGCGCCGGACGCCTGCGGCTGCACGTCCGCATCGACGAGCGCACCGCCGGCTACCTGGCCATCGGGCTGGCGATCGCGGCGGGCGCGCCGGTCTGCGTCGCGATGACGTCGGGCACCGCCGTGGCCAACCTGGGCCCCGCCGTGGTCGAGGCCAACTACGCCCGGGTGCCGCTGATCGTGCTGTCGGCCAACCGGCCCTACGAACTGCTGGGCACCGGCGCCAACCAGACCATGGAGCAGCTGGGCTACTTCGGCACCCAGGTCCGCGCCACCATCAGCCTGGGCCTGGCCGAGGGCGCGCCCGAGCGGATGGATTCGCTCAACGCCACCTGGCGATCGGCCACCTGCCGAGTGTTGGCCGCCGCCACCGGATCTCGCACCGCCAACGCCGGCCCGGTGCAGTTCGACATCCCGCTGCGCGAACCGTTGGTGCCCGATCGCGAACCCCACGGCGCCGTGGTCCCGCAGGGCCGGCCCGGCGGCAGGCCCTGGACCTACACTCCGCCCGTCACGTTCGACCAACCGCTGGAGATCGACCTGTCGCCCGACACGGTCGTCATCGCGGGGCACGGCGCGGGCACGCACCCCAACCTCGAGCTGCTGCCCACCGTCGCCGAGCCGACCTCATTTTCCGGCCGCCCGGTGCCCAACCCGCTGCACCCGCTGACGCTGCCGCTGCTGCGCCCGAAGCAGGTGATCATGCTGGGGCGCCCGACGCTGCACCGGCCGGTGTCCGCGCTGCTGGCCGACCCGCAGGTGCCGGTCTACGCGCTGACCACCGGTCCCCGCTGGCCCGACGTCTCCGGAAACTCGCAGGCCACCGGCACGCGGGCGGTCACCACCGGCGAGCCGCACCCGGCGTGGCTGCACCGGTGCGCGGAGCTGAACCGGCACGCCAACCGGGCCGTCCGCGAGCAGCTCGAGGCGCACCCGTTGACCACCGGGCTGCACGTCGCCGCGGCCGTGGCCGACGCGCTGCGCCCCGGTGACCAGCTGGTGCTCGGCGCGTCCAACCCGGTCCGCGACGCGGCGCTGGTGGGCCTGAACACCCACGGCATCAAGGTGCGGTCCAACCGCGGGGTCGCCGGCATCGACGGCACGGTATCCACCGCGATCGGGGCGGCTTTAGCGCATGACGGACGCACCGTGGCGCTGATCGGCGACCTGACCTTCGTGCACGACAGCTCCGGCCTGTTGATCGGCCCCACCGAGCCGACGCCGCAGCGGCTGACGATCGTGGTGTCCAACGACAACGGCGGCGGCATCTTCGAACTGCTCGAGCAGGGCGACCCGAGGTTCTCCGACGTGTCCTCGCGGATCTTCGGCACCCCGCACGACGTCGACGTCGGCGCGCTGTGCCGCGCCTATCACGTCGAGAGCCGCCAGATCGAGGTCGACGAGCTTGCCGCGGCCCTCGACGACCCGGCGGCGGGCATGCGGGTGCTCGAGGTCAAGGCGGACCGCTCGTCGCTGCGGCAACTGCACGCGGCCATCAAGGCTGCCCTGTGATCAAACTAAAAGCGTTGCTGCACATACTCATTCATGGACGCAGCGACTCGCCCCCGAAAACGCGGGCCAGGATTGCGTTGCGCTGGTTGCGGATCGCGGTGTTGATCGTCACCGGCCTGGTGACGTTGCAGTCGCTGCTACTGGTGGCCGGGGCGTGGCGTGACGACCTTGCGATCCGACATCACATGGGGGTGGCGCAGGCGGAGGTGCTCAGCGCCGGGCCACGCCGCTCCACCATCGAATTCGTCACACCCGACCGCGTCACCTACCGGCCCGAGCTCGGCGTGCTGTATCCGTCCGAATTGGCCACCGGCATGCGGATCTACGTCGAATACAACAAGAACGACCCGAATCTGGTTAGGGTCCAGCACCGCAACGCCGGGCTGGCGATCATTCCCGCGGGATCCATCGCGGTGGTGGCCTGGCTGGTCGCCGCGGCCGCGCTGACTGGGCTTGCGCTGCTGGACAGGTGGCTGGACCGCCGCGCCGCGGCGCCCGACCAGCAAATTTCGCACGACGTATTCCCGGAGGCAACCTAATCGACAGGCGACGCTGAGATCGTGGTGTCGTGCGCGTTGCAATCGTCGCCGAGTCCTTCCTCCCCAATGTCAATGGCGTCAGTAACTCAGTGCTGCGTGTCCTGGAGCACCTGCGTCGCACCGGCCACGAAGCCCTAGTCATCGCCCCCGACAACCCGCCGGGTCAGCCGCGGGCGGACCGCATTCACGACGGCATCCGGGTGCATCGGGTGCCGTCGCGAATGTTCCCCAAGGTGACCACGTTGCCGCTCGGGGTTCCCATGCCCCGAATGGTGAGCGTGCTACGGGGATTCGATCCCGACGTGGTGCACCTGGCTTCGCCGGCGCTGCTCGGGTACGGCGGGGTGAAGGCGGCCCGCTGGCTGGGCGTGCCGACGGTCGCGGTGTACCAGACGGACGTCCCGGGTTTCGCGGAGAGCTACGGCATTCCGATGACGACGCGTGCGGCGTGGGCCTGGTTTCGTCACCTGCACAGCCTGGCCGACCGTACGCTGGCGCCGTCCAGCGTGACGATGGATTCGCTTGTCGCCCATAGGTTCCCGCGTGTGCACCGGTGGGCGCGCGGCGTCGACGTGCTGCGGTTCGCGCCGTCGGGGCGCGACGAGGCGCTGCGGCGGCGGTGGTCGCCGGCCGGCAAGCCGATCGTCGGGTTCGTGGGCCGGCTCGCCCCGGAGAAGCACGTCGAGCGGCTGGTCGCGCTGAACGCCAACGATTCCGTTCAGGTCGTCATCGTCGGCGACGGCGTCGACCAAGCGAAACTGCAATCCGCCATGCCCACAGCGGTTTTCACCGGCGCGTTGTACGGCGAGGAACTTGCCGCCGCGTACGCCAGCATGGACGTCTTCGTGCATCCCGGTGAGCACGAGACGTTCTGCCAGGTCGTGCAGGAGGCGCTGGCATCGGGACTGCCGGTGATCGCCCCCGACGCCGGGGGACCGCGCGACCTCGTCGCCCCGTACCGCACCGGTCTGCTGTTGGAAGTCAACGAATTCGAGGCGCGCCTACCCGACGCGGTCGAGCACCTGATCGCCGAACGTCACCGCTACGCGCCGGCCGCGCGGCGCAGCGTGCTCGGGCGCAGCTGGCCGGTCATCTGCGACGAGCTGCTCGGCCACTACGAGGCCGTGCTGTCGCCCTTCGCCCGGCGGCGGATGTTCGCGAAACGCTACGCGCAGGGGCAGTGAGCTACCCCTGCGCCAACTCCGCGACGGACTGCCACTGCTCCCAATTGCGTAGCCGGCTCTCATAATCGGCCTTCGCCGTTTGCAGCGGGCTGGCGCCGAAGAACACCCGCAGTGGCGGCTCGTCGGCGTCCACCACCTTTAGTAGCGCGGCCGCCGAGGCGGACGGGTCGCCAGGGCTGGCCCATCGCTTGCTGCGCTCAGCCAGGACGGCGGCGCGAACCTCGTCGTATGCCGGCAGGGGCTCGGAGTGCTTGGCCGACGCTCCCGCCCAGTCGGTGTCGAAGCCCCCCGGCTCGACGAGCGTGACGTGGATGCCGAACGGCGCGACCTCCAGGGCCAGCGCCTGCGAGAAGCCCTCCAGCGCCCACTTCGACGCGTGGTAGATGCCGACCAACGGGAACGCGACGATGCCGCCGATCGAGGACACCTGGATGATGTGCCCGCTGCGCTGCTCGCGCAGGTACGGCAACGCCGCCTGGGTCACCCACAGCGCGCCGAACACGTTGGTCTCGATCTGGGCACGCGCCTCTTGCTCGGACAGCTCCTCGATGAACCCGAAGTGGCCGTAGCCGGCGTTGTTCACGACGATGTCCAGGCGCCCGAAGTGATCGTGGGCCCGCTTGACCGCCGCGAAGTCCCCGTCGCGATCCGTGACGTCCAACTGAATCGGCAGCAGCGCGTCGCCGTACTTGTCGACCAGGTCATCCAGCGTCGCAATGTTGCGTGCCGTCGCGGCGACCTTGTCGCCGCGCTCCAACGCGGCGATCGCCCAGTCTCGTCCGAAGCCTCGTGATGTACCGGTGATAAACCAAACTTTTTCGCTCACGCAGCCCTATAACGCATTCACCGGCGTCCCATTCCCGCGGAGCCGCTAGGCCTTGATCGGTGTCTTCGTCGTGTCCTCGAGGAACTTCGTCAACAGCCGGTCGAACTGCTGGAGCTCGGCCGCCGACCAACCCGAAAGCGCCCGGGCCAGGTGCTCCCGTCGCACCTCGTGCAGCGATCCCGCGGCGCGTTCGCCGTCCGGCGTCGTCGCGATCACCGATACGCGCCCGTCTCCCGGATCGGCGCGCCGCGTCACCAGCCCCGCGTCGGCCAGCGCCCGCACCCGGCGAGTGGCCATCCCGACGTCCATGTGCGCCATGGTCGCCAGGCGCCCGATCGGCAGGGGTCCCTCATCGATCAACACGCGCAGCAGCATGTACGACGGCTGTGACAGCTCGGTGTCCGCCGCCGACGCCTGCCGCGCGAACGCCGAACGACTCACGCTGAGCCGCACCACTCGCGAAAGCGCAGCGCTGATGGAATCCACGGAGTCCAGCTTGGGCGCGTACGTCACAGCCGTCACGGTATCAAAGATATACTTGACAATGTCAAATATATGGCGATAGCCTGCCCGAAATCAGCTCGCGCTGAGGAGGTTTCATGCCGGGCACGCGCTTCTACTTCGACTGGCCCAATTACCGGACGATGCTCGGGCTGTTGCGCCGGGATCCACCGGCGTCGAAGCGCTGGTCGCGCTACTTCGCATTCCTCCTCGGCGTTCCGCTCGTCGCCGCCATCCACGCCGTGTGCTTCGCCCTCGACCCGATCCTCTTCCCAACACTGCGCCGCACGCGGGTGACCGGGCCGACGTTTTGCATCGGGCACGCCCGAAGCGGCACGACCTACCTGCATCGGCTGATGGCCGCCGACCCCCAGTTCAGCTATGCCCTGATGTACGAGCTGTTCTTCCCGTCGCTGCTGGAAAAGCGGTTGCTGCGCCTGCTGTTTCGGGTCGATGCCGCGGTGTTCGGCAGGCGTCTGCGCCACCGCCTCGACGAGATCGAGGAGCAACGGTTCGCCGCGACCGACGACATGCACAAGACCGGCTTCTTCGTCCCCGAAGAGGACGACTTCTTTCTCACCTGGTCGCTGTGCTCGGGCTTCTGGATCGTGATATTCCCCTTCATGGGTGAGCTCGACTTCTACCACGTCGACCAATGGCCCGAACGCAAGCGGCGCCGGGTGATGGACTTCTACTCCGAATGCGTCCGGCGACAAATCGCGCTCAACGGCGGCGGCACACACCTCAGCAAGAACCCCACCTTCTGCGGGCGCGTCGAATCCCTGATCGAGACATTCCCCGACGCGAGATTCATTGTGCCCATGCGTAATCCCGACGAGACGATCCCGAGCCTGCTCAAGATGCTGAAGACCGAATGGGGCCTGCGCGGGCGCGACGAACGCCTGATCGCGAAGTCGCTGCGCGTCTTGGCCGATCAATCGTTCGACACCTACCAACGCCCGCTTGACGTTCTGGCCAGGCACCCCGAGGTTCGCTCGGTCGTCGTCGACTATCGCGAGCTGATCGCGCAACCCGAGGACACCATGCGCCGCATCTACCGGGAACTGGAGCTCGACCTGGGACCGAAGGCCGCCAAGGCATTCCGGTCGGCGGGCGGTGGGCACGAATCGGCCCACCGCTACAGCCTCGAGGAATTCGGCCTCGACCCCCGCGAGATCCACACCCGCCTGGCCGCCCTGTTCGACGAATACCAGTGGGACACCGAAGGAGAGGACGCGAATGTCCACTGAATCGACCCGGGTCGAACTCCGCGCGGCCTGGGCGGACATGATCGACGCCCTCAACCGGGCCCGCGACGCCGTCGACTCCGACGAGCTGCACGCGCCACCGCCGACCGAACAGGGCCTGGCGGAGGGGCACCGCTACCTGCTCGGCTTCGTGTTCAGCGCCATCGAGCGGGCGTTCTTCGAGGATCCCGAGTTCCCGTATTTCCGGCGCGCCATCCAACCACTCGACAAGGCCACCATCGACAACGCCGACGCCCTGTACCTTTCGGCCGCCATCGACGGCGCCAAGGACTACCGGGTGCGCGGCCGGCTCGCCGTCGGAGACCGCCGAAAGGCCCCGCAGTACATCATCTTTGAGGCCCACACCGTGTACGCCGGCGACACCGGCAGCCTCGCCGAGCTCGTCCCGGGCGGGCGCGCCGTCACCGGATCGTTGGACCTCGCCGACCTCGTCGTCGACGACGACGGTCGCTTCGAGATCCTGCTGGCTCCCCGGCGGCCGGCCGGCCGCACCGGCAACTTCATCGCCACGGCCACGGACGACGGCACCCAAACGGCACGATTTCTGATCGCGCGCATACTCTTTCACGACTGGGAACGCGAGGAATCACCCGAGCTGCACATCGTGCAGCTGGGCAAGGAGGGCGAAAGCCCGGCGCCGCTCGACCCGGCCGCGGCGGCCGATCACCTCCGTCGCGTCGGCTCGATCGTGGAAAACCAGATGAGGTTCTGGAACGAGTTCTACGACGTGGTGTTGGAGGCGCACGGCGACAAGAACGGTGACGGGTTCACCCTGATGCCGCGCAACGCCCTCAACGAGCCGGCGCTCGCCAACCTCGCCATGGGCGGCGGGCAAAGCACCAACGTCTACTCCGGCGGCGTATTCGACCTCGAGCAAGACGAGGCCCTGCTCATCGAGGTCGCCGTCCCGGTGGCGCCGGCCTACATGGGCTTTCACCTGTCGAACCTCTGGGGCGAGTCACTCGATTACGCCAACCACATCAGCAGCCTGAACGGGTTTCAGGCCGAGCCGGACCCGGACGGGACCTTCCGCTACGTGGTCGCCCACCGCGACCCCGGCGTGCCGAACTGGCTCGACACCGCTGGGCACCGCGGCGGGTTTCTGGCCCTGCGGTGGACGTACTCCACGCCCCCGCCCCAATTGCCGAAGGCGACGGTCACCAAGGTGCCGCTGGCCGACGTGCGTCAACACCTTCCGGCGACCACCCGCGCCGTCACTCCCGAGGAGCGCCGAGAGCAGATCCGGGTCCGCCAGGAACACGTCCAGCGAAGGTACCGACAATATTGACCCGGTAGCGTCGGGGCGGTGAGCCGCGCGGCGTTGGACAAGAACCCCCGGGATGTCGCATCGATGTTCGACGGGGTCGCCCGCCGCTACGACGTGACCAACACCGTGCTGTCGCTGGGGCAGGACCGGTACTGGCGGCGGGCTACCCGCTCGGCGCTGCGGCTCGGCCCGGGCCAGCGGGTGCTGGACCTGGCCGCGGGCACCGCGGTGTCGACCGTGGAGCTGAGGAAATCCGGGGCGTGGTGCGTGGCCGCGGATTTCTCCGTCGGGATGCTCGCGGCGGGGGCGGGTCGCCAGGTGCCGAAGGTCGCCGGTGACGCCACCAAGCTGCCGTTCGGCGACGCGGTGTTCGACGCGGTCACCATCAGCTTCGGGTTGCGCAACGTGGCCGACCAGCAGGCGGCGCTGCGCGAGATGTTCCGCGTCACCCGGCCCGGCGGCCGGCTGGTGGTGTGCGAATTCTCCACGCCCACCAACGCGCTTTTCGCCACCGTCTACAAGGAGTACCTGATGCGGGCGCTGCCGAGGGTGGCGCGGGCGGTGTCGTCCAACCCCGACGCCTACGTGTACCTCGCGGAGTCGATCAGGGCCTGGCCCGACCAGCCGACGCTGGCGCACCGAATTTCAGCGGCCGGGTGGTCGGCGGTGCGCTGGCGCAACCTGACCGGCGGCATCGTGGCGTTGCACGCCGGGTACAAGCCGGATCGCGTCTAGCTGCCGGCCCGCTGGATGAAGCCGACCTGGTCGGGGCAGTAGTGGTCGATCGCGGCGCCCAGGAACTGGAACGCCTGGCCCTCGGTGGTGCCCCGGGGCAGGTTGCGCTGGACGAAGGTGGCCGACTTGTACGGGTCGCCGTCCACGCCCCGGCCGATCCGCTCACAGCTGATCTTCGCCAACCAGGCGAGCTGGTCCTGCGGACCGTACACGCCGAACTTGTTGACCGTGCTCTTGAACACGTAGTCGTAGTCATCGGCCTGCGCGGGCGCCGCCAGTGCGACAGCGGCGCCCGCCATGGCGATGAGAGAAGCCAGCCTCGAAGCCTTCATTAGCCGGACTATACACCGGGTTTGTTCTAGGAGCCCAGGTGCGCGGAGAGCAGCCAGGCGCCCACCGACTTGCGGCCGTCGGGCTCGTCGCGCACGTCGACGAACGGCAGGTCCACGACCGCGCCCTCGGGCAGGTTGGCGTAGATGCGCGCCGGCCTGATCTCGTCGACGACCCAGTACTTGGCCACCACGTCGCGCAGCTCGTCGGCGGTGACGGCGTTGATGGGGCCCTCGGGGATCGCGGCCTTGTCGAAGACCAGGGCGAAGTAGGAGGCGCCCGGTGCGGCGGCCCGCCGGATCGACTGCTGGTACCCCTCGCGTGCCTCGACCGGAATCGAGTGGAACAGCGTCGAGTCGACGATCGTGCCGAACCGGCCGTCAAAACCGGTGAAGTCGCTGATGTCGGCCACCTGGAAGGTGACGTTGGTCAGGCCCCGCTTCTCGGCCTCGCGCTGCGCCAGGTCGATCGCGGTGGGCGAGAGGTCGAGCCCCACCGTGGTGTATCCGCGCTCGGCCAGCGCCAGCGAGATCGCGGCCTCCCCGCAGCCCACGTCCAACACGTCGCCGTGGAACCTGCCCTGCTCGATCAGGGCGGCCAGCTCGGGTTGCGGGGCGCCGATGCTCCACGGCGGACGCACGCCCGCACCGAACGGTGATTCGCCGCGATAGGCGCTTTCGAATTCGAAATCGGTTGGTTGAGTCATGCCCTAGATATATCAATCAGGTTGATACATGTCAATAGGGTTGATACGGCGAACAGACACAAAAGCCTCCAATTCGGCTGCGAAATGGGGACTTTTGCGTTCCCCCGCAAGCGGGAGGTACCCCCAGCTCGCGAACCGAACTCAGCTGAACGGCGTTCGGCGATCCATCAGCCGCGACAGCCGCCCGCCACTACGCCAGGCCCGCGCCACCCAGTCGGCGTCGTCGTCGGTGACCAGGTTGGCCATCACCCGCACGGCGATGGTCATCAGCCGCGATGAGCGCATCGCGATCGGCCCGGTGGTGGGCAGGAACCGCTGGAAGGTCAGCAGCAGCGCCAGCCGGCGGGCCACCGAGAAGCCGCGGGCGTAGTGGTCCTGCAGCAGCGACGGCCACACCCGCGACAGGTCGGCACAGTCCAGCAGCTCGGCGGCCAGCCGCCCCGTCTCGAGGCCGTAGTCGATGCCCTCGCCGTTCAGCGGGTTGACGCAGGCCGCAGCGTCGCCGATCAGCATCCAGTTCGGCCCGGCCACGCCGGAGACCGCGCCGCCCATCGGCAGCAGCGCCGACGACACCGCCCGCGGCTCGCCGGAAAAGCCCCACTCGTCGCGGCGCAGGTCGGCGTAGTACGAGATCAGCGGGCGCAGCGCCAGGTCGGCCGGCCGCTTCGAGGTCGACAACGCCCCGACGCCGATGTTCACCTCGCCGTTGCCCAGGGGGAAGATCCAGCCGTAGCCGGGCAGCACGGCGCCATCCGGGGAGCGGAGTTCTAGGTGCGACGTCAGCCACGGGTCGTCGGCGCGGGGGGTGGTCAGATACCCGCGGGCGGCGACGCCATAGACCGTCTCCTGATGCCAGCGCCGGCCCAGCTTGCGGCCCAGCGGCGAGCGGGCGCCGTCGGCAACGATCAACCGTCGGCATCCCACCTCGGTGCCGTCGGCCAGCTTGAGCGATACCACCCGCCTCGACGAGTCATGATGCGCGGCAACGGCTTTGACGCCCAGCAGCATCCGCGCCCCGGAATCCTCGGCGCACTTGCGGATCCGGTCGTCGAGCTCGAGGCGGGCCACCGCGCTGCCGGTGGACGGGAACGACGGGCCCGGCCAGTCGACCTCCACCTCGCCGCCGAATCCGCTCATCCTCAAGCCCCGGTGCCGGATGCGGGTGTCGAGCCAGTCGCCCAGCCCCAGGCGTTCGAGCTCGGCGACGGCGCGCGGGGTCAGGCCGTCGCCGCAGGCCTTGTCGCGGGGGAAGCTGGCGGAATCGATGACCAGCACGTCGGTGCCCCCGCGGGCGGCCCAGGCGGCCGCGGCCGAACCGGCAGGTCCGGCGCCCACGACCACCAGGTCGGCTCCGACGTTCACGCTCACCAGTATGTTGGTCGCGTGAGTACTCCGGCGACGGTGGTGGCGGGCATCGACTTCGGAGATGCCGCTTTCGCCGCGACCGTGCGGGACGGTGTCGGGCGGATCGAGCAGCTCATGGACACCGAGCTGCGCAGCGCGGACGCGGTGATGACCGACTCGTTGACCTACCTGTTCAAGGCCGGCGGCAAGCGGTTCCGGCCGTTGTTCACCGTGTTGTCGGCGCAGCTCGGACCCAAGCCGGACGCCCCGGAGGTGACGATCGCCGGCGCGGTCATCGAACTGGTGCACCTGGCGACGCTCTACCACGACGACGTGATGGACGAGGCCGAGGTCCGTCGGGGCACGCCCACCGCCAACGTACGCTGGGGCAACAACGTCGCGATCCTGGCCGGTGACTATCTATTCGCGACGGCGTCACGGCTGGTGTCCCGGCTGGGTCCGGATGCGGTGCGGCTCATCGCCGAGACGTTCGCCCAGCTGGTCACCGGCCAGATGCGCGAGGGTCGCGGGGCGGCGGAGGGGGCGGATCCGGTCGAGCACTACCTGAAGGTGGTGTACGAGAAGACGGCGTGCCTGATAGCCGCGGCGGGGCAGTTCGGTGCGATGTTCTCCGGCGCCGACGCCGACCAGGTCGAGCGGCTGAGCCGCCTGGGCGGCGTCGTCGGCACGGCGTTCCAGATCTCCGACGACATCATCGACATCGACAGCGACTCCGACGAGTCGGGCAAGCTGCCCGGGACCGATATCCGCGAAGGGGTGCACACCCTGCCGATGCTCTATGCGCTGCGGGAGACGGGACCCGAGGCGCCGAGGCTGCGCGAGCTGTTGTCCGGGCCCGTCGAGGACGACGCGGCGGTGGCCGAGGCTCTGGCGCTGTTACGGGCGTCACCCGGGATGGCCAAGGCGAAGGATTTCCTGGTGCAGTACGCGGCGCAGGCGCGCCGGGAGCTGGACCTATTGCCCGATCTCCCCGGGCGGCGTGCCCTTCAGACGCTGGTCGATTACACGGTGAGCCGGCACGGTTAGCGGGTCAGCGGAACCTCGACCGCCTCTTTGGGCGTTCAATGGGCGATAGGTAATGCCTTAGGAGGACATCGATGACCTGGCATCCGCATGCCAACTGGCTGAAGACCTTCGCCCTGTTGGTCGGCATGTCCGCGTTGATCGTGTTTGTCGGCTCGCTGTTCGGCCGAACGGCGATGTGGCTGGCGGTGCTGTTCGCCATCGGCATGAACGCCTACACGTACTTCAACAGCGACAAGCTGGCGCTGCGGGCCATGCACGCGCAGCCGGTTTCCGAGCTGCAGGCGCCGGTGATGTACCGGATTGTGCGCGAGCTGGCCACGGCTGCGCACCAGCCGATGCCGCGGCTGTACATCAGCGACACCAACGCGCCCAACGCGTTCGCCACCGGACGCAACCCGCGCAACGCGGCGGTGTGCTGCACCACGGGCATTTTGGGGATCCTCAACGAGCGGGAGCTGCGCGCCGTGCTGGGCCATGAGCTTTCGCACGTCTACAACCGCGACATCCTGATCTCCTGCATTGCCGGGGCGATGGCATCGGTGATCACCGCCCTGTCCTACATGGCGATGTTCTTCGGCGGCGGAAACCGCGAGGGCGAGAATCCCTTTGCACTGCTGCTGGTTTCGTTGCTTGGCCCGATCGCCGCGACCGTGGTCCGGCTGGCCGTGTCCCGGTCGCGCGAGTACCAGGCCGACGAGTCGGGCGCCGTGCTGACGGGTGACCCGCTGGCGCTGGCGTCGGCGTTGCGCAAGATCTCGGGCGGGGTTCAGGTGGCACCACTGCCGCCCGAACCGCAGTTGGCCAGCCAGGCGCACCTGATGATCGCCAACCCGTTCCGCGCGGGCGAGCGGATCGGTTCGATGTTCTCGACGCACCCGCCGATCGAGGACCGCATCCGCCGGCTCGAGGCGATGGCGCGCGGGTAGGCGCCGAAACTATAGGGAATTCCCTGATTCGCTCGGCGCCGATCGCCCCTAACCTCTGACTCACGCGCTCGCCTGGTCCCGAAGGTCGGAGGAAACGATGTCTTTGCTAGTGGCGATTCCGGAGATGTTTACCTCGGCGGCCGGGGATTTGGAAACCCTTGGCGACACGCTGAACGCCGCGCATGCGGCCGCCGCCGCGCCGACGACGGACATCCTCGCCGCCGGAGCTGACGAGGTCTCGGCGGCCGTGTCGTCGCTGTTTGCCGAATACGGGCAGGCCTATCAGGCGCTCGGCGCCCAGGCGGCGTCGTTTCATCAGCAGTTCACTCAGCTGCTGAACGCCGGCGGCGCGCAATACGCCCTCGCCGAGGCGGCCAACACCAGCCCGCTGCAGATCCTCGAGAAAGACATCCTCGCCGTCATCAACACCCCCAGCCAGCTGCTCACCGGGCGGCCGTTGATCGGCAACGGCGCCAACGGCGCACCGGGCTCAGGGGCGAACGGCGGCGATGGCGGGTGGTTGATCGGTAATGGCGGGGCGGGCGGATCCGGCTCATCCGGTCACAACGGCGGCAACGGCGGCGCGGGCGGACTCTTCGGTGGCACCGGCGGCGCCGGAGGGGTCGGTGGGGCCTCAAGCGCGATCAACGCCGCCGGCAACGGCGGCAACGGCGGGGCGGGCGGATTGCTCGGTGGCCACGGCGGCGCCGGGGGAATCGGCGGTTTCGGGACGAGCGGGTTAAGTGGCGGGAGCGGCGGAGCCGGTGGTGCCGGTGGGCTCTTCGCCGCCGGCGGGGCCGGCGGGAACGGCGGCGCAACGAACGGCAACACCGCCTCGGGAGGAAACGGTGGCCCGGGCGGGGCCGGCGGCGCGTTTGCGCGCGGCGGCGTCGGAGGCGCCGGCGGCTCGGCACTCGACCTTGGCGGCAACGGTGGCGCGGGCGGTGCCGGGGGGTTGTTTGCCGCCGGCGGGGCCGGGGGCGCCGGCGGCGCCTCGTTCGGAAACTCGATCGGAGATGGAGTCGGCGGATCCGGCGGAACCGGCGGGGCGGGCGGGTTCCTCGCGTCCGGCGGCGCCGGCGGTGCCGGCGGGGCCGCTCTGACCACCTCCGGCTTCGCCTTCGGCGGTCACGGGGGTACCGGCGGCGCTGGCGGCCTGCTGGGCGGGAACGGCGGCGCCGGCGGGATCGGCGGGGCAGGTGGCCGCGCAGGAGACGGAGGCGACGGCGGAGCCGCCGGTTTGGTATTCGGCGATGGTGGAGCCGGGGGCTCCGGCGGCGAATCCGTCATCGCGAATGCCGGCAACGGCGGCAACGGTGGGAAGGGCGCGCTGATCGGCAACGGCGGCGCCGGCGGCGAAGGCGGTGTCGGCGGGATTGTCGGTGGCTTCGGCGGCAACGGCGGCAATGCACAGCTGATCGGCAACGGCGGCGTCGGCGGAAGTTCCGGACAAGCCCCAGTGAAGCAGTCACCCGGAGTCGGCGGGACCGGCGGCATCTTGCTTGGCTTGGACGGGCCGCCGGGGCAGCAGTAGCCAATCAGGCGGCGGCTTCGGGCCTTTGGTGCTCGACCAGATCACCCGTGCGCCCGCCGGTCTCGGCCAACCCCTCGATCCGCACCGTGCCGCCCGTCGCCTCGTACTGGCGCTGCCAATCGGTAATCGCCTGATGCGCGGCATGGTCGAGGTACTGAGTCGAAATGTCCACCGTGACAAGGGCTCCGGTCGGGATGGACGCCAGCACGCGGGTCAGCCGGGGCAGGGCGAGGAAGGTGCAGGCCGGACCCTCGATCACCACCCGCCAGTCGTCGCCCACCGGCGTGGCCTCGACCTTGACCCGGATCACCCGCCATCCGGTCAACACGACGGCCAGGGCGAGCCCGATCATCACCCCGTGCAGCAGGTTGAGGAAGACGACGCTGACCGCGGTCACGACGTAGACGGCGAGATCCCCGTGCTTCATTGCCGTTTCGATGTGCGCCGGCTTCAGCAGCTGAATGCCGATGACGATCAGCAGGCCGGCCAGCGCCGCCGTCGGGATCTGCTCGACCAGTTCCGCGAACGGAACCGTGAACAGCAGGATCCACACGCCGTGCATGATCGAGGAGGCGCGGGATTTGGCGCCCGCGTTGACATTGGTTGAGCTGCGGACGATTACACCGGTTACCGGAAGGCCGCCGATGGTCCCCGACACGAAATTCGCGGTGCCCTGCCCGATCAACTCGCGGTCGAAGTTGGTGCGCGGGCCATTGTGCATCCGGTCCACCGAAACCGCCGACAGCAGGCTTTCCACGCTGGCGATCAGCGTGACGGTGATGACGCCGATGGCCACCGCGCCCCAGTTGCCGTGCGGAATGTCGGGCAGCCGCAGCGCATTCAGCGGCGACTCGTCGATCTCGATCCGCCGCACATGGAACGGCAAGACCAGCGAGATCACCGTCACCGCAACGATGGCCACCAGCGGTCCCGGCACGAAGCGCAGCCGAGCCGGTACCCAGCGCCAGGCGATCAGGATGACGATCACCAGCGCGCCCAGCAGCGCCCCGGGCCGATGTGCATCGATGATCTGGCCGGGCAGGCCGATCAGGTTGTGCCAGGCCGTGCTTTTGGATTTTCCGCCCAGCAAGACGTGCGCCTGCTGCAGCGCAATGGTGATCCCGATTCCGGCCAACATGGCGTGCACGACGACCGGTGAGATCGCCAGCGCGGCGCGCGCAACACGACTGAGGCCCAACAGAATCTGGAGCACGCCCGCGGCGGCGGTGATCAGACACGTTACGCCCCAACCGAAGTCGGAGATGAGGCCCGCGACCACCACCGTCAGGCCGGCGGCGGGACCGCTCACCTGCAGCGGCGATCCGCCGAGGGACCCGACAATGATTCCCCCCACGATCGCGGCGATCAGCCCTGCCAGCACCGGCGCGTTCGAGGCGATCGCGATCCCCAGCGACAACGGCAGTGCGACCAGGAAAACCACCAGGGACGAGGGCAGGTCGTGTCGGAGGATGGATCGTATGCGTTCCATTTGAATGTCTTGCATCGGTCGCTTTCCACTCGTTGGGTGTAAGCGGGGAATGTTCCGAGCCCCGTAATTGCACTTGGCTACGACGGCGTAGCTTGTTGGCGCACAGGCGATTACAACTGCGCGATCCGGCCGTCAGGGCCTGGCTGCCTCGTTCGACGGTATTGGCGCGACGAAGCGCGGGTCAAGCCGACCGCGCGGGCGCATATGGAATGCAAATAATTTCGTTACGAGCTGTTTGGTTGACGAATCAGAAGCCCGACCCGTGGACTTCGTGCCCCGGAACCTCGACCATCAGGCCGCGGTAGGCCTGCTCGACGGTCGAGCCGTGGTTGATCACCGCGTCGACCTCGCGGGCGATGGGCATGTTCAGGCCAAACTCATTGGCGAACTCGGTGATCACGCTGGCGGCCTTGACGCCCTCGGCGACCTGGTTCATCGAGGCGATGATCTCGTCGATCGGCTTGCCGGCGCCGAGCTGTTCGCCAACGTGGCGATTGCGGCTGCGCTGGCTCGTGCAGGTCACGATCAGGTCACCGAGCCCCGCCAGCCCGGGGAAGGTGTCGGGATTGCCACCCATAGCCACCCCGAGCTTCGTCATCTCGCGCAGCGCACGCGCGATCACCAGCGCGCGGGTGTTCTCCCCGATCCCCAGCGAATAGCCCATCCCGACGGCGATGGCGTAGACGTTCTTCAGCGCGCCGGCCAACTCGACGCCGATGACGTCGTCGGTGGTGTACACGCGGAACCGCCGGGTGCGGAACAGGCCCGACAGCCGGGTCGCCAGGTGTTGGTCGGGCATCGCCAGCACCGCCGCGGCGGCGTAGCCCTCGCCCACCTCGCGCGCGATGTTCGGCCCGGCCAGGATGCCCGCCGGGTGGCCGGGCAGCACCTCCTCGATGATCTGCGACATCCGCATGTTGGTGCCCTGCTCGAGCCCCTTGACCAGCGAGACGACCGGCACCCAGGGCCGCAGCTCCTTGGCCAGTTCGGTGAGGACCCCGCGGAAGCCATGCGACGGCACGCCCATGACGACGACGTCGGCGCAGCTGGCGGCCTCGGCAAAATCGCTGGTGGCGCGCAGCGTCGAGCTCAGTTCGACACCCTCGCCGAGGTAGCGCGTGTTGCGATGGTTGTCGTTGATGTCGTTGGCGGTTTCCTCCGAACGCACCCATTGCAGCGTCGGCCCGCGGCGCGCGCAGATCGACGCGACGGTGGTTCCCCATGATCCGCCACCGAGAACGACAACGTTCGGTTCACGCATAGCCATGGCGATCACAGTATTGCCGCCATCGGAGATTTAGAAGCAGTTCACCAACTGTGCGTTTCTCGGAACCAAGGACCCGACGGCAGAGGACTTCCGCCCCTACCTCCGCCGCCCGGCGTGCCCGATCGTCAAGGGACAGGTTCATACGAGGAGGATGCATGTCCGGACGCGCCCGTTGCGGCCGCGTGTCCGCATTGCTGTCGGCGGCCGTTCTTGGGGCGTTGGTCGGCTCGCCCGGCATCGCGGCCGCGGACGACGGCCGTCCGCACGTCAACCCCGAGGAACGGGCGGCAGCCATGATCCGGCCGGCGGTGATGTACCTCGCCGGCCAGAGCTACGGCGCGGTCCGGCTGCCCGACGGCCAGATCCTGTCTCAGTTCGGCCCCGGTACCACCATGCCGTTCATCGCGACCTGGAGCTGCACCGGTTTCGTCGTCAACCCCGACGGCTGGGTGGCCACGGCCGGACACTGCGTCGATTCCGAGAGCGCCAAGCTGCTGATCCTCAAGCGCGCGGCCAAGGAATACATCACCCAGTTCCCCGACGCGCCCGAATCGCGGGATCCCGCCACGACCCTGGACTGGCTGCGCAAGAACGCGCGGGTGGAAGGGGAGACCCCCGACCGGGGTCCCGAAATCAGCCTGGCGCTGTCGTACGGCACCGGAACCAAGCTCGCCGGCAAGCTCGCGGCCAGCGTCGTGGATTTCCGGCCGCTCGGCAAGGGCGACGTGGCCCTGCTCAAGGTGGACAAGCACAACCTGCCGTCATCCGAGCTCGCGACCGACGCCGACGTCAGCATCGGCACATCGGTTCTGGCGGTGGGGTTTTCGCAGAGCACCGAGAACATCACCGGTCCCTCGCTGGACCCGACGAACAAGAGCGGCAAGGTCAGCAAGAAGTCGACCATGGGTTCGGCCGCCGAGTATGAGATCGATGCCGCGGTCTCGGAGGGCATGAGCGGTGGCCCGACCGTCGACCTCAACGGCAAGGTGATCGGCATCAACAGCTTCGCCCCCGTCGGCGAACCGCAGGCGTTCAACTTCATCGCGCCCGCCGACGGCCTCGCCGCGATAATGGCGAGCAAGGGCGTCAAGGCGACGTTGGGCCCCGCCGACGCGTACTACCGCAAGGGCCTCAAGCATTATTACGCGGGCCAATACACCGAGGCGATCGACGACTTCGACCAGACGCTGTCGATGTCACCCGACTATCCCGGGCTGGCTGATCTCCGCACCAGCGCGGCCAACCTGCGCCAGCAGCACGGTGACTTCTCGGTGCTCAGCGGCGCAAACCTGTTGTGGTACATCGTCGGTGGCGTCGCGCTGGTGCTTGCCGCGGGCGCGGGATTCACACTCCTGGTGGTTCGGGGGCGCCGGCCGCTGCTATCCCCGGTCAGGATCTCGGCTTTCCGGCCGTTTACGCGCAAGCCCCCGGAACCGCCGACGGAGACCGAACCGCACTTCTGCTCGAGCTGCGGGGCCGAACACCACCCCGCCGAAACGTTCTGCCCCAATTGCGGGACGCGAATTCACCCCGCGAGCGACGCCCGGTCGGACGCGCGGCCGAACACCATCGACTCCTCGATGCGGTCGAAGCGGTAGTCGAGGGCGTCGGCGAAGTAGTTCTGCCGCACGTTCCACGGCCGACGGGTGCCCGATTTGGGCAGCGCGTGGCCGGACCGCTTCACGTAGTTGGCCTTGATGTCCCAGGACGGCTTGACGTCCATCGGCTCGTTGCCCCGGTGTGGGTAGGCGTGCGTGTAGCCGTGGGAAGCCATGTGCGCCATCAACTTTGCCGTCGCCCGGGCGGTAATGTCGGCGCGCAGCGTCCACGACGCCTTGGTGTAACCCACACACCAGAACAGGTTCGGCACGTCTTCCAGCATGTGCGCCTTATACACGAAGCGGTCGCGGTGATCGACCGGTTCGCCGTCGAGGCTGATGGCGGCCCCGCCCAGCGCCTGCAGTTGCAGGCCGGTCGCCGTGACGATGATGTCGGCGTCGAGGTGTGCACCGGATTCGAGCGCGATCCCGGTGGCATCGAAGTGGTCGATGCGGTCGGTGACCACCTCGGCGCGGCCGGCTTTGATCGCGTTGAAGAAATCGGCGTCGGGAATCAGACACATCCGCTGGTCCCACGGGTTGTACCGGGGCTTGAAATGAACGTCGACCGCATAGCCGTCGGGCAGCTTGCTCATCGCCCTGCGCCGCAGCAGCCACTTCACGAAACCCGGCGCCTTGCCGGACAATAAAACGAACACCGCCTCCATCAGCGCGGTGTGCGTCCGGAGCAGCAGGTGGGAAGCCCCGCGCGGCAACAGCTTACGAGCGAGCGGGGCGACCTTGCCGTACTTGGACGCCGAGACCAGATACGTCGGCGATCGCTGCAGCATGGTCACTTTTCCTGCGCGTTCGGCCATCGACGGGATCAGCGTGACGGCGGTCGCCCCGCTGCCGATGACGACGACCTTCTTGCCGGTGTAGTCCAAATCCTCGGGCCAGCGCTGGGGATGCGCGACGGTGCCACCAAAGTGCTCAATGCCGGGGAACTCGGGCATGTAGCCCTCGTCGTAGTTGTAGTAGCCGCTGGCGAAGAACACGAACCGCCCCCGCAAAGTCCTACTCGCCCCGTCCTGTTCGACGGTCACCGTCCACGTGTCGGTGGACGAGTCCCAATCCGCCGCGCGGACACGGCTGTTGAAGCGGATGTGGCGGTCGATGCCGTACTTGCGCGCGGTGGCGCTCAGATACTCGCGGATGTGGCCGCCGTCGGCGATCCCCTCTTTCCGGTTCCACGGCTCGAACGGAAACGCCAGCGTGAACATGCTGCTGTCGGAGCGAACGCCGGGGTAGCGGAACAAGTCCCAGGTGCCGCCGATCTGCGCGCGCCGCTCCAGGATGGTGTACCTAACGCCCGGGTTGCGCTCGGTGATCCGGTAGGCCGCGTCGATGCCCGAGATCCCCGCGCCGACGATGATGACGTCGAACTGGTCCACCTGCTGCGGAGTCACCGTCATCGTGGACCTCGCTTCGACAACCACCGCGAGCCGAACGACACTGCGAGAAAGGGCGCGAAATTTCGCAGTGGCGTTGGGCTCGCGGATCGGACGGGGGTGTCCATACCTATCGATAGTTGACGAACTGCAGCGCCACGTCCAGATCGGCCTGCTTGAGCAGCGCGATAACGGCCTGCAGATCGTCGCGCTTCTTGCTGCTGACGCGGACCTCGTCCCCCTGGATCTGCGTCTTGACGTTCTTGGGGCCCTCGTCGCGGATCAGCTTGGTGATCTTCTTGGCGTTCTCGCTGCTGATGCCCTGCTTGAGGGTGCCGCTGACCTTGTACGTCTTGCCGGAGGCCTGCGGCTCGCCGGCGTCGAAGGCCTTCATCGAGATGTCGCGGCGGATCAGCTTCTCCTTGAAGACGTCGACGGCGGCCTTGACCCGCTCCTCGGTGGACGACGTCAGCTCGATGGCCTCGTCACCCTTCCACTCGATCTTGGTGTCGGTGCCGCGGAAGTCGAAACGGGTGGCCAGCTCCTTGGCGGCCTGGTTGAGCGCGTTGTCGACCTCCTGCCGATCGACCTTGCTGACGATGTCGAACGATGAGTCCGCCATTCGATCCGTCCCTTCTCGCGTGATAGCCGTTTGTGCCTTGTCTACCCGTTCGTTGTAACCTGTCTGGCGGCAGGTTGCCCGAGCGGCCAATGGGAGCGGACTGTAAATCCGTCGGCTTACGCCTACACAGGTTCGAATCCTGTACCTGCCACTGAGGTCAGGGCCTACTTGCGCGGCCCGGGGCGACGTTCACAACGTTCCCTCAATCCCGGTGAAGGCTGCTGCGCACCGGGAGTGGAGAACAGCGATCTCGGCGCAACCTGCGGTGCCGCAGCTGTCTCGACGCGTTTCGTTGCGCTGAGAAACGGCGAACCGACCGGAGGTCGCCACCATCGGACTAATGCATGCGCGCGCTGCCGCCGAGGCCGATCTCGAGGACGCTGCCGGTGATGACTCCGGGATCGGTGACCAGGTACACGACCCCGCGGCTGACGTCCTCGGGTTGCAGCCACGGCTGAGGTATCGGGTTGGCCCTCATCATCCGGCGCACCAAATCGTCCGGAACCTCGTCACTTTCGGAGGGCTGAACCATCGGTGTCTGGGTTGTCGTCGGGCACACCACGTTCACCGTCACACCCTCTTTGGCGACCTCGAGGGCGACGGATTTGGCCAGGCCGATGATGCCCCACTTGGTGGCGTTGTATGCCGCCAACTCGGGGATGCCCATCCTGCCTCCCATCGAGGACGTCACCACGATCCTGCCGAAGCGCTGGCGTCGCATCACCGGGATGGCCGCGCGCAGCGTGTGAAATACACCGGTCAGGTTGGTGTCGAGCAGCTGTTGCCAGACCTGGTCGCTCACCTGCTCCAGGGGGCCGGTGCTGACGATGCCGGCGTTCGCCACCACAATGTGCAGGCCACCCATGTCTGTCACGGTCTGCCGCACCGCGGCGTCGACCTGCGCCGAGTCGCGCACGTCGAGAGTTATTGGCAGGCAACGCTTGCCGAGTTCTTCGACTCGCTTGGCCGTGTCTCGCAGGTCGTCCTCGGTGCCGAGCGGGTAGGTCAGGTCCACCATCGGCCCGGGCGCATCGGCGGCGACGATGTCCGCGCCTTCGGCCGCCAGTGCCAGGGCGTGCGCGCGCCCCTGTCCCCTTGCCGCTCCCGTGATCAGCGCCACGCGCCCGTCCAATGCACCCATAGCGGGCAACGGTAACCGCAAACCGGGAGCGTTGACACCGGCTGGTTAGGTAAGGCTAAGTTGGATGGGTCTGTCGCTGCCGCCGCACGAAGGAGCTAGCCGAGGGTGACCGAAACAACCACACCGGTGGCCGACGCGTCGGACCAGCCGCCCGAACCGGCTTCGCGCCGCGGTCGCTGGCTGCGCTGGGGACTGCTGACGGTGTGGGGCCCGGGGCTGGTCGTGATGCTGGCCGACACGGACGCCGGGTCGCTGATCACCGCGTCGCAATCCGGCGCCCAGTGGGGCTATCGGATGGTGCTGCCGCAGCTGATCTTGATGCCGATCCTCTATGTCGTTCAGGAAATGACGGTGCGGCTGGGCATCGTCACCAAGAAGGGGCACGGCGCGCTGATCCGGGAACGGTTCGGCCGCTTCTGGGCGTGGATTTCGGCGTTCACTCTGTTCGCGTCGGCGATCGGGGCGTTGCTCACCGAGTTCGCCGGCGTCGCCGGGGTCGGAGAGCTGTTCGGCGTCTCGCGCTGGGTGAGCATCCCGATCGCGACCGCCGCGCTGCTGGCCTTGGCGCTGACCGGCAGCTACCGGCGCGTGGAACGCATCGGCCTCATCATCGGCTCGGCCGAACTGGCGTTCCTGGTCGCCATGGTGATGTCGCGGCCCGAGCCCAAAGCCTTTGTGGAGGGCCTGAAGTCGATGCCGCTGGGCAACTCGTCGTATCTGCTGCTGATCGCCGCCAACGTCGGCGCCGTGATCATGCCCTGGATGGTGTTCTACCAGCAGGGCGCGGTGGTCGATAAGCACCTGTCGGTGGCCACGATCCGCCAGGCGCGCCACGACACGGCCGCCGGCGCCGTGCTGACCCAGCTGATCATGATCTCGGTGGTGGTCACCGTTGCCTCGACGATCGGGGCCCATGGCGGCGAGGCCGCACTGAACACCGTCGGCGACATCGCCAACGCGCTCACGCCGTACCTGGGCCGCGTCGGCGGCACCGTCCTGTTCGGGCTGGGCATGCTCGGCGCGGCGCTGGTCGCCGCGATCGTCGCGTCCCTCGCCGGGGCCTGGGGACTGTCCGAGGTGTTCGGCTGGAAGCACACCCTCAACCAGCGGCCCAACCGGGCGACCGCCAAGTTCTACATCACGTACGGGCTGGCGCACGTGATCGGCGCCGCGCTCGTGCTGGCCAGCGTCGACCTGGTCAACCTCGCCGTCGACGTCGAGGTGATGAATGCCCTGCTGCTGCCCATCGTGTTGGGCCTGTTGCTGGCGCTGGAATCCCGTGCGCTGCCCGAGGAGTGGCGCATGCGCGGTCCTCGCAAATACATCGCGTGGGCCCTGTGCCTGGTCGTGATGGGCTTCGGGCTCTACATGGTGCCGCAGGCCCTCGGCTTCACTTAGCCGGTGTGCGCCGGGTAGGCGTGCACGAGCGCGCTGTCCAGCCGGGGCACGGCGTGGGTGAGCTGGTGTTCGGCGTCGTGCGCGATGCGGTGGGCGTCCTCGAGGCTGGTGGTGGGATCGATGTCCAGCTCGGCGTCGGCGTGCAGGCGGTGCCCGATCCAGCGCATCCGAACCCTGCGCACGCTGCGGACGCCGGGCCGCGCGGCCAGCGTGGCTTCGGCGGTGTCGATGAGCTCCGGGTCGACGGCGTCCATCAGCCGGCGGAAGATGTCGCGCACGGCACCGCGTAGCACGGCCAGGATCGCGACCGTGATGACCAGGCCGACGATCGGGTCGGCCAGCGGGTAGCCGAGGGCGACGCCGCCGGCGCCGAAAAGCACGGCGAGCGAGGTGAATCCGTCGGTGCGGGCATGCAGGCCGTCGGCGACCAGGGCGGCCGAGCCGATCCGGCGCCCGATCCGGATCCGGTACAGGGCGACGACCTCGTTACCGAGGAAGCCGATCACGCCGGCGGCCGCGACCCAGCCCACGTGCTCGATGGCGACGGGGTGGATCAAACGGAGGATGGCTTCGTAGCCGGCGATGATCGCCGACAGCGTGATCATGCCGATGACGAACAGGCCGGCGATGTCCTCGGCCCGGCCGTAGCCATAGGTATAGCGCCGCGTCGGCGGGCGGGTGCCCAACGCGAACGCGACCCACAGCGGGACCGCGGTCAGGGCGTCCGAGAAGTTATGGATGGTGTCGGCGGCCAGGGCGATCGATCCGGAGACGACGGCGATGACCACCTGCACGATCGCGGTCGCGCCCAGCCCGACCAGGCTGACTTTGACCGCTCGGATGCCGATGGCGCTGGATTCCAGGGCGGTGTCGACGCTGTCGGCGGCGTCGTGGCTGTGCGGGACCAAGAGCTGCGCCACGATGCCACGAATGCCGTGGGCGTGTTCGTGACCATGGTCGTGGGCATGGCTATCTGCATGCATACGCAGATAATAAGGTATCTGGACGGCGGAGGCGAATGTCCGTAGCTGCGACCCCGGCGCGCTAGGGTGTTCCGGCCGGCCTCAGTGAACAAGCCGGCAGGAAAGTTGAGCATTCATGACCGCAGCAGCGGATGCGCCGGCGCTGGAATCGCGGGTCGGCCACTACTACCAGATGGACGGCACCTACGTGGTCGGCCGCGAGAAGGTGCGCGAATACGCCCGCGCGGTGCAGGACTATCACCCCGCGCACTGGGATGTCGCCGCCGCCGCTGAGCTGGGCTATTCCGGGCTGGTGGCGCCGCTGACGTTCACGTCGGTCCCCGGCATGACCTGCAACCGCCGGATGTTCGAGTCGGTGGTCGTCGGTTACGACACCTACCTGCAGACCGAAGAAGTGTTTGAGCAGCACCGCCCGATCGTTTCCGGTGACGAACTGCTCGTCGACGTCGAGTTGACGTCGGTGCGCAGGACCGCCGGCAGAGATTTCATCACCGTCACCAACACCTTCACCGACACCGAGGGCGAGCGGGTGCACACCCTGCACACCACCGTCGTCGGCATCACCGCCGAAGACGTCGATCCGGCGATCAAGCTGGCCGTGCCAAAAATCATGATGCACGACGTGGACATCGTCGCGATCGGCGAAGGCGCTGCCGGATATCAGAAGACGGTGCGCCCCGAGGGTGAGGTTCGGGTCGCGCAAGGCGGCGCCACCCGCACGCCGCGCACGCCGTCCTTCGAGGACGTGAAGGTGGGCGACGAGCTACCGACCCACCACACCCGACTGTCCCGCGGCGACCTGGTGAACTACGCCGGCGTGGCCGGCGACGCCAACCCGATCCACTGGGACGAGGGCATCGCCAAGCTGGCCGGCCTGCCCGACGTCATCGCGCACGGAATGCTCACCATGGGCCTGGGCGCGGGATTCGCCTCGGCGTGGACGGGCGATCCCGGCGCGGTCACCCGGTACGCGGTGCGGCTGTCCCAGCCCGCGATCGTGTCGGCCGCCGAGGGCGCCGACATCGAGTTCACCGGGCGGATCAAGTCCCTGGACCCGGAGACCCGCAGCGGTGTCGTCGTGGTCGCGGCGAAGTCCGGTGGGCAGAAGATCTTCGGGATGGCGACGCTCAACGTCCGCTTTCGCTGACTCAGAACCAGGGGCCGGGGAAGTGCCCGTCCTGGTCCTGCACCATCACGATGTCCTTGCAGTCCCCGTTCAGGGCGGCGGCGTTCTCGCCGCGGCACACCAGCGTCCAGCCCGAGATCCGCGCGAACGGCCGGACCGACCATGTCGTCGCGACCGGATCGGGGGCGGGCAGGGCCAGGACGGCGTACCTGTTGCCGACGTTCGTGATGTAGAGGTGGTCTTGGAAGTACGCCAGTTTCGCGATCGACATCTTCTTCGCGTCATCGCGCGTCTTCAACAGATCCCAGTGCTGGGTGTGCAGGTTCCACACCCCGAACCCGAACTGCGAATTGTCCGATTTGAGGGCGTCGACGAATAATTTCCCGTCCGACAACGTGGCGGACAATCCACCGCCGGAAACCCGATCCGAATCGCCAACCTTGATAAGGGATTTCGCGTTCAGGTCGTAGAACATCGTCGACACCACCGGGGGGTTGTAGGAATCCCAGTGGGTGATCTTCACCAGCGCGTCCGGGCCGTCCGACAACTCGCCGTCGACGGTCCAGATGTCGTTGTCCTGATAGATCGCTTCCCCGCTCGGCCGGCGCAGCTCCGCTCCCGACGCCTTGGCCGCGTCGGTGTTGCGCTGGAACGACAGCACGTCCTGCCACACCCGGCCGGGCTGCGGGTCGTTCCACATCATCGACAGATCGGTCCCGGAAAGGATGACGGTCCGCGGCGGCGACGCCGCGCTGTGCCCGTCGGTGAACGCGTTCACCCACGCCACACCGGTGGCGGTCGCCGCCAGACCCCACTCGTTCGCCGCCGTCAGTTTCAGGTCGGGCGCCGGCGGCGCCAGCTCCTTGGTCACCAGGGGCTGGCTCGTCTTGAGGTCGAAAGCGTAGGCCGTGGCCTTGGCGACTTCGGGCTGCGAGCCTTGCGCCGCCTTAGTCGTCGTCACCACGTAAACGACCCTCATGTTGTCGGCCGTCCCCGTCAGCGCGCAGATGCCGCCCGACAGGGTCTCGCCGGCCGGGACCGTGGGCACGCCCGGCACGACGTACTGACCCGTCTTGGTGTCGAACACCTTGGGGCGAATGTCCTCGAGCGCCGACTTGCGTTCAACGAATTTCTCCGGACACCCCACGTAGGCCGTCCCGCCGTAGCTCTTCCAGTCCCGTTCCAACGGGCCGGTCACCGGGGGCGGCGCGGGCGCCGCGTTGGCCGTGGTCGACGAGGTCGAGCTCGAGGTGGTCGGCGTGGCCGCGGGCGGGTCCACCGTTGCCGAACAGGACGCGACGACGGCGCAGCCCGCCGCCGCCAGGGCAAGCCTGTGTGCGGGCAGAGTCCGCCCCCGGATCCCACGCATCAACAAAACCCCCGTTAACTTCCTGTAACCACCGAGCGTAAAGCCGGCCCGGACCGACCGCGAATTGTGCGCGGGCGTCTTGGTCACACGTGGTACACCAAAAGCCATGAGTAGCCTCGCCGACGAGACCCGCTGGATGGACGCCACGGACCAGGCGGCGCTGGTGGCAAAGGGCGAGGTCACGCCGGGTGAGCTGCTCGAGGCGGCGATCGAACGCATCGAGCGGTCGAACCCCGCGCTGAACGCGGTCGTCATCGAGTGGTTCGATCACGCCCGAGCCGTGGCCGCCGGCCCCGACCTGCCCAACGGCCCGTTTCAAGGCGTCCCGTTCCTGCTCAAGGACCTGTACACGAGCTTCGCCGGCCAGACCATGTCGAATGGCAACGTCGCGCTGAAAGAGGCGGCCAAGATCGACGCGGCCGACACGACGCTGGTCGCCCGGTTCAAGGCGGCCGGCCTGGTGATCGCCGGGCGGACGAACAGCCCCGAGATGGGCAGCCTGCCCACCACACAGCCGCTGGCCTGGGGAGCGACCCGCAACCCGTGGGCGCTCGACCGCACGCCGGGCGGCTCCAGCGGCGGTGCCGCGGCGGCGGTGGCCGTCGGGATGGTGCCGTTCGCCAACGCCTCCGACGGCGGCGGCAGCATCAGAATCCCGGCGTCGTGCTGCGGGCTGGTGGGCCTCAAGCCGAGCCAGGGACGAATCACGACGGGCCCCGTCCGCGCCGAGACCGGCCTGGGCGTCGAGCTCTGCGTCAGCCGCACGGTGCGCGACACGGCGCGGTTGCTCGACGCGGTGCGCGGCCCCGGTGTCGGCGACTCCGTCATCGCCCCGCCGCCGCAACGCCCCTACGCCGACGAGGTCGGCGCCGACCCCGGCCGGTTGCGCATCGGGCTGCTCGACGTGCACCCGCGCGGTGACTTCCTGCACGACGACTGCGTCTCGGCGGTGCGCGCCGCGGCGTCGATGCTGGAGGGCCTCGGCCACACTGTCGAGCCGGCCTGGCCGGCCTGCCTCGCCGACACCTCCTTGGTGACAAAGTTCATGGCGTTGTGGGCAACCCAGTTGGCGATGGCGGCTCGGGGGTTCGGCCAGACGCTCGGACGTGAGGTGACGGCCGATGACATCGAGCCGGTCAACTGGGTGCACGTCGAGCGCGCGCAGCGGTTGACCGCGATCGACTACGCCGTCGCCCAGGAGGCGGTGTGGGGCTTCCGCAGGGCGCTGCAGCAATGGTGGGCCGACGGCTGGGACCTACTGCTCACGCCGACGGTGGCCGAACCGCCGCTGCCTCTAGCGGAATTCGAGAACGACCCGGCGCACCCGACGGCGCCCATGCGCCGCGCCGGCCAGTTCGCGGTCTTCACGCCGCCGTTCAACATGAGTGGCCAGCCGGCCATCAGCCTGCCCCTGCACAGCAACGCCGAAGGCCTCCCGATCGGTGTCCAGCTCGCCGCCGCCTACGGCTGCGAGGATGTGCTCATTCGTGTTGCGGCGCAACTGGAATCGGCGCATCCCTGGGCGTCGATTCGTCCGCCAATCAAATGACCGCGAGCAGACGCAGAATCGCATCCCTGCGGGCGAAATCATGCGATTCTGCGTCTGCTCGCGCAGAGGCCGTCCCTACCTGTCGAACTCGATGGGCAGGCTCAGCGGCCCGCTCAAACTGACCATCGGTTTCCACGGCACCGGCCCGGCTATGCGCGGGTTCAGCAGCCGGGCCGCGATCACGTTGAGTGCCTCGGCGATCTCACGCCGGGCCAGGTTGGCGCCCAGGCAGTAGTGCGCGCCGCCGCCGAACGTCAGGATCGGCGGCGCCCCCTGGCGGGTGATGTCGACGCGGTCCGGCTCGTCGTAGACCGCCGGATCGCGGTTGGCCGCAGCGGTATTCACCAGGACCATGGTGCCGGCGGGGAAGAGGTAGCCGTCCAGCTCGGCGTCCTGGGCCACCAGCCGCAGGGTTCCGCTCGCAATCGGCGAGTGGCGCATGGTCTCCTCCACCGCGAGCATCGCCAGCTCCGGGTTCCCCTTGAGCAGCGCCCACTGGTCGGGGTGTTCGCACAGGACGTGCACCGAGGCGGCCACCTGGTTGCGGGTGGTGTCGGTGCCCGCGAGCAGCAGGCCGCCGGCCAGCATGCGCAGTTCGGCCGCGTTGAGCCGGTCGCCGTCGTCCTCGGCGCGAATGAGGTCGGACAGCAGGTCGTCAGTGAGGCTGTTCCGGCGCCGGGCGACCATGTCGTCGACGTAGTCGTCGAGCTCCCGCCACGCGCGCATCACGACCGGTTCGACTTCGCGAAGATCGACGGTGAAACTGAAGGCCTTGAAGACGTCGTCGGCCCACGACGAAAACTGTTGCCAGTCCTCGCGCGGCGCGCCGAGCAACGCGCAGATGATCGGGACGGGGTAAGGGCGGGCGAGGTCGGTGACGACGTCGCAGCGACCCGCGTCGATGACCTGGTCGACCAGTTCGTTCATCACCGCGACCATGGTGTCGTGCAGGCGCAGCGTCGCGCGGGGCGTGAACGCCTTGGACGTCAGGCTGCGCAGCCGATGGTGCTCGTCGCCCTCCAGGCACAGCAGGCTGTTGACGACCTTGTCCCACAACGGCCCCGAGGTGACGCCCTGGACGAGCAGGTTGATGCCGGGCGGGATCAGGAACCGTGGGTCCCGAAGGACGGACCGCACCAGGTGATAGGACAGCACCTCGGGCCCGTGCGGCCCGAGCGCGACCGGCGCCTGCCGCTGCGCCGCCTGCAGGCGGGGATAGACGTCGGCGGGAGATTCCTCGGCGTCGTACTCCAGCGTCGGCAGGCCGGCATCGAAAACGCTTGGGGGAGCGGCACCGACGGTCATGACGGTCTCCTCGCGACGAGTTTCTCAGAATGTATGGCCACGCCGCGCGGCTGTCAACGACATCGGGTGCCCAATAGAACTTTGCCAGTAGCTCGCCATACACAATCGTGCCGGGTGTATTGCCGCCTGAAGGTCACCCCTGCTTCGTGGCGCGGGCCAGCTGGCCGCCCAGCAGCACGACCGCGAACACACCGCCCGCGATTCCCGAAATGAGCAACGGCAGTTGCCCGTTCGAACCCCACAAAAAGCCCGCCCACAACCCGGCCACCAGCACGGCCAGGCCGGTGGCGCCCTGGAACACGCCCTGGGCGCTCGCCTGATGCTCCTTGCCGGCGAGACCCGAAATCCAGGCCTTCCCGGCGCCGTCGGTGCACCCGGTGAACACGCCGTAGGCGCCGATCAGCAGCCATGCCGTCACCAGGTCGGTGGTCAGCCCCAGCCCGGTATAGCCGATCGCGAAGAACGCCAGACCGATCCCGAACAACGCCGGCTTGCCGATGCGGTCGGCGAGCGACCCGGCCGGGTAGCTGGCCAGGGCGTACACCGCGTTGTATCCGACGTAGGCCAGGATCACCTCGATCACCGAGAAGCCAATCTCGTTGAGCCGCAACAACAACAGGGCGTCCGGAAAATTCACCAAGCTGAAGCCGATGAGCAGTGCGGTGACCCGCCAGTAGGGCCGCGGCAAGGTGCGCACGCCGGCCCACATGGACTGCCGCTGCGGTCGCGGGGCGGGACGGCTGCGCTCTCGCGCGAGGAAGACGAGTGCCACGCTCAGGACGGCGGGCACGATGGCGACATACAGCAACGGCGGAATCCGGTGGTCGAGCAGTTCGTAGCCCGCCAACCCGAGCAGCGGACCGACGACGGCGCCCAAGGTGTCCATCGCGCGGTGGAAGCCGAAGACCCGGCCGCGCTGCGCCTCGTCCACGCCGTCGACCAGCAACGCGTCCCGCGGGGCGCCGCGAATGCCCTTGCCGAGCCGGTCGACGACGCGGCCCGCCAGCACGCCCGGCCACGCCCCGGCCACCGCGATGATGATCTTGCCCAGCGCCGCCATCCCGTAACCGGTGGCGATCAGCGGGCGCCGCGCAAACCGGTCGCCCAGCGGTCCCGCCGCCAGTTTCGTGAGCGACGAGGCGCCCTCGGCGACGCCTTCGACGGCTCCCACCACCGACGGCGGCGCACCGAGCACGGCCGTGAGGTAGATCGGCAGCAGCGGATACAGCAGTTCGCTGGCGGCGTCCTGCAAGAACGACACCCCGGAGAGCACCCGGACGTTGCGGGTGAGCCAGGCGGGCCATGAGCGTCGCGGTTGGATCGCTTCCCGTGTCACGGTCGTCAGCGTAGGGGAGGCGCTTAGTCCTTACCGCGCAACCGCACCATCCGGGTCGTGGAGCTCTCGTCCAACTCGACGACGTCGGACCGCGAACGCAGGAAATCGCTGAATGACCGGAATCCCAAAGACTTCTCGCTGAACGACGGGTCCATCCGTTTCATTTGCGCTTTGACGGCCGAGTTGTGCAGCCAGTCGGCGTCGTCTTTCTCCAGCCCGATTTGCAGCGCGCGCGTCAGCAGCGCGGTGGCGGCGGCCTGCGGGTCGGGTGGCTCCTCAGGGTCCTCGCGCTTGTCCGCCTTGCCGCGGCCGCTTGCTTTCTTCGGTTTGGCGGCCTGGGTGCCGGCGCCGGCCGGCTCGGGCTCGAACACCGGAACCCCCGGCAGCGCATCGTAGATGACGAATTCGTCGCAGGCGGCCGCCAGCGCCCGGCTCGACGCGCCGGCCACCCCGATGCCGACCACATACCGGCCGAGCCTCTTGCAGCGCTGGGCCAGTGGGATGTAGTCGGAGTCGCCGGCCACGATCACCACGTGGGTCAGGTCGGGCAGCCGGAACATGTCCTCGACCGCGTCGACGGCCAGCCGGATGTCGGCGCCGTTCTTGCCGTAGGCCGCCGCCGGGAACAGTTGGACCAGATCGACCGCGCGGGCCACCAGCTGTCCGCGGTAGCCGGCGTTGACGTCGGCCGACCAGTCCGCGTAGGCGCGGGTGAGCACCAGCGTCCCGAACGACGACGCGAAGTCGATGATCGCACCGACGTCGACCGTGGCCCGGCCCAGCCGATCGGCATGCTGCTCGAGCCCGGCGGCCTTGTCCCGCTGGAACGAGTTGCGCCCGTTCACCTGGTCGTACCGCGAGATCACGATGTTGTCGAAGTCGAGGTAGACCGCCACGCGGGCCATCGCCGGTTCGGTCATGCCCGCAATCTTGTCAGGCGCCGGCAGTCGCGCCGTCATCGGCCAACGCAAGAATTCCGCAAGAAATCGGCGAAAATTTGGCAAGCGGTGTGCCGCAACCTAACTGCATGAAGCGAGCCCTCGCCGGAGTCCTCGTCTCGGCCGGCTTGGCGGTGGCCGCAGCGGGGGCGCCCGCGGGCACCGCCCACGCCGACGACGACCACTGCTCGTCGAGGACGGGGTGCTACCACGGTCCCGGGATGCGCTGGTGTCCGGGCGACTACGTGTGGCCCGGTTTGCGGGCCACCGGGTGGGACCTGAACGTCTGCCACGTCTATCACGAGCAGTGCCCACCCGGGTACTACGGTGGCTGCCCCGACAACATCGTCGAGGGACCTCCCCCGCCGCCGCCCCCACCCGTCTTCCGCACCCGCGAGGAGTGCGAGCGGGTGCTCGGATTGATCTGCGCGTTCGCGCCGTAGTGCGGAGGGGACACCAAATGCGTTTCTTCTCAAGGAGAGTCACGACAATTGCTGTGGCAACCCTGGTGGCCGGGACGCTGGCGGCGTCGAGTCCCGCGCGGGCCGACGAGCCGGTTCAGCCCGCGCCCGGCCATACCTACCCGCTGCGCCCGCCGCCCGCTCAGGGGGATCCCTTCGCGGAGGCCGACGAGCTGCGGCGCCAGATCGCGGACCTCGACGCCAGCTGGGAAAGCCTCACCCCGGCCGAGCGAAACCAGCGGATCGCGGGCCTGCAGCAGCAGGTCACCAAGGTGGACCTGGACAGCCGCAACCTGCCCCAGGATCAAAAGGCGGGGGTGGACGCGATCCTGTTGCCGTCGCTCGTCCACCTGGCGGATCTGCTCAGGAAAGTTCAGACCCCGCCCACCTCGCCGTGCATCTTCCCCGCCTGCCTGCCCGGGCTGTAGCCCTCGCGAGCGCCGAGGTTGGTGGCCCCCGTGATGATCGCCCGATCGATTTGGCGAAGCGCGTGCACGGCGGTGAGAAACCGCCGGGCATCGGCGCCGAGCTCGCCGTCGCCGTCCTGGTGCCGGGCCGCGGTCTCGGCGGCGTCCAGATCGTCGGTCGCGGAGTTGACGGTGACGCCCTCGGCGCCGTCGATCGCGGCGCACAGTGCATCGATATTGCTTCGGGTTTGCGCCGCCGCCGCCATGAAATCCGTTGCCAGGCTTTCCGATCCGATCGGATCCTGGTATTGCTCGGCGCTGCGCGCCAGGCTGCGCCCGTGACGATCGCACGCGGCGAATATCCGCAAGGCCCGCCGGATGCTTCGCCGGCCGGCGAGCCCGGCCACCCCGGCCAGCAGCGGCTTGGCACTGACCCGGAATTGCTGCAGCGCCCGGTCGAGTTGGCGCGCCTGCTCGGTCGGGCTCACCGTCTCGTCGCCGCCGAACATCGTCGCGGTGGAAATCTCGATCAGCGCGGACAAGGCCGTCAAGAACGCGCGGCTGTCCGTGCGAATCGTCGTCCGGGTGTGGGTGGGCAGCACCAGGATGGCCACCGCCACGCCGATGACGGCCCCGATCGCGGTCTCTTCGATCCGCAGCATCAGCACGCCGAAGGAGAATTGGCCCATCAGGCCATACAGCAGCGCCAGCGTCGTGGTGATCCAGAAGGTCATCAGGCTGTACGTGACGGTCATGAAATAGAAGGCGCAGAACAGGCAGACGAAGATCGCCACCAGCGAGGCGGTGGTGTTCCCGGTGAACAGCGTGGCCACCAGCACGCCGCAGGGCACGCCCAGCAGGGTGCCGAGCAGCCGCTGCCAACCCTTGGTCAGGGTTTCGCCCCAGGAGTTCGTGCCGGCGAAGATCACGAACGCCGCGATCACCGCCCAATACCAGCGGGCCGGTGACACCAGCTCCCCGGTGACGATGGCCAGCGACGCGGCGACCGACACCTGGATGGCTTGCCGGGTGGTCGGGCGCAGGCCCCGCTCGGCGGCGCCGAGGTCGGCACCGCCCGGCGCCGGGGCCGGCACGTCCTCCGCGCGCTGCAGCGCATCCGCCCGCGCGGCGGCGGCACCTTCGACGACGGCCCGGACCTCGGCCGTCGCCCTGGCCGCGTTGATGATCGCCAGCGCCAGCCGGCGTACCTCGGCCACGTCCGCGTACTCGTCGAGGATCCGCTGCGCCTGGCTCGCGGCCCGGCGCAGGCCGTCGCCCTGCGGCGTGCGGATCGCCCGCGCCAGCTGTGCCAGCGCCCCGACCAGCTCGACGCGGGTGCTGACGGGAATGTCGGCGGAGAGCGCGGCCGCCCGTCGACCCGCCGTGGCGACCCATTCGATGGCCAGCTCGGCGTCGAACAGCCACGGGGCCAGTTGTTCGCTGGTGACCCCGGGCCAGAGCACGGCAGGATCTGCCTTGTCCTCGATCTGGCCCTGCACCATCAGCGCCGTCTCGTTGAGCCGGATGGTGCGGGCACGCATGCGGCGGCGGCGGCGTTCGTCGAACCGGCCGGTGCGCACCGCGTCGGCGGTGGTGTCGACGACAATCGCCATCCGCGCCCGCAACGCCCGAACGGTGGCGCTCAGCACGCGTTCGGGCCGGTCGGGCAGGACGTACGCGCTCATGACGAACGTGCACAGCGTCCCGACCAGCACCGCGCCCATCAACCAGGGCAACTCCGAAATGCGGGCCCGCAGATACAGAGTGAAGAAATAGGACATGAACGCGACCATGCCCAACGCCCTGCCGCGAGGCCCGAAGCGGCGGACGTAGACGGCGGCGAACACCACGGCCACGAACGCGGCATCGCTGGCCACCGGGTGCGGCGCAAGTGCCGCGGCGGCGGTGATGGACGCCGCGGCGGGCAGCGGCAGCAGCGCCATGGTGACCCGCTGCCGACGGGGGTCGGGCTCGTTGACCGATCGCGCCGCGACCATGGTGATGACGACACCGAGCAGGGCGACCGTCAACGGCTGGCCCGCCGCCTTGGTCACCAGGTACATGATCAGCAGCGAACAACCGAGGGCGGCGGTGGTGCGCGTCGCCATCCGGAGCCGCAGCAGGCCGGGATCCGACCCGATCCACCAGTCTCGGGCCCGTTGGTAGAGAACAGTGATGCGATGACCCCTCTCGTCGGCCGGACACCCCATGGTTACCCGAACCGCGCCGGGCGGCCCAGGCTAGTGTTCGACGTCGTGAGGGCGCCTACGCGGGCAACGCTGGCCGACGGCCGGGACCTCCTGTTCTTCGCGCTGCCCGGCCACCGCCCGGCGCCGGTCGAAGACCGCAGGCCGTTGCCGCCGCGGGCCCCGGACCAGTCGCAGCTGCGGTTCGACCGCTCGACCGGGCAGTGGGTGATCGTCGCCGCGCTGCGCCAGGACCGCACCTACAAGCCGCCCGCCGACCAGTGCCCGCTGTGTCCGGGACCGAGCGGCCTGACCAGTGAGGTGCCCGCCCCCGACTACGACGTCGTGGTTTTCGAAAACCGGTTCCCGAGCTTGTCCGGCGGCGGGCAGCCCGTCGGTGCGCCCGACGGTGACGGCTTCGTCTGCGCCCCGGGCCACGGCCGCTGCGAGGTGATCTGCTTTTCCAGCGACCACGCCGGGTCGTTCGCGGAGTTGGAACCGGCGCACGCCCGGCTGGTGATCGAGGCGTGGCGGCATCGCACCGCGGACCTGATGGCCACACCGGGCATCGAGCAGGTGTTCTGTTTCGAAAACCGCGGCGAGGAAATCGGGGTAACGCTGACCCACCCGCACGGCCAGATCTACGGCTACCCCTTCCCGACGCCGCGAACCGCCGCCATGCTGGCGCAGGCGCGCGAGCACCGAATGCGCCACGGCTCCAACCTCTTTGCCGACCTACTGGCGCGCGAGGTGGCCGACGGCTCTCGCATCGTCGCGCGCACCGAGCTTTTCACGGCGTTCGTGCCGTTCGCGGCGCGCTGGCCGGTCGAGGTGCACCTGTATCCGAACAGGTTCGTGCACAACCTCGTCGAGCTCCGCGAGGACGAACTCGATGCGTTCGCGCACATCTACCTCGACGTGCTCGGGCGGTTCGACCGGATGTATGCGACCCCGCTGCCCTACATCTCGGCGCTGCACCAGTTCGCCGCCACCGACGCCCAGGACGACGGCTACTTCCACGTCGAGCTGATGTCGATCCGGCGCAGCGCGACCAAGCTCAAGTACCTGGCGGCCTCCGAGTCGGCGATGGACGCGTTCATCAGCGACGTCACGCCCGAGGCCGTCGCCGCGCGGCTGCGGGAGCTCGGATGACGGTCCGCTACTCCGCCCCCGGGCGGGTCAACCTGATCGGCGAGCACACCGACTACAACCTCGGCTTCGCGCTGCCGATCGCGCTGCCGCAGCGCACCGTGGTGACCTTCACGCCCGACCGCACCGATGGAATCACCGTGCACAGCCAGCGCGCGCAGGGCGCGGTGCGATTTCCACTCGACACCTTTCCCGGTCAGGTGACCGACTGGGCCGCTTACGTTGCGGGGGTGGTGTGGGCGCTGCGTCAAACCGGCCAACCGATACCCGGCGGCACGATGTGGATCACCAGCGACGTGGAGATGGGATCGGGCCTGTCCTCGTCGGCGGCGCTGGAATGCGCGGTCCTCGGTGCGATCGCGGCGGCCGCCGGCATGCGCATCGACGAAAAAGAGCAGGCGCGGCTGGCCCAGCGCGCGGAGAACGACTACGTCGGCGCCCCAACGGGTTTGCTCGACCAGCTGGCCTCGCTGTTCGGGCAGCCGTCGACGGCGTTGCTGATCGACTTTCACGACCTCAGCCTCACGCCGGTGGCCTTCGACCCCGAAGCGTCCGGGGTCGCGCTGCTGCTGATCGACTCCAGGGCCCGGCACAGCCACGCCGGCGGCGAATACGCCGCCCGCCGCAAGTCCTGCGAGCGCGCGGCCGCCGACTTGCGGGCGTCGTCGTTGCGGGAAGTCTGGGATCGCGGACGCGCGGAGTTGAGCGCCGTCGGCAACCCGATCGATGCCCGCCGCGCGCGCCACGTCCTCACCGAGAACGGCAGGGTGCTGGATTTTGTTGCGGCATTGGCCAATTCGGATTTCATCGAGGCCGGCCACATCTTGACCTCCTCGCACGTCTCCATGCGCGACGACTTCCAGATCACCACCGAACACATCGATCTCATCGCCGATACCGCTGTGGGCGCCGGCGCTTTGGGCGCCCGGATGACCGGCGGCGGGTTCGGCGGCTGCGTGATCGCATTGGTGCCGGAGCGCCGGGCGGACGCGGTCGCCGACTCGGTGCGGCGGACGGCGCTCGCCGCGGGTCACCCACGGCCGATCATCACCCGGACCCGCGCGGGCGCGGGCGCGGGGCCGGAGGGGGAGTCGTGACGCAGCCGCTTGCATCGGCCGACCACGACGGCATCCGAGTGCTCACCCTCAACCGGCCCGACGCGCGTAACGCGTTGAGCCGCAACCTCGTTGAGTCGCTGTTCGACGCGCTGTGCGCCGCCGACGACGACGAGGGCGTGGCCGTCGTCGTGCTGACGGGTGCCGACCCCGCCTTCTGCGCGGGAGTCGATCTTAAGGAGGCAGCGGCCAGGGGCCCGGACTACTTCGCGGTGTACGAAACACATAACTGCGTCGCCCGCGTTGGGGAGATGCGCACACCCGTCGTCGGCGCCGTCAACGGCCCGGTGTTCACCGGGGGCCTCGAAATCGCGCTCGGCTGCGACTTTCTGATCGCCTCCGAGCGCGCCATCTTCGGCGACACCCACGCGCAGGTGGGCATCCTGCCCGGCGGCGGCATGACCGCTCGGCTGCCGCAACTCGTCGGCGCGGCGATGGCGCGCCGCATGTCGATGACGGGGGAGATCGTCGACGCCCGGCGGGCCGAACAAATCGGGCTGGTCACCGAGGTCGTCGCCCACGCCGACCTGTTGCCCCGCGCGCTCGAACTGGCCGCCCAGATTGCGGCCGTGCCGACGATCACCATGCGGGGGCTCAAGGAGATCTATCGGCGGGGATCGGCGGCGGTCGTCGAACCCGCACTCGCCGCCGAACAGAGCATCGCCGGCTCGCAGGCCCCCGCGGCAGATCTCGACCAGGCCTACCGCAGAGTGGCCGAGCGCAACCGCCGACAGCGGTGACGCTAGCCGTTACGACACCCATAGCTGTAACGTAACGGCTATGACCAGGGGTGCGTGCTCGATGTGCGGCGCCGGTTTCTCCGGGCGGTCGGACGCGATCTACTGCTCGTCGGCGTGCCGGCAGAAGGCTCACCGGGCGCGAACGGCCCGCCGGACCGCCGCGCTGCGCCAAACCGTTGGGCGAAGCTTCGTGGGGACACGGGACAGCGCCGAGGCCAGCCGGTCGCTGCAGATTTCCGTCGCAAAATCCTTGCAACGCGCGCGGCAGCAGGTGGATCGATCCCGCGAACTGTGTCGCCTCTCAGAGCGTCGGCTGCGGCAACGTGACGCACTCTTGCAGGGACGGGCGCCATGGCTTGGCAACTAGACGGCCAAGCGGCGGCCGTCGAACAGGCGCTGGCGGGCGGTACACCGCAGTGCGCCGGCTGGTTCCGCTTCTATTTCGAAGACCGACGCTGGGAATGGTCCGAACAGGTGCAGCGCATGCACGGCTATGAGCCCGGAACGGTGACTCCGACCACCGACTTGGTGTTATCGCACAAGCACCCCGACGATCGTCACCAAGTGGCCGCGACCATCGACGACATGGTCAAGAACCGTCAGCCGTTCAGCGCGCGGCACCGCATCGTCGACACCCGTGGCGCCGTCCACCATGTGGTTGTGGTGGGCGATCAATTCTGCGACGACGCCGGCGAGGTGATCGGCACCCACGGCTTCTACATCGACGTCACGCCGGCGCCCACCAGAAAATCCGAGGACGCCATCACGGCGAAAGTCGCAGCGATCGCCGAGCGTCGCGGCGTGATCGACCAAGCCAAGGGCATGCTCATGTTGGTCTATGGCATCGACGAGGATGCGGCTTTCAATCTGCTCAAATCGCTTTCCCAGGCGCGCAATATGAAGCTATGGCCGCTGGCGCGGCAGATCGCCGAGGACTTCGCCGCGTTGGGCAAGGAGGCCATCACCTCGCACTCGCGATTCGACCAGCGGCTGCTCACCGCCCACCTGCGCGCGGCTAGCCGGCCGGAGTGAAGCGGACCGCCCCCAGGTGCATCCGGTCGACGGCTTCGGCGAACTCTTCGCGGGTCGGGATGCGCTCGTCGCGGAACTTCAGTCCGATCATTCGCTGAGCGCGCTGCACGCCGTAGGACTCGGCGCAGCGGTGGAATAGGTCCGAGACGATGGTGCGGTCGCGGATGAGCTCGCCGCGCATGGCCGTCGTCTTGCCGTCGTAGACAACGTTGGCGGCCGCGCCGCCGCGGAAGTTCTGCTTCCACGGGGCGCCGGTCAGCGCATACAGCTCATGGTCGATCACGTGGGCGCTCACGGGAATTGTGAACTCCCGCCCCGTCTTTCGCCCCGTGAAGCTCAACACCATCAGCTGCTTGCGTGCCGGTCCGGCAAGCGGGGTGCGGAGCAGGAACCCGAGCACGGGGTTGACGAGACGCAGTAGCGCCGACGGGGGGTGCGCGGCGTCTATCGCGTGCGACTGTTCTGGCATGCCAACACCGTAAGGCCAATCGGGCGCCGCGGCGTAGGGAGTTCACCGCCGCGGCGGCCCGAAAGGCGGCCGACGATCAGGGGGTGATGGTCGTCTGGTCGTCGATGATGTTGGCGGCATCCATCAACGGCGCCTCGTCGGCCTGCAGCGCGTCGGCGTTGAGCTGCAGCACGTAAACCGCGCCCTGGCTGGGGATGACCACCGTCTTCTGTGCGACGGCCCGCGTCTTGCCGTCCCTCTGGTAGGAGCCCTTGAGCTGCCAGGCCTGAAAACCCCCGAGCGTGGACGCCGCGCCGTTGCCGGTGCCCTGATAGCCGGGAAGTCCGAGTAGCTCGTTGGGGGCGTACTGGATGATCTTCGCCGTGTCGACGTCACCGGTCAGTTTCGAATAGAGCGCCGAAATGGTGGGCGGATCGGACGGATTGGACGGCTGCGCCAAAACGATGCCGCCGTACGACGTGCCGGCGTTCTGGTTGATCTGCCAGCCCGCGGGCACCGGCAGGTCGACGTTGGGCCCAGGATCCCCGTGGTGCACCGGGGTCTCGGTGATGTGGGCGTCGCGAATGTAGTCGGCGATCGTCGGGCCGCCCTGCGCGCTCGGCGTCGAAGAGGTTTTCGAGGTGGTCGTTGAAGTCGACGTTGACGTCGAAGTGGATGTCGACGTCGACGGCGATGATTTGTTGCTAGAGCCGCACGCTACGAGCGCCAGACTCAGCGCCACGGTAATGGTTGCTGCGGTCAAGTGTTTCATAAGCAAACCTCCCGAAGATTGGGCCGGTACCAGCGCCAGCCACGCGGAATGAGACTAGCCGACGAAGGTGGCAAACGTTGCTAGTGAATTTCTCCGAACCCCCGGCATCGCCGAAATAACCCGCGAAGCGGCGGTCATGCAGTAAGAGAACAGCTATGCGGTCACGCGCCCGTTATCGGGCCCTCATCGCGTTGGTCGCGGCGGGCGCCGTGTTCCTGACGTTCGTCGCGGCGGCCCCGCCGATCGCCTACGACGGCGAACCCCCGCTCGTGACCGATCCCGTCGACCACGTCGACACCCTCATCGGTACCGGGACGGGCGGTGAGACCGTGGGGGAGATCAACAACTTTCCCGGCGCCTCCGCGCCGTTTGGAATGGTGCAGTATTCGCCGGACACCGTCGGCAACTACGCCGGCTACAACTACGACAACTCGCGCTCCAGCGGGTTCAGCATGACGCACGCCTCGGTGGGTTGCGCCGCGTTCGGCGACATCTCGATGCTGCCGACCACCACACCGATCGGCGCGCAGCCGTGGAACGCGTGGGAACGGATCGCCCACGACGACACCGAGCAGGGCCAACCCGGGTATTACACGGTTCGGTTCCCCGGCACCGGCGTGACCGCCGAACTCACCGCCACCACCCGCACCGGCGTCGGCCGCTTCCGCTACCCGCGCAACGGCCGACCCGCCTTGTTCCACGTGCGTAGCGGTGCGTCGCTGGCGGGCAACTCGCGCGCCACCATCCAGATCGGCGAGGACAACACCACGATCACCGGATGGGCGACCAGCGGCGGGTTCTGCGGCAAGAGGAACACCTACACGGTGTACTTCGCGATGAAGTTCAGCCGGCCGTTCATCTCCTACGGCGCCTGGGACGGCTATTCGGTGGTCGCCGGCGCCCGCACCGCGGCGTCGCCCTACAGCGGGGGCTACGTGGAGTTCCCGCCCGGCTCGGCGATCGAGGTGCGGACCGCGATCTCCTACGTCGGCATCGACGGCGCGCGCGCGAACCTCGCGGCCGAGGGCGGAGCCGGCTTCGACCAGGTGCGCGCGGCCGCGGCTTCCGAATGGAATGCCACGCTGTCGTGTATCGCGGTGGCCGGGCGCAACATTGGCAACCTGGACACCTTCTACACCTCCCTGTACCACTCGCTGCTGCACCCCAACACCTTCAACGACGCCGACGGGCGCTACATCGGCTTCGACGGCCTCATCCACACCGTGGAAAAGGGGCGCACCCAGTACGCCAACTTCTCCGACTGGGACACCTACCGGGGCCTGGCCGCCCTGCAGGGGCTGCTCTTCCCGAAGCAGGCCAGTGACATGGCCCAGTCGCTGGTCAACGACGCCGAGCAGAGCGGTTCGTTTCCCCGTTGGGCGCTGGCGAATTCGGCAACCGGCGAGATGACCGGAGACAGCGTGGTACCGCTCATCGCGAACCTATACACCTTCGGCGCCAAGGACTTCGACGCCCGTACGGCATTGCGCTACATGGTGCGCGCGGCGACCGAGGGCGGCATCGGGTTGGACGGCTACGTGGAGCGACCGGGCATCGCCACCTATCTGCGGTTGGGTTACCTACCGGACACGGCGGGGTTCGGCGCGGGCGCTTCGATCACGCTCGAATGGTCCGTCGACGACTTCGCCATCTCCCGCTTCGCCGAATCGCTCGGCGACGCGGCGACGGCCGCCGAATTCCAGTACCGGGCGCAGTACTGGCAGAACCTGTTCAACCCCAGCACCCGGTACATCTCGCCCCGCAACGCGATGGGATTCTTCCCCCCGGGCCCGGGATTCGTAGAGTCCGGTTCGGGTTTCGGCCAGGAGGGGTTCGACGAGGGCAACGCCGAGCAGTACCTCTGGTGGGTGCCGCAGAACGTCGCCGGCCTGGTGACCGCTCTCGGCGGCCGAAGCACCGTCGCCGGCCGGCTCGACCGGCTCACCGAAGAGCTGAACGTGGGTCCCAAGGAGCCGTATCTGTGGGCCGGCAACGAACCGGGCTTCGGGGTGCCCTGGCTGTACAACTACGTCGGCCAGCCCTGGAAGACTCAGCTCACGGTCGACCGGGTCCGCGGACTGTTCGGCCCGACGCCCGACGGTGCACCCGGCAACGACGACCTCGGCGCGCTGTCCAGCTGGTACGTCTGGGCCGCGCTCGGCCTGTACCCGAGCACCCCGGGGACGCCGATCCTCACCGTGGCCACGCCGCTGTTCGACCGCGCCGTAATCGCCCTTCCGCAAGGCGGTTTCATCCGGATCTCCGCCCCGGGCGCGTCCGGACCGCACCGCCTGAAATACATCGGTGGCCTGTCCGTCGACGGGGAGGCCACCGACCGCACGTGGATCCCGGAGCGCGTCGTCCGCGACGGGGGAGAGCTGAAGTTTTCACTGGCTGCCTACCCGAACAAGGCGTGGGGCACCGCCGAGTCCTCCGCGCCGCCGTCGTTCGGTGCGGGAAGCTCGGCGGTGACCGTCAACGTCTCGCGACCCATCGTCGCGATCGCGCCCGGGCATACGGGCACCGTCAAGGTCGACCTGCAACGGATGGTCGACGGCGCCGACCGCTACCGCATCACCGGCACGTCCTCCGACGCGGGGGTCACGGTGGCGCCCTCGTCCGGTCAATTCGGCGCCGACGGATCGGCCACGGCGGAGGTTCAGATCGCGGTGGCGCAGTCGGTGCCCGACCAGTACTACGCGGTGTTCCTCAGCACTGCGGCCGGCGAAACCGTCAGGGGGTCAGTCGTTTCCGTGCTCGTTCGCAGCAGTCCCGACGAGCCCTGAGCCCGGTCAGATCATTTCGTTCTCGGTCAGCCACCGCATCACCGGCCACCCGGCGAACACGGGCAGCCAGCAGGTCAGCACGCGGTAGAGCAGGACCGACGGCACGCCGACGGCGGCGGGGATGCCGAACGCGGCCAGGCCACCGATCAGGGCGGCCTCGACGGCGCCGACACCGCCGGGTGTCGGGGCGGCCGAGGCCAGCGTTCCGCCGACCATCGTCACCACCGTGCAGGTGACGAACGAGGCGCCGCCGCCGAACGCTTGGACGCTGGTCCAAAGCGCCAGCGCCGCACCGAGAGTCGTCCCGGCGCAACCGAGCACGATCAACCCCAGCCGCTTTGGCTCCCGGGCAACCTCAGCGAGGTCGCCGGCCACCTCCTTCACCCTGGGACGCAAGTCGGTCGCCAGCCACCGGCGCAGCCTCGGCACCAACAGAAAGGTGCCGACAATGCCCAGCGCGACACCCGCGATCAGGTACAGCACCGTGGCGCTCGGGACGTAGTGCCCAAGGTCCATCGACGCGCCCGCGACGGTGCTGAACAGGATCAGCAACACCAGGTGCATGATCACCTGCACCGCTTGCTGCATCGCCACCGCGGTGGTGGCCCGCACCGCGGACAGCCCGCCGCCCTTCTGCAAATACCGCGTGCTGAGGGCGAGGCCGCCGACCCCGGCCGGTGTCGTCGTCGCGGCAAAAGTGTTGGCCACCTGGGCTATTGACAGCTTCCAGAAGACCACCGATTCGTCGGCGCTCGCCCACAAGGCGGCGGCCGCGCCCACGTACGTCAGCGCCGATATCACCAGGCCCAACAGAGCCCACCACCAGTTCGCCCTACTCACCTGGGAAACGAAGGTCGGCACGGTGCTGATGAACGGGTACGCGACGTAGACCAGTGCGACCAGCAGCACCAGCTGAATGACCTGCCTGCGGGTGAACCGGGTGATCGTTTCGGTCTTGATCTGGTCCGCGCCGGTTTGACGTTTCACCTCGGCGCGGGCGCCGGAGATGACGGCGCCGGCATCGACGATCGATCGCCGGATCTGTTTGGGCATAGCCGTTTTGGTGAGCCGGCGCGAAGCGGCGAGCACGGTGTCCTTGCCGAACGTGTCGATCGCCGCGCCCACCGCGGACTCCGCGTCGTACAGCGCCGACGTCGTCACCAACAGTTGTGCGATGTCGGACTGGAGCTGGGTCTCGGTGGCCCCGTACTCGGCGTTGCCGAACCCGCCGAAGAGGACCGTGCCGTCGTCGACGGTGATCGTGGTCGCTCGCAGGTCGCCATGGGAGATCTGGTGGTCGTTGAGGGTGCGCAGCGATTCCCACGAGCGCTCGACCGGGGTCGTCATGGCGCAGTGGTCGAGCATCGTCCCTCGAATGGGCTTGTGGGAGTACAACATCCAGCCCCGGTCGAGGGGGGCCACGGCGATGGTCGACGTGTTTGCCAGGCCCAGGTCCCCGACGGCGATGGCCATCAGCGCGCGATGCTCGACGGCGCGGCGCATCGACGCGACCAGGGGCGCGGTCTCCCTGGCCCGCAGCCGCAGCTTGCGCCACAGCTGAACCAACGCGCCGCCGCTGCGCTGGTGCGGGCCGTACAATTCGATCAGCGCCTCGTCGGCGGCCGAATCGGAATCCCAGCAGGCCGCCGACAGCACGAGCGGCCCCGGTCCGGCGGGCCGGACCACCCGAAGCTCGGAGACCATGCATCCGCGTTTGGCCAGCGCGCGCACCGTGGCCTCCAGGGGCACCTCGAGGGCGGGGGTGCCGACGACCAGCACCACCAGCGCGCCGACGAACCACCCGACCGCGAGCCCGAGCAACGAGCGCGCCGGGACGATGGCGCTGATGAACAGGTGGATCGGCACGAAGGCCAGCAGCAGCGTCCACCACCAGTGCCGCCAGCGAGCGGGCAGCCAGGGACCCGAGACGGTCAGGACGGCCGCGAGCATCGCGATCCACCGCGGGTCGTCGAGGATCTGGGCCAGGGCGGTTTGGGGCCGGTCCGTGAGGTCGAAATGCCAACGCGGCGCCGAGATGCCGGTGCCGCTTATCGAGAGCGGGAGTACCGCGAGGAGAGCCGCGGCCGCGTAGGCGCCGAGCATTTTCCATTGCCGCGCGGCGATCAAACCAATCATGATCGCGAACGGCAGAGCCAGGATCGCGATGCCGTATACCAGGTACACGAGATCGGATTGGGTTGGCGTCAGCACCCCGACGATCTCCGAGATGGACTTCTCCAGCGCCACCCATTGCGGCCGGGTGATCAGCGAGCCGGCGATCACGATCGCGAAGAACACCACGGTCGCGGCGAGCCGAAGGATGTCGTTGGTTCGCCGGGTGATCGGTTGCAGCAGGTTGCCCGAAACGCTGATTTCGCGCCCGTCAACCCGCATGTCGAGACCTTAACCGGATACCTGGGCGCCAGCGTGGATGAACCTCGCGGACAGCTTGTTCACATGAGACGCGCGTAGGGTCGGCGAAGGTATATAGATAGTTGAGCTAGTCGAATTGGGGGACACGAGGGTGACCAGAACCGACAACGACACCTGGGAGATCACCGAGAGCGTCGGCGCCACGGCGCTTGGCGTGGCTGCGGCCCGCGCGGCGGAAACCGAGAGCGACAACCCGCTGATCAGCGACCCGTTCGCGCGGGTCTTCCTGGACGCCGCCGGCGAGGGAATGTGGAATTGGTTCGCGGCGCCCGACCTGCCCGCCGAGATCGCCGAGGCCGAACCGGACCTGGTGCCGCGGATGAAGCGAATGGTCGACTACATGGCCGCCCGGACGGCGTTTTTCGATCAGTTCTTCCTCGACGCGACCCGCGCGGGCGTGCGCCAGGTGGTGATCCTGGCCGCGGGCCTGGACTCGCGGGCGTGGCGGCTGCCCTGGCCCGATGGCGTCACGGTGTACGAGCTCGATCAGCCCGGGGTGCTGGAGTTCAAGTCCTCGACGCTGCGCGAGCACGGCGCCGAGCCCACGTGCAACCTGGTGCACGTCCCGATCGACCTGCGCCACGACTGGCCGGCCGCGTTGCGGCAGGCGGGGTTTGACTCGTCGGTGCCGAGCGCATGGTCGGCCGAGGGGCTGCTGCCGTTCTTGCCGGCGGCGGCCGAGGAGCTGCTTTTCGAGCGCGTCCACGCGCTGGGCGCCGCCGGCAGCCGGATCGCCGTGGAAGCGCATGGTCCGGACTTCCTCGACGAGGCCGCGCACGCGAAGCAACGGGAGACGATGCAGCGGATCCGCGACCTGATGGCCAGGCTGGAGCCCGACCGCGAAATCCCCGACGTCCAGGACCTGTGGTACTTCGAGGAGCGCGAGGACGTGGGGGACTGGCTGCGCCGGCACGGCTGGGACGTCACGGTCACTCCGGCTGAGGAGCTGATGGCCCGCTACGACCGTCGGCCCCCGCAGGACGTCGAAGACGCCGCCCCGAAGACGCTTTTCGTGGCCGCCGAGCGCAGCGAGAGGGAGTGAGCGTGGCAAGGACCGACAACGACAGCTGGGAGATCACCGAAAGCGTGGGGGCGACGGCGTTGGGCGTGGCGTCGGCGCGCGCGGTGGAAACCGAGAGCGACAACCCGATGATCAGCGATCCGTTCGCCCGGGTCTTCCTGAACGCCGCCGGTGACGGGCTGTGGAACTGGTATTCCGCGTCGCAGCTGCCCGCCGAGGTCCTGCAGGCCGAACCGAGTCTGCAGTTGCAGATGAAGGCGATGGTCGGCTACATGGCTTGCCGCACGGCGTTTTTCGACCAGTTCTTCGTCGACGCGAGCGAGGCGGGCATCCGCCAGGCGGTGATCTTGGCGGCGGGTTTGGACTCGCGCGCGTGGCGGCTGCCCTGGCCGGACGGCGTCACGGTGTACGAGCTCGACCAGCCGCGGGTGCTGGAGTTCAAATCGTCGACGTTGGACGAGCACGGGGCGCAGCCCGCCTGCAACCGCATCGCCGTCCCGGTGGACCTGCGTCAGGACTGGCCGACGGCGTTGCGGCAGGCCGGTTTTGAGGCCTCGGCGCCCAGCGCCTGGTCGGCCGAGGGCCTGATGCCCTATCTGCCCGCCGCGGCCCAGGACCTCCTCTTCGAACGCGTCGACGCGCTCGCCGCCGACGGCAGCCGGGTCGCCGTGGAAGCGCTGGGGCCGAAGTTCCTCGACCCCGAGTTCCGCGCGAACCGTCGCGCGCGGATGGAGCGCATCCGCGCACTGGTGACCAAGCTGGACCCGCAGCGCCAGATCCCCAACAACGAGGAACTGTTCTACTTCGAGGAGCGCGAAGAGGTCGGCGACTGGTTCGCTCGCCACGGCTGGGCCGTGACGGTGAAGCCGGCCGACGAGCTGATGGCCTCCTACGGCCGCAAGGCTCCCGACGAGGTCGCCGACCAGGTGCCGGGGAACTTGTTCGTGGCCGCGCAACGCGCGTAGCGGCTTTGCGCCGCGCGCGAAGCGGAATGAGTTCGCGACACACTGGTCTGACCACTTGACGTCTGACCTCTGCCCGGTCACACTTTCACCCATGGCGCTGCAGCCGGTGATCCGCCGATCGGTGCCGGAAGAGGTGTTCGAGCAGATCGCCACGGATGTGCTCAGCGGCGAGATGCAGCCGGGTGAGGCCTTGCCCAGTGAGCGCCGGTTGGCCGAGGTTTTCGGGGTATCGCGGCCGGCCGTGCGTGAGGCGCTCAAGCGGCTTTCGGCGGCGAGCCTGGTCGAGGTGCGCCAGGGCGGCGTCACGACGGTGCGTGATTTCCGCCGGCACGCCGGCCTCGACCTGCTGCCCCGCTTGCTGTTTCGCAACGGCGAGCTAGACCTCACCGTGTTCCACAGCATGCTGGAGGCCCGGCTGCGCATCGGCCCGAAGGTCGCGGAGCTGGCGGCCGAACAACGCGGACTCGAACTGGCCGGATCGCTCGAGGAAGCGTTGGGCGTCCTCGAGCGCGAAAAAGACCCGGTCGAGTGGCAACGCGGCACGCTCGCATTCTGGGATCACGTGGTCGACGGAGCCGGTTCGATCGTTTTCCGGTTGATGTACAACGCTTTTCGCGCCGCGTACGAGCCGGCCCTCGACGCCTTGGCCGGCGCGGTGACAACCGACGTCAAACGGCCGGACGCCTACCGGAGATTGGCCGACGCGATCCGTGCCGGCGATCCCGCCGCGGCGAAGAAGGCCGCCCAGGACCTACTCGAACTCGCCAACACCTCGATGACGGCCGCGCTCGACCGCCGGGGGAAACGGCGATGAGCACCCACACCGTGATCGCCGCCTACCTGCGGGGCCAGGTTCAGCCCGGCATCGACGCGATCGGCGGCTTCTTCCGAACCTGCGTGCTGACCGGAAAGGCACTGTTTCGCAGGCCCTTTCAGTGGCGGGAGACGATCGAGCAGGGCTGGTTCATCACCAGCGTCTCGCTGCTGCCTACCCTGGCGGTCGCGATCCCGCTAACCGTGCTCATCATCTTCACGCTCAACATTCTGTTGGCGGAGTTCGGCGCCGCCGACATCTCCGGTGCGGGCGCGGCGCTGGGTGCGGTCACGCAGCTGGGGCCGCTGACCACGGTGCTGGTGATCGCCGGCGCCGGGTCCACCGCGATCTGCGCCGACCTGGGGGCCCGCACCATCCGCGAGGAGATCGACGCGATGGAGGTGCTGGGCATCGACCCGATCCACCGGCTGGTGGTGCCTCGAGTCGTCGCCGCGACCATCGTCGCCACCCTGCTCAACGGCGCGGTGATAACCATCGGCCTGGTCGGCGGGTTCATCTTCGGCGTTTACATCCAACACATTTCGGCCGGCGCCTACGTTGGCACCCTCACCCTGATCACCGGCCTGCCCGAGGTGGTTATCTCGGTGGTCAAGTCGGCCACGTTCGGCACCATCGCCGGCCTGGTCGGCTGCTATCGGGGTCTCACCACGAAGGGCGGGCCAAAGGGAGTCGGAACCGCAGTCAACGAGACGCTGGTGTTGTGCGTGATCGCGCTGTTCGCGGTCAACGTAGTGCTGACCACGATCGGCGTGCGGTTCGGGACGGGGCGCTGACGTGTCGGGTGCAGCCGTGTTCCGGTCCCGTTACCCACGGACCGTCGCCAACCTCAACCGCTATGGCGGCGGCGCGACCCGAAGGCTCTGGCAGATAGGGATTTTCGCGAGGTTCACCCGGATCAGCGTCGGCGAGATCGGGTGGGCGTTGCGGCATTATCGCCGGGAGACGCTGCGGCTGATCGCCGAGATAGGCATGGGCACCGGCGCGATGGCCGTCGTCGGCGGGACGGTCGCGATCATCGGCTTCGTCACCCTGTCCGGCGGTTCGCTGATCGCCATCCAGGGCTTCGCGTCGTTGGGCAACATCGGCGTCGAGGCATTCACCGGATTCTTTGCCGCACTGGCGAACACCCGCATCGCCGCGCCCATCGTCGCCGGGGTCACGCTGGCCGCCACGGTGGGCGCCGGCGCCACCGCCCAGCTGGGCGCCATGCGGATCAGCGAGGAGATCGACGCCCTGGAAGTCATGGGCATCAAATCGATCTCGTTTCTGGTCTCCACCCGGATCTTGGGCGGGCTGGCGGTGATCGTCCCGCTCTACGCGCTGGCGCTCGACATGGCGTTCACCTCGGGCCAGGTCGTCACGACGGTGTTCTACGGCCAGTCGAACGGCACCTACGAGCACTACTTCCGCACCTTCCTGCGGCCCGAGGACGTCGGCTGGTCGGTTCTCGAGGTCGTCATCATCGCGGTGGTCGTGATGATCACCCATTGCTACTACGGCTACACCGCCAGCGGCGGCCCGGTGGGCGTCGGCCAGGCGGTGGGTCGCTCGATGCGATTCTCACTGGTCTCGGTGGTGGTAGTCGTCCTGCTGGCCCAGTTGGCGCTCTACGGCGTCGACCCCAACTTCAATCTCACGGTGTAACGCCCATGACTGCAATGTCCCGGCCGGCGACGCGGAAGAACCGACGCGCGTGGGTGTACGTCGAGGGTGTGATCCTGCTGCTTGGCTGCGGGCTGGTACTCGCCCTGGTGTACCTGCAGTTTCGGGGCGACTTCACGCCGAAGACGCAACTGACGATGGTGGCCTCGCGGGCCGGGCTGGTGATGGAGCAGGGGTCGAAGGTGACCTACAACGGCGTGGAAATCGGCCGGGTTTCCGGCATCTCGGAGATCGAGCGCGACGGCCGGCCGGCGGCCAAGCTGGTGTTGGACGTGAATCCCCGCTACCTCAACCTGATTCCGGCCAACGTCGTGGCCAACATCGAGGCGGCCACCCTGTTCGGCAACAAATACGTGTCCCTGATCTCGCCGGAAGACCCGGCACCGCGGCGCATCTCGCCCCACGACGTGATCGATGTGCGCTCGGTGACCACCGAATTCAACACGCTGTTCGAGACGGTCACCTCGATATCCGAGAAGGTGGATCCGATCGAACTGAACGCGACGCTGTCCGCGCTGGCGCAGGCGCTGGACGGCCTCGGGGTCAAGTTCGGAGAGTCGATCGTCAACGGGAACGAGATTCTCGCACAACTCAATCCGCGGATGCCGCAGATCCGCTACGACGTGCGGCGGCTGGCGGATCTGGCCGGCGTGTACACCAGCGCCTCGCCCGACTTGTGGGACTTCCTGCGGAACGCGGTGACCATCGCGCGCACGCTGACCCGGCAACAGGGCGACCTGGACGCCGCACTGTTGGCGGCGGTGGGCGTCGGCCACACCGGCGAGGAGCTCTTCGCCAAGGGCGGGCCGTACCTGGCGCGGGGCGCCGCCGACCTGGTGCCCACCGCCGAACTGCTCGACACCTACAGCCCCGAAACGTTCTGCACCATCCGCAATTTCCACGACGCCGCGCCCGAGGTCGCCAAAGCGGCCGGCGGCAACGGTTATTCGCTGTCGGCCGCCGGGTCGCTCATCGGGGCACCGAATCCCTATGTCTACCCGGACAATCTGCCGCGGGTGAACGCCCGCGGCGGGCCCGGGGGCCGGCCGGGCTGCTGGCAGAAGATCACCCGGGAGTTATGGCCGGCCCCGTATCTGGTGATGGACACCGGCGCCAGCCTCGTGCCGTACAACCACATCGAGCTCGGCCAGCCACTGGCGACCGAGTACGTCTGGGGCCGCCAATACGGGGAGAACACGATCAACCCATGAGAACCACCGGCACCGCTGTCAAACTCGGCATCTTCTGGTTGGTGCTGCTGATGTTCACCGTGATGATCATCATCGTCTTCGGCCAGGTCCGATTCGGCCACACCACCGGGTACTCGGCGGTGTTCACCGACGCGAGCGGGCTGCGGGCCGGGCAGTTCGTCCGCGCGTCGGGGGTGGAGGTCGGCAAGGTCTCGAAGGTGACGCTGATCGACCGGGACGCCCGAGTGTTGGTGGAGTTCAACGTGGATCGCGCGCTGCCGCTCGATCGGGCCACGACCGCGTCGATCCGCTACCTCAACCTGATCGGTGACCGCTACCTGGAGCTCAAACACGGCGACAGCGGACAGCGGCTGGCGCCGGGGGGCACGATCCCGCTCGAGCACACCCAGCCGGCGTTGGATCTGGACGCACTGATCGGCGGGTTCCGTCCGCTTTTCAAGGCGCTGGACCCGAACAAAGTCAACAGCATCGCCCAGTCGATCATCACCGTGTTCCAGGGGCAGGGCGCCACCATCAACGACATCCTCGACCAGACCGCCGCACTGACCGCGGCGCTGGCCGACCGCGACAAGGCGATCGGCGAGGTCATCACCAACCTCAACACCGTGCTGGCCACCACCGTCAAGCATCAGAAGGACTTCGACCGGACGGTCGACAACCTCGACCTGCTGATCACCGGACTGAAGAACCGGGCCGATCCGCTGGCCGCCGCGGCGGCACACATCAGCGACGCCGCCGGAACCCTGGCCGACCTGCTGGGTGAGGACCGGCCACTGCTGCACGGCACCCTCGAGCGCCTCGAGGGCATTGCCCAGCCGCTCATCAACGACCTGCCCACCCTGGACGGCGTGCTGGCCAAGCTGCCCAACGCGTTCCGCGTCATCGGCCGAGCGGGTGGCATCTACGGCGACTTCTACAACTTCTACCTGTGCGATATCTCGATCAAGGTCAACGGATTACAGCCTGGCGGTCCGGTGCGCACCATCAAGCTTTTCGGGCAGCCCACCGGGAGGTGCACGCCGCAATGAGGACGCTGACGGAGTTCAACCGCACCCGCGTCGGTCTGATGGGCGCGCTGGTCACGCTGCTCGTCGTCGGTGTCGGCCAGAGCTTTACCAGCGTGCCGATGCTGTTCGCCACGCCCACCTATTACGCGCAGTTCGCCGACACCGGCGGCATCAGCTCGGGCGACAAGGTCGAGATCGCCGGGGTGAACGTCGGCCTGGTGCGCTCGCTCGCCATCCACGGCGACCGCGTCCTGATCGGGTTTTCGATGCCTGGAAGGACGATCGGGAAGCAGAGCCGCGCCGCGATCCGCACCGACACCCTGCTCGGCCGCAAGAACATGGCGATCGAAAACCGTGGCGCGGATGCGTTGCCGCCCAACGGGGTTATCCCGTCGGGGCAGACGACCACGCCCTACCAGATCTACGACGCGTTCGTCGACGTCACGAAGGCCGCGACAGATTGGGACATCGACGCCGTCAAACGGTCGCTGAACGTCTTGTCCGAGACGTTCGATCAGACGGCGCCGCACCTGAGCGCCGCCCTCGACGGCATCGCCAAGTTCTCCGACACCCTCGGCGGGCGGGACGAGCAGATCAAGCAGCTGCTGGCCAACGCCGACAAGGTAGTTCGCGTGCTCGGCGACCGCAGCCAGCAGGTCGACGGGTTGTTAGTGAATGCCAAGACGCTGTTGGCCGCGTTCCGGCAGCGCAGCCAGGCGCTGAGCGTTCTGCTGAGCAACGTGTCAGCCGTGTCGACGCAGGTGTCGGCGCTGATCAACGAAAACCCCAACGCCAATCGCGTGTTGCAGCAGTTGGGCACCGTCAGCGACGAGTTGGTCAAGCGCAAAACGGAATTGGCCGACGTGCTGGTGCTGCTCAGCCGGTACACCGCGTCCCTGACCGAGGCCGTCGCCTCCGGTCCGTACTTCAAGGCGATCGTGGCCAATCTGCTGCCCTATCAGATCCTTCAGCCCTGGGTCGACGCCGCGTTCAAGAAGCGGGGCATCGACCCGGAGAACTTCTGGCGTGGCGCCGGGCTGCCGGAGTTCCGCTGGCCCGACCCCAACGGCGGCCGGTTCCCCAATGGCGCACCCCCGGCGGCGCCGCCGGTCCTGGAGGGCACGCCGGACCATCCGCAGCCGGCCGTCCCGCCGGGATCGCCGTGCTCGTACGCGCCCGCCGCCGACAGCCCACCGCGGCCCGGAAATCCGTTGCCGTGCGCGCTTTCCGATCAAGGACCGTTCGGCCCGGTCCTCGGCGGCTTCCCGGCGCCGCTGGACGTTCAGACGTCGCAGCCAAACCCCGACGGCCCAGCGCCCACACCCGGCATCCCGAGCGCGGGCCGGCCGGGGGAGGCGCCGCCGGTCGTTCCGGGCACCCCGGTGCCGCTTCCGGCGCACGCACCACCGGGGGCTCGCACCGAAGGGACAGGCACCCGATGAGCACCATCTTCGACATCCGCAACCTGAAACTGCCGAAAGTGTCCGGCCGGGTCATGGTGGTCGCGTCGCTGGCGGCGGTTTTCGTCTTCATCGCGGCCGTCGCCGGAGCGCAGCTGTACCGCAGACTGACCAACACGACCGTCGTCGCGTTTTTCCCCGAGACCCTCGCGCTGTACCCGGGCGACAAAGTTCAGATCATGGGGGTGCGGGTTGGCGCGATCGACAAGATCGAGCCGGACGGCGACAAGATGCGAGTCACGTTGCACTACAGCAACGAATACATGGTGCCGGCCCAGGCTACCGCGGCGATCCTCAACCCCAGCCTGGTCGCCTCGCGCACCATCCAGCTGTCACCGCCCTACACCGGCGGGCCCGTGCTGCGCGACGGCGATGTGATCCCGATCGAGCGCACCCGGGTGCCCGTCGAATGGGACCAGCTGCGCGATTCCATCAACGGCATCCTGCGTCAGCTCGGCCCGACACCCCAGCAACCGCGGGGGCCGTTCGGCGACATCATCGAATCGGCCGCGGACAACCTGGCCGGAAAGGGCAAGCAGGTCAACGAAACCCTGAACAGCCTGTCGCGGGCGTTGACCGCGCTCAACGAGGGCAGGGGCGACTTCGTCGCGATCACCCGAAGCCTCGCCCAGTTCGTCACAGCGCTGTACCAGAACGATCGGCAGTTCGTCGCACTCAATGACGACCTCGCCGAGTTCACCGGCTGGTTCACCAAATCCGACCATGACGTGGCCGACACGGTCACCCACCTCGACGACGTGCTGACGGCCGCCCGAAAGTTCGTGAACGACAACAGGTCCGCGCTGACCCACGACGTCGGCAACCTCGCCGACGTGACCACGACCCTCCTGCAACCCGAGGCGCGGGACGGCCTGGAGACCGCGTTGCACGTGCTGCCCACCTTCGCCGGCAACTTCAACAACCTCTACCACCCCCTGCACAGCTCGCTGGTGGGCTTGTTCGAGTTCACCAACTTCGCCAACCCGATTCAGTTCATCTGCAGTGCGATCCAGGCCGGCAGCCGCCTGGGCTACCAGGACTCGGCGGAGCTGTGCGCGCAGTATCTGGCGCCGGTGCTGGACGCCATCAAGTTCAACTACCTGCCGTTCGGCCTGAACCCGTTCAACTCGGCGGCCACCCTGCCCAAGGAGGTGGCGTACTCCGAGGAGCGGCTGCATCCGCCGCCGGGATACAAGGACACCACCGTCCCGGGGATCTTCTCGCGCGACACACCGTTTTCGCACGGCAACCACGAACCGGGTTGGGTCGTCGCGCCCGGGATGCAGGGCACGCAGGTTCAGCCGTTCACGGCCGACATGCTGACGCCCGACTCGCTGGCCGAACTCATGGGCGGTCCCGACGCCGGGCCCCCGCCGCCGGGAACCAACCTGCCCGGACCGCCCAACGCCTATGACGAGTCGGGGGCGGGCCGGTGAGGCGCGGCGTGAGCGCGGTTCGCGCGAACGACAAGCCGAGCCGTAGGGCAGCGAGGCGCGGCGTGAGCGCGGTTCGCCGCGGGCTGGCGCTGGTGCTGGCCCTCCTGCTGATCCCGGTGGTGCTGACCTCATGCACCTGGCAGGGCATCGCCAACGTGCCGCTGCCGGTCGGGCGCGGCACGGGCGCCAACCGGATGACCATCTACGTGCAAATGCCAGACACGCTGGCGCTCAACACCAACAGCCGGGTACGGGTCGCCGACGTGTGGGTCGGCACGGTGCGCGCCATCGCCTTGAAGAACTGGATCGCCACCCTGACGCTCGACCTCGATCCGGACGTGCGGCTGCCGGCGAACGCGACCGCCAAGATCGGCCAGACGAGCCTCCTGGGCACCCAGCACGTCGAGCTGGCCGCGCCGAAAAACCCGTCGGCGCAACCGTTGAGGAGCGGCGACACCATCGCCCTGAAGAACTCGTCGGCCTACCCCACCGTCGAACGAACCTTGGCGAGCGTCGCGGTGATCCTCAATGGCGGCGGCCTGGCAAACCTCGACGCGATCCAAACCGAGGTTGTCAATGTCCTCGACGGTCACGCCGGTCAGGTCCGCGAATTACTCACGCGGCTGGACACATTCGTCGCCGAGCTGAACCGCCAGCGCGACGACCTCATCCGCGCCATCGATTCGACCAACGAGCTGCTGACCATCGTCGCGAACCGCGACGACACCCTGGAAAAGGTGCTCACCGAAATCCCGCCCCTGATCCAGCATTTCGCCGACACCCGCAATCTTTTCGCCGACGCCACTGAATCCCTGGGGCGGTTCAGCGACGTCGCCAACCGGGCGCTGGCCGATACCCGGCCCAACCTGAACCGGAGCTTGCAATCGCTGCAGCGGCCGCTCAGCCAGCTCGGCCTGGCTTCGCCGTACGTGGTTGGGGCGCTGAAACTGGGCCTCACTGCGCCGTTCAACATCGACCACATCACGCAGGTGATCCGCGGGGACTACGTCAACCTGTCGCCCGTACTCGACCTGACGCTGTCCAGCCTCGACAACGCGATGCTCAGCGGAACGGGATTTTCCGGGGCGCTGCGGGCGCTCGAGCAGGCGTGGGGTCGGGACCCGAACACCATGATCCCGGACGTACGCTACACGCCCAACCCCAACGACGCCCCGGGCGGGCCGCTGGTGGAAAGGGGCGAATGAAAGATGTTGCCCCGCATCGTCAGAACGCAGCTGGTGGTGTTGGCCGGGGTGGCGGTGGCCGCCGTCCTCGTCCTGGGCTTGTACTACTTGCGGCTTCCCAGCCTCGCCGGCGTCGGCCGTTACACCGTCTATGCCGAATTGCCGCAGTCCGGCGGGCTTTACCGCACGGCCAACGTCACGTACCGGGGCATCACCATCGGCAAGGTCACCGGTGTCGAGCCGACCGCGCGGGGGGCGCGCGCGACCATGAGCGTCGACAACCGTTACCAGATACCGGCCGACGCGTCGGCCAATGTGCACTCCGTCTCGGCGATCGGCGAGCAATACATCGACCTGGTGTCGACCGCCAACCGCGGTCCGTACCTGCGAAACGGGCAGACGATCACCAAAAGTACTGTGCCCAGCCAGATCGGCCCGGCGCTCGACGCCGCCAACCGCGCGTTGGCGGTGTTGCCCAGAGAAAAGGTGCAGTCGGTTTTGTACGAGGCGTCACAGGCCCTGGGCGGGCTGGGGCCCGCGCTGCGGCGGTTGGTGGACGCCACCCAAGCGATCGCCCACGACTTCCGGGGCAGCATCGGCGACGTTGACGACATCATCGCGCGTTCGGCGCCCGTCATCGACAGCCAGGCCGATTCGGCAGACACGATCAGGCGTTGGGCCGCCAACCTGAACACGTTGACCGCGCAGGCCGCCCAGCAGGATCAGGCGGTGCGCAGCATCCTGGCCAATGCGCCACCCACCGCCGAGCAGGTGAACGCCACGTTCAGCGATGTGCGCGAGGCGCTGCCGCAGACGCTAGCCAACCTGGAGGTCGTCATCGACATGCTCAAGCGCTATCACAACGGCGTCGAGCAGGCGATGGTGTTCTTGCCGCAATCGGGCGCCATCGCCCAGTCGGTGACCGCGAACTCCCCCGGACAGGCGGCGCTCGGCGTCGGCGCCATCGCGCTCAACCAGCCACCGCCGTGCCTGACCGGCTTCCTGCCCGCGTCGGAGTGGCGCGCCCCGGCCGACACCAGCGGCGCGCCGCTCCCGGCCGGCACCTACTGCAAAATTCCCATGGACGCGACGAATGTGGTTCGCGGAGCGCGGAATTACCCGTGCGTCGACGTGCCCGGCAAGCGGGCGGCGACCCCGCGCGAGTGCCGCAGCACCGAGCCGTATGTGCCGCTCGGCACCAACCCCTGGTACGGCGACCCCGACCAGATCCTCACCTGCCCGGCGCCGGCCGCGCGGTGCGACCAACCGGTGAAACCGGGTCAGGTGATCCCGGCGCCGTCGGTCGACAACGGCCAGAACCCGCTACCCGCTGACCGGCTGCCGGGCACCCCGCCGCCGGTCAGCGATCCGCTGCAGCGGCCGGGCTCGGGCACGGTCCAGTGCAACGGCCAGCAGCCCAACCCGTGCTTCTACACCCCGAGCGCGCTGCCCACGGCGCTGTACGACGTGCGAAGCGGAAAGGTCGTCGGGCCCGACGGTGTCGTGTATTCCGTTGCGAATTCGACCCATATCGGCGACGAGGGCTGGCAGCAGATGCTGGGACCGGCGGGCTGAAACGCCTACGCCTTTTCGTCGGCACCGCCCCGGGCATGCGCCCGCCATTTCCGAAATCCGTGCCGCGCCGCGAACGCGCCGATGATGGCGCTCACGCACCACACCGCGATCGCCGCATACGCCAGCGGCGACGACAGGTGCCTGATAGAGGCGCCCAGCGCGGTGTAAGCGAAAGCCCTTGGCGCCGAACCGATCAGCGAGCCCACCGCCATCTGCCACAACGGAACGCCGAAAGCCCCGAACGCGTAGGAGGCGAGCGCATCGGAGATGCCCGGTACGAATCGCTGCCCCACGACCGCCCACAGCCCGCCCCGTTCGATCATCGCGTCGATGCGCTCGGCGCGTTGCTGCCCCAGCAGGGACCGCGCGCTGTCCCGGCCGGCCCGGCGGCCGACGCGGCTCGCGACCACCGCGGTGCCCACTGCCGCGCCCAGCGTCACGAAGACCCCCAGCAGCGGACCGAACAGCATCCCGCTGCCCGCCGCCAGAATCGAACCCGGCACGAACAGCGCGCCGAGGACCGCCGACACCACGGCGTAGGCCAGCGGCGCCGCCGGCCCCGTCGCCGAGACCGCGCGCCGTATCGCCTCGATGTCGATGACCCGCGCCACGGCCACCAGGTAGAACATCGTGGCCAGGAATGCGCCGAACACCGCGAGCCGGATGATGTGGCGGCGCCGGGATACAGGTGGGGATTCCTCGTTGTCGACCATGCTGTTGGCAATTCTTCCGCACCCGGCCCCGCCGCCGAGTGTGGGCCTTAAGTACGTAATCGGCCTCGAATTCGTGCGTAGGGCCCACACTCGCGGGGGCTAAGTCATCTCGCTGTCATCTCGCCGCGTCCTGCAGCCGGCGCGCCAGCCCGCTCGCCCGCACCGCCCGCCGACCGATCGCGGCGCGCACCGACGGCTCCGAACCGACCACCCGGACCTTGACCTTGGCGCGGGTCACCGCGGTGTAGAACAGCTCTCGGGTCAGCAACCGCGAATCCTCGGGCGGCATCAGGACCGTCACCTCGGCGACCTGGCTGCCCTGGCTCTTGTGGATCGTCATGGCGTGCATGGTCTCGATGTCCGACAGCCGGCTGGGGGCGAAGTCCAGCGGTCCGGTGGCCCCGGCGATGAGGGCCCGCAGCCCGTCGGGGCCGGCCACCACCACCCCGGTGTCGCCGTTGTAGACCTTGAGCCCATAGTCGTTGGCGGTCACCAACAATGGCCGGCCGGCGTACCACGCCGAGAACGCGGGCTGACCGGTCTCCTCGGTGAGCCAGCGCTCCACCTGCCGGTTCCAGTACGACACCCCGTACGGTCCGCGCCGGTGCGCGCACAACAGCCGGTGCTCGTCGAGCGTCGCCAACGCCGCCCCGGCGGCGCCGAGCACCGCGGCCTCCCGCACCCGCAGCGCGTGGGAGACCAGCACGTCGCGCAACCGATCGGCCGGGTGGTCGGAGTCGATCCACTCGACGTGCTCCCCGCCGGCACGCAGCAGCGCCACCACCCGGTCTTGGTCGCCGGTCCGGATCGCCTCGGCCAGCGCGCCGATCGACTCGCCGAATCGGTGGGGCGTGCGCAGGGCGGCCACCCGGATGTCGCGGCGGGCGGCCAGCCCCTCCACCAGGTCCGCGAGCACGGCGCCGGCCTCCACCGAGGCGAGCTGGTCGGAATCGCCCACCAAAATGAGTCGGGTGTCCGGGCGCACGGCCTCCAGCAGCCGGGCCATCATGGTCAACGAGACCATCGACGTTTCGTCGACGACGATCACGTCGTGCGGCAGCCGGTTGCCGCGATTGTGCTTGAACCGCACCGAGGTATCCGGCCGCGCGCCCAGCAGCCGGTGCAGCGTGGTAGCCCGCAGGCCGGCCAGGCGCGCCCGGTCCGCCGCGTCGTCGAGATTCTCGACCTCGGCGGCCACGGCCTCGGCCAGTCGCGCCGCGGCCTTGCCGGTCGGCGCGGCCAGCGCGATCCGGGGCCGCGGAACGCCGGCGAGCTCGGCCTGGCCGACCAGCAGCGCCAGCAGCCGCGCCACCGTGGTGGTCTTGCCGGTGCCGGGGCCGCCGGTCAGCACCGTAACCGCCTGCGACAGCGCGATTTCGGCGGCCGTTCGCTGCTCGTCGTACCGTGGCGACGGGAAAAGCCGCTCCAGGGCAGGCACGCCGCCCACCGACCCGGACACCGAGAGCGCCAACAGGTCAGCGCACACCTGCTCCTCCTCGAGCCAGTACCGATCCAGGTAGAGCAGGTCACCGAACAGCCGCAGCGCGGGCGGCGATCCGAGCAGCGGGCTGGCCCGCACCGCGGTCAGCCAATCGTCGGCGCCGGGCCACGGCAGCTCGGCCAGGCCGAGCTGCGCCGCCACCGCCCGCAGGTCCACACACACCGAACCGCCCCGCAGCGCGCGCACCACGAGCGCGATCGCCAACGCCACCCGCTCGTCGGGCTCGCCGGCGAGCGCGGTAAGGCGCTGCGCCACATGGACATCCGCCGCCTCGAAGACGCCGGCATCGCCGAATGGCCGTAGTAATCCCTCGGCGTCGGTCGCCTGCACCGTCACGCGGCCGCCCTGCCCGCGTCGAGCAGATCCGACAACCCCGCAACCAGCGACGAGGGCGGGCGCCAGCTGAACACCCCGGACGGATGCCCGTCGACGACAGGCGTGTCCGCCCCGCACATCCCGCGCACAAAGAGGTAGAGGACACCCCCGAGATGCCGGGCGGGATCGTAATCGGCCACCCGCCACCGCAGAAACCGGTGCAGCACAACGCTGTACAGCAGCGCCTGCAGCGGGTAGTCGGAATGCAGCATCGCCTCGGCCAGCCGCGGCCGGTCGTAATCCGCGGACGTCAGCGGCCGCTCCGGATCGCCGAGCCAGTTGGTCTTGTAGTCCACCACCACATAGCGATGCCCCGCGCCGTCGGGAATGCGCAACACGGCATCGACCGAGCCGGTGAGGTAGCCGCGCAACGACTGGCCGCCCAGCACCGGACCCGTCAACCGATCGGCGTAGGAGGCCAGCGCATCGCCGGCGGGCAACTGCTCGCGCAACAACGCCCCCACATCCGCGAGCAGAATCTCCGGTGCCGCCACCCGCAGATCGCCACCGGCCAGTGGGAACTCAAAATCCAACTCCCGCAACCGATCCCGCAGTCTGATCTGCCGCAGCGTCAAACCGCCGGCCAGCGGGCCCAACGGGGTGTCGTGCATTGGCACCAGCGCACCGGCCAGCACCTCGGGCGCCACCTCGACCGGCCACCACACCGAGTGCTTCCGAATCTGAGACTCCAGTTCGGCCGCCAGATCGGCGGCCAGCGGGTCGGCGGTCTCCAGCACCGCGTGCACCAGGGTGCCGAACTTCGCGCCCGTCGGCAGGTCTGCCATCGGCGAGGGCAGCTGCGGCCCGGAGGCGTTCTCCGACAACGGAACTGCGCCGGATTCGTCGTCGAGCTCGGTGATCTCGGGCTCGCTGCTCACCCCGGCCGAGACTGAGGTTTCCGTCACCCGGATGAGACCCGAGTAGGACGTGCGCCGCCAGTCGGTGTCGATGGTGCGGTGGAAGTGGCGGTAGTCCAGGTCCCACGGCACCGGCTCGGGCGGCATCGACGGCAGGGCCCGGGCCACCACCGACTCCTCGATCACCGGGCCGCCCGCCGCCTCCCATTCCCGCAGCCGCGCCAACGCGTCGTCGTCGGAGATCTTGGCGGGCTCACAGCGGTCGGGGACGAACGACTCGCCCGGCCGGCGGCCGCGCAGCAGCCGTGACAGGCCGCCGTTGGGCTCGTCGTAGGCCGGCGACCACCACGCGACCACCTGCGACTGCGCCCGGGTCATCGCGACGTAGGTGAGCCGGCTCGCGTCGCCGGCGTCCTCCTGCCGCCCGAGCGTCTCGACCCTCGGGAAGTCGGGACTGTCGCTGCCCCCGACGTGCAGGCAGCGCACCCTGTCGTCGTGGAACAGCACAATGTCGCGTTTCGGCACACTGCGGTTGAATGCGAACGGCAGGTACACGATCGGGTACTGCAGCCCCTTGCTGACGTAGACCGTCATGATCTGCACGGCGGCCGCGTCGCTGTCGAGCCGCCGGTTTCGTTCGGTCGAGCCGCTGCGTTCGTCGCGCTGGCGGCGCAGCCAGTCGCGCAGCGCGGGCAGGCTGTAGTGCTCGCGGTGCGCGACGTCTCCCAGCAACTGCGTGATGTGCGCCAGGTCGGTCAGGTGGCGCTCGCCGTCCTGCCAGGACAGCACGCGATCAGCCATGCCCAGCAGCTGCGCGGCCTCGAAAATCGCGGCGACACCGCGTTCGCGGGCATGCCCCGCCCACTCCCGCAACGTTTCCGCGACGCGGTCAGTCAGTGCATCACCGCCGGCCGCCAGCGATTCCGCGGTCTCGCCGAAGAACATCGTTGCCGCCGCGGCGCGGACCATGCCGGGCCGGTGCGGTTGATCGAACGCCTCCAGCAGGCACAGCCAATCCTCGGCAGCGTCCGACGTGAAGACGTCGGAGTCGCCGGTGTACACCGCCGGAATACCCGCATCGCACAGCGCCCGAAAGCAGGCGGCGGCATCCTTATGCCTTTCCACGATCACGGCGATGTCGCGGGCCTGCAGCGGCTCGCCGTCGAATGTCGCCCCGGTCGCGAGCAGGGCTCGGATGTCGGCGGCCAGGTCGGCGCCGATGTGCCGCCGCAAATCCTCGATCGGCATGTTCGCCAAACCCCTGCGGCCCAACGCCGTTCGCGGCACCACCCGCAACCGGAACGGATCGTTGTGGGGGGCACCGGCAAGGCGGTGACCCCGATGGTGCGCCTCGACTTCGCCGACCACGATCGCGGGGTCGCCGAGCTGGGCGCCGCGGAGCACCACCTGCAGGCGTTCGACCAGCGCCGCGTCGCTGCGCCAGTTGGTGCCCAGCGTCTTCTTCTCGCCCGCGGTCTCGGCCGCCCGCAGGTAGGTGTCGATATCGCCGCCGCGGAAGGCGTAGATGGCCTGCTTCGGGTCGCCGATCAGCACGACGGTGGAGCGCCCGCTGAACGCACGATCGATGACCTGCCACTGCACCGGGTCGGTGTCCTGGAACTCGTCGACCATCACGATCGGCCAGCGTTGGTGCATCCGCACGCGGGCGGGTGAGTCGCCGGTGGCCAGCGCGTCCGCCAGCCGGCTCAACAGGTCGTCGTAGCTCAGGACGCCCAACTGCCGCTTGCGGGTATCCAGCTCGGCGAGAACATCTTTCGCGAATGCGACGCACACCGCCGCCCGCGAGCCGGGTTGGGGGTCCAGCGGCCGCAGCTGCGCCGACGGGTTGTTGGCCACCTCGCGGGCCAGGCGCAGCGCTTCGCGGTACGCCAGCGGCGGATCGTCGCGCTGCTGGCCGAAGTGGGACAGGTACAGATCGTCGACAATCTCGGTGACGAGCTCGTCGAGGCTCTCGATCAGGGTCACGTTCGCGGTGGTGTCGCCGGCCACGCCGAGCGAGCGCAACACTAGCTGGCAGAACTGGTGGGTGGTCGCGATGGTCGCCGCATCGAATCCGGCCAGCGCGTCTCGGAGCCGCTGCCTGCGCGCCGCGCGCTCGTCGTCCGTGCCGTCTACCAGGTGCGCGACCAACTCATTGTCGCCGACCAAGCGCGGGTCCTCGAATGCCGTTACGGCGGCGACGATCTGACACCGCACCCGCTCGCGCAGTTCCTGGCTGGCGGCCCGGCCGAAGGTGATGAGCAGCATCTGGTCGAGCGTCGCCGCGCCGTCGGCGAGGTAGCGGGTCACCAGCCCGGCCAGCGCGAAGGTCTTGCCGGTTCCCGCGCTGGCCTCCAGCACCGTGGTCGAGCGGTCGGCGGGCAGCGGGCCGAGCAGGTCGAAGCGCTCCATCTAGGTCGGCCTCCGCTCGGCGCGCAGCATCGGCAGCCAGAGGCGGGCGGCGTAGGCGCCGAGCCGGGTGTCTTCGCCGTCGTACTCCTCACCGGGACGCGGGGCCTTCATCAGGTCCTCCAGCCGCGCGTTGCGGCCCCAGGCCCGCACGTGCGCGGGGGCCTCGTTCTCGCCCGGATAGTTACCGGATTTCCAGCGATATTCGGCCTCGCGGACGGGGTCGTCACCGCAGTGCCGGGCGGCCGCCCAGGCATAGGATGTCTTGACGGGCAAGGGAATCGGCTCCCGACGCCCGGCGTCGTAGATCGCCACCAGCTCGCGTAAGACATCGACGGGATCGCCCGCCGGCCGCCCCAGCCCCTCCACCCGAGGGGTGGTGCCCCGCCGGGCGCGGCCGAGGCACACCGCCGTCCAGTCGCGGCCCGGGTCGTGAGCGATCAACGCCAGCAACGGGATCCACGACTCGAGCAGGTGCTTGCCGTCCAGCCTGGAATAGGTGACCGACACCAGGCGATCGCCGTACACGGGCGACACCGTGCCGGTGAGGCGGCGCCCGGGGCCGAGCTCGACGTCGACGTCGTAGGCTCGTGCGTCCGCCCGCCGATGTCGCCGCGCTGCGGTCGCGAGCAGGGCGGCCTGATCGCGAATCTCGGCCGCCTTGCGCCAGCCCAGCTGGCCCGGCGGCAGCGTGCCCCGGCGCCACTCGGCCTGGCGCGCGTCGTCGGGCGTCATGCCGCGCAGGATGTCGCCGAGCATCCGGTCGCCGACCGTCCACTCCTCGAGGGCGTTGAGGTCCACGGGCATGGCGTCCTGCACCCCGTCGACGTCGCGGGGCAGTGTGAATTCCAGGGCGCGGAAGAAGCCCTTCACCGGATCCTTGAAGAAGTCGACGAGGTCGGCGAGGATCACGTCGTCGGGCGGCGGTGGCGGCAACGGCCCGGAGATGAACGGGGGCCGCTCGCCCCGTTGGCCGCCGGCCACCCGCGCCGCGCGTAGCACGGTCTTGTCGAAGCTGAACGGGACCTTGGGCACCAGCGCGCCGGGCTTGACATTGTCAATGTCGAACGGCTGCAACGGATGCTCGACGAGGACGCGCTCGCGGACGCCGTCCGGAACGGTCATGTCGAGGGTGTCCAGCAATTCGGCCAGCGGCACCGCCGGCGGGCGCGCCTGGCCGGAGTACTCGTTGGCGCCGGTATAGGTGATCACCAGCTTCTCGGTGGCCGCGCCGATGGCGTCGAGCAGCAATTGCCGGTCCTCCGAACGGATGTCGCGTTCACCGGTCATCGGGTTGCGCGCCAGCACGTCGTCGCCGTCGACGACGCCCAGGCGCGGGAACACCCCATCGTCGAGGCCGACGAGGCACACCACCTGGTGCGGCACCGAGCGCATCGGCACCATCGTGCACACCGTCAGCGTGCCGGTGCGGAAGTTGGCCCGAGTCGGGCGCCCGGAGAGATGCCGGTCGAGCAGGGCGCGGACGTCGGGCAGCCGCAATACGGTGCCCGCGCGGGTGCCGGCGTCGGCCAGCACCTGGGCGAACTCGCGCTGCATCTGGCTGGTCTGCCAGAGGTCCGAATCGTCGACGCGGGCCAGCAGGGCGATCCCCTCGGTGAGGGCGGCCAGCCACTCGCGCAGCGGCCGCGCCCCGGTGAGCGAGTCGACGACGTGTTGCAGCCGGCAGACGAATTCGGCCAACTGCCCGGCCAACTGGACACGGTTGCTGCTGACGTCGTCGAGGGGGAGGGTGGCGTCGATCCAGGCGTGCGAGTCGTCCGACATCGCGACCCCGGTCAGCACCCGGTCGATGCCGAAACGCCAAGTGTTGTGCACGAAGTCGACGTGATACGGCCGCCGGTGCTCCTGGTCGAAGCCCCACCGGATGTTCGCCTGCCGAACCCAGCGGGCGATGGCCTCCAGGTCGTCGTCGGTGAAGGCGAAGCAGGCGCGCACCGGTGCGGCCTCGGCGAAGTCGAGCACCTCGCTGGCGGTCACCCGGCTGCCCGCCAGCGCCAGCAGCTGCGCGGCCACGCCGAGCAGCGGATTGGTCTGGATCGGCGAGCGGTCGGCAAGCCGCACCCGCAAGCGGTGGGCGGGATGCGCGCCGTGCACCACGTCGCCGAGGCCGAAGTCGGCGACGATCAGGGCCGCGTAGGTCTCGATGTCCGGGCACATCACCAGGATGTCGCGCGGCTGAAGCGTCGGGTCGTCCTGCAGGAGGCCGAGCAGCACCTCGCGCAGCACATCGACCTGGCGGGCCGGGCCGTGGCAGCTGTGTATCTGGACGGAGCGGTCGTCCGCGGCGAGCTTGCGCCCTTGGGGCCGAACGGCATTGGCCGCGATGTCGGACTGCAGCCAGCCGAGCAGCGTGTCGGGACGCCCCGGGCCGGGAAGATATTCGTCGGTCCGCGGATCCGTCGGTAGGCCGCGTTGAAGCTCGCGCAGGTCTCTCCCGAGCGTCGCCAGCAGCGGATGTCGCACGTCGCGGTGGCTGACGTCGGCGAGGCGGGGAATCGCGCCGTGGGCGCCGGCCAGCGCCCGCCAGAGTTCGTCGCTGGGATGCGGCAGCCACAGGTGCAGGTCGTGGTGGGTCGCCAGCGCGTCGAGCAACTGCACGTCGGTGCACGCCAGGCGGGTGTGCCCGAACAGCGACAGCCGCGCCGGCAGGTCACTCGGCCCTTCGCGCAGCCGCCCGACGGTCTTTTCGTGGCGCACGTGCGGGGGGTCCGCTTGCACGCGCCCGACCAGCGCCCGCCACAGTTCCGGCTGCCAGCGCAGGTCCTCGTCCAAGTTTTCCGTATCGCCCGCCAGCCAGTCGGCGAGCAATTGCGGCCGTTGCCGGGCGTACGACGCGAACAGCCCCGCCAGCCGGCGCGCCGTCGCATACCGTCGGGCCCGGCGCAGCTCCGACTCCTCGCCGGTGTGGAAGTGGCCCAAATGTGTTGCCAGCGTTACGCACCACGGCTCGTCGAGGCTGCAGTCGATGACCTCCAGCAGCGGCCACGTCATCGCCTCCGGCGCCCACGGGTCCTCGTCGACGGTGCCGGTAATTTCCGCTATCAACGACGCCGGACTGCGGAACGCCACCCCCGCGCACACCCCGTCGCCGCCGCCGGGCCCGGACCCCAGCACGTGCGACAACCGCTGAGAAAGCCAGCGCTCCACGCCGCGTGCGGGCACCAGCACCAGCTCCTCGGCGAACGGGTCGGCCTGGGGGTTGGCCAGCAGGGCGCCGAGAGCGTCGGCGAGCAGGTCGGTGCGTTCGGCGCGGTGGAGATGGAGGGCCATTGCGCTGCCACCATAGAACGCCGCACCGACGGGCGGGGATGATTCTGCGCCGACATGCCGTTCGAAACGGTTATGGAAGCTTGGGACGCGATCAGCGCGCGGCGCAATGTGCGGCAGTACAAACCGGAGCCGGTGTCGGAGGAAGACCTGAACCGCATCGCCGAGGCCGGCTGGCGGGCGCCCTCGGCGAAAAACCGGCAGCCGTGGGACTTCGTCATCGTCACCGATCGTGATCAGCTGCAGCAGCTGTCCACGGTGTGGCAGGGCGCCGGTCACATCGCGGCGGCCCCGGCCGCGATCGCCATCGTCGTGCCCGAGCCGCCGGACCAGCGCAGGCTGGTCACCGACACCTACGACATCGGCCAGGCCACGATGGCGATGATGATTGCGGCCACCGACCTGGGCATCGGGACGGGCCACTCGTCGGTGGGCGATCAGGACAAGGCGCGCGCCATCCTGGGCGTGCCCGACGACCACCAGGTGGCCTTCCTGCTCGGCGTCGGGTATCCCGCCGACCGTCCGCTCACCCCGATCCGCAAGCCGAATCGGCGCCCGTTCACGGAGGTCGTTCACCACGGGCGGTGGTGAGCGCAGCGGCCGAATACGCTTGTGCTCGTGCATGATCACCGCGGCGACTACGGAATCGACGGCTCGTTCAAGACCCTCTCGGCGCGCGCCCAAGGCATCGGCGTCGTCGCGCAGGCCGCCGCCCTGGCCGGGTGGGCCGGGCTCAGCTGGGCACGCGGCAGGCGGGCGAGGGCGGCGCTGGCGGGGGGATCGGCCGCGGCCATGCTGGTGGCGATGTTCTGGTACATCTACGCGACGCGCTCGGGGAAGTTCGTCGTCTGGGACCGGGTGCTCGACGAGCTGCGGCTGCGCGGCGACGAGACGGTGCTCGACTTGGGGTGCGGGCGCGGCGCGGTGTTGATGGCCGCGGCCAAGCGGCTGCCGCGGGGCCGGGCGATCGGTGTCGACCTGTGGCGGGCGGACCAGACCGACAACTCGCAGCAGGCCACGCTGGCCAACGCGGCGCTGGAACAAGTCGCCGACCGCGTCGAGGTGCGCACCGGTGACATGACCGCGCTGCCGCTGGCCGACGAAAGCGTGGACGTCATCGTGAGCAACCTGGCGATCCACAACATCCCGACTCGCGCCGGGCGGCGCAAAGCCCTCGATGAAGCGGTTCGCGTCCTGCGCCCCGGCGGTCGGCTCGCCATCGCCGACCTGTGGGAGACCCGCAACCACGCGGACCGGCTGCGCGAGCTGGGCTGGCGAAACATCAAGCGGCGCAACCTGGGATGGCGCATGTGGTACGGCGGCCCCTGGTTTTCGACTCGCCTCGTCACGGCCACCAAACCGGAGTGAGGCTCGGCAGGTAGGGGATATAGGTCGCCGCAGAAGTCGATATCGCGGGCGATATCAGATTCGCAGAGCGTGGTTGTCCGCCGACATGAGCCTGTACCAAACCAGTGCAATGCTGATACGCATGACGAGAAACGAACTCACCGAACAGGTCGTCGTCGCGCGGTTGGCCAGGGGGCTGACCTGGCAGGAGCTGGCCGACGCGATCGACAGGCCGGTGCTATGGACCACGTCGGCGTTGCTGGGCCAGCACCCGATCCCCGCCGAGCTCGGCAAGGTCCTCGTCGAAATGCTCGGCCTCGACGAGTCGGCGGTGCCCGTGCTGGCGGCCCCGCCCATGCGCGGCGGCTTGCCCACCGCCGTGCCGACCGACCCGACCATCTACCGCTTCTACGAAGCCCTCCAGGTGTACGGCGGCGCCATCAAGGAACTCATCCACGAGCAGTTCGGCGACGGCATCATGAGCGCGATCAACTTCAGCGTCGACCTGCAAAAGCGGCCGCACGCCTCGGGTGACCGGGTGGTGGTGACATTCGACGGGAAATTCCTTCCCTACCAGTGGACGTCGGCGGACGACTGACCCACGAAGGTGAAGTGACGGCGCGCGCCGTCCGTGTCACACTGGCCACGAGGAGGCGAGCAACGCGGTGGCCAGGTCTTTTACCTGCCACCGCGTTCGCATGCTCGGTTCATCAGCGCCCGCGGCTCAGAGCCCGAATTCGGCCTCTATTCCGTCGATTCCGGCGCGGATGGCTTTGAGCGCCTCGGCGCGGGCGCGCAATTTGGTTGCGGCATGGGCGTGCTGGTGCAGGCCGGCGAATTCACGCGCGGCCTCCTCGGCGCGGCTGACCACGATCTCGGGCAGCACGATTTCATCGACAAAGCCCGCCGCGAGGGCGGTTTCGCCGAAGAACGTCTTGGCAAGCCCGGCGGCCTGCTGGTAGGCGGACTGTGTCAGCCGCAGTTTCATGATCTCCAGGGCCGCGTACGGGATGACCATGCCGATCGCGACTTCGTTGGCCTGAATGTTGTAGGCGTGGGCGGCCACCCGGTGGTCGCCGGACGACAGCAGGAACGCGCCCATCGCGATGGCATGGCCGGTGCAGGCCATCACCACCGGCTTGGGGTAGGACAGCAGCCGGTAGGCCAGCTCGAAGCCGCCCCGGAGCATGTCGATCGCGGGCTGCGCCTGGCCCGAGGTCAGGATCTTCAGGTCGAAGCCGCCGCTGAACACCCGGTCGTTCCCGGTGATCACCAGCGCCCCGGCGTTGTCACTGTCGGCCCGGTCGATCGCCTCGTTAAGCGCCTGCTGCATGGTCGGGCCCAGCGCGTTGACTTTGCCGTCGTCCATCCTGATGACCGCGATGGAGTCCTGCTTGCTGTAGTGGACCGGGCCGCTCATAAGTTGCTCCTTTTATCCCCGCGTCAGACGTGCTGGCTGCGGTGTTTGGCCAGATCCGCTTCGGCGTTGCCCCAGCGCACGCTGACGTCGGTGGGCTGGTCGAGCAGCCGGGTGCGCCAGCGCTCCTGCGTCTCCTGCACGGCGCCGTTGATCCGCTCGATCTCGCTGCGGAACACCTCGGGGCGCGTCTCCTTGCTCGCGTAGTGGAAGTAGGTCAGCAGCCCGCGCAACAGCTCCAGCTTCTGCTTTTCCCGTTTCGCCAGGTCGTGCGTCGTCATCAACTCAATGCGCTGGACCGGCGGCAGGGCATCCCAGTCCAGCACCACGCTCGTCTGCAGGGCGGGTCGCTCGCCCCGCCAGAACCGCCAACCGCGCGGCTTGTCGGGGCGGTCGTAATAGATCAGGGTCCCGGTGAAGCGGGATTCGATGCCGGTTCCGATTTCGGCGCGGTCGAGCGCCGAGTCCCACACCATGCGCCATTCCTGCCCGGGCGCGAGCACCGGCAACTCGCTCGGAAGCTGCAGTTCTGCGACGTCGGCGTAGCCGTCGGCGGCGTTTTCGTATTCGGCCACCGTCGGCGGATTCGGAAATGAAAAACGGATGTTGTAGGCCGCCGTCTGGCCGAAATTCCTGACCACGAGTTCGATAACGTGCCAGTCGGCGGGATGCGGTTCCATGAACATTGCGACGTGCGGTCGGATCCGCTCCGCGGCCACCCGCCGGTTGAGTCTGAGCTGGCGATTTGTGAAGATCAGCGCGACGACACCCAGCAAGATCGCGGCCCACGCCGCCCACGCCAACCAGGTGCTGGACCCCACATTTGTCACCCCGTGCCAGCCGCCCTGGATCCACCCCATTGAATCCACCCTCCGCTTATATCACAGTGATCTGGCGGGAAATTTTCGCTGAACCGATCGTAGAGGTATTCGGCCCATAAAATTGCCCACGTCAATTACCCGCCCATCAACATTCGCCACTGATCGAGGTCGGCGGCGCGATACACATAGTTTGTGCGCTTGACCTCCGACAGCGAAGCGCTCGGCTCGGCCGAATACCAGTGTCCCGGAAAGACGGTCGGGTCGCCCGGCAGCGCGGCGAGCCGCTGCAGGCTGCGGTACATCTCGTCGGAGTCCCCGCCGGGGAAGTCGGTGCGCCCGCAGCCGTCGAGGAACAGCGTGTCACCGGCGACCAGGCGGTCGCCGAGCAGGAAGCATTGGCTGCCGGGGGTGTGCCCCGGCGTGTGCAGCAGCTCGATCTCGATATCGCCGATGCCGACCTTGTCGTGGCTCTCGTGGGTGGTGAGGTCGCCGAGGCCGATCCCGGTGACCCGCGAAACCCACACGGCTTCATGCGTATTCACATGCACCGGGACGGCCGCCCGCTCCAGCAGCTCGGCCAGGCCCTCCATCTGGAACCCCATCATCGAGCCACCCACGTGGTCGGGGTGATGGTGCGTCACCAGCACGCCGGACAGGTGCATGCCGTCGGCCTCGAGCGCGTCGAGCAGATCACTGGCGGCATACGCGGGGTCGACCACCACGCAGTCGCCGGTCTGGCGGTCCCCGATCAGGTAGGCAAAGTTGCGCATCTGCGTCGCGAACATGTCACCGGCGGCGAAATCGCGACCCGAGAGCAGTTGGCGAAAGTACAACCGGTCCTCTGACACCCGACCAGACTAGTGGCTCGTCCGCGACTCGCCGCTCGGTTCCGGTCACCCTCAGTGGGTATTGTTGGCCCATGAGGAAGGTCGAGATCGAAATCGACGACGAGCTGGTCCAAGAGGCGATACGTCGGTTCCATCTGGCCGACACCCGCGAGGCCGTTCATCTCGCGTTGCGGACCTTGCTTGGTGAGTCGGACCCGGAAGAGAAGGACGGCGAGGAGTACGACGAGTTCAGCGATCTCAGCGCGTGGCAACCCCGTCACGGCGAGGGCGGGTGATCGATTACCGCACCGCCCGCCAACTCGTCTCGGAAGCCGACCAGGGCCACGTCGGTGGTTTGGTGACGTTGCGTCCCAGGCTGTACCCTCTTTTTGGCCCGCGACTGGACCGTCGCTTGGGTGAACGGCCCCCTTAGCTCAGTCGGTAGAGCGTTTCCATGGTAAGGAAAAGGTCAACGGTTCGATTCCGTTAGGGGGCTCGGCGGACGCCGAGCAGGCAGGCGGCCAACACCCCGAAGCGGGGTGGACCAGAGGCGATGTAGCTCAGTCGGTTAGAGCGAACGACTCATAATCGTTAGGTCGCCGGTTCGAGTCCGGCCATCGCTACAAGGCAACAGCACAACAGTGCGACGCGAGAGATTTGAGAGAGAACGGACATGGCTTCCAGTACCGACGTGCGGCCCAAGATCACCTTGGCATGCGAGGTGTGCAAGCACCGCAACTACATCACCAAGAAGAACCGCCGCAACGACCCCGACCGCATGGAGCTGAATAAGTTCTGCCCGAACTGCGGCAAGCACCAGCCCCACCGGGAGACGCGGTAGCCCCGAGGCATTCATCGAGATTGGCTAGGTAGGTTCTAGACCTGTGTCATTGAGCGCAGACATCGTCGGGATGCACTACCGCTACCCCGACTACTACGTCGTGGAGCGGGAGAAGATCCGCGAGTACGCGGTGGCGGTGCAAAACGACGACAAGTCGTTCTACGAGGAGGACGCCGCCGCCGAGCTCGGCTATAAGGCCCTGGTGGCCCCGCTGACCTTCATTTGCGTTTTCGGCTATAAGGCCCAGTCGGCGTTCTTCCAATACGCCAACATTTCGGTCGAGGAAGCGCAGATCGTCCAGGTCGACCAGGTGCTGAAGTTCGCGAAGCCGATCGTGGCGGGTGACAAGCTCTACTGCGATGTGTGGTTGGACTCGATGCGCGAGGCGCACGGCACCCAGATCATCGTGACCAAGAACATCATCACCGATGAGGCAGGTGACATCGTGCAGGAGACCTACACGACCCTGGCGGGCCGTGCCGGCGAAAATGGGGAGGCGGGATTTTCTGATGGCGCTGCGTGAGTTCAGTTCGGTGAAGGTCGGGGACCGGCTGCCGGAGAAGACGTACCCACTGACCCGTCAGGACCTGGTGAACTACGCGGGAGTCTCCGGCGACTTGAACCCGATCCACTGGGACGACGACATCGCCAAGGTCGTCGGGCTGGACACGGTGATCGCGCACGGCATGCTGACGATGGGCATCGGCGGCGGTTACGTGACGTCGTGGGTCGGCGACCCCGGCGCCGTCACGGAATACAACGTGCGGTTCACGGCTGTGGTCCCGGTGCCCAACGACGGCAAGGGTGCCGAGCTGGTCTTCAGCGGCAGGGTGAAATCGGTGGATCCGGACAGCAAGTCGGTCACCATCGCCCTCACGGCCACCACCGGCGGCAAGAAGATCTTCGGTCGGGCGATCGCGTCGGCCAAGCTGGCGTAATCCATGGCTCTCAAAACCGACGTCCGAGGGATGACGTGGATATACCCGGACTACTTCGAGATCGGCCGGGAGCAGAATCGCGCCTTTGCGCGGGCGATCAAGTGCACCGACCGGGCCTGTTTCGACGAGCAAGCGGCCGCCGAGTTGGGGTACGACGCCTTGGTCGTACCGCTCACCTTTGTGTCGATCTTCGCGAAGATCATCCAGGACGATTTCTTCCGGAACGTCGATGTGGGCATGGAGACCATGCAGATCGTCCAGGTCGACCAGCGATTCCAGTACCACACGCCCTTGCTGGTCGGCCACAAGCTCTTCGGTCGTATGGACATCGAATCGGTGGACGAGCGTTTCGGCGCCGACATCGTCGTCACCAAGAACACCTGCACAAACGAGAATGGCGAGGTGCTGCTGCTCGCCTACACCACCCTGATGGGCCACGAGGGCGACAATTCCATCCAGCTCAGGTGGGACAAGGAAACCGGCCAGGTCGTCAGAACCGCGTAATTAGTATCTGACTCCCAGGCCGATGTACACTCGGACCTCGGGGTTTTCCCAGCATCAGCGCGCTTTCCGGGATTCGAGTAATCGGGGAGCGCGCCTGTCATGTAAGCCCCGGCAGGTAAGCGCAGGTTGGCCTGCCAACCGCGAAGGGGCGTAGCTCAACTGGCAGAGCAGCGGTCTCCAAAACCGCAGGTTGCAGGTTCAAGTCCTGTCGCCCCTGCTGACGGACACATGCGGACCGTGCCATGGTGGACACTGGAAGAAGTGCCCCATCATGCGGGACGGCTCGCAGGAAACTAGCAAACAAAGGAGCATGCGGTGAGCGACGAGGGCGACGCAGCCAACGACGCCGCACGCGACGGCGGCGACACTGACGAGAGCCGCGACAGCGGTGGTCGGACGGCCGTGGTGACCCGGCCCCAACGGCCGACCGGCAAGCGGACGCGGCAACGCGTGGCCGACGACTCGGGTTCGTCCGTCGACGCGGAGTCGCCGGACGAGGTCGAGGTCGCCAAGGAGGGCAAGGCCAAGAAGGGCCGGACGGCTCGGACGGCCAAGGCCAAGACCGCGAAGAAGCCCGGCGCCCGTTCGGTCAACCCGATCGCATTCGTCTACAACTACCTCAAGCAGGTCGTTGCGGAGATGCGGAAGGTGATCTGGCCCAACCGCCGGCAGATGCTCACCTACACCTCCGTGGTGCTGGCGTTCCTGGCGTTCATGGTGGCGCTGGTCGGCCTGGCTGATTTCGGCCTGGCCAAACTGGTGCTGCTGGTGTTCGGCTGAGCTTGAGTTATAGGAAGGACCGAAAACCGTGACTACCTTCGACGGTGACACGTCCGCGGGTGAAGCGGTCGACGTGCAAGACGTCGCCGAGACCACCGAGGCCGCCGAGACCAGCGAGGCCCCCGAGACCCTCGAGACCACCGACGCCCCCGGCGAGGAGGCGCAGGCCGAGCCGAGCGAGGAGGTCGAGGACGACCCCGCCGCCGCGCTCAAGGCGGATCTGCGCAGCAAGCCCGGCGACTGGTACGTCATCCACTCCTACGCGGGTTACGAGAACAAGGTGAAAGCCAACCTGGAAACCCGCGTGCAGAACCTGGACGTCGGCGACTACATCTTCCAGGTCGAGGTGCCCACCGAAGAGGTCACCGAGATCAAGAACGGCCAGCGCAAGCAGGTCAACCGCAAGGTACTGCCGGGCTACATCCTGGTGCGGATGGATCTGACCGACGACTCGTGGGCCGCGGTGCGCAACACCCCGGGCGTCACCGGTTTCGTCGGCGCGACATCGCGCCCGTCGGCCCTGGCGCTCGACGACGTGGTGAAGTTCCTGCTGCCGCGGGGGGCGGCGAAGAAGGCCGCCAAGGGCGCAGCCAGCACCGCCACGGTCGCCGAGGCCGGTGGCCTGGAGCGTCCGACCGTCGAGGTCGACTACGAGGTCGGCGAATCGGTGACGGTCATGGACGGACCGTTCGCGACGTTGCCGGCCACCATCAGCGAGGTCAACGGCGAACAGCAGAAGCTCAAGGTGCTGGTATCGATCTTCGGCCGCGAAACCCCCGTCGAATTGACGTTCAGCCAAGTCTCGAAGATCTAGCCGGGCGAATTCAGCCCAGTAGCAAGGAAGGAACCAAAACATCTCATGGCCCCGAAGAAGAAGGTCGTCGGGCTGATCAAGCTGCAGATCCAGGCCGGGCAGGCCAACCCCGCCCCACCGGTCGGCCCCGCGCTAGGCCAGCACGGCGTCAACATCATGGAGTTCTGCAAGGCGTACAACGCCGCGACTGAAAACCAGCGCGGCAACGTCATCCCGGTGGAGATCACGGTCTACGAGGACCGCAGCTTCACCTTCGCGCTCAAGACGCCGCCGGCCGCCAAGCTGCTACTCAAGGCCGCCGGCGTGGGCAAGGGCTCGGCCGAGCCGCACAAGACCAAGGTCGCCAAGGTCAGCTGGGATCAGGTCAAAGAGATCGCCGAGACCAAGAAGGCGGACCTCAACGCCAACGACATCGACGCCGCCGCCAAGATCATCGCCGGTACCGCCCGGTCGATGGGCATTACCGTCGAATAGCACCACTCGTCGGGTGACGATGCGGGCCGGTACGGCCCGAGGAGGAATCCGACAAATCAGACCTCGTGGGAGGGCCAGCTTCGGCCCGCTAACCACGACCCAACACCAGATTGGATGAATCAATGAGCAAGAACAGCAAGGCATACCGCGCCGCCGCCGAGAAGGTGGACCGCGACAACCTGTACACCCCGCTTCAGGCGGCCAAGCTCGCCAAGGAGACGTCGTCGGCCAAGCAGGACGCGACCGTCGAGGTGGCGATCCGGCTCGGCGTCGACCCGCGTAAGGCCGACCAGATGGTCCGCGGCACCGTCAACCTGCCGCACGGCACCGGTAAGACGGCCCGGGTCGCGGTCTTCGCCGTCGGCGACAAGGCCGAGCAGGCGCAGGCCGCCGGCGCGGACATCGTCGGCAGCGACGACCTGATCGAGAAGATCCAGGGCGGGTTCCTCGACTTCGACGCCGCGATCGCCACCCCCGACCAGATGGCCAAGGTCGGCCGCATCGCCCGGATCCTGGGTCCGCGCGGCCTGATGCCGAACCCCAAGACCGGCACCGTCACGCCCGACGTCGCCAAGGCCGTGGCCGACATCAAGGGCGGCAAGATCAACTTCCGGGTGGACAAGCAGGCCAACCTGCACTTCGTCATCGGCAAGGCGTCGTTCGACGAGAAGAGCCTGGCGGAGAACTACGGCGCCGCGATCGACGAGGTGCTGCGGCTCAAGCCGTCGTCGTCGAAGGGGCGCTACCTGAAGAAGATCACGGTGTCGACGACCACGGGCCCGGGCATCCCGGTGGACCCGGCCGTCACCCGCAACTTCGCGGAGGCGTAGTGAGTCGGCGCCTCAGGGCGCCGACGAACGCAGCCGACCATCGATCGCGAGGCCTGATTTCGCGGCGGCCTAACCGCCGCACTCGGCGATGCGGCGCCGCAGGAACTCGCGGCCCGGCTCGGAGCCGTTGGACTGCAACGCCGTTCGGTACCACTGCACGGCTTCGGCGGGCCGTCCCGCGCGCCGAAGCAGATCGGCGCGCAGCGTCGCCACGAGATTCGAGCGGCCCAGCCGGGGATCGTCCGCCGCCCTGTCCAGCGCCGCCAGGCCCGCCTCGGGGCCGTCGCGGAAGCCGATCGCGATCGCGCGGTTGGCGCGGGCCACCGGGGAGTCCGTCATCGACAGCAGCCGGTCGTAGGCCGCGCAGATGGTGACCCAATCCGTTTGCTCCCAGGACGGCGCCGTCGCGTGCAGCGCGGCGATCACCGCTTGCGGCAGGTAAGGGCCGGTCGATCCCTCGGCCCGCCGTAACCGGTCCAGCCCGCGGGCGATGCGGCCGCGGTCCCAGCGGCGGCGGTCCTGCTCCTCGAGCGGCACCAGCAGCCCGTCGGCGTCCACCCGGGTCGCGCGCCGCGAATCGTGCAGCAGCACAAGGGCGGCCAGCGCGTGGGCCTCGGGCTCGTGCGGCATCAGCCCGCACAGCTCCTGTGCCAGCCGGACCCCTTCGTCGCACAGTTCGTCGCGGATCGCCGACGGGCCGGCGGTCGACCAATAGCCCTCGGTGAACACCGAGTAGATGCAGCCGAGCACATGCGGTGTGCGCTCGGGCAGCAGCTCGGCGGGTGGCACCCGCAGCGGGATGTTGGCGTGCCGAACCTTGTTCTTGGCGCGCGTGATTCGCTGCCCGACGGCCGCCTCGCTCTGCAGCAGCGCGCGGGCGATCTCGCCGACGGTCAGCCCGGACACCAACCGCAGCGTGAGCGCCAGCTGCGACGGCCGGTCCAGCGCCGGGTGCGCGCAGGTGAACATCATCCGCAGCTCGTCGTCGACGACGGGGTGCGGGTCGGTGTGATCGGTGCGCGCCCGAATCTCGTCCACCACAGCCGCCAATTCCTTTCCGGGGCGCACCGATTCGCGGCGCAGCCGGTCCCGCGCGCGGTTGCGGGCGACGGTCACCAGCCAGCCGCCGGGGCTGTCGGGCACGCCGTCGCGAGACCAGGTGTGCAGCGCCTCGGCGCAGGCCTCCTGGACGGCGTCCTCCGCAACCGTGAGGTCGCCGGACCACCGCGCGAGCGCGGCGACGGCCGGACCCCACTCCCGGCGGAAGACGCCGTCCAGGCCTGTCATCGGCTGGGCTAGAGCGCGGAGATCCCGGCCAGCTGCCGCAACTGCACGGTCGAGGCGGGGATCATCGACGCGACCTTGACGGCCTCGTCGCGATCCGCGGCGCCGAGCAGGTAGATGCCCGTGGCGATTTCGGCTCCCTCGACATACGGGCCGTCGGTAATCAGGACCTCGCCGTTGCGCACCCGCACGGTCGTCGCCGTGGACCGGTCGTGCAACGCGGCACCGCCGATGATGTGGTCGCCGGCGGCCGCGTGCAGATCGGCGTGCTTCGCGGCCACGGCCTCCCACTCCGGTGTGCCCGGCGTGTGTGCGGATTCGGCCGGCTCCAACAGCAGCGCGAGCCAGTCGTTGCCGGTGAGCTTGCGGGACAGGTCAACCGAGTGGACCGCGGGCCACACCTCCACCGCGCCGAACTTGGCGAGCGGGACATCGCGCGCCAGCGCCAGCGCCTCGTCGAGGTTTTCCGCTTCGAACACGTAGAAGCCGCAGGCCACCTCCGCGGCCTCGGCGAACGGGCCGTCGGTGACGACCGGCGCGTCCGCGCCACCGGTGATGACCACCGCCGCGGCGGCGGGGGCCAGCGCATCCCCGGATTTGATCGCGGGCCCGGCTTTGGCGTGGAAGCTCTCCCATTCGGCCATCGCGGCGGCCGCGTCGTCAGGTGAGCGGTCTTGCTCCTGGCTGATCAACAGTGCTACGTACTGCATTTGTCGTCACCTCCGGTAGTGAGCGAAACCCCGTGTTCCACTCTCTACCTACTCGACGAACGGCGCAGCCCCGATCCGACAGTCGCCGCGGAAAACTTAGGAGGCGGAGACGGCACCCGGCTTGAGGTAGGTCACCAGGCTGCAGTCGAGCAACTCGTAGTCGAAGTAGTACTCGCAGCCGCGCAGGTACTTCATGTACCGCTCGTAGACCTCTTCGGAGGTGATTTCGATGGCCTTGTCCCGGTTGGCTTCGAGCGCATCGCCCCACATGTGCAGCGTTCTGATGTAGTGCGGCCGCAGCGAAAGCGGTTCGGGAACAACGAAACCGGCCTTCTCGCCATGCTCGACCATCATCTCGGTGGACGGCAATCGGCCGCCCGGGAATATCTCGGTGACGATGAACTTGATGAACCGCACCGTCTCGAAAGTGATCTTTTTGCCGCGGGCGGCCATGTCGTAGGGGTGGTAGCTCACGCTGCTTTGAATGGTCATCCGGCCGTCGTCGGGCATGATGTCGAAACACCGCTTGAAGAAGTCGGGGTAGTTCTCATGCCCGAAGTGCTCGAAGGCCTCGATCGACACGATCCGGTCGACCGGGTCGGTGAAGTCCTCCCAGCCGTGCAGGCGAACCTCGCGCGAGCGGCCGGTGTCGAGCGCCCCAAGCACCTTTTCGCTGCGGGCGTGCTGGTTCTTGGACAGCGTCAGGCCGATTACGTTGACGTCGTACTTCTCGACCGCGCGCTTCATGGTGGTCCCCCAGCCGCAGCCGATGTCGAGCAGCGTCATGCCCGGCTTGAGGTCGAGCTTGTCCAGGTTGAGATCGATCTTGGCCAGCTGGGCTTCCTCGAGGGTTAAATCCGGCGGCTCGAAGTAGGCGCAGCTGTAGGTCCGGGTCGGGTCCTGGAACAAGGCGAAGAAGTCGTCGGAGACGTCGTAGTGCGCCTGAATGTCTTCGAAGCGCGTCCGCGTCTTCGTCGGGCTCGGTTGCTCAGCCATTCTCGTCTTGCTCTCCTGAAATCACGTTCGCCGCCTGAACTGCAGGTATGCCGCGTGGCGTTGTCTGGCCTGCAACGATACCCAAGGTCACTTCACGAGCGTGAATTGGTCGCAGTCGACGTAGCCGGTCCTGAATCCCTTGGCGCAGCCGGTCAGATATTTCATGTACCGTTCGTACACCTCTTCGGACTGGATCGCGATGGCCTCGTCCCTGTGCGCCTCGAGCGCCTCGGCCCAGAAATCCAGGGTCCGGGCGAAGTCCGGCTGCAGTGACTGCATGCGGGTTATTTTGAATCCGGCCCGCTCCGAGTGTTCCTGGACTTTCTCGATCGTCGGCAGCCGGCCGCCCGGGAAGATGTCGGTCACGATGAACCTGATGAACTTGGCCAATTCCATCGTCACTGGTATGCCGCGCTCAATGAGCTGCCTTCCGTGCAACCCCGTGATCGTGTGCAGCAGCATCACACCGTCGGCCGGCAGAGCCGCGTAGGCGTACTTGAAGAAATCGTCGTAGCGGTCAAAGCCGAAGTGCTCCAACGCTTCGATGACGACGATGCGGTCGACCGACTCGCCGAACTCTGCCCAATCCCGCAGCAGCACCCGTCGCGAACGCGTGCTGTCGACGCCATCGAGCAGTTGTTGGCAGTACGCATGCTGGTTCTTGGACAAGGTCAGCCCGACGACGTTGACGTCGTAGCGCTCAATGGCGCGTTTCATCGTCGAGCCCCAGCCGCAGCCGATGTCGAGCAGCGTCATGCCGGGCTCGAGCCCCAGCTTGTCCAGCGTCAGGTCGAGCTTGGCCAACTGCGCTTCCTGCAGGGTCATGTCCTCGCGCGCGAAGTAAGCGCAGCTGTAGGTGCGGGTTGGGTCGACAAACAGTGCAAAGAACTCGTCCGAAAGGTCGTAATGTGCCTGGACATCGCTGATATTGGATCGCGTGCGTGTGGGGACCGATGATTTGTCAGACATGTGCCCTCCCGATGGACGCACACCTGGACCAGGTGTCCATCCCCGGGGGACCCTACACCGGGCGGAGCCGCATAATTTGCATTTACGACCGCGTGCCCCGGGTTTCTGGCGGTACCGCTATTTCTCCAGAGTGAACTGGTTGACATCGATGTAGCCGATCCGGAACGCGTCGGCGCAACCGGTCAGGTACTTCATGTACCGCTCGTAGACCTCTTCGGACTGGATCGCGATGGCCTCGTCCCGGTGCGCCTCGAGGGCCGCGGCCCACAGGTCGAGGGTCCGGGCGTAATGCGGCTGCAGCGACTGCCGGCGCGTCAACGTGAACCCCGCCTGCGCCGAACGCTCCTGGACCATCTCGATCGACGGCAACCGCCCGCCCGGGAAGATCTCGGTGACGATGAACTTGATGAAGCGCGCCGTCTCGAACGTCAGCGGAATGCCGCGCTCGGCGCATTGCGGGCCCGTCAGCCCGGTGATCGTGTGCAGCAGCATCACCCCGTCGGTGGGGAGGACTCTGTGTGCGAGCTTGAAGAAATCGTCGTAGCGGTCGTGGCCGAAGTGCTCGAACGCGCCGATCGACACGATGCGGTCGACGGGCTCGTCGAACTGCTCCCAGCCGGCCAGCAACACCCGCTTGCTGCGCGGGCTGTCCATGGCGTCGAACGACTTCTGCACATGGGCCGCTTGGTTTTTCGACAACGTCAGGCCCACGACGTTGACGTCGTATTTCTCGATCGCCCGGCGCATGGTGGCGCCCCAGCCGCAGCCGACGTCGAGCAGCGTCATGCCCGCCCGCAGGCCCAACTTGCCCAGGGCCAGGTCGATCTTGGCGAGCTGCGCCTCTTCCAGCGTCATGTCGTCACGCTCGAAGTAGGCGCAGCTGTACGTCTGGGTCGGGTCGAGGAACAGGCGGAAGAAGTCGTCGGATAGGTCGTAGTGCGCCTGCACGTCGTCGAAGTGCGGCGTCAGATCCTTGGCCATGGCGTTATGTTCCTCCCTCGGTGCCGGCCGGCCACCTCACTTCGTCAGGGTGTACTGACCCACGTTGGAGATGCCTTTGCGGAAGAGGTTCGCGCAGCCGGTGAGATAGCGCATGTAGCGGTCGTAGACCTCTTCGGACTGAATGGCGATCGCGCGTTCGCGATTGCCCCGCAGATTGGCCGCCCACATGTCGAGCGTCCGCGCGTAGTGCGGATGCAGGTATTGGATCTCATCGACCGTGAACCCAGCGGCTCGAGCATTGTCGACGATGTCGGCCTCGCTGCACATCCCGCCGCCCGGAAAGATCTCCGTTCCGAGAAAGCGAAAGAATCGCAGGTCGCTCATCGTCACCTTGATGCCGTGCTCGCGCCAGTACGTCTGTGGATGGGTGAAGATGCTGTGCAACAGCATGCGACCGTCGTCGGGGAGGACGTCGTACGAGCGCTCGAAGAACGTGCCGTAGCGCTCCTTGTGGAAGGCGTCGAAGGCCTCGATCGTGATGATCCGGTCGACCCGCTCGTCGAACTCCTCCCAGCCCTGCAACCGCGCCTCGGCGTGTCGTGTCGTTGGGATGGCCGCAAGCCTGGCCTTGCTGCGCTCGTAGTGGTTGCGGGACAAGGTAAGTCCGATGACGTTGACGTCGTACTTCTCCACCGCGCGGACCAGCGCCCCGCCCCAGCCGCACCCGACGTCGAGCAGCGTCATGCCGGGCTGAAGCTGCAGCTTGTCCAGCGCCAGATCCAATTTGGCGAGTTGTGCCTCTTCGAGCGTCATGTCGTCGCGCTCGAAGTATGCGCAGGTGTAGACCCAGGTTGGGTCAAGGAACAGACCGAAGAAGTCGTCCGAAATGTCGTACGCCGCTTGCGAGTCTGCGTAATACGGTTCCAGCTCCGCCATTATTCGACATCCTCCCAACGCCATACCGTACAACGGGGTAAGAGCGTCCGTGAAATCACAAAAGCGCTCCGGAAACCGGCCGAGCCTGGCCTCTAGCTGGCGTCGGCGAAGTTGCTAGTCAGCACGCCGATCAGCCGATCCCACAACTGCTGAGGCAGGTCGTGGCCCATGCCGTCAAACAAGACTAGTCGAGCGCCGTCGATGGCGCGCGCGACGGCGCGGCCGCCGGAGGGTGGCATCAGTTTGTCCGCGCGGCCGTGGATCACCACGGTCGGCGCGACCGTGCGCCGGTTGTAACGCAGCAGGCTGCCGCTGGCCATGATCGCGCTGAAATGCCGGGCGACGCCCCAGGGGTAGTAGCTGCGTTCGTAACCCTCGACCGCCTCGGCGCGCACCTGCTCCTCGGGCGCGCGGTAGCGCGGGCTGCCGGTGATCTTGGTGACCCGCACGACGTTGTCGACGATCACGTCGAGCGGCGAGCCGGGCGGCGGCCCCTTGAGCACCGCAAGCAGGGCGCGCGGGGCGGGCGGCGGCAAGAACGGGCGATTGTTGCTGGAGAAGATGACCGCCAGGCTCTTGGTCCGCTCGGCGAATCGCGCCGCGAAGACCTGCGCGATCATGCCGCCCATCGACGCCCCGACGATGTGGGCGCGCTCGATGCCCAGGTGATCCAGCACGGCGGCCGCGTCGTCGGCCAGGTCTTCCAGCGCGTAGGCCGCCTCGGCGCGCAGCCCGAACCAGAACCGCAGCAGCCGCGGGACCATGGGCTGGCCGGCGCCCGACTTCGGCGTCTTGCTGGACAGGCCGACGTCGCGATTGTCGTACCGGATGACCCGCAACCCCTGGCCGACGAGCTTCTCGCAGAACGCAGTCCGCCACAGCAGCAGCTGCGCGCCCAGACCCATGATCAGCAGCACGGGCGGGTCGTCGACGTCACCCATGTCCTCGTAGTAGAGCTTGACGTCGCCCGAGATCGCGGTGCCGGTGCGGATTTCCATCGGGCAGCCCTAGACCTCCACGTCGGTCTGGTGCTCGCGGCTGACCTCGACCATGAAGTTGGCGAAGTAACCCGTCAGCTGCGGGTCCGACATCATCTGCCACTTCGGGGCGAGCAGCTTCATGTACCGCTCGACGTAGAGGAACTGCTTGCCGATGAGCACCAGCTCCCGGGGCAGCTTGACGTCGTAGGCGTCGGCCAGCGTCGACAGCTGCCGGCCGATGTCGGCGTAGGACATGTCGCCCAGCGTCTGCATGGTCAGCGGGGTGGCGAAGCGCTCCAGGTCCTTGGCGGCCTGGGCCTCGGGCTTCATGGTGCCGACGGCGCCCATCAGCACCACGATCTTGCCGGCCGAGGCGTGGTCCTTCTTCACCAGCAGCGCGTACACCAGCTCGCGCAGCAGCCAGCGGGTGCGGGGGTCGATGCGGCCCATGATGCCGAAGTCGAAGAACACGATGCGGCCCTGATCGTCGACGTAGAGGTTGCCGGCGTGCAGGTCACCGTGGAACAGCCCGTGCCGCAGCCCGCCCTCGAAGAGGGAGAACAACAGCGCCTTCACCAGCTCGGTGCCGTCGAAGCCGGCCTTGCGGATGGCGGCGACGTCGTCGATGCGGATGCCGTGCACGCGTTCCATGGTCAGCACCCGGTCGCTGGTGAAGTCCCAGTGCACCTGCGGCACCCGGATGTTCTTGCCCAGCGGGGAGGCGTGCAGGTGCGACACCCAGGCCTCCATCGACTGCGCCTCGAGGCGGAAGTTCAGCTCCTCGGCCAGGTTGTCGGAGAAGTCGGCGACCACGTCCTGGGCCGAGAGCCGACGGCCGAGCTTGGCCAGCTCGACCGCCTGGGCGAAGCGCTTGAGGATCTGCAGGTCTGCGGCGACCCGGCGGCGGATGCCCGGCCGCTGGATCTTTACGACGACCTCCTCGCCGGTGTGCAGGGTGGCGTAGTGCACCTGCGCAATCGACGCCGACGCGAACGGCGTTTCGTCCCACTTGGCGAACAGTTCGGCGGGGTCGGCGCCCAGCTCCTCGACGAAGAGCTTGTGCACCTCTTTGGCGTCGGCGGGTGGCACCCGGTCGAGCAGGCCGCGGAACTCGCGCGACAGCGACTCGCCGAACGCGCCGGGGCTGGACGCGATGATCTGCCCGAACTTCACGTACGTGGGACCCAGGTCGGCGAACGTGTTGGGCAGCTGCTTGATCACCTTCTGCTGCCACGGCCCCTTGCTCGGCAGCTTGGTGAGGATGTTTGCGGCGGCGCGGGTGACCTGCCAGCCGGTGGCTGCTACCCGGGCCGCTTCGACCGGCAACGGCACCCGGTCGAGCTTGGCCACCTCGCGGTGCTTGGTAGTAGTCATCTGTGCAGTCTGCCAAATCGAGACTGTCAAGTCCCAATTCCTGTGAGCGCGCTCACCGGCGTGGCGATCGCGAGCGCGGCGCAGCCGGGCGAAGCGGGTCGCCACTATCAGCGCAGTCGCCGAGCGCGAAGTTCTCGGTGAGCGTTTCGATGATCGGCCGCCAGACCTGTTTGGGGAGGTCGTGTCCCATCCCGTCGATCACCACGAACCGCGCCCCGGGGATGGCCGCGGCGACGGCGCGCCCGTTGCGCGGCCGCACCATCGGGTCCGCCGAACCGTGCAGCACGACGGTCGGGGCGGTGATCGCCTTGCTGTAACCCAGCAGGCTGCCGGTGCCCAGCACGGCGTCGAATTGGCGCAGCATGCCCGGCGGGTAGCTGCAGCGGTCGGCGAGTTGGCGCACCCGGTCGCGCAGCTCGGCCTCGGGCGGCAGGAAGTTGGGGCCGTTGAACACCGCGACGTTGCGCACCTCGAAGGCCAATTTCTCCTCGGGCGAGGCGTCCTTGGGCGGCGGATCGAAGGCCAGCCTGATGACGCGCCAGGCCGGCAACGCGGCGAACGGCTTGCCGGTGCTCGACATGATGATGCCGAGCGACGCCACCCGGTGCGGCTCGGTGGCGGCCACGATCTGCGCGATCATCCCGCCCAGCGAGGCGCCCACCACGTGCGCCCGGCCGACGCCCAGATGGTCCAGCAAGGCCACCACGTCGCCGGCCATGTCGATCAGCGTGTAGGGCACCGGGCTGGGCCGGCCCAGCAGGTAACGCCCGACGCGCCGGTACACCGAGCCGGCGGCCCGCAGCCCGTGCATCTTGGCCGACAGCCCGGTGTCGCGGTGGTCGAAGCGGATGACGCGGTAACCCGCGTCGAGGAGTTGCGCGCAAAACCCGTCGGGCCACATGGGCAGCTGGGCGCCCAGGCCCATGATGAGCAGCGCGGGCGGCGCGGCCGGGTCGCCGAGATCCTCGTAGTAGAGCTCGACCGGGCCGTGCGGCGTCTCGCGGCGCGCGATGCCGCTTTCGATTTGACCTATTTGCGCCAGGGCTGGACCCATCCCTCGATCTGCCAATTCTCCAGCCCGGCGATCAGCTCGTACATGGTGGCGCCGTCGATGGATTCCCGGACGATGTCGGCGTGCCCGGCGTGGCGGGCCAGCTCGTTGATCACGTGCAGGATCACCCAGCGCACCGACCACGCCTTCTGGTCCTTCGGGAACCAGGGGATGTCCTGCGGCACGGGCACCGTGGCGTCGAGGTCGGCGGTTTCGACCAGCCGCAGCGACTCCGCGTTCTGCGTTTCGAACGCCCGCAGCAGCCCGGCCAGCGTCTCGTCGGGTCGCATCACGTGCTGGTCGCCGAACTCCTTGGCGATCTGCTCGAACGGCCGGGGATCCTTCGGCGGCAGGTCCGGCGCGGCGGCGACGCGGGCCATCCAGTTGCGTTGCATGGCCGTAACGTGCTTGACCAGCCCGCCGACCGACAGCGCGCTGACCGACGGCGTGGAGCGGGCCTGCTCGTCGGTGAGACCGTACGAGACGGCGAAATAGGCGCTTTGGTGGAACGCCAGGAATTCGCGCAGGGCGTTGCGTTCGTCGGTGACGGGCGGGGCGAGTGCGGGCATGGCCCGATCCTAGGTCGAGATGCCGACACGTCGGCCGGTTGCGCCGTAAGGTGCGGGGATGCAGGTGATTTCGGCGGGCTCGACCGAGCTGTTCGTGGGGCCGCCGGACGCGCCGCTGCAGCTCGCGCGCATCGGCGTCGCGGGCTGCGCCGAGCCGACACCGATCCGCATCGACGGCGACGGCCTGAGCGGGGAGGCCATCGCCCGGCCCGGGAGCGACGTCGTCGAGGTCCCGGTCGCGGTCGAACGCCCGGTCGTCGGCGAGCGCCGAGCCGCGCGGGCGCACGCCGGGCGCGTCAGCAGGCCATTCGAGTTCGACATCGCCGAACCCGGCTGGACCATGTTCATGGTCAGTCACTTTCACTACGACCCGGTCTGGTGGAACACCCAGGGCGCCTACACCAGCGAATGGGCCGAAGACCCACCGGGGCGGCAGGCCAACGGCTTCGCGCTGGTCCGAGCGCACCTCGAGATGGCCCGCCGCGAGCCCGAGTACAAGTTCGTGCTGGCCGAGGTGGACTACCTCAAGCCGTACTGGGACACCCACCCCGAGGACCGCGCCGACCTGCGCCGGTTCATCGCGCAGGGGCGCGTCGAGGTGATGGGCGGCACCTACAACGAACCCAACACCAACCTCACCAGCCCGGAGACGACGATTCGTAACCTGGTGCACGGCATGGGTTTTCAGCGCGGTGTCCTCGGCGCCGACCCGGCCACCGCGTGGCAGCTCGACGTGTTCGGCCACGACCCGCAATTCCCCGGGCTGGCCGCCGACGCCGGCCTGACGTCCAGTTCGTGGGCGCGCGGACCGCACCACCAATGGGGCCCGGGCGGCGACGTCGAAGCCATGCAGTTCGGCAGCGAGTTCGAGTGGATCGCGCCGTCGGGCCGCGGGCTGCTCACCCACTACATGCCCGCGCACTACGGGGCGGGCTGGGGGATGGACGAGTCGGCCTCGCTCGCCGAGGCCGAGGGCGCCACGCTCGCGCTGTTCCATCGGCTCAAGAAGGTCGCCCTGACGCGCAACGTGCTGCTTCCCGTCGGGACCGACTACACGCCGCCCAACAAGTGGGTCACCGCGATCCATCGCGACTGGGCGGCCCGCTACACCTGGCCGCGGTTCGTGTGCGCGATCCCGCGGGACTTCTTCGCGGCGGTGCGCGCCGAACTCGCGCAGCGCGGTTGCGAGCCGTCGCCGCAAACCCGGGACATGAACCCGATCTACACCGGCAAGGACGTGTCCTACATCGACACCAAACAGGCCAACCGGGCCGCCGAGAACGCCGTGCTTGCCGCCGAGCGCTTCGCCGTGTTCGCCGCGCTGCTGACCGGCGCCGAGTACCCGCAGGCCGCGCTGGCCAAGGCGTGGGTGCAGCTGGCCTACGGCGCGCACCACGACGCCATCACCGGTTCGGAGTCCGACCAGGTCTACCTCGACCTGCTGACCGGCTGGCGCGACGCGTGGGAGCTGGGCCGCGCCGCCCGGGACAACTCGCTGGCGCTGCTGTCGGCCCTAGTGGACGGTCGGGCCGGGGGCGATGTGGTTGTGTGGAACCCATTGGCGCACAAGCGGACCGACATCGTCACCGCCCGGCTCGGCGCGCCGCTCAGCGCCGGGGTGCGCGTGCTCGATCCCGACGGCACCGAGCTGCCGGCGCACGTGGAGGACGACGGGCGGTCGGTCACCTGGTTGGCGCGCGACGTGCCGTCGCTGGGCTGGCGGGCCTATCGACTGGTGCCGGCGGGCGAAGCCGCCGGCTGGGAACCGATGCCCGGCGACGAAATCGGCAACGAGCACTCCCGGCTTCGGGCCGACCCGGCGCGCGGCGGGGGGATCGTGTCACTGGTTTCCGGCGACCGGGAACTGATCGCGGCGGGCCGCCTCGGCAACGAGCTGGACCTCTACGAGGAATACCCGTCGCATCCCAGGCAGGGGGAGGGTCCTTGGCACCTGCTGCCCAAGGGGCCGGTGGTGTGCTCCTCGGAGTCGCCGGCGCGGGTGCGGGCCTACCGGGGCCCGCTCGGTCAGCGCCTGGTGGTGCACGGCCGCATCGGCGATCAGCTGCGCTACACGCAAACCCTGACGCTGTGGAACGGGCTGGCGCGGCTCGACTGCCGCACGGCCATCGACGAATTCACCGGCGAGGACCGCTTGTTGCGGCTGCGCTGGCCGTGCCCGGTGCCGGGCGCCATGCCGGTCAGCGAGGTGGGCGACGCCGTCGTCGGGCGGGGCTTCGCGCTGCTGCATGACGGGGCGCGCTCGGTGGACACCGCGCGACACCTGTGGACGCTGGACAACCCGGCCTACGGCTGGTTCGGCCTGTCCTCGGCGGTCCGGATTCGGGTCGGCGCCGATATTCGTGCGGTGTCGGTGGCCGAGGTGGTGTCGCCGGCGGAGGCGGTGTCCGGGCCGCTGGCGCGCGAGCTGATGGTCGCGCTGGTGCGCGCCGGCGTCACGGCCACCTGCAGCGGCGCCGACAAGCCGCGCTACGGCTGCCTCGACGTCGACTCGAACCTGCCCGACGTCCGGATCGCGCTGGGCGGGCCGGACCGCAACGCGTTTGCCAAAGCCGTTCTGGTGCAAGCGAACCCGGAATACTCGGCCGAACTCGAGCGCCAGCTGGCGGAGACGGGGCGGGCCAGGGTCTGGGTGCCGGCCGCCACGCCGTTGGCCGCGGCCTGGGTGCCCGGCGCGGACCTGCGCGCGCCCCGCGCGCTGCCGGTCCTGGTGGTCGACGCGGCTGACGAGGACGGCTTGGCCGCCGCGATTGCGTCGCTGGTCGACGACCTCGAGGATGCCGAGATCGCGGTCAACCAGCGGCTGCCGTCGGGCCTGGAACCCTTCGAATCCCGTACCGTCGCACTGCTCAACCGCGGGGTGCCCAGCTTCGCCGTCGAGACCGACGGGACGCTGCACACCGCGCTGATGCGGTCCTGCACCGGCTGGCCGTCGGGCACCTGGATCGACGATCCGCGCCGCACCGCGCCCGACGGCTCGAACTTCCAGCTCCAGCACTGGACCCACGTCTTCGACTACGCGCTGGCCTGCGGCGACGGCGACTGGCGCGAGGCCGAGATCCCGGCGCGCAGTGCGGAATTCGGCCATCCGCTGCTCGCAGTCGTCCCCGGCGAAGGGAAGGGTGTGCTGCCGTCGACCGGGTCGCTGCTGAGCGTCGAGCCCGCCGGCTCGGTCCAGCTGGCCGCCCTCAAGGCGGCCGGCAACCCGCTGGCCGCAGGCAGTGACCGGCCCGTCGATCCGAGCGCGGTGGCCCTGAGGTTGGTGCAGACGACCGGGCAGCGCACCCGCGTCACCCTCGGCTCCGAGGTGGCCGCGGTGCGCGGGCTCGCCTACGCCGACCTGCTGGAGGAGCGGCACCGACGCGCGGAACCGGTCGACCTGCACGGCTATCAGGTGGCCACCGTGCTGGCCCGCCTCGAAACGCAAAGCGCAGCAACTGGTTTCGAGCGGTTGGCGCCGGAAGCCGAGGCCGCCCAGCCGCTTTACGCGCGCTACTGGCTGCACAACCGCGGACCCGCGCCGCTTGGTGGGCTGCCGGCCGTCGCACACCTGCACCCGCAGCGCGTGACCGCCGAACCGGGCGGCGAGGTGGCGTTGCGGCTCACGGTGGCCGGCGACTGCACCGACGCCACGCTGGACGGCGAGGCGACGGTGCTGTGCCCGGACGGCTGGTCGGCCACTCCGGCGGAACTGCCGTTCACGCTGCACGCGGGCGACCACCGCGAGGCCGACGTGGCGGTGCGGATCCCGGCGCGCGCGCAGCCCGGGCTCTACCCGCTGCGCGCCCGGCTGTGCCTGACCGGGGACGTCCCGGCGGCGTGGCGACAGGAGGTCGAGGACGTGTGCGTGGTGCAGGTCGGCGCGCACGCCGACGTCGATGGGCGCGAGCTGGTGTACCTGGTCGACGGGCCGCGCGACGTCGAGCTCGCGGCGGGCAAGACCGCCCGGCTGACCGTGACCGTCGGCACCCACGCCCGCGCCGCGCTGGCGCTGGAGGCGCACCTGATCAGCCCCTGGGGCACCTGGGAGTGGATGGGGCCCGCCGCGCTCGGCGCCGTGCTGCCCGCCCGCGGCACGGTCGAGCTCGGCTTCGAGCTGAGCCCGCCGCCGTGGCTGGATTCCGGCCAGTGGTGGGCGCTGGTCCGGGTGGGCTGCGCGGGCCGGCTGGTGTACTCGCCGGCGGTGCGGGTGACGGTGACATGAGCGCCGGTTCGGTGGCGACCGTGGCCGGCGACCCGGTGCCCGTCGACGAGGTCGACGCGGCCGAGGCACAGCTGCGCCGCGGGCGTGGGGCGGCCGCGCTGCCGGCGAGGGGCACCTCGGAGGGCAGGCAGCTGCGGCGCTGGCTCACCCAACTGATCGTGACCGAGCGGGTGGTCGCCGCCGAGGCCGCCGCCCGCGGCCTTACCGCCGCCGGCGCGCCCGCCGAGGCCGAGCTGCTGCCCGACGCGACCGCGCGGCTGGAGATCGGCAGCGTGGCCGCCGCCGCGCTGGCAGACCCGTTGGCGCGCGCGCTGTTCGCCGACGTCACCGCCGCGATCGGGGTCGGCGACGACGAGGTGGCCGACTACCACGCCCGCAACCCGCTGCGCTTCGCCGCGCCACTCCCCGGACCCCACGGCTGGCGGGCCCCCGCGCAGGCCGCGCCGCCGCTGGCGGAGGTGCGCGCGGCGATCGCCGAGAACCTGCGGGGCGCCGCGCGCCGGCGCGCCTTCCGGGTGTGGCTGGACGCGCGACGGGCCGAGCTCGTCCGCCTCGCCCCCGGCTACGAGCACCCGGGCGACCCACGCCAACCCGACAACACCCACCGCCACTGATGGCCGCCCTCACGCTCTGCCTCGACATCGGCGGCACCAAGATCGCCGCCGGCCTGATCGATCCGGGCGGCGCGCTGGTACACACCGCCATCCGGCCCACCCCGCCCGGCGGCTCCGCGGAGGAGGTGTGGGCCGAGGTCGCGGCGATCGTCGCCGACACGCTGCGCGTCGCCGACGGCGCCGTCACCGCGGTGGGCATCGCCTCGGCGGGCCCCATCGACCTGCCCGCCGGAACCGTCAGCCCGGTCAACATCCGGGCCTGGCGCGGCTTCCCGCTGCGCGACCGCGTCGCGGCCGAGGTCCCCGGCGTGCCCGTGCGCCTCGGTGGGGACGGCGTGTGCATGGCGCTCGGTGAGCACTGGCTCGGGGCGGGCCGCGACGCCCGCTTCATGCTCGGCATGGTGGTGTCCACCGGCGTGGGCGGGGGACTGGTGCTCGACGGCGTTCCGTACACCGGGCGCACCGGCAACGCCGGCCACGTCGGTCACGTGGTGGTCGAGGATGACGGCCAACCGTGCGCGTGCGGCGGGCGCGGCTGCGTCGAGACCGTCGCGTCCGGACCGTGGATGGTGCGCTGGGCGCGGGAAAACGGGTGGGCCGCGCCGCCCGGCGCCGGCGCCCGGGACCTGGCCGCCGCGGCGGCGGCCGGGGACCCGGTGGCGCAGCGGGCGTTTCGCCGGGGCACCACCGCGCTCGCGGCGATGATCGCGTCCGTGGGAGCCGTCTGCGACCTCGACCTCGTCGTCATCGGTGGCGGTGTGGCCAAGTCCGGGGACCTGCTCTTCGGCCCGCTGCGGGCGGCGCTGGCCGAGTACGCCGGGCTGCAGTTCCTGGCCGGCCTGCGGGTGGTGCCCGCGGCGCTGGGCGGCGAGGCCGGCCTGATCGGCGCGGCCAGGCTGGCCGGGCTCGCGTAGCCGTTTTGGCTGACCGCGGGGCGTCGGGCTATCCTGGTGGCCGATCCACCGAAGACCGTCGGTCACCGAGCAATCGGTTGAAGGTCCGGGAACATCCCGGCGGCCCGCGCAGGAGGACGAGGCAGTACACCGGCGCACGCCGGTGCATATTCACGCCCCGGCCGCTTCCTGCGCCGGGGCGTACTTCGTTTCGAGGCGTTCGCCGGTGAATCACCGACAACTTTGACCTCAGGAGGCATGCATGGCCAGGGCTGACAAGGCCACCGCCGTTGCAGACATCGCGGAGCAGTTCAAGGACTCGACGGCCACCCTGATCACCGAGTACCGCGGTTTGACAGTGGCCAACCTGGCCGAGCTGCGCCGCTCGCTGGCGGGATCGGCCACCTACACGGTGGCCAAGAACACGCTGATCAAGCGGGCCGCCGCCGACGCCGGCATCGAGGGCCTCGACGAGCTGTTCGCCGGCCCGACGGCCATCGCGTTCGTCAGCGGCGAGCCGGTCGACGCCGCCAAGGCGATCAAGACCTTCGCCAAGGAGAACAAGGCGCTGGTCATCAAGGGCGGCTACATGGATGGCCACCCGCTGAGCGTCTCCGAAGTCGAGCGCATCGCGGACCTGGAGTCCCGCGAGGTGCTGCTGGCCAAGCTGGCCGGCGCGATGAAGGGCAACCTGGCCAAGGCGGCCGGCCTGTTCGCCGCCCCGGCCTCCCAGATGGCCCGGCTGCTGGCCGCCCTGCAGGAGAAGAAGCCCGCCGAAGCCGCTGCGCCGGAGCCTGCCGCAGCGGCTGCGGAGGAACCCGCGGAACCCGAGGCACCCGCGGCGCCCGCCGAGGAAACCCCCGAAGCATCGGCCGAAGCCGAATAACAACCAACCCGCAACTTAGGAAAACAAGGAAGGACCCACACCATGGCCAAAATCTCTAGCGACGACCTGCTCGACGCGTTCAAGGAAATGACCCTGCTGGAGCTCTCGGACTTCGTGAAGAAGTTCGAGGAGACCTTCGAGGTCACCGCCGCCGCCCCGGTCGCCGTCGCCGCCGCCGGTGGTCCGGCCGCGGGTGGCGCGCCCGCCGAGGCCGCCGAGGAGCAGTCGGAGTTCGACGTCATCCTCGAGGCCGCCGGTGACAAGAAGATCGGCGTCATCAAGGTGGTCCGCGAGATCGTCTCCGGCCTGGGCCTCAAGGAGGCCAAGGACCTCGTCGACGGCGCGCCCAAGCCGCTGCTCGAGAAGGTGGCCAAGGAGGCCGCCGACGAGGCCAAGGCCAAGCTCGAGGCCGCCGGCGCCACCGTCACCGTCAAGTAGTTCTGCGTCGCGACAACCCCCGGGACTGCGGTCCCGGGGGTTTCGTGCGCTCAGCCCGCGCCGAACGTCGCGCGGAACGACTGCCGAATCCGTTCGGGCGAATCTCCCAGCGCGACAAGAAGATTGGTGAACAGCGCGCCGAGCACCGGCCGCACCGCCGTGCCGTCGTCGCCGTAGAACCCGGCGAGTTCGAGCAACACGAAACCGTGCATCAGTGCCCAGAACTGGGCCGCTATGGCGACCACCGACTCGTCGTCGGCGCCGCCAACGTTGATCCGGCCCGTCAGCCCCGACCGGCGGACCGCACGCACCAAATGCGAGAAGCTCGGGATGTCCCGCTCGATCTCGGCAACCGTCAGTTTCAGGACGTTGCCCGCCGGAGCATTGATGCCATGGGCGCTGGTGGTGCCGAACATCAGCCGGTACATGTGGGGGCGGTCGATCGCGTAGCCGCGATAGGCCCTGCCGATGGCCACCAGGTCCGCCACCGGGTCGTCGGTCTCGGGCACCGCCAGCGCGGCGTCGAACTGGCGCAGGCTCTCCTCGGCGACCGCGGCAATCAGCCCGCGCATCCCGCCGAAATGGGTGTAGACCGCCATCGTCGAGGTCCCCGCTGCACCGGCCACCCTGCGGGTCTGCAGCGCGTCGGGCCCGTTTTCGTCGAGCAGTCTGACGGCGGCGTCGAGCAACTCGTCGCGGACGCCGCGTACGGCGGGCTCAAGCTCTGAAGTCATTGTTGCCATCTTCTCATCGGGCGCGTACGGTCACAATAACGCTGAAATAACAATGTTATAGGAGCTCAGCAATGACGACGACCGAAACCGTCACGTCCGCGAATCCCTACCTCGAGGGCGTTTTGGCGCCGGTGGGCGCCGAGGTGACCGCGACCGACCTGGAGGTCACCGGGCACATCCCGGAGCACCTCGACGGGCGCTACCTGCGCAACGGGCCGAACCCGGCCGAAGAGGTCGACCCGGCCACCTATCACTGGTTCAGTGGCGACGGCATGGTGCACGGGGTCGCGCTGCGCGACGGCAAGGCCCAGTGGTACCGCAACCGCTGGGTGCGCAGCCTCTCGGTGTGCGCCACCCTCGGCGAGCCGGCGCCGGACCGCCTCAACCCGCGGGCGGGCATGCTGTCCTTCGGCGCCAACACCAACGTGCTGACACACGCCGGCCGCACCCTGGCGCTGGTCGAGGGCGGCGCCGCCAACTACGAGCTGACCGACGAGCTCGACACCATCGGAACCTGCGACTTCGACGGCACCCTGGAGGGCGGGTACGCCGCCCATCCGCACCGCGATCCGCACACCGGCGAATTGCACGCCGTGTCTTACTCTTTCGCGCGCGGGCGCACCGTGCAGTACTCGGTGATCGACAACCGCGGGCGGGCCCGCCGCACGGTCGACATCGAGGTGTCCGGGTCGCCGATGATGCACGACTTCTCGCTGACCGACAAATACGTCGTGCTCTATGACCTGCCGGTGACGTTCGACCCGGTGCAGGTGCTGCCCGCGAACGTCCCGCGCTGGCTGGGCGTGCCGGCCCGGCTGGCGCTGCAGTCGCTGATCGGGCGGGTCCGGGTGCCGGGCCCGATCACCGCGATGATGAACCGCAACCCGAAGCACGACGACCGGATGCCGTACGCCTGGAACCCCAACTACCCGGCGCGCATCGGCGTCATGCCCCGCGAGGGCACCAACTCCGACGTCCTTTGGTTCGACATCGAACCCTGCTACGTCTACCACCCGCTCAACGCCTACTCCGAAATGCACGACGGCGCAGAGGTTTTGGTGCTCGACGTGGTGCGCTACGCGCGGATGTTCGACCGCGACCGGCGCGGCCCCGGCGACACCGCGCCCAGGCTGGACCGCTGGACAATCAACCTGGCGACCGGCGCGGTGGCCACCGAATGCCGCGACGACCGGCCCCAGGAATTCCCGAGGATCAACGAGACTCTGCTGGGCGGGCGGCACCGCTACGGCTACACCGTCGGCGCGTCCTTCCAGGGCGCAGAGGCACCGCTGTACAAGCACGACTACGTCACGGGGTCGGCCACGGTGGCCCCACTCGATCCCGAGCTTTTGCTCGGCGAGATGTCATTCGTGCCGAACCCCGCGGCGGCCACGGAGGACGACGGCATCCTGATGGGCTACGGCTACCACCGCGGCCGCGACGAAGGGCAGCTGGTGCTGCTGGATGCGCAGACCCTCGAATCGGTGGCTACCGTGCACCTGCCGCAGCGGGTCCCGATGGGCTTCCACGGCAACTGGGCGCCCTCCGGCTAACACTCGCGTCGAATAGGGGCGAGGAGCCGAGTCTCAGGTCGGGCAATTTTTGTCAGCGGTCCGATCCAAGCCTGATGCGGGGTGCCTGACGTGCGCTACAGTGACTGATGCCACACAAAAGGGCAGGTGGCGGGCACGAGCGTCGACGGAAGGATTCCCCATGGGCGTCGCAATTGAGGTGAGGGGACTCACGAAGTCGTTCGGTCCCTCGAGGATTTGGGAAGACGTGACGCTGGATATCCCCGCCGGGGAGGTCAGCGTCTTGCTCGGGCCGTCGGGTACCGGCAAATCGGTGTTCCTGAAGTCGCTGATCGGTCTGCTGCGCCCGGAGCGCGGCTCGATCATGATCGACGGCACCGACATCCTCGAGTGCTCGGCCAAGGAGCTCTACGAGATTCGCACGCTGTTCGGCGTCATGTTCCAGGACGGCGCGCTGTTCGGTTCGATGAACCTGTTCGACAACGCGGCGTTCCCGTTGCGCGAGCACACAAAGAAGAAGGAAAGCGAGATCCGTGACATCGTCATGGAGAAGCTGACCCTGGTGGGCCTCGGCGGGGATGAGAAGAAGTTCCCCGGTGAGATCTCCGGTGGTATGCGCAAGCGCGCCAGCCTGGCCCGGGCGCTGGTGATGGACCCGCAGATCATCCTGTGTGACGAGCCCGACTCCGGTCTGGACCCGGTTCGTACCGCGTATTTGAGCCAGCTGATCCTCGACATCAACGCCCAGATCGACGCCACCGTCCTGATCGTGACGCACAACATCAACATCGCCCGCACGGTGCCGGACAACATGGGCATGCTGTTCCGTCGCAAGCTGGTCATGTTCGGGCCGCGGGAGGTGCTGCTGACCAGCGACGAGCCCGTCGTGCGCCAGTTCCTCAACGGCCGGCGCATCGGGCCGATCGGCATGTCCGAGGAGAAGGACGAGGCCACCATGGCCGAGGAGCAGGCCCTGCTGGATGCCGGCCACCACGCCGGCGGCGTCGAGGAGATCGAGGGGGTGCCGCCGCAGATCACCGCGACGCCGGGCATGCCGGAGCGCAAGGCCGTCGCGCGGCGCCAGGCCCGGGTGCGCGAGATCCTGCACACTCTGCCCAAGAATGCCCAGGCGGCGATTCTCGACGACCTCGAAGGCACCCACCGGTTCAAGGCCAACGAGTTCGGCGGGTCGTAAAAATTTCCGAATATCGCGATAACACGGTGCAACTTGCCGCCCCGCCCTCTTGACGACCGGGCCTAAACGGGTCAGTCTGTTGGGCAGCATGTACCCACGGGAAGTCGAGATCGCGAGCCAGCGCCGATGTCCCTGGGTTGATTGTTGTGGGTAGTTGAGGAATGCGCGGTCCTGCGCTATTGTTGGACGTTGCGCTGGCTACCTCCTGCCCACCTCACCCGCCACTGACACTGTGGTCTTAGCCTGAGCCCCCTCCCGCGGCTTAGCTATTTAGTTGCGCGCGTGAGATCCGGGCAGATCGTTCGCCAGCCGTACCGACAAATTGATGCGGCGAACGCAGCCGGTTTCCCCGGGGCCGTGAGTCGCACGAGGTGCTGGAAGGACGCATCTTGGCAGATTCCCGCCAGAGCAAGAGTCGCCACCAGAGTTCCAAAGACTCAAATTCCACCAATGGCTCCGTGCCCGGAGCACCCAACCGAGTTTCCTTCGCCAAGCTCCGCGAACCGCTTGAGGTTCCGGGGCTCCTCGACGTGCAGACGGACTCCTTTGAGTGGCTGATCGGGTCGCCGCGCTGGCGCGAGAGCGCAATGGCCCGCGCGGGAAGCACGGCAGGGGCCAACCCGGTGGGCGGCCTCGAAGAGGTCCTCTACGAGCTCTCGCCGATCGAGGACTTCTCGGGCTCGATGTCGCTGTCTTTCTCCGATCCCCGCTTTGACGAGGTCAAGGCGCCGGTCGACGAGTGCAAAGACAAGGACATGACCTACGCGGCCCCGCTGTTCGTCACGGCCGAGTTCATCAACAACAACACCGGCGAGATCAAGAGCCAGACGGTGTTCATGGGCGACTTCCCGATGATGACCGAGAAGGGCACCTTCATCATCAACGGGACCGAGCGCGTCGTCGTCAGCCAGCTGGTGCGCTCGCCCGGCGTCTACTTCGACGAGACGATCGACAAGTCCACCGAGAAGACGCTGCACAGCGTCAAGGTGATCCCCAGCCGCGGGGCCTGGCTCGAGTTCGACGTCGACAAGCGCGACACCGTCGGCGTGCGCATCGACCGCAAGCGCCGCCAGCCGGTCACCGTGCTGCTCAAGGCGCTGGGCTGGACCACCGAGCGGATCACCGAGCGGTTCGGCTTCTCCGAGATCATGATGTCGACGCTGGAGAAGGACAACACCGCCGGCACCGACGAGGCGCTGCTGGACATCTACCGCAAGCTGCGTCCGGGCGAGCCGCCGACCAAGGAGTCCGCGCAGACCCTGCTGGAGAACCTGTTCTTCAAGGAGAAGCGCTACGACCTGGCCCGAGTGGGCCGCTACAAGGTCAACAAGAAGCTCGGCCTGAACACCGAGAACCCGATCACGACGACCACGCTGACCGAAGAGGACGTCGTCGCGACCATCGAGTACCTGGTTCGCCTGCACGAGGGGCAGTCGGTGATGACCGTCCCCGGCGGCGTCGAGGTGCCGGTGGAGACCGACGACATCGACCACTTCGGCAACCGCCGGCTGCGCACGGTCGGCGAGCTGATCCAGAACCAGATCCGGGTCGGCATGTCCCGGATGGAGCGCGTCGTCCGCGAGCGGATGACCACCCAGGACGTCGAGGCCATCACGCCGCAGACGCTGATCAACATCCGGCCGGTGGTCGCCGCGATCAAGGAGTTCTTCGGCACCAGCCAGCTGTCGCAGTTCATGGACCAGAACAACCCGCTGTCGGGTCTGACCCACAAGCGCCGCCTGTCGGCGCTGGGCCCCGGCGGTCTGTCCCGTGAGCGCGCCGGCCTGGAGGTCCGTGACGTGCACCCGTCGCACTACGGCCGCATGTGCCCGATCGAGACCCCGGAGGGTCCGAACATCGGTCTGATCGGCTCGCTTTCGGTGTACGCGCGGGTCAACCCGTTCGGGTTCATCGAGACGCCGTACCGCAAGGTGGTCGACGGCGTGGTCACGGACGAGATCGTGTACCTGACCGCCGACGAGGAGGACCGCCACGTGGTGGCGCAGGCCAACTCGCCGATCGACGGAAGCGGCCGGTTCGTCGAGCCGCGCGTCCTGGTCCGCCGCAAGGCGGGCGAGGTCGAGTACGTGCCGTCGTCCGAGGTCGACTACATGGACGTGTCGCCGCGCCAGATGGTGTCGGTGGCCACCGCCATGATCCCGTTCCTCGAGCACGACGACGCCAACCGCGCCCTGATGGGTGCCAACATGCAGCGCCAGGCGGTTCCGCTGGTGCGCAGCGAGGCGCCGCTGGTGGGCACCGGCATGGAGTTGCGTGCCGCGATCGACGCCGGCGACGTCGTCGTCGCGGAGAAGGCCGGGGTGATCGAGGAGGTCTCCGCGGACTACATCACCGTGATGGCCGACGACGGCACCCGGCACACCTACCGGATGCGCAAGTTCGCCCGTTCCAACCACGGCACCTGCGCCAACCAGTCGCCGATCGTCGACGCGGGCGACCGCGTCGAGGCCGGCCAGGTGATCGCCGACGGCCCCTGCACCGAGAACGGTGAGATGGCGCTGGGCAAGAACCTGCTGGTGGCGATCATGCCGTGGGAGGGCCACAACTACGAGGACGCGATCATCCTCTCCAACCGCCTGGTCGAAGAGGACGTGCTGACCTCGATCCACATCGAGGAGCACGAGATCGATGCCCGCGACACCAAGCTGGGCGCCGAGGAGATCACCCGGGACATCCCCAATGTCTCCGACGAGGTCCTCGCCGACCTGGACGAGCGCGGCATCGTGCGGATCGGGGCCGAGGTTCGCGACGGCGACATCCTGGTCGGCAAGGTCACCCCGAAGGGTGAGACCGAGCTGACCCCGGAGGAGCGGCTGCTGCGGGCGATCTTCGGTGAGAAGGCCCGCGAGGTCCGCGACACCTCGCTGAAGGTGCCGCACGGCGAGTCCGGCAAGGTCATCGGCATCCGGGTGTTCTCCCGCGAGGACGACGACGAGTTGCCGGCCGGGGTTAACGAGCTGGTCCGCGTGTACGTGGCCCAGAAGCGCAAGATCTCCGACGGCGACAAGCTCGCCGGCCGGCACGGCAACAAGGGCGTGATCGGCAAGATCCTGCCGGTCGAGGACATGCCGTTCCTCCCGGACGGCACCCCGGTGGACATCATCCTGAACACGCACGGTGTGCCGCGACGGATGAACATCGGCCAGATCCTGGAAACGCACCTCGGCTGGTGCGCGCACAGCGGCTGGAAGGTCGACACCGGCAAGGGCGTTCCCGACTGGGCCGCCAACCTGCCGGAGGACTTGTTGCACGCCGAGCCGAACGCCATCGTGTCCACGCCGGTGTTCGACGGCGCGCAGGAGGCCGAGCTGCAGGGGCTGCTGTCGGCCACGCTGCCCAACCGCGACGGTGAGGTGCTGGTCAACGGCGACGGCAAGGCGGTGCTGTTCGACGGCCGCAGCGGCGAGCCGTTCCCGTACCCGGTGACCGTCGGCTTCATGTACATCATGAAGCTGCACCACCTGGTGGACGACAAGATCCACGCCCGCTCCACCGGCCCGTACTCGATGATCACCCAGCAGCCGCTGGGCGGTAAGGCGCAGTTCGGTGGCCAGCGGTTCGGTGAGATGGAGTGCTGGGCCATGCAGGCCTACGGCGCGGCGTACACGCTGCAGGAGCTGTTGACCATCAAGTCCGACGACACCGTCGGCCGGGTCAAGGTCTACGAGGCGATCGTCAAGGGCGAGAACATTCCCGAGCCGGGCATCCCCGAGTCGTTCAAGGTGCTGCTCAAGGAGCTGCAGTCGCTGTGCCTCAACGTCGAGGTGCTCTCGTCCGACGGCGCGGCCATCGAGCTGCGCGAGGGCGAGGACGAGGACCTTGAGCGGGCCGCCGCCAACCTGGGAATCAACCTGTCCCGCAACGAATCCGCGTCCGTCGAAGATCTGGCTTAGCGGACCTGGCAGTTATTAGTTTTGGTATCTAAACCCGCAAGGGGAAAGGGAGTTACGTGCTCGACGTCAACTTCTTCGATGAACTCCGTATCGGCCTGGCCACCGCGGAGGACATCAGGCAATGGTCTTACGGCGAGGTCAAGAAGCCGGAGACGATCAACTACCGCACGCTGAAGCCGGAGAAGGACGGCCTGTTCTGCGAGAAGATCTTCGGACCGACTCGGGACTGGGAGTGCTACTGCGGCAAGTACAAGCGCGTCCGCTTCAAGGGCATCATCTGTGAGCGCTGCGGCGTCGAGGTGACCCGCGCCAAGGTGCGCCGCGAGCGGATGGGCCACATCGAGCTGGCGGCGCCCGTCACGCACATCTGGTACTTCAAGGGTGTGCCGTCGCGCCTGGGCTACCTGCTCGACCTGGCGCCCAAGGACCTCGAGAAGATCATCTACTTCGCCGCGTACGTGATCACGTCCGTCGACGACGAGATGCGCCACAACGAGCTGTCCACGCTCGAGGCCGAAATGATGGTCGAGCGCAAGGGAGTTGAGGACCAGCGCGACGCCGAACTCGAGGCGCGTGCGCAAAAGCTCGAGGCGGACCTGGCCGAGCTGGAGGCCGAGGGCGCCAAGGCCGACGCGCGACGCAAGGTTCGCGACGGCGGCGAGCGCGAGATGCGCCAGATCCGCGACCGCGCCCAGCGCGAGCTGGACCGGCTGGAGGACATCTGGAACACCTTCACCAAGCTGGCCCCCAAGCAGCTGATCGTCGACGAGAACCTCTACCGCGAGCTCGTCGACCGCTACGGCGAGTACTTCACCGGTGCGATGGGCGCGGAGTCGATCCAGAAGCTGATCGAGAACTTCGACATCGACGCCGAGGCCGACTCGCTGCGTGACGTCATCCGTAACGGCAAGGGGCAGAAGAAACTTCGCGCCCTGAAGCGCCTCAAGGTGGTCGCCGCCTTCCAGCAGTCGGGCAACTCGCCGATGGGCATGGTGCTCGACGCGGTGCCGGTGATCCCGCCGGAGCTGCGCCCCATGGTCCAGCTCGACGGTGGCCGGTTCGCCACCAGCGACCTGAACGACCTGTACCGCCGCGTGATCAACCGCAACAACCGCCTCAAGAGGCTGATCGACCTCGGCGCGCCCGAGATCATCGTCAACAACGAGAAGCGGATGCTGCAGGAGTCCGTGGACGCACTGTTCGACAACGGCCGTCGCGGCCGCCCGGTCACCGGGCCGGGCAACCGTCCGCTGAAGTCGCTGTCGGATCTGCTGAAGGGCAAGCAGGGCCGGTTCCGCCAGAACCTGCTCGGTAAGCGTGTCGACTACTCCGGCCGTTCGGTCATCGTGGTCGGCCCGCAGCTCAAGCTGCACCAGTGCGGCCTGCCCAAGCTGATGGCGCTGGAGCTGTTCAAGCCCTTCGTGATGAAGCGGCTCGTCGACCTCAACCACGCGCAGAACATCAAGAGCGCCAAGCGGATGGTCGAGCGCCAGCGTCCCCAGGTGTGGGACGTGCTCGAAGAGGTCATCGCCGAGCACCCGGTGCTGCTGAACCGCGCCCCCACCCTGCACCGGCTGGGCATCCAGGCCTTCGAGCCGATGCTGGTGGAGGGCAAGGCGATTCAGCTGCACCCGCTGGTGTGTGAGGCGTTCAACGCCGACTTCGACGGTGACCAGATGGCGGTGCACCTGCCTTTGAGCGCCGAGGCGCAGGCCGAGGCCCGCATCCTGATGCTGTCGTCGAACAACATCCTGTCGCCGGCGTCCGGCCGCCCGTTGGCCATGCCCCGACTGGACATGGTGACCGGGCTGTACTACCTGACCACCGAGGTCGACGGCGACACCGGCGAATACTCACCGGCCGCCAAGGACCAGCCGGAGGTCGGGGTGTACTCCTCGCCCGCCGAGGCGATCATGGCGTCGGACCGCGGTGTGCTGTCGGTGCGGGCCAAGATCAAGGTGCGGCTGACCCAGCTGCGCCCGCCCGCCGAGATCGAGGCGGAGCTGTTCCCCAATGGCTGGCAGCCGGGCGACTCCTGGATGGCCGAGACCACGCTGGGCCGGGTGCTGTTCAACGAGCTGCTGCCGGTGGCCTACCCGTTCGTGAACAAGCAGATGCACAAGAAGGTGCAGGCCGCGATCATCAACGACCTGGCCGAGCGCTACCCGATGATCGTGGTCGCGCAGACCGTGGACAAGCTCAAGGACGCCGGGTTCTACTGGGCGACCCGCAGCGGTGTCACGGTCTCGATGGCCGACGTGCTGGTGCCGCCGCGCAAGAAGGAGATCCTCGACCAGTACGAGGAGCGCGCCGACAAGGTCGAAAAGCAGTTCCAGCGTGGCGCTTTGAACCACGACGAGCGCAACGAGGCGCTGGTGGAGATCTGGAAGGAAGCCACCGACGAGGTCGGTCAGGCGCTGCGCGAGCACTACCCGGCCGACAACCCGATCATCACGATCGTCGACTCGGGTGCCACGGGTAACTTCACCCAGACCCGAACGCTGGCCGGCATGAAGGGCCTGGTGACCAACCCGAAGGGTGAGTTCATCCCGCGTCCGGTCAAGTCCTCGTTCCGTGAGGGCCTGACGGTGCTGGAGTACTTCATCAACACCCACGGCGCTCGAAAGGGCTTGGCGGACACCGCGTTGCGTACCGCCGACTCCGGGTACCTGACCCGTCGTCTGGTGGACGTGAGCCAGGACGTCATCGTCCGCGAGCACGACTGCGAGACCGAGCGCGGCATCGTCGTCGAGCTGGCCGAGCGTCAGCCCGACGGCACGCTGATCCGCGACCCGTACATCGAAACCTCGGCGTACGCGCGGACTTTGGGCACCGACGCGGTTGACGAGAAGGGCAACGTCGTCGTCGCGCGTGGCGAGGACCTGGGTGACCCGGAGATCGACGCGCTGCTGGCGGCCGGCATCACGCAGGTCAAGGTGCGCTCGGTGCTCACCTGCACCACCGGCACCGGCGTCTGCGCGACGTGCTACGGACGCTCGATGGCCACCGGCAAGCTGGTCGACATCGGCGAGGCCGTCGGCATCGTCGCGGCGCAGTCCATCGGCGAGCCCGGCACCCAGCTGACGATGCGGACCTTCCACCAGGGTGGTGTCGGTGAGGACATCACCGGCGGTCTGCCCCGGGTTCAGGAGCTGTTCGAGGCCCGCGTGCCGCGCGGCAAGGCGCCGATCGCCGACGTCACCGGCCGGGTTCGCCTCGAGGACGGTGAGCGGTTCTACAAGATCACCATCGTTCCCGACGACGGCGGCGAGGAGGTCGTCTACGACAAGCTCTCCAAGCGGCAGCGACTGCGTGTGTACAAGCACGAGGACGGGTCCGAGGGAGTGCTGTCCGACGGCGACCACGTCGAGGTGGGCCAGCAGCTGATGGAGGGCTCGGCCGACCCGCACGAGGTGCTGCGCGTGCAGGGCCCGCGCGAGGTGCAGATCCACCTGGTCCGCGAGGTCCAGGAGGTCTACCGCGCCCAGGGTGTGTCGATCCACGACAAGCACATCGAGGTGATCGTTCGCCAGATGCTGCGCCGCGTCACCATCATCGACTCGGGCTCGACAGAGTTCCTGCCCGGCTCGCTGATTGACCGCGCGGAGTTCGAGGCGGAGAACCGCCGGGTGGTGGCCGAGGGCGGCGAGCCCGCCGCCGGCCGTCCGGTGCTGATGGGTATCACGAAGGCGTCGTTGGCCACCGACTCGTGGCTGAGTGCGGCGTCGTTCCAGGAGACCACGCGAGTGCTGACCGATGCGGCGATCAACTGCCGCAGCGACAAGCTCAACGGTCTGAAGGAAAACGTGATCATCGGCAAGCTGATCCCGGCCGGTACCGGCATCAACCGCTACCGCAACATCCAGGTGCAGCCCACCGAGGAGGCCCGCGCCGCGGCGTACACGATCCCGTCCTACGAGGATCACTACTACAGCCCGGACTTCGGCCAGGCCACCGGAGCCGCGGTTCCGCTGGACGACTACGGGTACTCCGACTACCGCTAGTCCACACAGAAAAAGCCCCGGGTTTCGGCCCGGGGCTTTTTCGTACCCGCCGAGTGTCACGCCAGCGTGGCTCTGGCGTCCCAATGTCACGCTGGCGTGACGCTCGCGTCGGCCGCGCTTACTACACTGGCCCTCGTGCTCATCGGTTCGCACGTCCACTCCGACGACCCCCTGGCCGCCGCGCAGGCCGACGGCGCCGACGCGGTGCAGTTCTTCCTCGGCAACCCGCAGAGCTGGAAGAAGCCCAAGCCGCGTGACGACGCCGAGGCGCTGAAGGCGTCGACCATCCCGCTGTACGTCCACGCGCCGTACCTCATCAACGTGGCCTCGGCCAACAACCGCATCCGCATCCCGTCGCGCAAGATCCTGCAGGACACCTGCGACGCGGCGGCGGAGATCGGCGCGACGGCGGTGATCGTGCACGGCGGTCACGCCGACGACGACGACATGGAGGCCGGGTTCGAGCGCTGGGTCAAGGCGCTGGACTACCTCCAATCCGATGTGCAGGTGTACCTGGAGAACACCGCGGGCGGCGACCACGCCATGGCCCGCTATTTCGACACCATCGGCAGGCTCTGGGATCACATCGGGGACAAGGGGATCGGCTTCTGCCTGGACACCTGCCACGCGTGGGCCGCGGGTGAGGAGCTGATCGACGCGGTCGACCGGATCAAGGCGCTGACGGGCCGCATCGACCTGGTGCACTGCAACGACTCGCGCGACGCCGCGGGCTCGGGCGCCGACCGGCACGCCAACTTCGGCACTGGTCAGATCGATCCCGACCTGCTGGTCGCGGTGGTCAAGGCCGCCGACGCGCCGGTGATCTGCGAGACCGCCGACGAGGGCCGCAAGGACGACATCGCGTTCCTGCGGGAAAACACCGGCGGCTGATCCGCGAGCCCATGCGCGGTCGGCTCACGGCGCTTCTCGGCGTGGTCCTGCTGGTCGCCGGTTGCGCGCCGTGGCGCGAGCTCCCGTCGGGCTTCGTCACCGGCACCAGCCTGCACCACCTCAACGTCGGCGGCCACGATCGCGACTATCGGCTCTACAAGCCCGCGGGAGCGCCCGCGTCGGCCGCGCTGGTGGTCGTCATGCACGGCTATTCCGGCAGCGCCGCGCAAGCCGAAAGGGGTTACGACTGGGACGGTTTGGCCGATTCGGCAAAATTCGTCGTCGCTTATCCGGATGGGCTCGACCGGGCCTGGAACGTCGACGGGGAGGGTTGCTGCGGCCGGCCGGGCCGGGAAGGCGTCGACGACGTCGCCTTCATCAGCGCGGTCGTCGCCGACATCGCCCGCAACGTCGGCATCGACCACGCCAAGGTCTACGCCACCGGCATGAGCAACGGCGCCATCATGTCGTTCACGCTGGCGTGCACCACGGACATCTTCGCGGCGATCGGCCCGGTTGCCGGCACCCAGCTGAACACGTGCCGCAGCCCGCGCCCGACATCGGTCGTCCACATTCACGGCACCGCCGATCGGCTCGTCCCGTACGCCGGCGGGCAGGGCTTCAGCGTCATCAACGGCCCGTCGGTGCCCGACGTCAACGCGTTCTGGCGCAACCTCGACCAATGCGGCGCCGCGACCGCGACCACCAGCGGCCCCGTCACCACCTCGGCGGCGTCGTGCGCGGACAACCGTGGCGTCGTCCTCGTCACCGTCGACCGCGGCGGCCACGAGTGGCCGCCGTTCGCGACCCAGACGCTTTGGCAATTCTTCGCGGCGCACCCACGCTGATCATTACAGCTCTTGTGCGACTGTCGGAAAAATGTAACATGAACCCATGCCTGATACCCATGTCGTGACCAACCAGGTTCCGCCCCTGGAGAACTACAACCCGGCCACGTCTGCCGTTCTTGTCGAGGCCTTGATCCGCGAGGGCGGGCAGTGGGGCGCCGAAGAGGTGAACGAGCTCGGGGCGCTCGCCGGCAGCCGCGAGGCGCAGCGGTGGGGCGAGCTCGCCGACCGCAACCGGCCGGTGCTGCACACCCACGACCAGTACGGGCACCGCATCGACGAGATCGAGTACGACCCGGCCTACCACGAGCTGATGCGCGCGGCGATCGGCCACGGCATCCACGCGGCGCCCTGGGCGGACGCGCGCCCCGGCGCGCACGTGGTGCGCGCCGCCAAGATGTCGGTCTGGAACGTCGAGCCCGGACACACCTGCCCCGTCTCGATGACGTACGCCGTCGTCCCGGCCCTGCGCTACAACCCCGAACTGGCGGCCGTCTACGAGCCGTTGCTGACCAGTCGCGAGTACGACCCCGAGCTGAAACTGGCCACCACGAAGGCCGGCATCACCGCGGGCATGTCGATGACCGAGAAGCAGGGCGGCTCCGACGTGCGCGCGGGCACCACCCAGGCGACCCCGAACGGTGACGGCAGCTACAGCCTGACCGGCCACAAGTGGTTCACCTCGGCGCCCATGTGCGACATCTTCCTGGTGCTGGCGCAGGCGCCGGGCGGGTTGTCCTGCTTCCTGCTGCCGCGCATCCTCCCGGACGGCACCCGCAACCGGATGTTCCTGCAGCGGCTCAAGGACAAGCTCGGCAACCATGCCAACGCCTCCAGCGAGGTGGAGTACGACGGCGCCGTCGCGTGGCTGGTGGGTGAAGAGGGCCGCGGCGTCCCCACCATCATCGAGATGGTCAACCTCACCCGGCTGGACTGCACGCTCGGCTCTGCCACCAGCATGCGCACCGGCCTGACCCGCGCCATCCATCACGCCCAGCACCGAAAGGCGTTCGGCGCCTACCTGATCGACCAGCCGTTGATGCGCAACGTGCTGGCCGACCTGGCCGTCGAGGCCGAGGCCGCCACGATCGTCGCGATGCGGATGGCCGGCGCCACCGACAACGCGATCCGGGGCGATGCGACCGAGGCCCTGCTGCGCCGGATCGGCCTGGCCGCCAGCAAGTACTGGGTCTGCAAGCGCGCCACCCCGCACGCCGCCGAGGCGCTGGAATGCCTGGGCGGCAACGGCTACGTCGAGGACTCCGGCATGCCGCGACTGTTCCGCGAGGCGCCGCTGATGGGCATCTGGGAGGGGTCGGGCAACGTCAGTGCGCTGGATACGTTGCGCGCCATGGCAACTCGCCCGGAGTGCGTCGAGGTGCTGTTCGGCGAGCTGGGCAAAACCGCGGGTCAGGATCGCCGGCTGGACGGCCACGTCGAAAGGCTGCGTCAGCACCTGGCGGACCTGGACAACATCGCCTACCGCGCCCGCAAGGTCGCCGAGGACATCTGCCTGGCGCTGCAGGGCTCGCTGCTGGTGCGCCACGGCCACCCCGCCGTCGCCGAGGCATTCCTGGCGACCCGGCTCGACGGCCGGTGGGGCGGCGCATTCGGCACGATGCCCACGGGCCTCGACCTCGCACCGATTCTCGAGCGTGCCCTCGTAAAGGGCTGAGCCACAACATGACTCGCGCCAGCGACGATGCAGAGCGTAGCGATGAGGAGGAGCGGCGCGCATGACTCACGCCATCAGGCCGGTCGACTTCGACAACCTGAAGACGATGACCTACGAGGTCACCGATCGGGTTGCGCGCATCACCTTCAACCGGCCGGAAAAGGGCAACGCGATCGTCGCGGACACCCCGCTCGAGCTCTCGGCGTTGGTGGAGCGCGCCGATCTCGACCCAAGCGTCCACGTCATCCTCGTGTCGGGGCGCGGCGAGGGCTTCTGCGCGGGCTTCGACCTGTCCGCCTACGCCGATCGCACCGGGTCGGCCGGGGGGACCGGCGCTTATCAGGGCACCGTGCTGGACGGGAAAACCCAAGGCATCAACCACCTGCCGAATCAGCCGTGGGACCCGATGATCGACTACCAGATGATGAGCCGCTTCGTGCGCGGGTTCTCCAGCCTGATGCACGCCGACAAGCCGACGGTGGTCAAGATTCACGGGTACTGCGTGGCCGGCGGCACCGACATCGCGCTGCACGCCGACCAGGTGATCGCCGCTGCCGATGCCAAGATCGGTTACCCGCCGACCCGGGTGTGGGGCGTCCCGGCGGCCGGTCTGTGGGCCCACCGGCTCGGCGACCAGCGCGCGAAACGCCTACTGCTCACCGGCGATTGCATCACCGGCGCGCAGGCCGCCGAGTGGGGCCTGGCGGTGGAGGCCCCGGCCCCCGAGGACCTCGACGAGCGGACCGAGCGGCTGGTCGAAAGGATCGCCGCCGTGCCGGTCAACCAGCTGATCATGGTCAAGCTCTCGCTCAATTCGGCTCTGCTGCAACAGGGAGTGGCCACCAGCAGGATGGTCAGCACGGTGTTCGACGGGGTCGCGCGGCACACCCCCGAGGGGCACGCCTTCGTGGCCGATGCGGTCGAGCACGGCTTCCGGGAGGCGGTCCGGCATCGCGACGAGCCCTTCGGCGACCACGGCCGGGAAGCGTCACAGGTGTAAGCCATGCCGGACATGACGGCCCGCTCGGTGGTGCTCAGCGTCCTGCTCGGCGCCCACCCCGCGTGCGCCACGGCCGGCGAATTGATCGGTCTCACTGCCGATTTCGGCATCAAGGAGACCGCGCTTCGGGTGGCGCTGACCCGCATGGTCGGCGCGGGCGACCTGATCCGGTCCGCCGACGGCTACCGGCTCTCGGATCGATTGCTGGCGCGCCAACGCCGGCAGGACGATGCCATGCGCCCCCAAACCCGGCCGTGGCGCGGGGACTGGCTGGTGCTGATCGTGACCAGCGTGGGCGGCGACGCCCGCACCCGGGCGGCGTTGCGAACCGCCATGCACGACAACCGCTTTGGCGAGCTCCGCGAAGGCGTCTGGCTGCGGCCCGACAACCTGGCCTCGGAGCTGGACCCGGATGTCGCGGCCCGGGTGCGGACGCTCCGGGCCCGCGACGACGCACCCGCCGAGCTGGCCGGCGAGCTGTGGGACCTGCCCGGGTGGGCCGAAACCGGCCATCGGCTGCTCGGTGAGATGGCGACCGCGTCGGACATTCCGGGCCGGTTCCTCGCGGCCGCGGCGATCGTGCGCCACCTGCTCACCGATCCGATGTTGCCGGCCGAACTGCTGCCCGCCGATTGGCCCGGCGAGCGGCTGCGCGACGCTTACCACGACTTCGCCACCGAGCTGGCGCAGCGACGCAACCTACCCCGACTAGTGGAGGCAAAATGAGCGACCCGGTGCGTATCGAGCGAAACGGTCCGGTGACCACGGTCATCCTCGATCGGCCGGCGGCGCGCAACGCCGTCAACGGCCCCACCGCGGCGGCGCTCTTCGCCGCGTTCGAGGAGTTCGAGCGCGATGACGCCGCATCGGTGGCGGTGCTGTGGGGCGACGGCGGAACCTTTTGCGCCGGAGCCGATTTGAAGTCCTTCGGCACGCCCGACGCCAACGCCGTGCACCGCACCGGCCCCGGGCCGATGGGGCCGACGCGGATGGTGCTGTCCAAGCCGGTCATCGCCGCGGTGAGCGGCTACGCCGTCGCCGGCGGCCTGGAGCTGGCCCTGTGGTGCGACCTGCGGGTCGCCGAGGAGGACGCCGTGTTCGGCGTGTTCTGCCGGCGCTGGGGAGTCCCGCTGATCGACGGCGGCACCGTGCGGCTGCCCCGGCTCATCGGGCAGAGCCGCGCCATGGACATGATCCTCACCGGCCGCGGCGTCCAGGCCGACGAGGCGCTGGCCATGGGGCTGGCCAACCGCGTCGTGCCCAAAGGCCAAGCGCGCCAAGCGGCCGAAGAACTGGCGGCAGAGCTCGCGGCCCTGCCGCAACAGTGCCTGCGGTCGGATCGGCTCTCGGCGCTGGCGCAGTGGGGCAGGCCGGAATCGGAGGCGATCGACTTCGAATTCGCCAGCATCGCGCGCGTCGCCGCGGAGGCGGCCGAAGGGGCCGGGAGGTTCGCCGCGGGGGCCGGGCGCCACGGCGCGGCGGCGAATTAGCCTGGCAGCCCTAGCCCTTGCTGATCGAGTTGCCCGAGCCGAGGTTGTCGACCTTCGGCTCGCCGTCCTTGTAGGTGACGGTGTTGTTCAACCCCACCACGCTGATGCGCGTGTCGACCTTGTCGATCGTGATCTTGTTGTTCGCACCGCCGATGGTCACCGTCACACAGGTGCCGGTGACGGTCAGCGTGTTGTTAGAGCCACCGACGTTGAGCGACTTGCCGTTCGCGCAATCAAGCGTGGCCGTGGTCCCCATCGACCCGTAGTTCAACGAGTTCCCGATCTCGACGGAGGCGGTCGTGCTCGCCCCACCCGAGCTCGTCGGCGCCGCGGCGCCGCTCGTCGTGGTGGCGGTGCTCTTCGTCGTGGTCGCGGTGGTGCCGCCGGGCGGATTGGCCGTCGAGCTGCAGCCCGCCAGCACTAAGGCCGCGAGGGCCAGCGCGGCCAGCCTGGACGAGCGGTCGGTGGTGTGGTCGCGCATGGATCCTCGATTCCGGAGTTGAAGGTGCCGTGCCTCAGCCCGGCACCTGCTGGAGCCGGTTGGTCATGCCCAGTTCGCGCCCGCGGTCCCACAGGATCGGCGAGCCGCCGTGGTAGAAGACGGTCTCGTCGTATCCGTACACGGTGATGTCGTGGGTGACCGAGTCCGCGATGACGGTGTTGCCCGACCCCATCACCGTGACGGCCCAGCAGTTTCCCTTGGCGTTGACGGTGTTCCCGGTGCCGTTGACGATCAGGGTGGCGTCGTTGCAGTCCAGCGTCTGGTCGACGCCCTGCCCGGTGACGTGGGTGTCGCCGTTCTTGGCGTCCGCGGCCGGCGCGGGGACGGCGACGATGACGGCGCAGGTGACCAGCGGCCCGGCGACGGTTGTCCAGTTCACTGCACGCCCCCTCTTAACACGGGTGAATCCGCTCGAATGAGCCTACGAGTTTCCCGGCCCCCGTCAACTAGAGTCATTAGTTAACCCCACCCGGGATCAATCGAAGGGCGATCGCATGGCAGCTCCGGAACCGCCGTCGGCGGCTGGGCGCCAGCGCGCCGGGAAGTCGGGGTCCCGCCCGGCCAAACTGAGCCGCGACGGCATCGTCGACGGCGCGCTGACCTTCCTGGACCGGGAGGGCTGGGACTCGCTGACCATCAACGCGCTGGCCACGCAGCTGGGCACCAAGGGGCCGTCGCTGTACAACCACGTGGACAGCCTGGAAGACCTGCGCCGGGCGGTCCGGATCCGGGTCATCGACGACATCATCACGATGCTGAACCGGGTCGGGGAGGGGCGCGCCCGCGACGACGCGGTGCTCGTCATGGCCGCCGCCTACCGCAGCTACGCCCATCACCACCCCGGTCGGTACTCGGCCTTCACCCGGATGCCGCTCGGCGGCGACGACCCCGAGTACGCGGCCGCCACCAGGGGCGCGGCCGCCCCGGTGATCGCCGTGCTGGCGTCCTACGGTCTGGACGGCGTCGAGGCGTTCCACGCCGCGCTGGAGTTCTGGTCCGCGATGCACGGCTTCGTGTTGCTGGAAATGACCGGCGTCATGGACGACATCGACACCGACGCCCTGTTCTCCGACATGGTGTTGCGGCTGGCTCGGGGTTTGGAGGGGCTGGAAAGGCGCTCCGCGCACCACCGGGCCGCACCGGACTGAGCCCCGATGGTGGCGACC
>NZ_AUWQ01000009.1 GCF_000455205.1 Mycobacterium sp. UM_CSW | reverse complement strand
GACCCACCGTCACCAGCCGATCTTAGCTTCTTCCATTTGACTTCTTAAACCGATCAGTTCAGAATAATCTGAACTGATCGGTTCAGATTTTCCGTGTAGGTAAAGCATGTCTCATATCACCATCGACACCCGCCGAATGCCGTTCCGTGACCGCGCTGAAGCGTTGACTCAAGTGACGCGCGAAACGATAGTTCCCGTCGACATCGCGTTCACCGAGGGAGCGCCGGTCACGGCCGCGGGCACGATTTACGAGTTGGGGGATTTGCAGAAGTTCTCCGTTCACTCCAACGCCTTGGGGGTCGAGCGGACACCGATGCAGGCCCGGGATGACACGCGCCCGTGCGTGTTCCTGGCGATGCAGCCGTCGGGCACTACCGTTTTGGTTCAGCATGGCCGTGAGGCGTTGTTGCGTCCGGGTCAGCTGGTGTTGTGGGACACCACCGCTCCATACACCCTGTCCGATCCCGACGGGATCCGCCATCACTACTTTCGGCTGCCGATCGATCGGCTTGGTCTGCCGCACAACATGATTAGTCAGTTGTGTGCGGTCACGCTGAGTCCCCAGCATCCGGTCTGCGATGTGACGGCCGCCTATCTGCAGCGCTTGGGGACGCGGTGTGACATCTTTGAGCGCACTGATGCCGAGTCGGTGGTGCAGGCCAGCATCGACCTGGTGCGCGCCCTGTTGACCACGCACATCGACGCCACCGAACTCGGTCGTGAGGCGATGCATGCAACACTGCAGTTGCGGATCATCGAGTACCTGCGCGCCCACTTGCATGAGCCGAATCTCTGTGCGGCGCAGGTGGCATCGGAACATCACATCTCGGTGCGCCAGCTCTACAAGGTGCTTGCGGAGGCGCAGATCGGCCTCGGTGATTGGATCCGCACCGAACGGCTGGAGGCGTGCCGGCGCGACCTGGCCGAGCCCGTTGCACAGACCGCATCGATCGCCGCGATCGCACGGCGGTGGGGCTTTGCCGACCCATCGAGCTTTGCCCGGATGTTCCGTACCGCGTACGGGATGTCGCCCCGCGAGTGGCGCGACCTGTGTGCGGGCACTGAGGGCGGCAGGACTCGCGCCTAGCCGCACCCGCGGTTTCCTCGGCGGTCACTGCGTGTGACCGTCGTCGGCGAAAGCCGCTGCGGCGTCGACGCCGACGACCGTCAGCAGGCGCGCCACCTTGCGGTCGAGGACATTATCGAGGCGGTCGGTTCACCGGAGGCTATCGGAGACCAACTGCTGCACGCGTTGTTCACAGAGAGCGCTACTGGTCGCGCAGCCGGAGGTTAATTCCTCGGCCGAATCTTCGCTCGCTCCGAAGGCCGCGACGAGGGGACGGACTGGGCAAATCGCACCGCGAAAGACCTCACCGGCCACCCCACCCATACCGTCGCCGACTACGTCCGCGTACGCCACGGAGTCCAACCACCAAGCCCCTGAGGTGTGTATTCGGCGACGGTGTCAGCTCAAGGGTTGCCGGCCGTATCGCGTAAGGGGTCCTTCACCAAGCGCGGACGTCGGCGGCGATGGTCTCGGCGGTCTTGGCGGCGGCTATCGGATCGAAGCGGGCGGTGATCATGAGACCCATTTGGGCGGCGGTGAGC
>NZ_AUWQ01000008.1 GCF_000455205.1 Mycobacterium sp. UM_CSW | reverse complement strand
GCCTCGTCGACGCGCTCGTGGTTGATCCGCTTGCCGATGTGCTCTTCCATCCACATACGCGCACCGCCGGCGCCGCAGCAGAAGCTGCGCTCGGCGTGCCGCGGCATCTCGGTGAGGGTGGCGCCCGCGGCGCCGATCAGCTCGCGCGGCGCCTCGTACACCTTGTTGTGCCGGCCCAAATAACACGGGTCGTGATACGTGATCTCCTGGGAGACAGACGTAACCGGCACCAGCTTCTTGTCCCGCACCAGCCGGTTGAGCAGCTGCGTGTGGTGCAACACGGTGTAGTTGGAGCCCAGCTGCCGGTACTCCTTGCCCAGGGTGTTGAAGCAGTGCGGGCAGGTGACGACGATCTTGCGGTCGACGGTCTCCACGCCCTCGAACAGCCCGTCCAGGGTCTCGACGGCCTGGGCGGCCAGCTGCTGGAAGAGGAACTCGTTGCCCGACCGGCGCGCGGAGTCGCCGTTGCACGTTTCGCCCGTCCCCAGCACCAGGTACTTCACGCCGGCGACGGCCAGCAACTCGGCGACGGCCTTGGTGGTCTTCTTCGCCTTGTCGTCATACGCGCCGGCGCAGCCCACCCAGAACAGGTACTCGTAGCCGTCGAAGCTGTCGACGTCCTCGCCGTACACCGGGACGTCGAAGTCGACCTCGTCGATCCAGTTGGTCCGGTCGGAGGCGTTCTGGCCCCACGGATTCGCCTTGGTCTCAAGGTTTTTGAACAGCACCGACAGCTCGGAGGGGAACTCCGACTCCATCATCACCTGGTAGCGGCGCATGTCGACGATGTGGTCGACGTGCTCGATGTCCACCGGGCACTGCTCGACGCAGGCGCCGCACGTCACGCAGGACCACAGCACGTCGGGGTCGATGACGCCGCCCTGCTCGGCGGTGCCGACCAGCGGGCGGGTCGCCTGCTCCGGACCCGAGCCCATCACGCGGCCGAAGCCTGACTCGGGGACGTGATGCTCCTCGGCGTGCTTCTCGCCGCTCAGGTTCTCGGCGACCCCGCCCTCCGGGGTGTTCTCGAGCGGAGTCTCCTTGTCCCCCAGGATGTATGGCGCCTTGGCCATCCAGTGGTCGCGCAGGTCCATGATGACGAGCTTGGGCGACAGCGGCTTTCCGGTGTTCCAGGCCGGACACTGCGACTGACAGCGCCCACACTCGGTGCAGGTGGCGAAGTCGAGCATGCCCTTCCAGGTGAAGTCCTCGATCTTGCCGCGGCCGAATTGCGCGTCGTCCGGCGGGTTTTCGAAGTCGATTGGCTTACCGTCGGACTCGATGGGCAACAGCGGGCCGAGCCCGTCGGGCAGGCGCTTGAAGATGACGTTGATGGGCGCCAGGAAGATGTGTAAGTGCTTGGAGTGCAACACGATCAGCAGGAACGCCAGCATGACGCCGATGTGCAGCATCAGGGCGACGGTCTCGACGATCTCATTGGTGTTGTGCCCCAACGGCCGCAGCAGCGAGCCCATGAAATGGCTGAAGAAAGCGCCGCGGCCGTAAGGGAATTCGTCGCCGAGCGCGTTCACCGAGGCCCCGCGGAAGATGGCGTACGTCCAGATGACGTTGAAGATCATGAACAGGATCAGCCAGGCGCCGCCGGTGTGTGAGCCGTAGAAGCGGGACTGGCGGCCGTACTCTTTCGGCTCGGTGCGCAGCCGGATGATCGCGAAGGTCACGATGCCGGTCAGCACGGCCAGCGCGAAGAAGTCCTGCAGGGCGCCCAGCGCGTCCCAGCGGCCGATGATCGGGATGTGGAAGTTGGGCTGGAACAGCACGCCGTAGGCCTCGATATAGACCGTCAGCAGGATGAAGAATCCCCACATGGTGAAGAAGTGCGCCAGACCGGGCAGCGACCACTTCAGCAGCTTGCGCTGCCCGAACACCTCGGTGAGTTCCGTCCAGATGCGGTTGCCGACGTGGTCGGCGCGCCCGCTGGCCGGCTGGCCGGACATGATCAGCTTGTTCAGCCACAGGACGCGGCGCGCAGCGAAAGCGCCCACCACCACGGTCATGCCCAGTCCGAGTATCAGTCTGATGAGCGTTTGCGTGGTCACAGAAGGTCTCCCCAATTCCTAGTTTGTTGCCTACCGAGGCTTGCTCATAGTGACATCTGGGTAGGTTTCGGTGCGAGATAGGCTGCCCTAAGTCGCCGCTCGGCGGCGCCCGTGGCCTGCGGCTAACGTCCGAACGGCGGTTGCGGCAGGGGCAGCGGCAGCGGCCTTTGTCGCGTGGTCGTCGGCGCCGCGGTGGTGGTTGCCTGCGACGTCGTGGTCGGCTGGGCGCTCGTGGTGGTCGGCGCCGCCGTTGTGGTCGTGGGCGGCGGACTGCTGGTCGTGGTCGTCGCCGGAGGCTCGGTCGATGACGACGGCGGTGGCGGCGGGGGCGGAAGCACCGTCACGGTGGTGGTGCCGTTCGGCTCCGTGATCGTTTCCGTCTGCGACGTTTGCGGCGGCGCTTGTTCGGTCGGCGGGGTGTTGTTGGTCGGGGTGGTTTTCGGGTGGCCCAGGGTCAGCGCCAACACCACCGCGAGCAGCACGGCCGCGGCCGCGCCGACGACGCTCAACACCAGCGCGGTGCGCTTGTACCACGGCAGCGTCCCGGTCGCGGCGGCGAGGCGGCCGCTGTCGGTGTCACCCAATCTCGTTGGCTCCCGGCCGTATTCGCCGGTCATGTCGGGGCCGACGTAGGGCACCGGCTCGGCGGCGTCGTCGGCGTCGGCCGACCACGCCAGGGCGGGGCCGCCGTCGACGACCTTGGCGGTCTCGACCAATTCGGTCGGGTTTTCCACGACGGGGCTGGCGGCGGTCGCGACACCCGCCGCGGCCTGCTGTTGGCCCAGCACCGCCGCGCCGACGGCGGCGGCGAGCGCGGGTTGCGGCGCGGTGTGGATCGGCACCCGCAGGCGCTCCGACAAACGCGCGGCGACCAACGGGATGCTGGCGCCCCCGCCGACGGCCGCCACGGCCGCCAGGTTGGACCGCTCGATCCCGTTGCGCTGCAACGTGTCTTCCACGGTGCCGATGAATCCGTCCAGCGGTTGCGAGATGAGCTGTTCGAGTTCGGCGCGGGTAAGCCGGACCTCGTCACCGGCAACCGTGGTGCTGGACAGCTGCTCCTTGACGCGGCGGCATTGGGCGAGTTGGCGCGCCTGCGCTCCGATTCGGGCGGTGCTGGCCAGGTCGGTGCTGGTGGCGTCCGAACCGCCCGAGCGCACGTAATCGAGGATGAGTTGGTCGATCCCGTCGCCGGAGAAGTCGGTGTAGCGCACCGACGAACCAATCTGTGCAAGGGTCGACCCGGCATTGATCAACGTGACGCTGGTGCCGCTGGCGCCGAAATCGCACACCGCGACGACGCCGCCCGGGAATCCCGGGTGGGCGCGCAGCGTCGAGAGCGCGGCGGTGGCGTCGGAGATCAGGGCCGGCGCCACACCGCCGCGGGTCAGGTCCGGCTGGGCGAAAAATTCGTCGCGCAGCGCGGTGGTTTGCGCCTCCGACCAGTAGGCGGGAACCGCGACGGTGACGGGCGTGCCGTAGCCCACCGTGCGGGCCATGGCCTCGATCGCCTCGACCGTCAGCACCTCGCCGAGGTACTTCGTCCCGTCGGCTGCCACCAGCGGCGCGCGGTCCCCGACCCGCTCGACGAACCCACGCAGCACCAGACCCGGCTCGGAGAGGTTGGGGTTTTCCTCCGGCAGGCCGATTTCGGTGGGCCGGTGCTCGAACAGCGTCAAGACCGAGCTGCGGACCACCGGAGCGCTGCCCGAACGGACCGCCACCAGATTGGCCGCCCCGATCGACAGCCCGAGCGCCTCGCTCATAGCGCGGACTTCACTGCGTAAGGCCCGGCGGCAGCGTGACCACGGGTCCGTCGGGAATGGTGATCACCGACGGCAGCTGGGGCATGTGGTGCCGATGTGTCGGCTGTTGCTGGGTCGGCTGGCGCGTGGGCTGCTGGGTCGGCTGCTGTGCGGGCGGCTCGACCGCGCTGCTGGTGGGCGGCGGCGCCGATGATTCGGTGGTCGTCGGCGTCATCGTCGTCGTGGTGGTGGTCGTCGTCGGGGTGGTGCTGCTCGTGGTGCTCGGGCTGGGGCTGGTGCCCTGGCCGCCCTGGATCAGCTCCATCAGCCCGTAGACGATCAGTGCGAGCAGGACCAGGACGGCGATAATCCAGGCGATGATTCCGGCGGGCTTGCGGTACCAGGGGGTCGGCTCGGGTTCCTGCTCGAACGGATCGAGCGCCTCGGGTTGTTCCGGCTGGTCCGGTGGCGGTTCCGCGGCGCCATAGTTCGCATACTGCGTCCGCTGATTGTGGAAGTCGTCCGGTGGGCCGTTGGATGCCACGGAGCCGATGGTACTGACACCTCCTTCGGGCCAGCTCAGAGCGTCGACCCGGTTAGGCGATACCGAGTTCGTGATCGATCTGCGCCCAGTACTGCGGGCCGTCCAGAGTGAGGATGATCCAGTCGTGGATTTCGCCGTTGCCCAGCACGAAGTTGAACGGGGCGCCCGCCGTAGCCGCCTCCTGCTGGAGGACGAGCACGTCGGGCGACAGCGAATCCAGGTTGCCCGAGTAGACGTATGTCGGTGGGAGCTTGCTGAGCACAGTCTGCGACGCGTACAGCGGGCTCACCTCGGGGTTGGTCGTGGAAAGGCCGCCCGCCCACTCCTTGCCGATCTGTATTCCAGGCGCAACCGGCAGCAGGGGATCCTGGACGAACGCGATGTTCGGGTTGCTGAACGTGACATCCAGCCACGGAGACAGCAGGACCATCGAGGTTGGCATGGCGGCATTCGGATTCTGGGCCAACGTGTATTCGAGGGCCGCAAGAGCCAGGTTGCCGCCGGCGGAGTCGCCGGTCACGCTGACATGCCCGGGGTGCGCGGCGATCTGCGAGTTGATGAAGCCGGCCATCTGGGGCACCACCGTGCCGGCCGTGCCGCCCTGCTGCAGCAGCGGGTAGATCGGCACTTCGATGGTCGCGCCGGTCTGATACGCCATGACCGTGTAGTCGAGCCAGTGGAAGATCGAGGGCGCGAAAATGAACGCGCCACCGTGAATGGCCACCACGTAGTTGCCGGTCGGGTGAGCCGGGGTGATCTGCACGACGTCCATCCCGTTATATGTGGTGTGCTGCACCGTTTCTCCGAGCAGCAACGGCAGCAACCGCGGCGGGGTGTTGGACAGGCCTATCCCGAGCAGCGGATTGTTGCCGGTAAACAGCTGCAGGAACGGGGAACTGGGCGACGAAAGCTGAGCTTCGAGTCCCGGGAAGAAACCCAGGAGGGGCTTCACCGGGTACAGCGCGGCTTCTTCGAACCGGGTGGCCAGCGACGGTCCGCCGGTGTAGGTCCCCGTCTGCGTCGCCGAGAAGGGCGGAGCGGCCGGCGCCCCGAAGATGGTGCCGATGACCGTGTTGGCCACGTGGTGGAATTCGCTTTCGACAGCTTGGACGAATTCACCGGGCAGGCTTTGCAGCGCTTGCTCCCACGAGCCCAACTGCGCGACCGTTGCCGACGCGCTGGCGTGATACCCGCCCATCGCGGCGATGTCCTGAGCCCACATCTGCTCGTAGTCGGCCTCGGCGGCCGCGATCGCGGGGGCGTTCTGACCGAACAGGTTCGAGATCACCAGCGACACCAATTGGCCGCGATTCGCGTTGATCGCTGCCGGGTCCACGATCGTCGCCAGCGCGGACTCGTAGGCGGTTGCCGCCGCGCGGGCCTGGGCCGCCGACTGTTCGGCCTGGGCGGCCGCCCCGCCGAGCCACCTCACGTAGCGGGCCGCCGCGTCCGTCATCGAGGCCGACGCGGGCCCTTGCCAGGCCTGCCCGGCCAGGTCCGAGGTCAAGGAGTTGAACGCGTTGGCCGCCGAACTCAATTCGGAGCCGACGCCCTCCCAGGCAGCCGCCGCCTCCAACATCGGCCCAGGACCCGGTCCATCAAGCAGCAATACCGAATTGACCTCTGGCGGCCACACCAAAAAGCTCACCACTGCTCCCCTCGATCAGCGCTGATCGCATTTCCCCTTCAGGAACGTACCGCATCGACTCAGGCCGGAATCCTGGATTGCGGCAGCTTTATCCTCGGTGACCCCGGATGCAGGTGGCTGGGTTGCGCGCCGTGCGGTGGCCGTTCAGATTGTGCCGCTTGGCCAATGACGACGGTCGTGGGTCCGGCGCGGATTTCTTGGCCGAAAACTTGTCGTACCTGGTTGTGATGATGGGGTCATGTCTTCGACCGCATCTGTTGGCGCTTGGGTGGTGAATGAGCCGACGCGTCTTGAGGTGTTGTTTGAGGAGTTGGCGGAGTTGTGCGGTCAACGCAATGCGATTGATGGGCGCATTGTGGACATCGTCGCCGAGATCGATCGCGACGGATTGTGGGGTAATACCGGGGCGCGGTCGATCCCGGCGTTGGTGGCCTGGAAGACCGGCTGCTCACCGGCCAACGCGCAGACGATCGCCACGGTGGCCGGCCGCGCGCAGGAGTTTCCGCGCTGCACCCGGGAGTTGCGGCAGGGGCGGTTGTCGCTGGATCAGGTCGGGGTGATCGCCGCCCGCGCGGGTGAGGGATCGGATGAGCATTACGTCCAGCTGGCGAAGGTGGCCACGGTCACTCAGTTGCGCACCGCGATCAAGCTCGAACCGCGCCCCGAGGCCGAGGCCCGCCCGGAGCTGCAACCCTCGATCACCAAGACCTCGAGCGAGGAGGGCAGCTGTTGGCGGATCAAGCTTCCGCATCCCGAGGCGGCGACGTTCGAGGCGGCGTTGGCGTCGCACCGGGAGGCGCTGATCGCCCAGTGGAAGCGCGACCGCGACGATAGCGAGGCCGCCTCCGATGCGGCGCCGCCGTTCCCGGACACCGTGCAGGCGTTTCTGCGACTGGTGGAGGCCGGCTGGGACGCCGAGGCCACCCGCCGCCCGTACGGGCAGCACACCACGTTGGTGGTGCACCTCGATGTTGAGCGGCGTGCCGCCGCGCTACACCTGGGTCCGCTGCTCTCCGACGCCGAGCGCCAATACCTGACCTGTGATGCCACCTGCGAGGTGTGGTTCGAACGCGACGGGCGGCCCATCGGCGCCGGGCGCACCACTCGCACCGTCAACCGCCGGCTACGCCGCGCCCTCGAGCACCGCCACCCCACCTGCGCGGTGCCCGGCTGCGGGGCCACCCGCGGTCTGCACGCCCACCACCTCGTGCACTGGGAAAACGGCGGCCCCACCGAGTTGACCAACCTGGTGCTGTTATGCCCCTATCACCACCGGGCACACCACCGCGGCCTGATCACCATCACCGGACCCGCCGACCACCTCGTCGTCACCGACGACGGCGGCCGACCACTGTCCGCGGGATCACTCGCCCGACCACCGAACCACCCCCCACCCGCCGTCCCACCCTGCCGCGGACCCCTCGGCGAACGCGCCGACTGGTGGTGGTACACCCCCTTCGAACCCCAACCCCCACCAACAAACAATTGAGCCGCTCGCCGGCAGCGCATCGAACCTGAAACAGGCTGAGGCGTAGGGGTTTCGCCTCGGATCTCGACAGCGGCCAGCCCGGGCCGCAACCGAGACTGCGCCGACACCACTGCGCCGGCTCGACGATAGGACGACATCGTTGACCCGCAGTGACACCATATTGGCGTGGACGACGCGCGTGCTGCGCTGAGCGCAACGGGACTGTCGTGTGCTTCGTGCGGCACACAGCTTCCGCCGCCGTCCAAGTTCTGTTATCACTGCGGCGCACCGGTTACCGAGGTCAGCCGACCGGCCGAGTACAAGCAGGTCACGGTGCTCTTCGCCGACGTCGTCGACTCGATGGGCATCGCGGCGACTCTCGGGACGGAGCGGCTGCGCGAGATCATGGTCGACCTGGCCAACCGCTGCGCGGCCGTCGTCCAGCGCTACGGCGGCACGGTGGACAAGTTCACCGGCGACGGGATCATGGCGGTCTTCGGTGCGCCGGTGGCAATGGAGGACCACGCTTTTCGTGCATGCCTTTCGGCGTTGAGCATTCAGGCCGAAGCGAAGGCGCTGGCAGCCGAGGTAGAGCGGCGAGACGGTACGGAACTGCTCCTGCGGGTGGGGCTGAATTCCGGTCAGGTGATCGCCGGTGAAATCGGTTCGGGCTCTTTCGGATACACCGCGCTGGGTAAACAGGTCGGGCTGGCCCAACGAATGGAATCGGTCGCCCCGCCGGGTGGGGTGATGCTCAGCGTCTCCACCGCGCGACTGGTGGACGGCGCGGCGGCGCTCAGTCAACCGGAGCTGGTCCGCGTCAAGGGCGTCACCGAACCGGTCACCGCGTACCGCCTGCTGGACACGCGAGATCGTCGTCGCGCCACAGAGCGCGCCGAGTCGAATCTGGTCGGTCGCCGGTGGGAAATCTCCACCGTCGAGGGCTTGTTGGACCGCGCACTCGCTGGACACGGCGCTGTTGTCCACGTAGTGGGTGAACCCGGTATCGGCAAGAGCCGGCTGGTGCGCGAGATCGCGGCAATGGCGTCGGCCCGGGATGTGGAGGTGTTCAACACTTTCTGCGAATCGCACACGAGCCAGGTCCCATTTCATGCCGTGGCGCGTCTGTTGCGGGCGGCCACCGGGGTCGAAGGCCTTGACGCCCAGGCTGCCCGCGCCCGAGTGCGAGAGCAGATGCCGGACGCAGATCGCGAGGACGCGCTACTGCTCGACGACCTGCTCGGCATCGCCGACCCGGGCAGAGCCGTTCCGGCGATCGATCCCGATGCCCGCAGGCGGCGGTTGGCCGCACTGGTGACCGCCGCCAGGTTGTCCCGCCCACGGACTGCGGTCTACGTCATCGAGGACGCCCACTGGATCGATGAGGCCAGCGAGTCGATGCTGACCGATTTCCTGACGGTGATCCCGCAGACCGCTTCGTTGGTGCTGATCACGTATCGACCCGAGTATCGCGGCGCGTTGACTCGAGTGGCCAATGCACACACCGTAGCCCTTGCGCCACTGAGTGATTCAGAAACCGCGACCCTCGTCGCGCAGCTCCTCGGTCCACACCCCTCGGTTGGTGCGCTGAGCCGACGAGTCGCCGAGAGGGCCGCCGGTAACCCGTTTTTCGCCGAGGAATTGGTCCGCGAACTGGCCGAGCGCGGCGTACTGGACGGGGAGCCCGGCGCCTACATCACGGCGGCGGAGGTGAGCGAGGTGACGGTGCCCGCTACGCTGCAGGCGACGATTGCCGCGCGCATCGACCGGCTCGATCGGAAAGCCAAGCGGACGCTGAGCGCCGCGGCCGTCATCGGCTCGCGATTCGGCCTGGACCTGCTCAGGGTGCTCGGTGTCGACCCGGTGCTTCCCCCTTTGGTGACAGCACAGCTCATCGATCAGGTCCGGGTCAGTCCTGAACCGGAATTCGTCTTTCACCATCCGCTCATTCGTGCGGTGGCCTACGAAGCACAGCTCAAATCGGATCGCTCGGATCTGCACCGGCGGCTGGCCGCCGCGATTGAGGCCGGCGACCAAGGCTCGGACGAAAACGCCGCACTGATCGCCGAACACCTTGAGGCCGCCGGCGATTTGCAAGCCGCATACGGCTGGCACATGCGCGCCGCGACCTGGGCGACCAACCGGGACATCAAGGCGGCGCGGCTGAGCTGGCAGCGGGCGGCAGATATCGCCGATGCGCTACAAGCTGACCCCCCGCACCGGGCGGCCATGCGCATCGCCCCGCGCACCATGCTGTGCGGGACGGGCTGGCGCGTCCACGCCGACATTGCCGGTGACCGCTTCGATGAATTGCGGGACTTGTGCAACGCCGCGGGGGACAAGGCGTCCTTGGGCATCGCGACGGCGGGTTCGGTGGTCGGCCATGCCCATCAGGACCGGCTGCGCGAGGCGTCGCAGCTGGCGTCGGAAGCCTGGGCCCTCGCCGAGGCGCTCGAAGATGAGAACTTGACGGTAGGGCTTTCTTTCCCGGTGATCTACGGGCAGATCGAATGCGGCCGGTGGTGTGACGTGCTGCGATGCTCGCAGACCGTGATCGACCTGGCCCACGGCGATCCGACGAAAGGCAACTTCCTGGTCGGGTCTCCGCTGGCGCTCGCGTTCGCGTCGCGGGGCATGGCCCGTTATTTCCTGGGCCTTCCCGGATGGCCCGAAGACCTGCGGCGCGGCATGCCGATGGCCCGACAGATTGACCCGGCTTCCTACGCGGGGGTCGTCGGCTACGCCTATTTGCTCGGGATCCCGTTCGGCGTCCTGAGGCCGGATGATCGTGCGCTGGACGAGATCGAGGGTGCCCTACGGATTGCCGAGCGCTCCAGCGACGACGTCGTGGTGGGTTTCATCCGGGCGGCGTTGAGTCTTGCGCTGATGCATCGCCAAGAGGCTGCCGAGCGTGACCGCGGGCAGCAGCTCGCCGTCGGGGTCCGCGAGGTGTTCCTCAGCCAGGGGCACAACGTGTGCGACTTGCCGGTCATCGAGGCCTACTTGGCGCGTGAACAGGCGACGCGTGCAGACCGCGATGAGGCCATCGCGCTGCTGCGCGCCACGGGCGACCATGTGTTCCGCGACGGACGACTGCTGCTGTGGGGCATCCCCGTGACCGGTGTTCTGGTGGAAACGCTGCTCGACCGCGGGGCCGACGGTGACGTGGCAGAAGCCGAGGCCGCGATCGAGCGGTTGGCGGCCGCGTCCGCCGATGAGGGCCTGGTGATGCGCGACATCTGGCTGCTGCGTCTGCGAGCGCTGTCGGCGCGAACTCGCGGCGACGAGGCCGCCTATCGCGACCGCCGGGACCGTTACCGCGACATAACGAAAACGCTTGGCTACCAAGGGCATATCGCCTGGGCCGAGGCGATGCCATGACGGCGGCTCCCGCCTTACGCCGGTATAACTCCGCGAGCGACGAGAATCGCGCGTATCTCCGAATTCCTCGTCTGGACTTCGTGGTACTCGAAGCCCTCGACGACCGCCACCCAATCATCACCTCGATAGATCGCGAACTCAGCAGCCGAGGCCAACGCTTGGTAGAACGCCGCCGCGACGTCATCCGACCACATGACCCATATTCCGTGTTCGGTTTCAGACAGGGCGCCGATCGACGCGTAGAAGCTGTCAAGCGCACCGCTCGCCCGATCTGGATTCAGGAAGTACAAGACGTGTGGGACCTCTGAATACAGCTTTTGCAGGAACGCAGCGATGGCCGGATTCAGGTAGGGATAACCGTCCGGTACGTCGGCGAAGCTCAGGACGACTGATCCGCGCCAAGCCAGGACCCGTGCCGGATCATCGCCGACATTGGTCAGTACATTCCGTACCGCAGAGACGTCTGCCTGGCGCCACTGACTTGCCGGGATATCGAGCCGCTGGACGGTCATTGTGGTTGCCGTTACTCAGGTGCCAGCTCGTGAGCCATGTGGTCCCCCAACATTAATCGAGCCTGCTGTAAGGCCGCGGGTTTCCGGCATCCTCCCATGTTCGACCTTTTTCGTCACGGGCGTGAAGGATGGTCTATGGACCTGGTATCTAGAAACAGTTTGGCAAGAATGCTTGCGTCGTTGATTCGACGGATGCTCGTGACCGAGCATTGATCTCGTGCAAGGTGGCTCACCATCGTGTCGGGGTTCCATCCGCCTCATCCCGGGGTCGGTGCCTCGGCCCGCAAGAATATGGTCCAGCATCTACTCGAGCTTGAAAGTTCGTTTCGGCTGGCGGCGTTGACGTGGCTTGTATGACATCCTGTGCAGGTGTCCCGACGGGACCCGCCTTTGGGTGTAGTGACATTTCTGTTCACCGATATTGAGGGTTCGACCCGTCGGTGGGAGTCCGACGCGGAGGCGATGCGGATCGCTTTAGCCGCCCACGACGAAGTGTTGTGTAAGGCGATCGAGGCGCACGAAGGCTGGTTGTTCAAACACACCGGGGACGGCGTGTGCGCTGCGTTCGTCTCACCTAAGTCAGCGGTCGATGCCGCGGTGGCCGCACAGCGTGCGCTGGAGTTGCCGGTGCGGATGGGCATCGCGACCGGGGAAGCCGAACTTCGTCAGGGTGACTACTTCGGAACGGTGCTTAATCGAGCTGCACGAGTAATGACCGCTGGACATGGTGGTCAGATCCTGCTGGCGGAGTCGACGGCGGGCCTGGTCAGTGGTGTTGATCTGGTCGACCTGGGACCGCGCCGATTGCGGGATGTACCGACCCCAATCGGTATGTTCCAGCTCCGAGCGGCGGGACTTCGCACGGACTTTCCGCCATTACGTGCGCTGGATGCGAGTCCCGGCAACCTGCGGCCAGCGGTCACCAGCTTCGTCGGGCGCGAGTCCGAGATCGCTGAGGTGCGAGCCGCCGTAAAGGCTCATCGGTTGGTCACGTTGACTGGGGCGGGCGGGATCGGCAAAACTCGCCTGGCGGTGGAAGTCGCGACGCGGCTGGCCGACGAATTCCCGGACGGGGTCTGGTTTTTCGACTTGGCCGCGGTCGCCGATCCGGCGGCGGTGCCCGATGCGGTGGCCGCGGTGCTGGGCGTCATCCAACAACCGGGCAAGAGCGTGGCTGACAGTCTCGCGGCCGCGTTGGAGGGCCGAGTCCGCCTGCTGGTGTTCGACAATTGCGAGCACGTTGTCGACAGTGTCGCGGATCTGGTCGGAGCCATCCTGACCGCCTCGGCGACCGTGACGATTCTGGCCACCAGCCGAGAAGGATTGGGGGTCAGCGACGAACAGTTATGGCGTGTCCCGTCGCTCGACGTCACCTCCGGAACCGAATCTGCCGCCGTGACCCTTTTCCTCGACCGCGCCCAGAGTGTCGTTTCGGACTTCTCGGTGGCCCAGCCTGGCGAGTCGGACGCTGTCGTGGAAATCTGCCTCCGACTCGAGGGCATCCCGTTGGCCATCGAGTTGGCGGCCTCGCGAATGGCGGCCATGACCGCCAGCGAGGTGCGGAATCGGCTGGATCAGCGGTTCCGGCTGCTGGTGGGCTCGCGGCGCGGCATGTCACGCCACCAAACACTGCGCCACGCGGTGGCGTGGTCCTACGATTTGCTGGACGACGCCGAGAAAGCGCTGCTGGAGCGGTGTTCGGTGTTCGCCGGGGGTTTCGACCTCGAAAGCGCCTGCGCTGTGGCGGGCTCCGTCGATGAACTGGACACTCTGGATCTGCTCGATGCGTTGGTGCGCAAGTCATTGCTGATCGCTGACCGGTCGGCGGGGCGGACCCGGTTTGCGATGTTAGAGATGATCCGCCAGTTCGCCGAGGAACAACTCGTGGCCCGCGGCGAAGCATCCGAGGTTCGGGCCACCCACTCGCGCTACTTCGCCGGGCGCGAAGCCGACGTTATGGCCCTGTGGGACAGCCCCCGACAGCGACAGGCCTACGACTGGTTCACCGTCGAGCTGCCCAATCTGCGGACCGCATTCCGGTGGGCCGCCGACCACGGCGATCTCGATGTCGCCGCCACCATCGCCACCTATGCGGGGTGGCTCGGCGCTGGGGCCCAAACCCATGAGCCGGTCTCCTGGGCTGAAGAGCTGATCGAGCCTGCCGGTGCGGTCGAGCACCCGCGACTGGCGTTCCTGTACGTGATTGCGTCGCTGTGCTACTCGACCGGACGGATCGAGGCGGCTGTCCGATATTGCGAAGCCGGTCAGATCGTCATCGGCAGGAGCCGCGAGTCGGTGCCGTACGGCATCGAAGCCGTGCTTGGAGTTGCATACGTAGCCATCGGGCAGCCCGAGCGGTTAGCCGATTGGTGCCGCGCCCAGCTCGCACGCCGCCGCGACGCCCCCGTCCTCATTCGGTCATGGCTCGTCCTCGCGTTGGCGGCGGCCGGTTCCGGTGAGGCGGCGAGGGATTGCGCGGACGGCCTCATCGATGCTGCGGAGGCAACGGGCAACCCGACTTTGCTCGCTTGGGCGCTCGGTGCCTACGGTGTGGCTTTTCGTGAGGCGGATCCCGTCGGGGCGCTTCACGCCCTGGACCGGGGTCTGGTGATCGCTCAAGACAGCGGCAACCGCACCGACCTGTCAGCCTTGGCGCTCAATTCGGCCTGGATTGAGGCCGAGCGCGGCGACACCGCCGCGGCGTTCGATCACCTCACTCTGGCAATCCGCAACTTCCACAATGCGGGCGACACCACAACACTCCGTGTCCCGCTGGCCGTCCTCGCCGCGCTTCTCGACCGGCTCGGACGCTACGAACCGGCGGCCACAATTGCCGGGTTCGCGTTCAGTCCTTTCTCTGCCGCGGGGTTCCCCGGAATTACCACCGCGATCACCCATCTGCGTGACGTGCTCGGCGAGGCGATCTACAAATCGCTCGCCCACAATGGCGAAACGATGACCACCGCCGAGGTCGTGACCTACGCGTACGACCAAATCGACCAGGCCAGCGCAGAACTGAACGTGGTCTCGAACTAGACGAGTTGTGAGAGTCTCGAAACTTCGTAGGCACCATCCACCGTGAAGCTAACAGTGCCTCATCGACTATCAGATCGCATATCCTGTGAGAACCCGGGGGCAGGATTGGCGGAGGTCGGATGACGGCCGTAGCTGCATGCCAGACGTGTGGCACAGAACCCCTGGCGGATGCTCGGTTCTGCCACGGTTGCGGCTCACCCGTCGACAGATCCGATACTCGGGCCGAGTACAAGCAGGTGACCGTTCTGTTCGCCGATGTGGTGCACTCGATGGAGATCGCCTCTGCCGTTGGAGCGGAGCGGCTGCGGGAGATCCTGGCCGACCTCGCTGGTCGCTGCGCCACAGCTGTAAAGCAGTATGGCGGCACGGTCGATAAGTTCACTGGTGACGGGATCATGGCGGTGTTCGGTGCGCCAGTGGCGTTGGAGGATCATGCCATTCGTGCCAGTCTGGCGGCCTTGGCCGTTCAGGAGGAGGCGAAGCGGCTCGCCATAGAGGCCCGCGGGCGCGACGGCGTGGAGCTGCAGTTGCGTGTGGGACTTAACTCCGGTCAGGTGGTCGCCGGTGAAATCGGTTCGCGACAGTTCGGCTACACGGCCATCGGCGAGCAAGTCGGCATGGCGCAACGGATGGAATCGGTGGCTCCGCCGGGTGGGGTGATGCTCAGCGCCTCGACTGCGCGACTTGTCGATGGCGTTGCGACTCTAGGCGAATCTGAGCTGGTCCAGATCAAGGGTGGCGGCGCGCCGGTCCCCGCTCATCGGTTGTTGGCAATGGGCGAAGGGCATCGCGCCGGCGGGCGTATGGAGTCGAATCTGGTCGGTCGGCGCTGGGAAATGTCCGCCGTTGAAGGTTTGCTGGATCGCGCGATGGATGGCTACGGGACGGTCGTCACGGTGGTGGGATCACCGGGTATCGGTAAGAGCCGGCTGGTGCGCGAGGTCAGTGCGCTCGCCGCGGCTCGGAGGGTCGAGGTGTTTTCCACCTTCTGCGAGTCCCACGCCACCGATGTCCCGTTTCGTGTGGTGGTGCGGCTAATGCGCGCCATCACCGGGGTGCGCGGCCTCGATGATGCGCATGCTCGTCGGCGGGTGCGGGCACGGATGCGAATCGTGCCGGACGCCGATCCGGAGGACATGCTGCTGCTGGACGACCTGTTGGGCATCGCTGATCCCAATGTTGAGCTGCCCAAAATCGATCCAGACGCGCGGCGGAGGCGGTTGATCAAAGCCGCCTCGCTGGCCCGAAAAGCCCCGGCGATCTATGTCATTGAGGATGCGCACTGGATCGATGAAGTCAGCGAGTCGATGCTGGCCGACCTAGTAGCGGTCGTCCCGCGGACCCGATCTCTGGTGCTGATCACCTACCGCCCCGAATACACCGGCGCATTGAGCCGGGTGCCCGGTGCACAGAGCATCACCCTGACCCCGCTTTCTGATCCGGAGACGGCAACCCTGGTATCGCAGCTGCTCGGGTCGGATCCCTCCGTGAGCGAGCTGGGCCAGATGATCACCGAAAGAGCTGCCGGTAATCCATTTTTCGCCGAGGAGATGGTGCGCGAACTGGCCGAGCGTGGTGTGCTGCAAGGAAACCGCGGCGCCTACGTTTCGATGTTCGAGGCTGCACAGGTGAGCGTGCCCGCGACCGTGCAGGCAACGATTGCCGCGCGCATCGACCGGCTTGACCCGGCGGTTAAGCGCACGCTGACTGCAGCGGCGATCATCGGCTCGAAGTTCAGCCGGGACCAGGTGGAAACACTGGGCGTTGATCCTGTCCTGGACGAACTGGTCGGCGGCCAGTTGATCGATCGGATCACTTTCACTGGCGATCCCGTGTATGTGTTCCGTCATCCGCTGATCCGCACCGTGGCCTATGAATCGCAGCTGAAATCGGATCGCGCCGAGCTGCATCGGCGGCTGGCCGCCGCCATACAGCAACGTGACCCGGCTGGGGCCGACCAGAACGCGGCGTTAATCGCCGAACATCTTGAAGCCGCAGGTGATCTCCACGCAGCCTTCGACTGGCACATGCGTGCAGGCTCATGGTCAACGAACCGTGATATCGCCGCAGCGCGATTGAGCTGGGAGCGAGCCCGGCAGGTCGCCGACCGGTTGCCGAGCAGTGATCCCGACCGCTGGCCGATGCGTATCGCCCCACGAACGCTGCTTTGTGCCACCGCATGGCGTGTCGGTGGGAGTGTCGCGGACACGGGCTTTGATGAACTACGCGTACTCACCACGGACGTCGGCGACAAGAGGTCGCTGGCAATGGCCATGTCTGGGCGGTTGTTGACTCTGGCTTTTCACGGTGAATTTCGTGAGGCGGCCCAATCGGCGTCAGAGTACGCCGATCTCCTCGACTCGATCGGCGACCCTGAGATGACCGTTGGGCTGTTGTTCGGAGCAATTGTGGCTAAGTGGGAATCGGGAGAATCCGCTGCTGCTCTGCGATTGTCACAGCGTGCTATCGACGCTGCACAGGGCGATCCGACGAGGGGGAACCTGATCGTTGGGTCACCGCTGGCATTGGCATTGGCTATGCGCGGCTCAGTGAAATCTTGCCTGGGACAGACCGGTTGGAAGGAGGACCTGGATTTGGCCATTGCAATGGCCAAGGATTCTGATCCGTTCTCACGCGTGCTGACGATCATGTTCAAATCACTCCTAATCGGATACGGAGCACTTCTGCCGGATGCCGTCGCGCTACGTGAAACCGCCGAAGCACTCGACGTGGCCGAGCGCTCAGGCGACGATTTCACACTCGCCAACGCACGAATGGCTAGAGGCGCTCTACTCGTGCAGCTGGGCGGTCGCACGCGGCGCCACGGATGGGATCTGCTCGGCCCTGTCCGTCGAGCCGCCCTCGAACAGCGCTTCACCGTATCCGTGGTGTGGTTCATCGACACCCTGATCGCGAGGGAAAAGAGCCGATCTGGCGAAATCGACGCAGCAATTGAATTGTCGCGGAATGTCGTCGACGAACTTTTGGATGCAGGGAACATGATCTGGAGCGGCCTGGCGACTTCGACGTTGATTGAATTGCTGTTGCAACGGGGAGCGCCCTGCGACCTTGATGAAGCGCAGTCGTCAATCGATCGACTTGTCGCTGTGCCTACCGATCCGGGCTTCATCTTGCATGCCTTGCCGCTCCTGCGGCTGCGCGCACTATCAGCACAGGCTCGCGGTGACGACATCACTTACCGCAATTATCGGGATCGCTACCGTGACATGGCGACATCACTTGGTTTCGAGGGGCACATGAAGTGCGCCGAGGCGATGTTTTGACGTACGAGCGTTGCCCTTGTCTCGAAATAGACCACATGTGAGACATCGCCCAAAGGTGGCGCCGTCGGTCCAGAATTCCAGCTCACGTCGTCTCAAATGTTGGTCTCAGAAACAGCTGTCTCGATCACGGGCTGACGCGAGTTACTTTCCAAAGCTCAGAAAGTCGTGACCTTCTCGACGCTGACGAACATGCCGTGGTGAGTGCGGTCGTTGGTGAAGCGGGTGCCCTGTTCGGTGGCGACGATCGTCCAGCCCTGAGCCGCGTAGGTCTTGTAGTCGATAGTGACGGTCGGGATGGCGCCCAGGTTGCCCAGCACCCACTGCACGTTGCCGGCGGAACTGATGCTGACGCCGTTGGCGTGCTCACCGTCCTGCAGTGGGGAATTGGTGAACGGCGCCTCGCAGCCGACGGTCTCCTTGTTGATCTGGCAGCGCGTCACGCCGGACTTGGTCTCGATGAAGACGTAGCCGTTGTGGTCCGGCGGCAGCGGGATCACCCCGGCCGGTGGTGTTGTCGGGCTGGCCGGGCCGGTCGGGCTCGTCGACGGGGCCGGGCTCGTGCTGGTCGGCGCCGGCGTCGTCGTGGTCGGCCGCGGCGTGGGGAAGGTGGGCTCCGTCGGCCCGGTCCCGGGGGTGGCGACCGGCTTGCCGTCGATCAGCGAGCTGCAGCCCGAAACCAGTGCGGGGCCGGCGAGGACTGCCGAGAGCAGCAGCGAGCCGCCGGCCAGCCTTCGCCGCGCCTTTTGCGATAACTGCACGCGCCGCTCCCCGAAAGTCTTCGATTTCAGCGCTTAGAGTACGCAAGGAGCGGCGAAATGCACTGTAACTACGCCGTTATCGATGCAGAGCCGATGACGCAGGTTTACCGCTGCGTGACCGATCCCAGCTCGGCCGCCCGATGGGCCGCGGCGACGATGCCCTGGTAACCCGTGCAGCGGCAGAAGTTACCCGACAGTCCCTCGCGTATCTCGTCGTCGGTGGGGTTGGGGTTGTCGCGCAGCAACGCGGTGAGCGTGGTCACGAAACCCGGCGTGCAGAAGCCACATTGCAGCCCGTGGCACTCCCGCAGCGCGGCCTGCACCGGCGACAGGGTGCCGTCGGGCGACGCGATGCCCTCGACCGTCGTCACCTCCGTGCCGTCCGCCTGGACCGCGAACATCAGGCAGGACCGCACGGCGTCGCCGTCCACCAGCACCGTGCACGCGCCGCAGGCGCCGTGTTCGCAGCCGAGATGGGTGCCGGTGAGCCCGCACCGCTCCCGCAGGAAGTCGGCCAGCGTCATGCGCGGTTCGACGCTGGCCGCGATCGGAGTCTCGTTGACCGACAACTGAACCGGCTGTTCATGCATGGCTTGTCTCCCCGAGTGCTTCCGCTGTGGCCTCATTCAAGGCCTGTGTCCAGGCGCGCGCGACCATGGTGGCACCGACCTGGGTGCGGTAGGCCGCCGAGCCCTGCAGGTCGGTCGGAACGTCGTCGAGGCCGGTCATCGCAGCCCGGCCGATCTCCTCGGGCACCAGCTCGCCGACCGGCTTGCCGATCACCGCGGCCTCGGCCGCCGTGGCGCGCCCGACCGTGGGGCCCAGGCCCAGCAGCCCGATGCCGCAGCGGGACACCCGGTCGCCGTCGTCGAGCTGGACGGCGACCAGCGCGCCGGCGATCGCGAAATCGCCATGGCGGCGCGCGAATTCCTGCACGGAAAACCCGGACCTGCCGTCCCACACCGGGAACCGGACCCCGGTCAGCACCTCGTCGGGTTCCATCGTGGTCTCCCACAGGCCGGCGAAGAAGTCCGCGGCGGCGATCTCGCGCCGCCCGCGCGGGGAGAGGACCTCCATCACCGAGTCCAGCGCCAGCGCGGCCGCCGGGTATTCGCCCGCGGCGTCGGCGTGCGCGATCGACCCGCCGAGGGTGCCGCGGTTGCGGATCTGGAAGTGCCCGACAAACGGGGTCGCCCGGGTTAGCAGCGGAACCGATTGGCGCACTTGGGCATCCGCACCGACGGTGGACTCGGTGGTTCCGGCCCCGATCCACAATTCGTCGCCCCGGCGCTCGATGCCCCGCAGCTCGGAAAGCCGGGAAATGTCGATGAGGTGATCGAAGTAGGCCAGCCGCATCGCCAGCATCGGCACCAGGCTCTGGCCGCCCGCGATGATCTTCGCCTCATCGCCCAGTTCGGCGAGCAGCGCGACGGCGTCCTCGACGGTGTCGGGGCGGTGGTAATCGAACGAGGCGGGCTTCACCGGTTCGCCTCGCTCAGCAGCGACGCGATCGACGCGGGGCTGGCGGGCAGCCGGGTGACCGTCACGCCCAGGGGTGCGAGCGCGTCGTTGATCGCGTTGATGACCGCCGGCACCGAGCCGATCGCCCCGCCCTCGCCGGCGCCCTTGTAACCGCCGGGCCCCGGGCCGGGGATCTCCACGTGGCCGAACTCGATGGGCGGGACCTCGGTGGCCGTCGGCAGCAGGTAGTCGACGAATGTCGTTGCCAGCGGGTTGCCGTCGTCGTCGTAGGCGAGGTCCTCCATCAGCGCGCCGCCGATGCCCTGCACCGTCCCGCCGGCGATCTGACCCTCCACAATGGTCGGGTTGATCATCGGCCCGACGTCCTCGCTGACGATGTAGCGCAGCAGCGTGACCTTGCCGGTGGCGACGTCCACCTCGCAAGTGCAGGCGTGCGTCGCGTTCGACCACAGGATGGGGGCCTTGGCGACGTAGCGGGCGGTGGCCTCCAGCTCGGGCGACATCCCCGGCGGCAGCGCTTGCGGCGAGTAGTACGACAGGTAGGCCAGCTCGCCGAACGTCACCTGCTTCGACGGGTCGCCCCGCACGACGGCGGTCGAATTCGCCAGCTCCACTTCGGATTCGGGCACCTTCAACTGGTGCGCCGCCAGCGCCACGATCTTCTCGCGCAGAATGGCGCCCGCCTCCGCGACGGCCCCGGCGGTCATCGGGCCGCTGCGGCTGCCCTGCGTCCCGGCTCCGTAGGGCGTGACCGCGGTGTCGCCCTGGATGGTGGCGACGTCATCGATGTCGGCGCCCAGCGCGTCGGCGGTCAGCTGAATGACGGTAGTCTCCAAGCTGTTTCCGCTGGAGCCGCCGTTCACGTAGACGTTGATCTTGCCCGTCGGCTCCATCCGGATGGTGCAACCCTCGGTCGCCAGGTGGCCCGTCGCCGCTCCGGTCGGCTCGATGTAGGCCGAGAACCCCAGGCCCAGGTAGCGGCCCTGCGCCAGCGCCTCGCGCTGTTCCTTGCGAAAGCCTTCGTGGTCAAGGAGTTTCACGGCCTGCTCGAACGTCTCGCTGGGGGCCACGTGGTCGTACGGCATGCCGTTGGGGTTGAAGTAGGGCATCTCGTCGCGGCGCAGCAGGTTGCGCCGGCGCAGCTCAACCGGGTCCATGCCCATCTTGCGGGCGGCGATGTCCAGCAGGATTTCGCGCGCCAGCGTCTCGTACTGCCACGGGCCGCGGTAGGCGGCCAGCCCGCTGGTGTTCGTGAAGACCGTCTTGTAGTTGAAGCTGGCCTTGGGCACGCGGTAGGGCCCGGGGAAGAACATGCCGATGGCGGCCGTGGTCAGCACCGGGTAGGGCGTCGGGTAGGCGCCGACGTCCTGGACGAAGTCGATGTCGGCGGCCTGGATGTTGCCGTCTTCGTCGAACGCCATCCGGCCCGTGCCATCGACATGCCGGGCCTGGCCGGCCGACATCAGGTTCTCGCGGCGGTCCTCGATCCACTTCAGCGCCGCCGGCACCTTGCGGGCGGCCAGCATGATGCACATGTCCTCGCGCATCGGGACCACCTTCTGGCCGAAACCGCCGCCGGTGTCGCGCATGATGACCCGAACCCGTTGCGCCGCAATCCCTAACAGGCGCGCGCAGAACGCGCGTAGCTCGTGCGGGGTCTGCGTGGACGCCCACAGGGTGAGCTCCTCGGACGCGGCCTCCCACTCGACCACCAACCCGCGGGTCTCTATCGGCACGGGCGCGTAAATCTGTTGGTAGATGTTCTCTTTCACCACGCATGCCGCGGAGGCGAACACCTCTTCGTCCGGCGGGGCGCCGCCCATCCCGCCCGCGACGTTGTTCGCGTAGGCGTCGTGCACCAGCACGTCCGAGGACTGCGCGCGGGCGAGGTCGGTGATCGCGGGCAGCGGCTCGTAGTCGACGTCGACCAGCTCCAGCGCGTCCTCGGCGATGTAGCGGCTCTCGGCGACGATCAGCGCGACCGGGTCGCCGACGAACTTCGCCTCGCCCTCGGCCAGCGGCGGGCGGGGCGTGTCCGGCACGTCCTTGCCGGCCACGGCGTGCCAGGCCTCCTTGACGTCGGGGTTGAGATCGGCGGCGGTGAAGACCGCGCGCACGCCGGGCAGTGCCAGCGCCGCCGACGCGTCGATGCCGTTGATCCTGGCGCGGGCGAACGGGCTGCGCACGAAGCAGGCGTGCAGCATGCCCGGGCGCGAGATGTCGTCGACGAACCCGCCGCGGCCGGTCAGCAGCCGAAGGTCCTCCACCCGCTGCACGCGGGTGCCCGCGTATCGCGGGGTCGTGGCCGTCGCCCCGTGCGCGTCTCGAGTCATTGCGCTCCATCCGGTTGTCGCCTTACGAGAACCTCGATGCCATCATAGGAGAGTGGCGTTATCACAGTCGAGGCCTGTCGGCGTCCTGCTCGCCGCGGGCGAGGGACGCCGGTACGGACGGCCGAAGGTGCTGGTGGAGGGCTGGCTGGACGCCGCGATCGGGGCGCTGCGCGATGGCGGCTGCGACGACGTCGTGCTGGTCCTGGGCGCCGCGTCGCCGGCGTGGGGTGCGGCGGCCCCGTCGGGCGTAACCCCGGTCTTCGTGCCGGACTGGCGCAACGGGCTGAGCGCCTCGGTGCGCGTCGGGCTGGCCGAGGCCGGCCGCATGGGCGCCGAGTACGCGGTGCTGCACGTCATCGACACTCCCGACGTCGGTCCCGCCGTGGTGGCGCGGGTCCTCGACCGCGCATGGGCGTCGGACAGTGGCCTGGCCCGCGCGTACTTCGGCCAGCGGCCGGGCCATCCGGTGGTCATCGCGCGCCGGCACTGGCCCGACGTACTCAAGCAGCTAAACGGGGATCGGGGCGCGGGGGAGTACCTGCGCGACCGGTCCGACGTCGAGGCCGTCGACTGCGGCGACCTCGCCGGCGGTCAGGACATCGACGAACCCTGAGCGGGGGTGGCCGGGGTGACGGTGTCCTGCGCGGCGGTCACCCGATGCCGGACCAGGAACCAACCGCCGATGAGCGCGGGGACGCCGACGACGGTCGCGCCGATCAGGTACGGGCCCTGCACCTTGTCGAAGAACATCAGGACCACCACGCCGACCAGGAACGCCAGCGTGAGGTAGCCGCTGTACGGCGACAACGGCATCCGGAACTTCGGGCGTTCCACCCTGCCGGCCTTTGCCAGCCGGTAGAACTGCAGCTGGCTCGCCACGATCGTCCCCCAGGCGAACACGATGCCGATGGCCGCGATGTGCAGCACGATCTCGAACGCCTGGCTGGGTTTGACGGCGTTGAGCACGATGCCCAACAGACCCACGGCGCTGGTGAGCAGGATGCCGCGGTACGGCACGCCCCGCTTCGACATCGGCGCGGTGAACTTCGGGCCGCTGCCGTTGATCGCCATCGACCGCAGGATGCGGCCGGTGGAATACAGCCCCGCGTTCAAACTCGACAGCGCGGCGGTCAACACCACCACGTTCATCACGCTGCCGGCGCCGTGGACACCGGCCTTGGAGAAGAACGTCACGAACGGGCTGACGTTGGCCTTGTAGGCGGTGTAGGGCAGCAGCAGACCCAGCAGCACGGTCGAGCCGATGTAGAAGACCGCGATGCGGAATACCACCGAGTTGATCGCGCGCGGCATGACCTTCTCCGGGTTGGCCGTTTCCCCGGCCGCGATGCCGACGAGTTCGATTGCGGCATAGGCGAACACCACGCCCGAGGTGACGAGCACCAGGGGCAGCAGACCTTTAGGTACCAGCCCGCCATGGGTGTCCCACAGGCCGGGGCCGGTGTCGTGACCGTCGATCTTGAAGCGCCCCACCAGGAAGATGGTGCCGACGACGAGGAACGTGACCAGCGCCAGCACCTTGATCAACGACGCCCAGAACTCCAGCTCGCCGAAGGCCTTGACCGAGATCAGGTTCATCGACAGCACCACCAGCAGCGCGAACAGTGCGATCGTCCACTGTGGGATGGCGTGGAAAATCCCCCAGTAGTGGCAGTAGTGCGCGATCGCGGTGGTGTCCACGATGCCCGTCATCGACCAGTTGAGGACGTACATCCAGCCGGCGACGTAAGCCAGCTTTTCCCCGAAGAACTCACGGGAGTACGACACGAACGATCCCGACGACGGGCGGTGCAGCACCAGCTCGCCGAGCGCGCGCAGGATCAGGAAGACGAAGATGCCGCAGACCCCGTAGACCAGGAACAGCCCGGGCCCCGCCGAGGCCAGCCGTCCGCCGGCGCCGAGGAAAAGCCCGGTGCCGATGGCGCCACCGAGGGCGATCATCTGAATCTGGCGGTTTTTGAGGCTCTTGTGATAGCCCTCGTCCTCGCGGGCGAGCCGCTCGGCGGCACTGTCTGGTGGCATCGAGCTCCTGCCGTGGTGGCTCCGGGGAACGCTCAGGCTAACCCATGATCGCGCCGCGTGCCCACCAACATTTGGCGAAGTTTTTACCGGCCCAGCAACCGCTCGGCGGAAGCCCGTGCGCACCGGGGCCGGCTGCTTGGCTTGTCGCAGCCACGAGCCTTTGGACCGGAGCTGTCCCAGCGCAGCGGCAGGCGGCTTGGCATGATGGCGCCACCTGGCGTGAAGGTGAAGCTCGGCACGAAGCCTTGTTCCAAATGGAAACGCGGCACGGCGCGTAACCATTGAGCCACGATCACACTCAGTTCCGCGCGGGCAAGGGCCCTTCCCAGGCAGCGATGAACGCCGCCCCCAAAACTCCGGTGTGGCCCTTCGCCGTCATTGAGGTTGGCCGTCGCCAGGCACAGGCGGACCACACTCCCCGCCGGAATCGTGACGCCTGCGATCGTGACTTCTTGTGTGGTGAAGCGTCCGATGAACGGCAGTGGAGTCTCGAGTCGCACCACCTCTTCGGCGAACGCCCGGATTTGGTCGGGATTTTCGCGAAGTCGGTCTCGTAGCTCGGGATCGCGGGCCAAGAGAAGCAGCGCCGACCCGATGGCCGCCTGCATGCCGTCCTGGGCGAAGCAAAGAAGGGCATAGAACCCGATCACTTCGTCTTCGGTGAGGGGGTCGTCACCGGTCAGCAGCCGCGACGCGAGGGAAGGCCGCCCGACGCCGCCGATGGCCTCGACAAGATAGGTGAGCAGCTTAAAAGCGGGGGGCGATCCGGGCGTGTCCCAGTCGACCGCCTCCGCCCAGGCGGCCAGCTTTTCTCGGTCGTCCCACGGGAGCCCACACAGCGTCACCAACACACCGAAGGGAAACGGGTGGGCGATGGCACTGATCGCCTCACAGGCACCGACGGGCGCGACGGCGGTGACGAGCGCTGCCGCCTGGGCGCACAGCGCGGGTCGAAGCTTGCTCACCGCCTGAGGGCTGAAGTGGGGCCGCAATATCCGACGCAAGCGCGTGTGCTCGGGCGGGTCATAGGCAAGCGGGACGGGTATCGGCAGCGATCGGACTCCCGCGCGGGATGGCGCGAGCTGCTTCCTTCGTGAGGCGAATACCACATGGTTGCGCAGTGCCGCACGCACATCCTCGCCACGGGTCACGTAGTAGAAGCCGCTGAGATCGAGGAACACTCCACCCGCGCGCAGCTCGCGCCAGTAGTCCCTCGGCTCTTTGGCGATGAGGAACCTACTGTCGTCGACGAACGGCGGCGGCAGCGGGGCGAAGCCGGTCACCTGGTCAGGCCCAGCAACCGCTCGGCGTTGCGGTGGCTGATCAGCGCCCGGTCGTCGTCGCTCAGCGGCAGGCCGTCGAAAAAGTCCCGGGCGGCGCGCATCGACCCGAACGGGTAGTCGGCCGAAAAACACACCCGCCCGATGCCGACCTGCGCGACCAGGTTGGCGTAGGTGGCCTGGTCGTTGAAGTTGGCGAAGGTGTAGTTCAGGTTTCGCCTCAGATAGGTGCTGACGGGATGCTGCAGGCCGGTCAGGTGGGGCTTCAGCGTCGCGTCGAACCGCGGCAGCATGAACGGGATCGCCTCGCCCATGTGCCCGATGACGACCTGCAGCTCGGGGTACCGGTCGAACACGCCGCCGAGGATCAGCCGCAGCACGTGGGTGCCGGTGTTGATGTGCCAGCCCCATCCGACGGTGGCCAGCGTGAACGTCACCTGGTCGGAGAATCCCGCGTAGCTGGACTTGATGACGCCCGCCGGCGGGATGGTCGGGTGCAGGTAGATCGGCACCCGCAGCGCGGCCGCCCGCGACAGGACGGGGTCGAAGAACGGATCGTCGAGGTAGCGACCCTGGCTGTGCCCGTTGATCACCGCGCCGACGAAGCCGTGGTCGCGCACCGTGCGCTCGAGTTCGCCGGCGGCCTCTGCGGGTGCGCTGATCGGCAGGGCGGCGAAGCCCGCCAGCCGCCCCGGGTATCGCCCGACCGCCTTCGCGAGCTCGTCGTTGCATTCGCGGGCCAGCCGAACGGCTTCCGGCCCGTCCAACTGTTCGACGCCCGGCGCGGCCAGCGACAGCACCGCCACGTCGACGCCGGCGTCGTCCATCGCCGCGATCCGGCCGTCACCCAGATCGCTGATCGGTTCGACAATGCCGGTGCGCGACGCCAGCCAGCGGCCCGGGCCGTTCAGGAATTCCGTTGTGGCGTAATGCTCTTCGAGTGCAATCGTCCGCATCAGCCGGCCAGCACCCGGGCGGCGGCGCTCCAGTACGTCAGCTGGTCGCGATCGGAGGCCAACCGGATCGTCTTGCTGTAGCCGTACTCCGCCAGCGTTTCCTGGGCGTGCTCGCGGCCGAACCCGCTGTGCCCGACGCCGCCGAATCCGGTGCCGATGGAAATCCGCTGATAGTTATTGACGAAGACGGCCCCGGCCCGGATCCGCCGGCTGACCCGCAGGGCGCGATCGCTGTCCTGGGTGAACACCGCCGCGACCAGTCCGAAGGGCGTGGCGTTGGCGATGCGGACCGCCTCGTCCTCGTCGGTGAACGGCATGAGGGTGACGACGGGACCGAAGATCTCGTCGCGAGCCACCCGCATGGCGGGGGTCACGCCGGTCAGGACCGTCGGCGCGACGTAGAAGCCGTCGGCCAAGCGGGGATCGTCGGGCAGCGGTGCCTGGGCGGCGATGTGGGCGCCTTCGGCCACGCCGATCCGCAGGTAATCGAGGACCTGGTTCTGCTGCTTGCGGGTGACCAACGGCCCGACGTCGGTCGCCGGGTCGGCGCCGTCGCCCACCCGCAGCCGGCCCACCGCGGCGCACAACTTAGCCTCGAACTCCGCATAGACGCTGTCCTGCACCAGGATTCGCGACGCCGCGGTGCAGGCCTCGCCCTGGTTGAAGAAGCCGCCGTCGACCGCGGCCAGCAGCGCGTCGTGCAGGTCGGCGTCGTCGAACACGACCAGTGGGTTCTTTCCGCCGAGTTCCATCAGCGTCGGGGTGAGGTTGCCGGCCGCGGTGCGCAGCACCGCCGCTCCCGTCCGCGGCGATCCGGTGAAGGAGACCTTGCCGACCAGCCGATGACCGGCCAGCGCGGCGCCCACTTCACCCCTGCCGGGCACGGCCTGGACTACACCGTCCGGCAGCACCGACTGGATCAGCTCGACCATCCGCAACACCACCGAGGGCGTCTGCTCCGGCGGTTTGAGCACGACGGCGTTGCCGACCGCCAGCGCCGGCGCGACCTTCCCCGCGGTGTGGATCGGCGGCCAGTTGAACGGGACGATGCACGCGATCACGCCGTACGGCTCCAGCGTGGTGACGTCCAGGACGGGGCCGTAGTCGCGGGCCTGGCTGGGCAGCGCCTCCACCATGGCGCCGAAGTACTCGAAGATGGCGATCGCGGCTTCCACGTCGAAGTTGCGCGCCTGCGTGATCGGCTTGCCCATCTCCAGCGTCTCGAGCGCGGCGATCTCGTCGGCGTGGGCGCGGATCACCTCGGCGACCTGGCGCAGGTATCGGCCACGCTCGCGCGCGGGGCGTTGCTTCCAGCGCAGGTGCGCGGCGTGCGCCCGGCGGACGGCCTGGTCCACCTCGTCCGGTCCGGCGCCCTGGACGACCGTGACCGTCTGGCCCGTCGCCGGGTTCTGCACGACGAACTGGTCGTCGGTGGACGCCGAGGACCACCGGGTCCGGGTTCTGGTCAGGGTGGGGCCCTGCAAAGTCATAACGCGCACCGTCCAAATTGAGGGGGGTTGGGATCGACGCGACCCAATTGCGAACCGTAAATCGGCCGGACCGTCAGACGCCAACGAAAATTCCTGATGGGAGCCATCACCGACGGTGATAATGGGCTCCGTGGAGCTTCGCCAGTTGGAGTATTTCCTCGCTGTCGCGGACAACCTCAGCTTCACCCGGGCCGCCAAGAGATTGCACGTCGTCCAATCCGGGGTGTCCGCCACCATCAAGGCCCTCGAGCGTGAACTCGGCGCGGAGCTGTTCGTCCGGGGGCCGGCGGGCGTGACGCTCACGCCGGCGGGACGCGAGCTGGAGCCGCACGCCCGCGCCACCATCGACGCGGCCCGGGCGGCCAAGGACGCCGTCGCCGCCGGCGGCGGCTCCGTCGGCGGGACCGTCAGGCTGGGAACGCTCATGTCGGTCAACAACATCGACATGCCGAGGCTGCTGGCCGAGCTGCGTGCCCGGCATCCCGGCGTGCTGGTCCAAATTCGTTTCGCCCGGGCCGGTTCGGCGGGCCTGGCGCAGCAACTGCGCGACGACAGCCTCGACGTCGCCCTGCTTGTTTTCCCCGACGGGCCGCCCACCGACCTGCACACCCGGCTCGTCGCGGCCTATCCGCTCCTCCTGATCGTCCCGACGGATCACCCACTCGCGAGCCGCGAGTCGGTGTCGTTGGCCGAGCTGGCCAGGATGTCGTTCATCGACGGCCCGCCGGGCTACGGCAACCGGGCGGTGGCCGACCGGGCCTTCGCGACGGCCGGGGTGCAGCGCACGGTCGCCCTCGAGGTCGCCGACATCGCCACCACCGCGACCCACGTCCGAAACGGCTTGGGCATCGGGTTCTTGAGCCGGTTCATCCTCGACGAGATCGGCGACGACGGCCTGGCGACGCTGCGGATCTCCGACTACGACCTGTGCTGGCGCCTGTACGTCGCGATGTCGGCGGCGCGCCCGCCCAGCGCCGCCACCCGCGCGGTGTTCTCGCTGATCGAGGAGATGATCCCGGAGCCCGGCGCGTCGAGTGTGAGCTGACGGCGTTCAATGTGAGCTGACGGCGCGATTCCGGGCGATTTTCCGCCCTGGCGCACCACGCAAAGCCCTCAATTCACACGCAATGGGCACCCGGGAACGAGCGATCTGTCGAATGAGCGGCGGCCGCATCGAGTGTGAGCTGAGGGCGTTCAATGTGAGCTGACGGCGGGAGTCCGGGCGATTTTCCGCCCTGGCGCACCACGCAAAGCCCTCAATTCACACGCAATGGGCACCCCGGGAACAAGACGGGCGCGCCCGCCGTTAGCATGGTCAACAAGTTGAGCGAAGCAGACTCAAGGCTGGGTTGACACCACGACGCCCGCGAGGGCAGGCTTGAGCGGGGTTCACTCAGCATAGTGGCACCAATAAAGCTCTACGTAATCAGGAGGAATCACTATGGCTCGTGCGGTCGGTATCGACCTCGGGACCACCAACTCAGTCGTCTCGGTCCTCGAGGGCGGCGACCCCGTCGTCGTCGCGAACTCCGAGGGTTCGCGGACCACACCTTCGATCGTCGCGTTCGCCCGCAACGGCGAAGTGCTGGTCGGCCAGCCCGCCAAGAACCAGGCGGTGACCAACGTCGACCGCACCATCAGGTCGGTCAAGCGGCACATGGGCACCGACTGGTCCGTCGAGATCGACGGCAAGAAGTACACGGCGCAGGAGATCAGCGCCCGCGTGCTGATGAAGCTGAAGCGCGACGCGGAGGCCTACCTCGGTGAGGACATCACCGACGCGGTCATCACCGTGCCCGCCTACTTCAACGACGCCCAGCGTCAGGCGACCAAGGAGGCCGGCCAGATCGCCGGCCTGAACGTGCTGCGCATCGTCAACGAGCCCACCGCCGCGGCGCTGGCCTACGGCCTGGACAAGGGCGAGAAGGAGCAGACCATCCTGGTCTTCGACCTCGGTGGCGGCACCTTCGACGTCTCGCTGCTCGAGATCGGTGAGGGCGTGGTCGAGGTTCGCGCCACCAGCGGTGACAACCACCTCGGTGGCGACGACTGGGACGACCGCGTCGTCGAATGGCTCGTCGACAAGTTCAAGGGCACCAGCGGCATCGACCTGACCAAGGACAAGATGGCGATGCAGCGGCTGCGTGAGGCGGCCGAGAAGGCCAAGATCGAGCTCTCGAGCTCGCAGAGCACCTCGATCAACCTGCCCTACATCACCGTCGACGCGGACAAGAACCCGCTTTTCCTCGACGAGCAGCTGACCCGCGCCGAGTTCCAGCGCATCACCCAGGACCTGCTGGACCGCACCCGTGCGCCGTTCAAGTCGGTGATCTCCGACGCCGGCATCTCGGTGTCCGACATCGACCACGTCGTGCTGGTTGGCGGTTCCACCCGCATGCCCGCGGTGACCGAGCTGGTCAAGGAGCTCACCGGTGGCAAGGAGCCCAACAAGGGCGTCAACCCCGACGAGGTGGTTGCCGTGGGCGCCGCGCTGCAGGCCGGTGTGCTCAAGGGTGAGGTGAAAGACGTTCTGCTGCTTGACGTTACGCCGCTGAGCCTCGGTATCGAGACCAAGGGCGGCGTGATGACCAAGCTCATCGAGCGCAACACCACCATCCCGACGAAGCGCTCGGAGACCTTCACCACGGCCGACGACAACCAGCCGTCCGTGCAGATCCAGGTCTATCAGGGTGAGCGCGAAATCGCCTCGCACAACAAGCTGCTCGGCTCCTTCGAGCTGACCGGCATCCCGCCGGCCCCGCGCGGCGTCCCGCAGATCGAGGTCACCTTCGACATCGACGCCAACGGCATCGTGCACGTCACGGCCAAGGACAAGGGCACCGGCAAGGAGAACACGATCAAGATCCAGGAGGGCTCCGGCCTGTCCAAGGAGGAGATCGACCGGATGATCAAGGACGCCGAGGCGCACGCCGAGGAGGACCGTCAGCGCCGCGAGGAGGCCGACATCCGCAACCAGGCCGAGACGCTGGTCTACCAGACGGAGAAGTTCGTCAAGGAGCAACGCGAGGCCGAGGGCGGCAGCAAGGTCCCCGAGGACACGCTGAACAAGGTGGACGCCGCGGTGGCCGAGGCCAAGTCGGCGCTGGCCGGCACCGACATCTCCGCGATCAAGTCGGCGATGGAGAAGCTGGGCCAGGAATCGCAGGCGCTCGGCCAGGCCATCTACGAGGCCACCCAGGCCGAGGCCGGCCAGGCAGGCACCCCCGGCGGCGAGGCCGGCGGCACGTCCGGCTCGGCCGATGACGTCGTGGACGCGGAGGTGGTCGACGACGACCGGGAGGCCAAGTGACCGACGCTAACCCCCAGGAACAGGTGACGGTCACCGACAAGCGGCGGATCGATCCGGAGACCGGTGAAGTGCGGCATGGCGCTTCCGGCCCGGCCCCCAGCGGGTCGGCGCCGGAGGCGTTTGCCGGCGAAAGTCCGGAGGAGGCCGGCAAGGCGGCCGAACTGCTCGGCGATCTGCAGCGGGTACAGGCCGACTTCGCCAACTACCGCAAGCGGGCGTTGCGCGATCAGCAGGCCGCGGCGGACCGGGCCAAGGCCGCCGTCGTCAGCCAATTGCTGCCCGTGCTGGACGATCTCGATCGGGCCCGCAAGCACGGCGACCTGGAAACCGGCCCGCTGAAGTCGGTCGCCGACAAGCTCGACAGCGCCTTGACCGGCCTCGGCCTCACGGCGTTCGGCGAGGAGGGCGAGGACTTCGACCCGGTGCTGCACGAGGCGGTGCAGCACGAGGGCGACGGCGCCGAGGGCTCCAAGCCGGTGATCGGCACGGTCATGCGGCAGGGCTACAAGTTGGGCGACCAGGTGCTGCGGCACGCCCTCGTCGGCGTGGTCGACACCGTGGTGGGCGAAGAACCGGTCCCGGCCGAAACGCAACCGTCCGACACGGTCGATAACGCCGACGGCTCCGGTGACTAAGCACGAGAATTACAGACGACAAGTAGATAGAGAAAGGTGAGGGGGTGACGCGGCATGGCCCAGCGTGAATGGGTCGAAAAGGACTTCTACAAGGAGCTGGGCGTCTCCTCTGACGCCAGCCCGGAAGAGATCAAGCGCGCCTACCGCAAGCTGGCGCGCGACCTGCACCCGGATGCGAACCCCGACAACCCGGCCGCCGGCGAACGGTTCAAGGCGGTGTCGGAGGCGCACAACGTGTTGTCGGATCCGGCCAAGCGCAAGGAGTACGACGAGACCCGCCGCCTGTTCGCGGGCGGCGGTTTCGGTGGCCGCAGGTTCGACGGTGGCAGCGGCTTCAGCTTCAACGTCGGCGGTGACGGCGCGGAGTTCAACCTCAGCGACCTGTTCGACGCCGCCGGCCGAAGCGGCGGCGCCAACATCGGCGACCTGTTCGGCGGCCTGTTCGGACGCGGCGCCAGTCCCCGGCCCAGCCGGCCGCGGCGCGGCAACGACCTGGAGACCGAGACCGAGCTCGATTTCGTCGAGGCGGCCAAGGGCGTCGCGATGCCGCTACGGCTGACCAGCCCGGCGCCGTGCACGAATTGCCATGGCAGCGGCGCGCGCCCGGGCACCAGCCCGAAGGTGTGCCCCAGCTGCAACGGCTCGGGCGTGATCAACCGCAACCAGGGCGCGTTCGGCTTCTCCGAGCCCTGCACCGATTGCCGGGGCAGCGGCTCGATCATCGAGCACCCGTGCGACGAGTGCAAAGGCACCGGCGTGACGACCCGCACGCGCACCATCAACGTGCGGATCCCGCCCGGTGTCGAGGACGGCCAACGGATCCGGCTGCCCGGGCAGGGCGAGGCCGGGCTGCGCGGCGCGCCGTCGGGCGACCTGTACGTGACCGTGCATGTGCGGCCGGACAAGGTCTTCGGCCGTGACGGCGACGACCTAACCGTGACCGTGCCGGTCAGCTTCAGCGAGTTGGCTTTGGGCTCAACCCTTTCGGTTCCCACGCTGGACGGCAAGGTAGGCGTGCGGGTGCCCAAGGGCACCGCCGACGGCCGGATCCTGCGCGTGCGCGGACGCGGTGTGCCCAAGCGCGGCGGCGGCAACGGCGACCTGCTGGTCACCGTGAAGGTCTCCGTGCCGCCGAACTTGGAGGGCGCCGCCCAGGAGGCGCTGGAGGCCTACGCGGCCGCCGAGCAATCCAGTGGTTTCAACCCGCGTGCGGGATGGGCAGGTAACCGCTGATGGCCAGGGGCTCACGGAATCCCAAGGAGGAGGCTCGGACCTTCCTGATCTCGGTGGCCGCCGAACTGGCCGGCATGCACGCCCAGACCCTGCGCACCTACGACCGCCTCGGGCTGGTCAGCCCGAGGCGCACTTCCGGTGGGGGACGCCGTTATTCGGAGCACGACGTGGACCTGCTGCGCGAGGTGCAGCGGCTGTCGCAGGACGAGGGCGTCAACCTGGCCGGCATCAAGCGCATCATCGAGCTGACCAACCAGGTGGAGGCGCTGCAGTCACGCGTGAAGGAGCTGACCGAGGAGCTGGCGCAGGTGCGCGCCGGCCAGCGCCGCGACATCGCGGTGGTGCCGAAGAGCACCGCGCTGGTCGTGTGGCAGCCGCGAAAGCCGCGCTAGGCGAACAAATGACTGGTCGCGGCATGGAAGTGATCACCGTTCACCCGATCGTCGAGACCCTGCTACAGCGATACCAACGCGAGCTGGGCGCGCAGCTGCCGACCTACCGCAATCACGTCTACCGCGGAATGAATTATCACCAACAGCTGCTCGCCGGTCCGGTCCCCGACTTCGCGGTTCTGGCTTGGGCCGCACACGATCTCGGGATCTGGACCGCGGGCACGTTCGACTACCTCGGGTCCTCGGCCGAGCTGGCCGCCGCGCACGCCGAAGAATTCGGCATCGACAACGTCGACGATGTGCGCACGCTGATCGTCGAACATCACCGGCTGCGGCCGTCGCACGACCGTATGGCCGAGGCCTTTCGGATAGCCGACCGTATCGACGTGAGCCGCGGTCTGCTACGTAACGGGGTCGGGCGCTCCGAGATTCGCTCCGTCGTCGCCGAGCTGCCGTATTGCGGCTTCCACGCGTTCCTCGCGAAGGGTCTGAGCCGCTACGCCGCCGGGCACCCGCGTCGGCCCTTCCCCATGATGCGGTGGTGAAAGTCGCTCGCTCACAACCGAATCGAGAACTGCGTAACCGCCGGGGCGCCCGGGCGTGCGGTCGAGTAACCGCCACGGCGCAGCGCGTCCGTCGGCGCGGTCATCGGCTCGAAGCACACGACCTCTTCGGCAAGCGGGGCGAAGATCTGCGCCGCCGGGTATCCCCGCTCGAAGTGCACCTCCAGCCGGCGGCCGCCGCCGGACACCGCGAACACCGCGCCCTCGCCGACCTGGTCGTAGGCATCGTCAAAAGCCTTGTCGCCCAAGGATTCTTCGGTCGCTGGCCGAGGTTCGGACTCGCCGGTGGGCAGCCCCCGCTCGTCGAGCCGCAGGTGCCGCAGCGGCGGCGTCTCGATCATCCACTCGCCGCGCGCAACGTCCGGCAGGCGCAGGTAGGGATGGAAGCCGAAGCACAGCGGAACCGCCGTGTCGCCGCTCGCGGTGACGGTGGTGCGCACCGTGAGCGCCCGGTCGGCCAGCCGCACCGCCACCGAGAGCACGTGCGGATACGGGAAGCTGGCGAGCAACCGCGGGTCGGCGCCGAAATCGACCTCGGCGGCCAGCTCGTTGTCCGACTCCGCCGTCACCCGCCAGCCCGGGTAGGCGGCCAGCGTGCCGTGGATGGGCAGCCCGTTGGGATCGGCGCGAACCCCGTTTTCCCCGGGCATCAGCGCCACCGTCACATCCTCGGCCGTGTAGGTGTTGGCACCCAAGCGATTTGCCCACGGATACAGGATCGGGATGCCCATCGTCTTGCCCGCCTCGACGTAGGCCTGCAGGCCGCGCCGTTGGCCGAGCAGCTCGGTGCCCGCGTCGGTCAGCGACGTGCCGATCATGCCGGCCTCCGGCACGAACTGCGCCGCCACCGGCGATGACGGGTCGGTCAGGGTCACGATGCGCATGGCTTACCTCGGTTCACCTGGACAGTGGGTCGTGCTGAATGCGTTCGGGCGGCGCGCCTTTGGCGATCAGGGCGGCCTTGGTCGCACGAACCATATCCGGTCCGCCGCAGATCAGGATCTGCCGGTCGCCCCAGCCGCCGTATTTGGTCACCACCTCGGGCAGGCGGCCGGTCTGGTGCACGTGCAGCCCGCGCGGCGGCGTGACGTCGGGATAGTCGGCCGCCCAGGACGGGTCGCGGCTGTACTCCGACACCGGCGACACGGACAGCCACGGATTGTGCTGGGCGACCTGCCACAGCGTGGGCAGGTCGTAGAGCTCGCAGCGGTAGCGGGCGCCGAAGAAGAGGTGCACCCGCGGGTTCACCGCGTAGCGGGACAGGTCCATGATCAGCGCGCGCAGCGGGGCCAGCCCGGTGCTGCCGGCCACCATCAGCACGTCTTCGCCGTCCCGGTCGACCCGCAGGCCGCCGTGCGGACTGGACAGCCGCCACCGGTCGCCGGGCCGCGTTTCGTTGACCACCGCGGTGCTGACCAGGCCGCCGGGGACCTGTCGGACGTGGAACTCGATGCCGCCACCGGGGTCGGCCGGGATCGCGGGGCTCAGGTAGCGCCACCGGCGCGGGCACTGCGGGACCTGAACGTCGACGTATTGCCCCGCGAAGTAGTCCAACGGGCGGTCCAGTTGCAGCCGCACGACGGCCAGGTCGCGCGAGACCCGAATGTGCTCGATGACCGTGCCGTCCATCCAGGCGGGTGCGTCGTCGGCGTCGGCGGCACCGCTCATCACCCCGGTGATCAGGTTGAGCGACTGATCGGCGGTCGCCGCGACGGAGTCGGTCCACGCGTCGCCGAGGTGGTCGCGAAGCGTCGCGTGCAGCGCGCGACGCAGCGTGCCGTAATGCGCCGGCAGCACGCCGAATTTGCGGTGATCCCGGCCGAGCTGGGCGAGGAAGGCCACCGGCTCGGTCGCGCGCTGCTCCACCAGCTCCCCGTACACCCAGTGCATGGCGTGGGCGAACGCGGCCCGCTGGACGTCCATCTCGGGCGGGAAAAGGTCGCGCACCGAGACGTCGAGGGCGAACCAGTGGGTATAGAACCTGCGGACGAGCTCATCCTCGAAGGCGTCGCGCAGCACCCGCAACGCGTCGCGGTCCTCCAGGCTCACGGGCCCCGATTCTAGGCGTCAAGGAAATTTTGTAGACTTGAGCGGAACACACTCAACCTTGACGGCGTTGAACATCACGACAAGCATTTTCATGCAGCCCTTTCTGACCTCAAACGGAGATAGTCGTGGACTCTTTTAACCCGACCACCAAGACGCAGGCGGCCCTGACCTCGGCCCTGCAGGCGGCCTCGGCCGCCGGCAACCCGGAGATCCGGCCCGCCCACCTGCTGTTGGCGCTGCTGACCCAGAACGACGGCATCGCCGCGCCCCTGCTGGAGGCCGTCGGCGTCGAGCCGGCCACCATCCGCGCCGAGGCGCAGCGGATCCTGGACCAGCTGCCCCAGGCCAGCGGCGCCAGCTCGCAGCCGCAGCTGTCGCGCGAATCGCTGGCTGCCATCACCACCGCCCAGCACCTCGCCACCGAGATGGACGACGAGTTCGTCTCGACCGAGCACCTGATGGTGGGGCTGGCCACCGGCGACTCCGACGTCGCCAAGCTGCTGACCGGCCACGGCGCGTCCCCGCAGGCGTTGCGGGAGGCGTTCGTTAAGGTCCGCGGCAGCGCGCGGGTCACCAGCGCCGACCCCGAGGCCACCTACCAGGCGCTGGAGAAGTACTCGACCGACCTAACCGCCCGGGCCCGCGAGGGCAAGCTCGACCCGGTCATCGGGCGCGACAACGAGATCCGCCGCGTCGTGCAGGTTTTGAGCCGTCGCACCAAGAACAACCCGGTGCTCATCGGCGAGCCCGGCGTCGGCAAGACCGCGATCGTCGAGGGCCTGGCCCAGCGCATCGTCGCGGGCGACGTGCCGGAGAGCCTGCGCGACAAGACCGTCATCGCCCTGGACCTCGGGTCGATGGTGGCCGGCGCCAAGTACCGAGGCGAGTTCGAGGAGCGGCTCAAGGCCGTGCTCGACGACATCAAGAACTCCGCCGGGCAGATCATCACGTTCATCGACGAGCTGCACACCATCGTGGGCGCCGGCGCGACCGGCGAAGGCGCGATGGACGCCGGCAACATGATCAAGCCGATGCTGGCCCGTGGCGAGCTGCGCCTGGTCGGCGCCACCACGCTCGACGAGTACCGCAAGTACATCGAGAAGGACGCCGCGCTGGAGCGCCGCTTCCAGCAGGTGTTCGTCGGCGAGCCGTCGGTGGAGGACACCGTCGGCATCCTGCGCGGCCTGAAGGACCGCTACGAGGTGCACCACGGGGTGCGCATCACCGACTCCGCGCTGGTGGCCGCGGCCACTTTGAGCGACCGCTACATCACCGCGCGGTTCCTGCCGGACAAGGCCATCGACCTCGTCGACGAGGCCGCCAGCCGGCTGAAGATGGAGATCGACTCGCGGCCCGTCGAGATCGACGAGGTCGAGCGCCTGGTGCGCCGCCTCGAGATCGAGGAGATGGCGCTGGAGAAAGAGGAAGACGAGGCCTCCAAGGAGCGGCTGGAGAAGCTGCGCGCCGAGCTGGCCGACCAGAAGGAGAAGCTGGCCGAGCTGACCACCCGGTGGCAGAACGAGAAGAACGCGATCGACGCCGTCCGCGAGCTCAAGGAACAGCTGGAGGCGCTGCGCGGGGAGTCCGAGCGCGCCGAGCGCGACGGCGACCTGGCCAAGGCCGCCGAGCTGCGCTACGGGCGCATCCCCGAGGTGGAGAAGAAGCTCGACGCCGCGCTGCCGCAGGCCGAGGCCCGCGAGAACGTGATGCTCAAGGAGGAGGTCGGGCCCGACGACATCGCCGACGTGGTGTCGGCGTGGACCGGCATTCCCGCCGGGCGGATGCTCGAGGGCGAGACCGCCAAGCTGCTGCGGATGGAAGACGAGCTGGGCAAGCGGGTCGTCGGGCAGCGCAAGGCCGTGCAGGCCGTGTCCGACGCGGTGCGGCGCAGCCGCGCCGGGGTCGCCGACCCCAACCGGCCGACGGGTTCGTTCATGTTCCTGGGCCCCACCGGTGTCGGCAAGACCGAGCTGGCCAAGGCGCTGGCCGACTTCCTGTTCGACGACGACCGGGCAATGGTCCGCATCGACATGAGCGAGTACGGCGAGAAGCATTCCGTCGCCCGGCTGGTCGGCGCGCCGCCCGGCTACATCGGTTACGACCAGGGCGGTCAGTTGACCGAGGCGGTGCGGCGGCGCCCCTACACCGTGGTGCTGTTCGACGAGATCGAGAAGGCGCACCCGGACGTGTTCGACGTGCTGCTGCAGGTCCTCGACGAGGGCCGGCTCACCGACGGGCAGGGCCGCACGGTCGACTTCCGCAACACCATCCTGATCCTGACGTCCAACCTCGGGTCGGGCGGCAGCGAGGAGCAGGTGATGGCCGCGGTGCGCTCGGCGTTCAAGCCGGAGTTCATCAACCGCCTCGACGACGTGTTGATCTTCGACGGGCTCAACCCCGAAGAGCTGGTGCAGATCGTCGACATCCAGCTTCAGCAGCTGGGCAAGCGGTTGGCGCAACGGCGGCTGCAGCTGGAGGTGTCGCTGCCGGCCAAGCGCTGGCTGGCGCAGCGCGGGTTCGACCCCGTCTACGGGGCCCGGCCGTTGCGCCGGCTGGTCCAGCAGGCGATCGGCGACCAGCTGGCCAAGATGCTGCTGGCGGGCGACGTGCACGACGGCGACGTGGTGCCGGTCAACGTCAGCCCGGACGGCGACTCGCTGGTCCTGGGCTAGTCGGCTGGGATGGCGGCGGGAAAATCCCCAGGATCCCGCCGCCAGCTCACACCCAAAGCCGTCAGCTCACACTCAACGCCGCGATGCCGACCCACTCGGCGCGCGCTGGCAAACCTTAATTTGCTTGTGACCAGGTCGCATTGTCTATTCCGGGCAGACAGCGGATACCCTGTGTGGGATGGTCCCCCTTTGGTTCACGCTGTCCGCGCTGTGCTTTGTCGGCGCGGGCGTGCTGGTGTACGTCGACATCGATCGGCAGCGGGGGCGTAGCAGGCGCCGCAAATCGTGGGCGCGGTCGCATGGCTTCGACTACGAGCGCGAATCGACCGACATCCTCAAGCGCTGGAAGCGCGGGGTGATCTCCACGGTGGGCGACGTCCCCGCCCACAACGTCGTGCTCGGTCAGATCCGCGGTGAGGCCGTCTACATCTTCGACGTCGAGGAAGTCGCCACGGTGATCGCGCTGCACCGCAAGGTCGGCACCAACGTCGTCGTCGACCTGCGCCTCAAGGGTCTGAAAGAGCCTCGGGAGAGCGACATTTGGCTGCTGGGCGCGATCGGGCCGCGGATGGTGTACTCGACCAATCTGGACGCCGCCCGGCGGGCCTGCGATCGGCGCATGGTCACCTTCGCGCACACCGCCCCCGACTGCGCCGAGATCATGTGGAACGAGCAGAACTGGACGTTGGTCGCCATGCCGATCTCCAGCACGCGCGCGCAATGGGACGAGGGCTTACGCACCGTGCGCCAGTTCAACGACCTGCTGCGCGTGTTGCCGCCGGTGCCGCAGGAGACCCCGCAGGAGGCCGGGGCGCCCGCGTTGCCGCGCAACGCCGCACCGAGCCGGCCCCTGGCGCCCGCCGGTCGCCTGGAGTTGTCGTCGCGGCGGCCGCAGCAGGACGTGTCGGGGTTGCTGGGCTCGGACGTTCAGGCCGGCCGACGCGCCACCGAGCCGCTGCGCCGGGACCAGGGCCGCCAGCCGCCGACCGGGCGCAACGGCCACGGGGCCAGTAACTACCAGCGCTGAGGCCGGCCGGGCCCGCGTCATTACACTGTCGCTCATGCCTCGCCCCGTAGCCCTGATCACCGGGCCGACGTCCGGGATCGGCGGGGGCTACGCACGGCGGTACGCGCGCGACGGCTACGACCTGGTCCTGGTCGCCCGCGACGTCGACCGGCTGACCAAACTGGCGGCCGAGCTCGAGGGCCAGGGCGGCAACATCGAGATCCTGCCCGCGGACCTGGCCGACGCGGCCGGCCGCGACAAGGTGGCCGAGCGGCTTGCCGCGGGGGTGCGGGTCCTGGTCAACAACGCCGGATTCGGCACGTCCGGCGAATTCTGGACGACGGATCCCGCGCTGCTGCAGGCGCAGCTCGACGTCAACGTAACCGCAGTGCTGCAGCTCACCCGGGCCGCGGTGCCCGCCATGGTCGCCGCCGGCGCCGGGACCGTCATCAACGTCGCCAGCGTCGCCGGAATGGTGAACGGCCGGTCGTCGACCTATTCGGCGTCCAAGGCCTGGGTGATCTCGTTCAGCGAGGGCCTGGCCGGCGCGCTGGACGGAACGGGAGTCGGCGTGCACGCCGTGTGCCCGGGCTTCGTGCACACCGAATTTCACGCCCGGGCCGGGATGGATATGGCCAAGCTGCCGCCGTTCCTATGGCTCGAGGTCGACGACGTGGTCGCCGCAAGCCTTGCCGACGTCGCCGCCGGCAAGGTGGTCAGCGTGCCGGGCCTGCAGTACAAGGCGATCGTCACCGCCGGGCGGCTGCTGCCCCGCGGCCTGGTGCGCAGCGCCGCGAAACGAGTGGGCGGTCGTGACCGCAGCTGACGCCCGCGAGGAGCTTTCCGATTTGGTGCGCCGGCTGTCGGTGGTGCACGGGCGGGTGACCCTGTCGTCGGGCAAAGAGGCCGACTACTACGTCGACCTGCGCCGGGCCACCCTGCACCACCGCGCCTCCGCGCTGATCGGCACGCTGATGCGCGAGCTCACCGCCGACTGGGACTACGCCGTCGTCGGTGGCCTGACGTTGGGCGCCGACCCCGTCGCGACCGCCATCATGCACGCGCCCGGGCGGCCCATCGACGCGTTCGTGGTGCGGAAATCGGCGAAAACCCATGGGCTGCAACGGCTTATCGAGGGATCCGAGGTCTCCGGCCGGCGGGTCCTGGTGGTGGAGGACACCAGCACCACCGGCAACTCGGCGCTGACCGCGGTGCATGCCGTGCAGGACGCGGGCGGCCAGGTGATCGGGGTGGCCACCGTGGTGGACCGCGCCACCGGCGCCGCCGAGGCCATCGAAGCAGAAGGAATTCCCTACCGCAGCGTGCTGGGCCTGGCCGATCTGGGGCTGGGCTAGGCCACGTTTCATGCATGCGCTGTCACATGTGCCACAGCAGCCTCTCGTCCGGGCGACTCTCGTTGTGCCCGCCTCGCAGCGACAAAGCACCGGGTCGCCCCGCCGCCGCCCAGTTGTCGCTCTGAGGCGGGCAAGTCGTCGATCCGTTCCCCGACCGGCTCCTGTGGCAAACGTGAATGATGTCAACTAGATTCGGGCGCCTTGTCCGCGTCGCGTGCATTGTCGTCGTCACGGCGGCGTGTGCCCTGGGCTGTTCGGGCTCCAACGGCCCCGTGCGGCCGTACGGCGCGCAGGGGGCCCGGCTCGGCGAATCGCTGGCGCTGCTGGGCTGGAACATGTCGGTGTCGAACCTGCGCTGGGACGGCGACTACGTGCTGGTCGACCTCGACGCGTCGCCCACCGACCCGAAGGCCCCGCACGCCAAGCCCGAGGACCTTCGCTTCGGGCTGTACGGCGCGCTGGCCCACCCGATGGAGTCGGCCGCGCTGCGCAGCTGCGACGATGCGGCGACGACCGTGCACGACATCCAACACCCGCTGTCGGCGCCCCCCGGTCGGCTCACCGGCAGCATTTGCCTTGGGCCGCTTAAGGATCGGAGCCAGGTGCGCGGGGTGTACGCCTACTCGCCGCGCGACCGGATCCCGAACAGCTCGGCGGCCTACCCGGCGGCGTTTCCGGTGGGGTTGCCGCCGACCAACGCCAACGACACCGGCCTGAGCGTCAAGACGGTGAGCCTGTCGGCCTGGCGCGCCGACGGCGCCCCGATGACCAAGGCCCAGCTCGGCGACCCCGCCGCGTTCGTCGGCAACGGCTACATGCTGCTGGGTCTGGAAGCCACCGCCCTGGCGGACCGCTACCGCGACGACTCCGCCAAGCGCGGCGGGCCGCTGATGCTGCTGGCGTCGCCCACCCTGCCGGGCCGGGGCCTGAACCCGGCGTGCGCGACGTACGGGTCGTCGGTGCTGATCCTGCCCGACGCGTCGCTGGATTCCGTGCGCGTCAACGCGTCGCTGTGCACCCAGGGCGAGATCAACGAGGCGCTGCTGTACGCCACGGTGGCGGTCGACGGCACCCACGCCGGGGTGTGGACGCAGCGATGAGCGACCCGGGGCCCACCGAATGGGGAACGACGGGCGGCGGCGTCGGGCCGTGGTCGGGCGAGCCGCCCGATGACCCGCGATACGACCCAAACCTGTTGCGCGACGGCGATACTCGCAACGTCGTCGACGCCTACCGGTACTGGACTCGGGAAGCGATCATCGCCGACATCGACCTGCGCCGTCACCCGCTGCACGTGGCGATCGAGAACTTCGGCTACGACGCCAACATCGGCTCGGTGGTGCGCACCGCCAACGCCTTTGCCGTGCACACCGTGCACATCGTCGGGCGGCGGCGCTGGAATCGCCGCGGCGCCATGGTGACCGACCGCTATCAGCGGCTGTGCCACCACGACACCACCGCCGCGCTGCTCGGGTTCGCGGCGGGCGCCGGGCTGACGGTGGTGGCCGTCGACAACGTCCCGGGCGCACAGCGGTTGGAGGAGACGGCGCTGCCGCGGGAGTGCCTGATGGTGTTCGGCGAGGAAGGCCCGGGCATCACCGACGACATCCGGGCCGGCGCGGCGCTCACGGTGTCGATCGCCCAGTTCGGCTCGACGCGCAGCATTAACGCCGGCGTCGCGGCCGGGATCGCGATGCACGCCTGGGTCCGCCAGCACGCGGACCTGTCGCGCGCCTGGTAGCGGCCTTCAGTGTGAAGCCCGTCGGCGTGTCATCACCGTGGGCGCACACTCAACTCCACAGCGTCACATGCACTTTCGGGCGGAAGCGGGTCACCCCGACGCCGCTGCCGCGGATCATCGCCTGGGTGCACCGCGGCGTGGTGATGAAGCGGACGAGCTCGGACACGGCCGGTTGCCGCACCGACGGCCCCAGCGTGGCCGCGCACCACTCGCCCGACCTTTCCAGGCCGGGCCCGCTCAGGCGGGTCAACCGCCCGGCTGCGAGGTCCTTGGCGACGGCGAAACCGATCGTCAGCGACACACCGCCGACCCGCTGCACCTCCTCCAGCGCAGCGGCGTCGCTCTGAAAGATCCGCTGGTTCGACTCCGGAATCGCCAAGTCCCGCAACATCTTTGCGATCTCGCCGTCCACCCCGCCCGCGGCCGGGCCGAGCATCCACTGCTGCTGGCGCAGCAGCGCCGGCGTCGGAATGCCGGCGGCCAGTTGGCTGTTCGGCGGCACGACGGTGATGATCTGGTATTTCAGGAACGGCCGCACGAAGATCCCGTCGTCCGGACCGAGCGAACCCTCGCCGGAGGGACCGATCGCGATGTCGACGGCGCGCGAGCAGATCAGGTCGCGGAACCGGCTCGTCGGGTGCACGCTCAGCTCCACCGACAGGTCGTCGGCCCGCGATGAGAACAGCTCGATCAGCCCGGGAGCCGCGTGCTCGGCGAACGCGGTCGAAGCGGCGATCCGCAGCAGCCGGCGCCCGTGGGCGGCCTCGGTCACCTCGATCGCGGTTTGTTGCTGCAGCCCCAGGATTTCGACCGCGCGGCTGGCCAGCCGCAGGCCGCCCGGCGTGAACGCCAGGCCCGCGCCCGTCCGGGTGAACAGCGGGTCGTCGAGCTCCTTGCGCAGCGCCGCCACGAGCATCGACACGCCCGCGTCGGAAACGCCCAACTCGGCCGCGGCCGCGCGCACCGAACCCAACCGCACCACCGCCGAATAGGCCCGAAGTTGAGCCGGAGTCACGCCATGAGCTTACGTTTAAAGCGTGCGTGACGTCCTTGCCGAGCTGATGGCGATCTGGCGCGCCGGTGAAACCGCGGGATTGGGCACGGTGGTGCGCACCTTCCGGTCCGCGCCGCGCCCGTCGGGGGCCTCGATGATGGTGGCGCCGGACGGTTCGGTGACTGGGTCGGTGTCCGGCGGCTGCGTGGAGGGCGCGGTCTACGAGCTCGCCAGCGAGGTCGCCAAGACCGGAACGCCGCGGTTGGAGCGCTACGGGGTCAGCGACGACGACGCGTTCGCGGTCGGGCTGACGTGCGGCGGCATCATCGACGTCTTCGTCGAGTCGGTGTCGCGATCGACCTTCCCCGAACTCGGCGCGGTGGCCGACGACATCGGCGAGCACCGCCCGGTGGCGGTCGCGACCGTCATCGCGCACCCCGACGCGACGTGGGTCGGGCGCCGCGTCGTCATCCGGCCGGACGAGCTGGCCGGATCGCTGGGTTCGGCGCGCGCCGACGCCGCGGTCGCCGACGACGCCCGCGGCCTGCTGGCGGTGGGCCGCAGCGACGTCCTCAAGTACGGCCCCGACGGGCAGCGCCTCGGCGAGGGCATGGAGGTGTTCGTCTCCTGCTTCGCGCCGCGCCCCCGGATGCTGGTGTTCGGCGCCATCGACTTCGCCGCGGCCCTGGCGCAGCAGGGATCGTTCCTCGGCTACCGGGTCACCGTGTGCGACGCCCGCGAGCTGTTCGCCACGCCGGTGCGCTTCCCCACCGCAGACCATGTCGTCGTCGATTGGCCCCACCGCTACCTCGCCGCCCAGGCGGAGGCCGGCGCCATCGACGCGAGCACGGTGATCTGCGTGCTCACCCACGACCCCAAGTTCGACGTCCCGGTGCTCGAGGTGGCGCTGCGGCTGCCCCAGGTGGGCTACGTGGGCGCGATGGGGTCGCGGCGCACCCACGACGACCGGATGAACCGGCTGCGGGCGGCGGGGCTGACCGACGCCGAGCTGGGCCGGCTGTCCAGCCCTATCGGCCTGGACCTCGGCGCGCGCACGCCGGAGGAGACGGCGGTGTCGATCGCCGCCGACATCATCGCCAAGCGCTGGGGCGGGGGCGGCCGCCCGCTGTCCGAGACCGTCGGGCGCATCCACCACGACGCGGCGGAGCCGCAGGTAGCGGGCGAGTTCAGCGATCACTTAACTCGCCATTGACGCCCCGTGTGACGCGGCCCACACTGCTCCCATGCAAGTACCTGGGCCCTTCGAATACGAACGTGCGACCAGCGTCGACCACGCCGTCGGCCTGCTGGACCGGCTGGGGGAGGGGGCGCGCGTGATCGCCGGCGGGCACAGCCTGCTGCCGATGATGAAGCTGCGCATCGCCAACCCCGAATACCTCGTCGACATCAACGACCTGGCGCCTGAGCTCGGGTACGTGATCACCGATCCCACCCTGGTGCGCGTCGGCGCCATGACCCGGCACCGCGAGATCCTGGAGTCCGACACCCTGGCCGCCGTGTGCCCGATCTTCCGTGACGCCGAACGGGTGATCGCCGACCCGGTGGTCCGCAACCGCGGCACCCTGGGCGGCTCGCTGTGCCAGGCGGATCCGGCCGAGGATCTCTCAACGGTGTGCACAGTGCTGGGCGCGGTGTGCCTGGTGCGTGGACCGTCGGGGGAACGCGAGATCGCGATGGACGACTTCATCGTCGGCCCGTACGAGACGGCGGTCGCCCCGAACGAGATCCTGATCGAGGTGCGAATCCCCGTGCGGCTCAACACGTCCAGTGCCTACGCGAAAGTGGAACGGCGCGTCGGTGACTGGGCCGTCACCGCAGCGGGCGCGGCCGTCACCCTCGACGACGGCTCGATCGCCGCCGCCCGCGTAGGCCTGACCGCCGTCAACCCCGACCCGGGCGCGCTGGCCGAGATCTCGGCGGCGCTGGTCGGCCGGCCGGCCACCGACGAGACCTTCGCCGAGGCGGGTCGCCTGGCCGCCGCCGCCTGCGAGCCGGTGACCGACGTCCGCGGCACCGCCGACTACAAGCGCCACCTCGCCTCGGAACTCACTATCCGCACGTTGCGCACCGCGGCGCGGCGGGTTGGCGAACAAAGGAGCCAATAGCGATGCAAGTCAACATGACCGTCAACGGCGAGCAGGTCACCGCCGACGTCGAGCCGCGGATGCTGCTGGTGCACTTCCTGCGGGATCAGTTGCGGCTCACCGGAACCCACTGGGGATGCGACACCAGCAACTGCGGAACGTGCGTCGTCGACGTCGACGGGGTGCCGGTGAAGTCCTGCACCATGCTGGCCGTGATGGCGTCCGGCCACAGCGTGCGGACCGTCGAGGGCCTGGCCGTGGACGGTCAGCTCGACCCGATCCAGGAAGGGTTCATGCGCTGGCACGGGCTGCAATGCGGCTTCTGCACACCGGGAATGATGATCACCGCCCGCGCCCTGCTGGACCGCGATCCCAACCCCGACGAGGAGACCATCCGGGAGGCCATCTCCGGGCAGATCTGCCGCTGCACCGGATACACGACGATCGTGCGCTCCATCCAGTGGGCCGCGAACAATGCTGCGGCGGAGGCACAGTCATGACCACCATCGAATCCCGCCCGCCCGAAGACACCGCCGACAACGACCAGAAGCCGTGCGGCCACGGCCGGATGCTGCGCAAGGAGGACCCCCGCTTCATCCGCGGCCGCGGCACGTACGTCGACGACGTCGCGCTGCCGGGCATGCTGCACCTGGCGATCCTGCGCTCGCCGTACGCGCACGCCCGCATCGTCGGCATCGATACCACTGCGGCGCAAGCACATCCGAAGGTCAAGGCCGTGGTGACGGGCGCGGACCTGGCCGAGAAGGGCCTGGCCTGGATGCCGACGCTGTCCAACGACACCCAGGCCGTCCTGGCCACCGACAAGGTGCGCTTCCAGGGCCAGGAGGTGGCGTTCGTCGTCGCCGAGGACCGCTACTCGGCCCGCGACGCGCTGGAGCTGATCGACGTCGACTACGACCCGCTGGATCCCGTCGTCGACGTGCGCAAGGCGCTCGACTCGTCCGCCCCGGTGATCCGCACCGATCTCGACGGCAAGAACGACAACCACATCTTCGACTGGGAGACCGGCGACGCCGCCGCCACCGACGCGGCGTTCGCCAAGGCCGACGTCGTCGTCAAGCAGGAGATCGTGTACCCGCGGGTGCACCCCGCGCCGATGGAAACCTGCGGCGCGGTGGCCGATTTGGACCCGGTGACCGGCAAGCTGACGCTGTGGACCACCTCGCAGGCGCCGCACGCGCACCGCACGCTGTACGCGTTGGTCGCGGGCCTGCCCGAACACAAGATCCGGGTGATCTCGCCCGACATCGGCGGCGGCTTCGGCAACAAGGTGCCGATCTACCCCGGCTACGTGTGCGCGATCGTCGGTTCGCTGCTGCTGGGCAAGCCGGTGAAGTGGATGGAGGACCGCAGCGAGAATTTGACATCCACCAGCTTCGCCCGCGACTACATCATGGTCGGCGAGATCGCCGCCACCAACGACGGAAAGATCCTCGCGATCCGGTCCAACGTGCTGGCCGACCACGGCGCGTTCAACGGCCAGGCCGCGCCGACGAAATACCCGGCCGGCTTCTTCGGGGTGTTCACCGGCAGCTACGACCTCGAGGCCGCCTACTGCCACATGACCGCCGTGTACACCAACAAGGCGCCCGGCGGGGTGGCCTACGCGTGCTCGTTCCGCATCACCGAGGCGGTGTACTTCGTGGAACGGCTAGTGGACTGCCTGGCGTTCGAGCTGAAGATGGACCCGGCCGAGCTGCGGCTGCGAAACCTGCTGCGGCCGGACCAGTTTCCGTACCAGAGCAAGACCGGCTGGACGTATGACTCGGGCGACTACGAGGCCACCATGCGCAAGGCCATGGACATGATCGGCTACGACGCGCTGCGGGCCGAGCAGAAGGAGCGGCGGGCGCGCGGCGAGCTGATGGGCATCGGGATGTCGTTCTTCACCGAGGCCGTCGGCGCCGGTCCGCGCAAGGACATGGACATCCTCGGCCTCGGCATGGCCGACGGGTGTGAGCTGCGCGTGCACCCGACCGGCAAAGCCGTTGTGCGGCTGTCGGTTCAGAGCCAGGGGCAGGGGCACGAGACGACGTTCGCGCAGATCGTCGCCGAGGAGCTCGGCATCCCGCCCGACGACATCGAGGTGGTGCACGGCGACACCGACCAGACGCCATTCGGGCTGGGCACCTATGGCAGCCGCTCGACGCCGGTTTCCGGTGGGGCCGCGGCGCTGGTGGCGCGCAAGGTGCGCGACAAGGCCAGGATCATCGCATCGGGCATGCTCGAGGTCTCGGTCGCCGACTTGGAGTGGGAGAAGGGCTCGTTCCACGTCAAAGGCGACCCGTCGGCGTCGGTGACCATCCAGGACATCGCGATGCGCGCACACGGGGCCGGCGACCTGCCCGACGGCATCGAGGGCGGCCTGGACGCCGAGGTTTGCTACAACCCGGAGAACCTGACGTACCCGTATGGCGCCTATTTCTGTGTGGTGGACGTCGATCCGGGCACCGCGGTGGTCAAGGTGCGCCGCTTCCTCGCCGTGGACGACTGCGGCACCCGCATCAACCCGATGATCATCGAGGGGCAGGTGCACGGCGGCATCGTCGACGGCATCGGCATGGCGTTGATGGAGATGATCGCGTTCGACGAGGAGGGCAACTGCCTCGGCGGATCGCTGATGGACTACCTGATCCCGACCGCGGCCGAGGTGCCGCACCTGGAGACCGGCTTCACCGTGACGCCGTCGCCGCACCACCCGATCGGCGCGAAGGGCATCGGCGAATCGGCCACCGTCGGATCGCCGCCAGCGGTGGTCAACGCCGTGGTGGATGCGTTGGCGCCGTACGGGGTTCGGCACGCCGACATGCCGCTGACGCCGTCGCGGGTGTGGGAGGCGATGCAGGGCAGAGCGAGGCCGCCGATCTAGCGCGCCGTGACGATGCAGAGCGAGGAACGAGCGATGAGGAGGAAGGGCGCAGTCAAACAGATGACGATAATCAGTGAGCGCGTTCAGGAGCTGTTGGCGGCACGGACACCGTTCGTGCACGCGACCGTGGTGCGCGCCCAGCCGCCCACCTCGTCCTACCCGGGCGACGAGGCAATCCTGTTGGCGGACGGCACAATCGAGGGCTTCGTGGGCGGCCAATGCGCCCAGAACTCGGTCCGCAAGGCGGCGATGGGCGCGCTGCAGGCCGGCGAAAGCGTGCTGCTGCGAGTGCTTCCCGACGGCGACGTGCACTTCCCCGAGGCCCCCGGCGCCTGCGTCGTCGTCAACCCGTGCCTGTCCGGCGGGTCGCTGGAGATCTTCCTGACCCCGCAGCTGCCGGCCCCGCTGATCCGGGTCTACGGGACCACGCCGATCGCCGAGGCGCTGACCCGGGTGTGCGGCGTGCTCGGCTACGACGCCCGCAGCGACGGCGACCTCTCCGACGCGACCGCCGTCGTCATTGCCAGCCACGGCGGGCCGGAAGCCGAAACCATCCGCGCGGCACTGGATCACGGTGTCGGCTACATCGGCCTGGTCGCCAGCAAGGTGCGCGGCGCCGCGATCCTGGAGTCGCTCGACCTCTCGCCGGAGGAGCGGGCGCGGGTGCACACCCCGGTCGGGCTGGCCATCGGCGCCAAGACCCCCGCCGAGATCGCGGTCTCGATCGCGGCCGAACTGATCGCCGGCATTCGCGCCGGCCTGCGGCGCCCGGTCGCGCCGGAGGCCGTCGCGCGCGAGGCGGTCGATCCGGTGTGCGGCATGACGGTGACGATCGGGCCCGCCACCGAACACCTGCGGGTGGGCGGCGCCGACCATTGGTTCTGCAGCCCGGGATGCCGCGCCGCGTTCGCCGACCGGCCAGCCGGCGCATGACCGGGTCGCCCGTCACCGGCGTCGTGCTGGCGGCCGGCGGTTCGCGCAGGCTGGGCACGCCCAAACAGCTTCTGCCGTACCGGGATACGACCCTGCTCGGGGCCACCCTGGAGGCGGCCCGTGGCGCCGGGTTCGACCAGCTCATCGTCACCCTCGGCGGCGCCGCGGCGGCGGTGCGCGATGCGGTGCCGATGGCCGGGGTCGACGTGGTGCAGGTCGACGACTTCGGGACCGGATGTGCGGCCTCGCTGCGCGCCGCGCTCGAGCGGGTGGACCCCCGCGCCGCCGGCATCGTGCTGATGCTCGGCGATCAACCCCGGATCGATCCGCTAACACCGCGGCGCGTGGCCGCCGAAGGCGCGACCGCCGACATCGCCGTGTGCCGCTACGACGACGGGATCGGGCACCCGTTCTGGCTCGGCCGTGCGCTGTTCGGCGAACTCCGCGAACTGCACGGCGACAAGGGGGTGTGGAAGCTCATCGAGTCGGGCCGGTACCAGGTGCGCGAACTCGCGGTCGACGGTCCCGTGCCGCTCGACGTCGACACCTGGGACGACTACCGCCGGCTGGTGACGTCCTGATGTTTGACGGCGTGCAGGACGTGATCGCCCGATTCGACGCGCACGACTACCTGCTCGACACGGGGACGGCGTCGGCGATCTACCTGGCGGTCACGCTCGGCCGCCCGCTGCTGCTGGAGGGCGAACCGGGCGTCGGCAAGACCACGGCCGCGAAAACCCTTGCGGCGGTGCTGGGTACCCCGCTGGTGCGGCTGCAGTGCTACGAGGGACTCAGCGCCAGCGAGGCGCTCTACGACTGGAACTACCAGCGCCAGCTGCTGTCCATCCGGCTGGCGGAGGCGCAGGGCGCCAATATCGATGAGGCCGACCTCTACACCGAGAACTACCTCGTCGACCGGCCCATCCTGCGGTGCGTGCGGCACCGCGGCCCGAAGCCTCCGGTGCTGTTGATCGACGAAATCGACCGCGCCGACGACGAATTCGAGGCGCTGCTGCTGGAGTTCCTCGGTGAATCCGCGGTCACCGTGCCCGAGCTGGGCACCTTCGTCGCCGAGCGCCCGCCGATCGCGGTGCTGACTTCCAACCGCAGCCGCGACCTGCACGACGCGTTGCGCCGCCGCTGCCTGTACCACTGGATCGACTACCCGGAGCCGGCCCGCGCCGCCGCCATCGTCCGGCGCACGGTGCCGGGGGCGACGGCGCCGTTGATCGAGCACGCCACCCAATTCGTCGGGCGCACGCGCGATCTCGACCTGGACAAGCCGCCCGGGGTGGCCGAGACCATCGACTGGGTCTCCGCCCTGGTGTCCCTGGGCGTGGCGGACCTGGTTGACGAGGCGGCGGTCGTGAGCCTGGGGGCGCTGGCCAAGACCCCGGACGACCGTACCCTGATTCGCGACGCGTTTACTGAGTACAGCCGCACCTGAGAGGACTTACCGCATGAAGATCGCCAACCAGTTCACCGTCAGCGCTCCCATCGAGCAGGCCTGGGACGTGCTGTGCGACCTGGAACAGGTGATCCCGCTGATGCCGGGCGCCCAGCTCACCGGCCACGAGGGCGAGGACTACCTGGGCAAGGTCAAGGTCAAGGTCGGCCCGGTGACCAGCGAGTTCAGCGGCAAGGTGCGCTTCGTCGAGCTGGACCGCGAACAGCACCGCGCGGTCATCGACGGCAAGGGCAAGGAGGCGCGGGGCACCGGCAACGCCGCCGCCACGGTCACCGCCCAGTTGCACGAGGACGGGGAACGCACCAGCGTCACCGTCGACACCGATCTGAAGATCGTCGGCAAGCTGGCCCAGTTCGGCAGCGGCATGCTGCAGCAGGTTTCGGAGAAGCTGCTGGGCCAGTTCGTGGAGTCGCTGGAGGCCGAACTGGCCGCCAAGAACACCGGCGCCCCGGCGCCCGACGCGGCGCAGGAGGAGCCGATTCCGGCATGGCCGGCGAACCCCGTCCCGGGAACGCGCCAGTCGCCCGCTCCCGAGCCCGAGCCCATCGACCTGCTCGAGCTCGCCGGTGGCGACCAGCTCAAGAAATACGCGCCCGTGGCGCTGGCCGTGCTGGCCGCGCTGGTGCTCGGTTGGCTGCTCGGCCGGAGGCGTTAGCGCGTCGTGCCCACCCCACTGCTGTTGCGGGGCGTCGACCTGGCCGCGTTCGCGGCGGCCCTGGTGGCGCGCCTGCGCGGCGCGGGGGTGCTGGTGTCGGCCAACGGCCCGGCCGACTTCGTGCAAGCGCTCGGGCGGTTGGTGCCCGACACCACGTCGGCGCTGTATTGGGCGGCCAGGCTGACGCTGGTGAACCGGATGGAAGACCTGGTGGCCTTCGACGCCGTGTTCGAGGAGGTGTTCGGCGCCGCCCTCCCCGAAGCCGCGGCGGGCCGCGAATCGGTCCTACCAGTTCCGGGGCCGAAGGCACCCGGGGCCGGCACGCTGCAGCCGGCGGGAAGCCGATCGGGTGGCGGCGCCCACGAATTGCCATGGGTCGCGAGGATGGCTGGCGGCGGCGACGACGGAGCGGCGAGCGTCCTCCTGCCGGATCTCCTCCCCAGCCGCATCGCCGCGCGCGCCGACGAACCGTTCGACCGCTTCGACGCGCAAGACCTTCGCCTGCTCGGCTCCTGGCTGGAGGCGACGGTGGCGCGCTGGCCGCGGCGCCGCAGCATGCGCTTCGAGCCCAGCGCGGCCGGCAAGCGGATCGATCTGCGGGCCACCATGAACGCGTCTCGCCAAACCGGCTGGGAATCGCTGAGATTGGCGCGGACACGGCCCCGCCGCCGGCCCCGACGGGTGGTCCTCGTGTGCGACGTGAGCCGCTCGATGCAGCCGTACGCCGCGATCTATCTGCACCTGATGCGTGCCGCCGTGCTGCGCCAAGCCCGCGCCCACCCCGAGGTGTTCGCGTTCTCGACGTCGCTGACCCGGCTCACGTCGGTGCTGTCGCACCGCTCGGCCGAGGTCGCGCTGCAGAAGGCCAACGCGAAGGTCACCGACCGCTACGGCGGCACGTTCATCGGCCGCAGCGTCGGCGCCCTGCTGGCCCCGCCGCACGGCAACGCGCTGCGCGGTGCGGTGGTGATCATCGCCTCCGACGGCTGGGACAGCGACCAGCCCGAGGTGCTTGCCCACGCGATGGCGAGGTTGCACCGCCGGGCCGCGACGCTGGTCTGGCTCAATCCCCGTGCGGCGCAAGGCGACTTCCAACCGCTGGCCGGTTCGATGGCCGCCGCCCTGCCCTACTGCGACCTGTTCCTGCCGGCGAACTCGCTGACCGGGCTGCGCGAGCTACTCACCGCCCTGACCCGCCCGCTGCTATCAATCGCGCCGTAACGCCGTTGGGGCCATCGAAGTACCCCCCGCGGCCCTCGTCCCAAGTGTTGACGGCGTCGAACCCTCGGTCTAGGACAAGCCGATCGGTTCCCATTGGGTGCTCACCCAGTGCACGCAGATGTGCACCACGCGCACGAACACGTCACCGGCGTCGCAACCGTGTGCGGGCCGCCCTAGCGTCGTAACCGACCGCAACCGCACACCGCCGGCAATCCATTGTGCGAAACAATCGCACCTGAAAGGACATTCGCGATGACCGCACCTGCTAAGACCCACCCGGTCATTTTTATTCACGGCCTGTGGATCCACTCGAGCGCCTGGCAACCGTGGCTAGAACTGTTCGGCGCCAACGGATATGCCGCGACAGCCCCCGGCTGGCCCGGCGATTCCCCCACTGTGGAAGAGACCCGCGCCAACCCCGACGCCATGAACGGCGTCGGCATTGCCGATGTCGTCGACCATTACGCCGGCATCATTGGCAACCCGAGCGTCAAACCGATCGTCATCGGCCATTCCTTCGGAGGATTGTTTGCCCAGCAACTCCTCGCCAGTGGGTACGCCGCAGCCGCCGTCGCACTTGACCCCGCGGCGATCAAAGGCGCCAAAGCGCTGCCCTTCGCGCAACTGAAATCCGCGTTCCCGGTGCTCGGCAATCCCGCCAACCGACACCGCGCCGTGGCGCTTACACCCAAACAGTTCCATTACGCGTTCGGCAATGCTCTGACCGTCGAGGAATCCAACGCTCTGCACGACGCCTGGTCCATACCCGGTGCTGGACGCCCGCTGTTCGAAGAGGCCAGCGCTAACCTCTCGAGGCACTCCGCCGCCGCCGTCGACGTCACCGTCGGCAGCCGCGGGCCGCTGCTGATTACCTCCGGCACCGAGGACCACGTGGTGCCGCTCAAGGTCACCAAGCAGGTTGTCGACCTCTACAGCAAGGGACCCGGCGACACCGACTTCCACGTCTTCGAAGGCCGCGGCCACTCCCTGACCATCGACAACGGCTGGAAGGAGGTCGCCGACGTTGTCCTGGAATGGTTGGCCGGCAAGGGATTTTGACCTCCTCCTCGCGCTTTACCGATTACCAGCCGACGACCGCGCGTCCCGTCACCACACACCCCCTAAAGGAGCGCCATGTCTGCAACGGCCACCCGCACGCCGCACCGCGTCGTGCGCCTCGATATCGCCACCGCCATCCCGTTTGACGAGTTCCGCGCCGCCTTCGAATCCGCAGCGCCGGTGTTCGATCGCCAAGCCGTACAAGAGATCGTCGCCGGCGGCGGCGCCTGGGATGACGTGCGTGCCGCCGTCAGGGCCAATGCACCCCACGAACTGATGGTGTTTACTTCCATCGACGCCAGACCGATCATGTCGGCCGCCGGTCACCAAACCCCGGCCGTGGAGTACCTGCTGGGCAACCCCGTCGTGGCCGAGCAGATGTTCCGCCGCTCCTCGCTGGCTCTGCTCTACGCGCCGCTGCGCATCCTCGTCCACAGTGATGCCGGCGGCGACGCCATTTTCACCCTCGACCAGCCCAGCAGCTTGTTCGCCAGCCTGAACGATCCCGCCATCACCGACGTGGGCCGCGAACTCGACCGCAAGGTGGCCCGCCTGCTGACGGTCGTCGGCGTCGACGCCGCAGCGGCGTTCGTCGACGACGGTCAGACGCCGTGACCGCCGAGAAAGCCAGGGGCGCGGTTAGGTGCCAGGCCTGCCGCCCCCCGTCCCCGCGTGCAGGTCGCGCCACTCGCGGGGCGACATCCCATACGCGGTGCGGAACATCCGCGCAAAGCTCGATGGGTCGGCGAACCCCCACCGCCGTGCGATCGCGGCGATCGATGCGGTCTGTGCCATGGGCTGGGCCAGGTCGCGCCGGCACGCCTCCAGCCTTTCGGCGCGGATCCAATCACCGAGGCCGATCTGCGCCTCCGCGAGCACCTTGTAGAGCTGGCGCACCGAGATGTGGTGTTCGGATGCCACCTGCGCCGCAGAGAGATTCGGGTCATGCAGGTGGGCGCGCAGGTATTCGATGATCCGCAACTGCAGTGTTGCGTGCATGGCTTCACGGCCGAGCTTGGTGGCGTCGACGTGGGTGGTCAACAGGGCGCGCAGCAGGTCGATGGTGGCCTGTGCCACCGATTCCGTATCGGCGCGCTCGAAGATGTCAGACCGCGTCCCCAGTCGACGCAGATAGGTAGCCGTCAGATCGGCGACTGGATGCTGCGGACTCAGCGTGACCGCACACAACTGACTAATCATGTTGTGCGGCAGACCAAGCCGATCAATCGGCACCCGAAAGTAGTGGTGGCGGATCCCGTCGGGATCGCACACGGTGTATGGAGCGGTGGAGTCCCACAACACCAGCTGACCCGGACGCAACAACGCCTCACGGCCATGCTGGACCACGACGCTGGTGCCCGACGACTGCACCCCCACGAACACGCACGGGCGCATGTCATCCCGGGCCTGCGCCGGCGTCCGCTCGACCCCCAAGGTGTTGGAGTGCACCGAGAACTTCTGCAAATCACCCAACTCGTAGATGGTGCCCGCAAGGGTGACCGGCGCTCCCTCGGTGAACGCGATGTCGACCGCCACCACCGTCTCGTGCATCATCTGGGTCACCGCTTCGGCGCTGAGCGGCGTTCGGCGGGTATCGACAGTCACATAAGACATGGTTTACCTCGTCGGAAATCTACACCGATCGGTCCATAATATTCTGGACTGATCAGTTCATAAAGTCAAACCGAGAGCATAGGACGGGCTGGTGACGGTGGGTC
>NZ_AUWQ01000007.1 GCF_000455205.1 Mycobacterium sp. UM_CSW | reverse complement strand
CGGCGGGGCGGGCGGCGCGGGCGGCAAGCTGTTGGGCCTGCCGGGCCCGCACGGCTGACGGCTTTCAGGCCAGCCGGGTGACCTCCACGATCACGTCGAGATCGGTCGCGCCTTCCCCGGAATAGATGCCCTTGAGCGGGGCGACGTCGGTGTAGTCGCGCCCGGCGCCGACGCTGACGTACTGCTCGGTGATCTCGCTGTCGTTGGTGGGGTCGAAACTCCACCAGCCACCGGTCCAGGCCTGAATCCACGCGTGGCTTCGCCCGTCGACGGTGTCGCCCACGACGGCGTTGCGTCTCGGGTGCAAATACCCGGACACGTAACGTCCCGGAATTCCCATGGCGCGCAACAACATCAGCGACAGGTGCACGAAGTCCTGGCAGACGCCCTTACCCTCGTTCAGCGCGTCCAGCCCGGAGGAGTGCACCCCCGTGGTCCCCGGCAGATAGTCCAGCTCGCCGCGCACCCACTTGCCCGCCACCACGACGGCCTCGGCGGGGTCATAGGACTTGGCGATCTTCTTGGCGACCGACGCGACGCGCTTGCCGGTCGGCGTGTGCGCGGTGGGACGCAGCAATTCGTCGAAACGATCGATCACGGCCTCGGACCGCAGGTCGCTCCAGCTGACCTCGGCCACCGCCGGCTCCCCCCGTTCGGTCTCGACGACCGACGACGAGGTCACCGTGAGATCGGTGTGCGGCGCGTGCAGGTCGAATGCGGTGACGGCGGTGCCCCAATAGTCGATGTAGCGGTGCGACCTTGTCGCCGGGATGGTTTCGACGCGATTGAGGATGACGTTTTGCCTGGTGTCCGATCGCGGGGTCAGGCGGGCCTCGTTATAGGAGGCCGTCACCGGGGACTGGTAGGCGTAGCCGGTGGTGTGCACCACGCGCAGCCGCCACATCAGTTTTCGCCCTGCCTGCCGACCAGTCGGGCGCCCTGGCCGGCGTCCGACCACGCAACCCAGGGGGTCACGTGGAAGTACTGCAGCGACAACGCTTCTCCGACATCCCGACAGGTTCGCTGCAGGCCCGCCAAGCGGCTATCCAGCGACTCGAGCAACACACCCGGTTGGACGAATTCCAGTTCGCTGCGGGCCTTCCCGAGCAACCGCTGCGCTTCGGCGGTGGCCCCGATCCGGCTCTGCGGGCTGTGCACCAGCTCGTCAAGGTTGTCCTCGGCCAGCCTCAACGAGTAGAACACCGAGCGTGGAAACAGGCGGTCCAGCAACATGAATTGGACCACCCGGCCCGCGTCCAACACCCCCCGGTAGGTCCGCAGGTAGGTGTCGTGTGCGCCCGCCGAGCGCAGCAGGGTCACCCACGCCGGCGACGACGCGCTGTCGCCGACCCGCGACAGCAGCAGCCGCACCGTCATGTCGACCCGCTCGATCGCGCGGCCCAGCAGCATGAACCGGTATCCGTCGTCGCGCGACAGCGTCGAGTCGGCCAGCCCGGCGAACATCGCCGCGCGGCCCTCGATGAACGCCAGGAACTCATGCGGCCCAAGGCGTTTCGCGGCGCGCTCGCGTTCTGCCAGGGCGTGGTAGGTGGTGTTGAGGCACTCCCAGATTTCGCTGGACGTCACCTCGCGGGCCGACTTCGCGTTCTCCCGCGCCGCGGTGATGGCATCGACGATCGAACACCCGCCCGACGCGTTGGTGCTGAAGGCCACCAGGTCGGTCAACGACCACACGTCGAGGTCGTGATCCGGTGGGTCGATGCCGAGGACGCGCAGCAGCAACCGGGATGCCTGGTCCGGGTCGACGCTGGAATCCTCGAGCAGCTGGTGCAGCGCGACGTCCAGGATTCGTGCGGTGTCGTCGGCGCGCTCGACGTAGCGACCGATCCAGTAGAGCGCCTCGGCGTTGCGGGCCAGCATCAGCGCATCCTCTGCTGTTGCTGCTGCTGGGGCTGCTCGTCCGGCGCCCCGTTGGGCTGCGCCTGCTGCTGCGACAGCCGTGGCGACCCGTCGAGCACCGGATCCGGGATGGACTTCGGCAACGACCGCACCACCTCCGCGGCGCCCAGCTCCCGGGCGCCGGCCGCGGCGCGCGGCGCCAACACCCAGGTGTCCTTCGACCCGCCGCCCTGGCTGGAGTTGACCACCCGCGAGCCCTCGACCAGGGCTACCCGGGTCAATCCGCCCGGCAGCACCCATACGTCGTCGCCGTCGTTGACCGCGAACGGCCGCAGGTCGACGTAGCGGGGCGCCAGCGAGCTGCCGATCTGCGTCGGCACGGTCGACAGCTCCATCATCGGCTGCGCGATCCAGCTCCGCGGATCGTCGCGGATCTTCTTGGCGACGGCGGCCAACTCTTTGTCGGACGCCTCCGGGCCGAAGACGATGCCGTAACCGCCGGACCCTTCGACCGGCTTGAGCACTAATTCGTCGATGCGGTCGAGGACCTCTTCGCGCTCGTCGTCCAGCCAGCATCGGTACGTCTCGACGTTGGCCAGCAGGGGCTTCTCGCCCAGGTAGTACTCGATCATGGTCGGCACGTAGGTGTAGACGAGCTTGTCGTCGCCCACGCCGTTGCCGATCGCGCTGGAGATGACGACGTTGCCGGCGCGGGCGGCGTTGACCAGGCCGGCCACCCCGAGCACCGAGTCGGCTCGGAACTGCAGCGGGTCCAGGAACGTGTCGTCGATGCGCCGGTAGATGACGTCGACCTGGCGCTCGCCCTCGGTGGTGCGCATGTACACCTGGTTGTCGCGGCAGAACAGGTCGCGGCCTTCGACGAGCTCGACGCCCATCTGGCGGGCCAGCAGCGAATGCTCGAAGTAGGCCGAGTTCGCCACGCCGGGGGTCAGGACGACGACGGTGGGATCTGCCTCGTTGGTGGCCGCGGAATTGCGCAGCGCGCGCAGCAGGTGCGAGGCGTAGTCGTCGACCGCCCGCACCCGGTGGGTGGCGAACAGGTTGGGGAAGACCCGCGCCATGGTGCGCCGGTTCTCCATCACGTACGACACCCCCGAGGGCGAGCGCAGGTTGTCCTCCAGGACGCGGAAGTTGCCCTTCTCGTCGCGGATCAGGTCGATGCCGGCGACGTGGATCCGCACCCCGTTGGGCGGGACGATGCCGAAGGCCTCCCGGTGAAAGTGTTCGCAGGAGGTGATCAGGCGGCGCGGAATGATGTCGTCGTTGAGGATTTCCTGATCGCCGTATATGTCGTCGAGGTACATCTCGAGCGCCTTGACCCGCTGGGTGATGCCGCGCTCCAACCGGCTCCACTCGGCCGCCGAGATGACGCGCGGCACCAGGTCGAGCGGGAACGGCCGCTCCTGGCCCGACAACGAGAACGTGATGCCCTGGTCGATGAACGCGCGGCCCAGCGCCTCGGCGCGGGCCTTCAGCTCGGACGCGTCGGACGGCGCCAGCTCGGCGTAGATCCCCTTGTACGGGCCGCGGACCGTGCCCTGGGCGTCGAACATCTCGTCGAAGGCCTTGGAGTAAACCTCGGCGTACGAGTCCGACGCGGTGTAGCCGCGGAAGATGCGTTCGGAGCGCGCATCCGGCCGCGCCACGGCGCCGCGCGATCCCCGCCTGGTGTCCTCAAGCTGGCTCGGAAGACTCACTTTAGAGATGGTGCCTCACGTCGGCGTTGTAGCAGGCCACGGGTTCCCCTTTTGGGAAAAAACGTAACCGACTGCTAACCTGGGCAGTCGCTATTGGGTGTGGGGCCGCCCCCCGAGAAGCACCGCAATCACCGATTCGAAGAAGGAACTCACGCGTGGCCAACATCAAGTCGCAGCAGAAGCGCATCAAGACCAACGAGCGCGCCCGGCTGCGCAACAAGTCGGTGAAGTCCTCGCTGCGTACCGCCGTCCGCGCGTTCCGGGAGGCCGCCGAGGGCGGCGACAAAGAGAAGGCCGCGGAGTTGCTGGTCTCGACCAACCGCAAGCTGGACAAGGCGGCCAGCAAGGGCGTGATCCACAAGAACCAGGCCGCGAACAAGAAGTCGGCGCTGGCGCGGGCGCTCAACAAGATCTGAGCACCCGAGCTTCTCTGGGCCGGTCAGCGGCCCCGGTCGGCCACCAATTCGGCAACCTGCCGGACCGCCGATTCCAGCGCGTAGTCCGCGTCGGCGACGGCCCCCTTCACGTTGGCGTTCAGCTCCGCCACGACTTTCATCGCGGCCGCAACCGTTTCGCGCGTCCAGCGCCGGGCCTGCTTCTGGGCCTTCTGCACACGCCAGGGCGGCATGCCCAGCTGCGACGCCAGGCGGTACGGGTCGCCGGATAGCGGTCCCACCCGGCCGATGGTGTGCACGGCCTCGGCCAGCGCGTCGGCCAGCACCACCAGCGGCTCGCCGCGCATCATCGCCCACCGCACCGCCTCGGTGGCCCCCGCGACGTCGCCCGCCACCGCCTTGTCGGCGATGTCGAAGCCCTTCACCTCCGCCTTCCCGCTGTGATAGCGGCGCACCGCGGCGGCATCGACGTGGCCGGCGGTGTCGGCGACCAGCTGCGAGCACGCAGCGGCCAGCTCGCGCACGTCGGACCCGACGGCGTCGAGCAGCGCCGTCACTGTCTCCTCGTCGACCTTGACCCGCAGCGCGCGGAACTCCTTGCGGATGAAGTCGACGCGTTCGCTGAGCTTGGCGATCCGCGCGCAGGGATGCACCTCGGCGCCCAGCGACTGCAGCTCGGTGGCGAGCGCCTTGGCGCGCCCGCCGCCCGAGTGCACCACCACCAGCACCGTGCCGGCCGGCACGTCGGCGGCCGCCGCGGCGATGACCGCGGCCGCGTCCTTGCCGGCTTCGGCGGCCGCCTCCAGCACCACGATGCGCTCGTCGGCGAACAGCGACGGGCTGAGCAGCTCGGCGAGCTCGTAGGTGCCGACGTCGCCCGCCCGCATCCGGCTCACCGGGACGTCGTCGGTTCCGGCCCGCTCGCGCGCCGACCGCAGCACGTCGGCCACGGCCCGCTCGACCAGCAGCTCCTCGTCCCCCAGCACCAGGTGCAGGTGCGCAACCTCGCTCACCCCCCGATGGTGTCACGCGACACCGACTAACCGGCGAGCGCTCCCGACAGCGACCAGGCCAGCGCGCACACGGCCGCCGCTCCCCCGGCCCATCCGAGCGCCCGGCGACACCAACGCCAGCGACACGCCAGTCTGCCCACCAGAAGCACCGCTACGGTGGCCGAGGCGACCAGCACCACGCCGGGCGCACCGGCCGGAACCGGCAGCGTCGCCGCGGGCACGCCGGCCGACCACCTCGCCACGTTCACGACCCACCACAGTTCCGGGCCGGTGAAACGGATCAACAGCTGCGCGCCGGCAGGCCACGCGACACACAGCAGGGCCGCCGCGCTGCCCAACACGGTGATCGGCGCGATCACCGGCGCGACCGCGAGGTTGGCGGCCACGGCGACCAGGCTGACGCGGCCCGAGACGCCGGCGACCAGCGGGGCGGTCACCACGTGTGCGGCGCAGGCGACGGCGAGCGCATCCGCCAGCGGCTTGGGCCAGCCCCTGCCGACCAGGCGCCGCGACCAGGCCGGCGCGATCAGGATCAGCGCGGCCGTCGCCAGCACCGACAGCGCAAAGCCCACGTCGACGGCGAGGTGCGGGGCGACCGCCAGCAGGATCAGCACCGCGGCGGACAGGGCCGGAATCGCCTGCCGCCGACGCGACGACAGCACCCCCGTCAGCGCGATGGCGGCCATCACGGCGGCCCGCAGCACGCTTGCCGTCGGCTGCACCACGATGACGAACGCCACCAGCGCGACCGCGGCGAGGGCGACGGCGGCGCGCGGCCCGATCAACCGGGCCGAGAACAGCACCGCCCCGCACACGATCGTGACGTTGGCCCCCGAAACCGCGGTCAGGTGCGTCATGCCGGCCGCCCGAAACTCGCGGCTGGTCTGACCGGTTACGGCCGAGGTATCGCCGAGAACCAGGGCGGGCAGCATCGCGGCCTGGTCCACTGTCAGGGTCTCGCGGGCGGCGGCGGCAAACCGGCCGCGCACGGCGTGGGCGGTGCGCTGCACCACCCCGGCGGTGCCCATGGTCGGACGGCCCGATGCGTTGAGCACCGCGACGGTCAGGTCGTGGCGGCCCGGACGGCTGATCCGCGCGGTGAACCGCACCGGCCGGCCCACGGTGAGGTCACCGAAGTCCGACGCCCGGGCGAAGACCACCACTCGACCGGACATCCTATCGTCGCGCAGGCGCTGCAGGGTGGCGCGAAACATCAACCGGCCCGGCCCGAGGGGCAACGGGCTCTCGGTGGGGCTGACCGTCACCGGGGCGGCCGTGCCGAACGTCGCGGTGATCGGGTGGTGAGCGACCGCGTCGCTGCGCAGCGCGATGGCCAGACCAAACCCCGCGCCCACCACGCCGACCGCCACGAGGCCGGCGCCGACCGTCCGCAACCGGGGGGCCCGAGCCGGCCCGAGCGCCGCGTGGCAGGCCAGCGCCGCACCCACGCCGAGCAGCACGACACAACACGCCGCGACCGCCCGTCCGACCGGCCAGCAGATACCGGCGGCGGTGACCAGCCAGCCGGTCAGCGCGGCCGGGACCAGCCGCACATCGACGTGTGCGGACGCCGGGTCGCGCACCGCGGTCAGACACGGACCAGCGGGCGCAGTTTCTCCAGCCGCGCCGGGCCGATGCCGTCGACGTCGGCGAGCTGGTCGACGCTGGTGAATTTCCCGTTCGCCTGCCGCCACGCGACGATGGCCGCGGCCGTGACCGGCCCGACCCCGGGCAGCGCGTCCAGCTGCTCCTGGGTCGCGGTGTTGAGGTCGAGCGCCTCACCGACCTTCGGCTTCACCGTCCCCGAGACCGGCCCCGGCGGCCCGGCCGCCGCCGACGTCCCGGCGGACACCGAGCTGCCAAGCGCCGTCCGCTGCCCCGGGACGGGAGCGAGCCCGACCACGATCTGCTCGCCGTCGCCGACCGGCCGGGCCATGTTCAACCCGATGGTGTCGGCGCCGTTCACCGGTCCCCCGGCGGCCTGCAGTGCGTCGGCGATGCGGGCGCCGGGCGCCAGGGTGACCAGCCCGGGGGTGTGCACCAGCCCGACCACGCTGACCACCACCGGCCGGTCGGAAGCGGGCGGCCCGGCACCCGGGTTCGCCGACGACCTGGGGCTCGCGGTCGCGGCCTTCTCCACCGGCGGCAGCTTGGCCGACATCACCGGCGCAGGCCGGTCGCGCACCAGGGTGAACACCGTCACCAGCACCGCGAGGAGGGCCACCACCGCCAACGCGATGGCACCGGCGCGGCCCGGGTCGGCGCGCATCTTCGCCACCCAACCCCGGTGATCGGCGGCGTCGGGAAGCCAGCGCGGCAACAGCGAGTTCGGGTCCTCTGACTCGTCCGAGTCCGGGGACTGTTCCTCCGGGTCCGATTCGTCAGCTGGCTCGGCGCCGAGGCGTCGCTGTAGCCGCTCGGCGGGCAGTTCTGTTCGCATGTGCCGACCGTAGGCGCGCCGACCGCCACCACGGCCGCGCGCGACTTCGCCGCGGAACCAGGATGTGGACGAATCCGAGGCTGTGCAAAAGAGGATGCCGGGTTTGGCGTGCGCATGCGGGGGTAGCCAGCCGCGTATGAACCCGGAGGCAAAGCCGACGCCGGACGCGTCGATCGGCGAGCTGATGAGTCAGCTTTCGTCGCAGCTGTCACGGCTAGTTCGCGACGAAATGCAGTTGGCGCAGAAGGAAATCGAGCGATCGGCGAAACACGCCGGCATTGGCGCGGGGCTGTTCGGCGTGGCCGGAATACTTGGCTTAGCGGGCCTGGCCAGCCTGATCGCGGCGGGCATTGCCGCGGTGTCGCTGGCAGTGCCGGTGTGGGCAGCCGCCCTGATCGTCGCCGCGGCGCTGTTCGCCGCGGCCGGGGCGGCGGCGCTGCTCAGTAAGCACCAAGCCGAAGACGTCGCACCGGCGGCACCCTTCACCGTCGCCAACATCAAGAAAGACGTCCAGACAGTGAAAGACGCCCGCCATGACCGGAGCTGAACGGCCGCGGGGTCCCGGAACTCCACCGGTTGGGCCCGACGCCAGCATCCACGAACTACAGGCCGACATCGAGCAGACGCGCGAGCAACTCAGCGCCACCGTCGAAGCGATCGCCGGTAAGGCCGATAGGATCCGGTCCGCTGCGCCGCGCCTGGCGATAGCGGCCGTGCTCGGCGCGGCCACGATCATCGGCTTGGCCTGGTGGCTACGCCGGCGATGAACGCCCGGCGGTGACTGGGGGGGCGCCCGTGCCCCCCGATTAACGTTGAACGGCGTTGTGCGCCTAACCTGCAGGACGAGACTGCCGGTCTGACGCTGAGGATTCACGATCCGGTGGTCGCGCGACAAAGGAGGCTGCCATGCAACTGGCGCTCACACCGGAGGAAGCCGCGTTCCGCGACGAGCTTCGCACCTTCTACACCACCCAGATACCCCAAGAGCTGCGGGACCGGGTACGCCAGGGCTCGGCGTCGGTGCGCCGCGAAGACATCGTGACCAGCCACAAGATCCTGCACGAGCACGGTCTGGCGGTCCCGAGTTGGCCCGTCGAATGGGGCGGCAAGGACTGGACGCCGACCCAGCACCAGATTTGGGCCGACGAAATGCAACTGGCGTGCGTGCCCGAGCCGCTGAACTTCAACACCAAGATGGTCGGCCCGGTGATCGCCGAATTCGGTTCCGAGGAGATCAAACAACGCTTCCTGCCGCCGACGGCCAGCCTCGACATCTGGTGGTGCCAGGGCTTCTCCGAGCCCGAGGCCGGCTCCGACCTGGCGTCGCTGCGCACCACCGCGGTCCGCGACGGCGACCACTACATCGTCAACGGCCAGAAGACCTGGACAACGCTCGGCCAGTACGCGGACTGGATCTTCTGCCTGGTGCGCACCGATCCGCAGGCGCCCAAGCGGCAGGCCGGAATCTCGTTTCTGCTCTTCGACATGAAGACGCCGGGCATCACCCTGCGGCCGATCAAGACGATCGACGGCGGCCAGGAGATCAACGAGTTGTTCTTCTCCGATGTCCGGGTGCCCGCCGATCAGCTTGTCGGACACGAGAATCAGGGCTGGACGTACGCGAAGTTCCTGCTCGGCAACGAACGCACCGGCATCGCCGGCGTGGGACGCACCAAGGTGCGCCTCGCCGAGGTGAAAAAACACGCCGCCGAAACCGGGGTGCTCAACGATCCCCTGTTCGCGGCGCGACTCGCCGAGGCCGAAAACGAGGTCCTGGCACTGGAACTCACGCAATCGCGGGTGGTGTCGGATTCCGCGGACGGCCAGCCCAACCCGGCGTCGTCGGTGCTCAAGCTGCGCGGCAGTCAACTGCAGCAGATCGCGACCGAGCTGCTGGTCGAGGTCGCCGGCCCGGACGCGCTGCCGGCCGACGGGGAAGACATTTCATCACCCTCGTGGGCGCAACACAGCGCGCCGCACTACCTCAACTACCGCAAGACGACGATCTACGGCGGCAGCAGCGAGGTACAGCGCAACATCATCGCGTCCACCATTCTCGGATTGTGAGGCAGCCATGGACTTCCAATTGACCGACGAGCAGTCCCTGCTGCGCGACACCACCCGCGACCTGCTCTCCCGCACATACGACCCGGAAAGCCGCAACAAGGTCATCGGGTCCGACCTCGGCTGGAGCCGCGAGGTGTGGAGTCAGCTCGCCGACACCGGGATCCTCGGCCTCGGGTTCGAGCCGGACGAGGCCGGCCAGATCGAGATCATGGTGGTGCTAACCGAGGTCGGGCGCCGGTTAGCGCCCGAACCCATCCTGCACGCCGCGCTCGCACCGGGTGCGCTGATCGCCGAGCTGGGCAGCGACGCCCAGAAGCAACAGCTCGACGAGGTCGCGGCCGGCCAACACCTGCTGGCCTTCGCCCACCTGGAACCGGGGCACCGCGCCCCGTCGGCCACGGTCACCACTACCGCTGCGCGGCAAGGTGATTCGTGGACGTTGAGCGGACGCAAGAACCCCGTGCTGGCCGGCGACTGCGCAGACGCGTTGGTGGTCAGCGCCGCGTTGCCCGACGGCGGCACCGGCCTGTTCCTCGTCGACGCGGATTCGGTCACCCGGCATCCTTACCGGACCTTCGACGGACAGCGCGGCGCCCAGGTCGATCTCGACGGCGCCGCCGCCGAACCGCTTGGCGAAGGCGGGGACGCCTCGCTCGCCATCCGCAACGCCGTCATCCGGATCCAGTCGGCGTTGTGCTCCGAAGCTGTCGGGGCCATGGAGGAAGCGCTTCGCCTGACCACCGACTACCTCAAGACTCGCAAGCAGTTCGGTGTCACGCTCAACAAGTTCCAGGCGCTCACCCAGCGGGCCGCCGACATGTATGTGTCGCTGGAAGTGGCGCGCAGCATGAGCTTCTACGCCGCGATGTCGATCGCCGACGGCAACCTGGACCCGCTGATCGCGTCGCGCGCCAAGGTGCAGATCGGCCGGTCGGGGCGGCACATCGCACAGGAATCGATCCAGATGCACGGCGGAATCGGCGTCACCGCCGAATATCCCGTCAGCCACTACGCGGCCCGGCTCACCGCGATCGAACACACGCTGGGCACCTCCAGCGACCACCTGCACAACCTGATCGACCATCTCGGCGACTACGACCTGGCCCGGCTGTAGCGCACGGCCGAACCCGCAGAACTCTCCGACCGGGTCGTTGAGTTCCTCTCGGTGTTTTTCGGAGGCTGCCCGCACCGTGAATGTTCGGCTACGTCGCCGCCGACGGGCGGCCGCTGGTCGCGCCGGTTTGGTTTGTTGTCGACGACGGCCAACTGGCGTTCACCACCGGCCGGGACACCTCGAAAGGCCGTGCACTGGCTAGGGATTCGCGGGTCGTGATCTGTGTCGACGATCCGCATCCGCCGTATTCGTTCGTCCAGGTGCAGGGCCTGGCGTCGGTGAGCGAGGATCAACCGGACGTGCTCGACGTCGCGACGCGCACCGGTGCGCGCTACATGGGCGCCGACCGCGCGGACGAGTTCGGCCGCCGCAACGCCGTCCCCGGCGAACTGGTGGTGCGGGTGCGCCCCACCAAGGTCATCACCGGATTCGATATCGCCGACTGAGGCGTCGGGGCATCAACTCGGGTCCGGCCGCGCAGCGGATTCCTGGCTCGTCGCAATGGATTCCGGGCTCGGCTCCGCCGCAGCCGATCCGGCCTCCTCCGCGGGCGCTTCCGCCTCCTGCGGGGCCGCCGGGGCCGGCTCCGATTCCGCATCCGGTAGCTGGCTTGCCAGGTACTCGGCGAGCCCGCCGATCGTCGGATAGTCGAATACCGCGGTGGCGTTGATCGTGAACGCCCCACCGAACTGGCTGTAGAGCCGGTTGCGCAATTCGACCGCCATCAGCGAATCAGTACCCAGGTCCAGGAAGCGGCTAGTTGCGGCGGGCGGTTGCGCGAGCCTCAGGAAGCCCTGCACTTCGCGCTGCAGAAATTCGGTGATGAAGCCGGCGCGCTGGGCCACCGGTATCTCCTGCAGCTGCCGGAGCAACTCGCTGTCGCCGGTCGGCTCGGTGACGGCACTCGGCAACACCAGGTCGAGAATCGGCGGGCGGGAACTGCCCAGCAGCTTCGCGGCGCGCTGCCAGTTGGCCTTGATCACGGTCGCCTGCGCGGTCCCGCTGGCGACGGCCTCGGCCAGCGCGTTGAGGGCGGCCGCGGGTTCCAGCGGAATCAGGCCCTGCGCACCGAGATTGGCGCGCGCGGCCTCCGAAGACGCCATGCCGCCCTTGCCCCACGGACCAAGGTTGACACCGGTCGCCGGCAAGCCGTACGCCCTTCGCTCCGCCACCAGCCCGTCAAGCAGCGCGTTGGCGGTCGAGTAGTTGGCCTGGCCGGGTGAGCCGAGCAGGCTGGCCACCGAGGAGGACACGATGAAGAAGTCGAGATCGTCTTCTCTCGTCAACCTGTCCAAGTAGCTGGCGCCGAAAGCCTTGGGCGCCAACGTCGTCCGGAAACGCTCGAGGCTCTGCTGGGACAGCAGCGCGTCGTCGAGCACGCCCGCCAGATGGGCCACCCCCGCGAGCGGCGGCAACTCCGCACGGATCCGCTCCAGCAGCTTTTCGACTTGCGCCCCGTCGCCGACGTCCGCCGCGAACGTGTGGACGCGGCAGTGGTATCGCTCGACGATGTCCTCGATCGCCCGTTGCGCGTCCGCGTCGGGTGCGCGCCGGCTGGTCAACACGATGTCACCGGCGCCGAGTTGGGCCAGATACGCCGCCAGGTGCAGGCCGATCGCCCCGAGTCCACCGGTGATCAGGTAGCTCCGATCGCCGCGCGGCTGAAGCGGTTTCGGCATTTGCAGCACGATCTTGCCGATGTGCCGGGCCTGCTGCATGCGGCGGAACGCCGTCCTCGCCTCGGTCAGCGGGTAGATCTCCGCCGGCAGTGGCGCCCACTCACCGGCGGCCAGCCCCTCCGACACCTCCGCCAGCAGGCCGCGGATGCGTTCGGGCTCCTGGAACGTGACCGTGTCCAGCGCGACGATCTCGTAGGCGATGTCGGGACGGGCCGCCGCCATCTGCTCGGGGGTCCAGATGTCGCGCTTGGCGATCTCTGCGAAGCGGCCATTCTGTGCGGTGGCCCGCACGGTCGCTTCGACAAACCCCTCGTTGGTCAGGCTGTTGAGCACCACGTCGACGCCGGCGCCGTCGGTGTCGGCCAGGATCTGGTCGGCGAAATCCGTGCTGCGCGAGTCGTAGACGTGTTCCACGCCCAGCTTGCGCAGCGTCGCGCGTTTGTACGTGCTGGCGGTGGCGAACACGATCGCGCCGTGCTGCTGCGCCATCTGGATGGCGGCCAGTCCGACACCGCCGCTGGCGGCGTGGACGAGGACGCGGTCACCGGGCTGAAGCTGCGCCCAGTCGAATGCGAGCCGGGCCGTCAGCGCCGCAGCGGGGATCGTCGCCGCGTCCACCGCGCTCAGCCCGTCCGGAATCGGCGCCAGCAGCTGGGCCGGCACGTTGAACCGGCTGGCGAACGCACCCTGCATGAAGCCGAAAACGCGCTGACCGACCTCGAGTCCGGTGACGCCGCCGCCCAATTGGGTGACCACGCCGGCGAAGTCGCCGCCGATCGGACCCGGATCGCCGGGGTAGAGGCCCAGCACATTGAGCACGTCCCGGAAATTCAACCCCGCGGCCTCCACGCGGACCTGGACGTAGCCGTTGCCCGGCGGCGGCACTTCCGCCTCGGTCAGGCGCAGGTTGTCGATCGCGCCGCGCTCGGTGGGTGCCAGGACGTAATCGGTTGACCGCGGCAACGCGAGATGACCGCTACGCGACCACTGCAGCAACCGGGACGCCAGGAACTTGCCTTGCCGCACAGCGAGTTCGGGCTCTTCCATCGGTGCGCCGAGCAGACCCGCCAGCGAGTGCACGGCCTGCTCCGACCCGTCGCAATCGACCAGCCTGCAGCGCAGGGCCGGTTCCTCGTTGACGATGGTGCGCCCGAGTCCCCACAGCGCCGCCTGCACCGGGTCGACCGGCTCGCCGGACTCGGTCGCGACGGCGCGCTCGGTGATGATCCACAGCCCGTTCGGAAGTTTGAGCTTCCCGTCGGCCTGTACCGCGTGCACGACACTGAGCAACTGGGCGATCCCCGCCTCGAGGCGGGCGGCCGCTTGCGCGTCCGACTCCTCCGCGCTCGGTCCGGCGCTGCGCCAGACGATCCCGGAGAACGGCATGCCGCGCTCCTTGGCCTGCGCCAACAGCTGCCCCACGGGCTCCGGGTCGGTGGCCGGATCAAACGCGATGCAGCCCGGCAGCTCGGCCGCGAGTTGATCGAAGCCGGCAACCAGCCAGGTGCCGTTCAGGTTCCCGGGGCCCTCGGCGTCACCGCTGGACGGCGGGGCCGGCACCTCGTGCCAGCCGAGGGTGTACAGCAGCCGGGTGGCGTCGCCGCCCAGCCCGCGCAGCAACGCCTCCCGGGGCGCCCGCTTGACGGTGAACTCACGAATCCCGCCGAGGCGGCGGCCATCGCGATCGACGAAGTCGAGATCGAAGACCTGGGTTTCGCTGTCGAGGCCGCTGGTGTGCCACTTCGCGCGGCAGTAAAACCGCCGCGGCATCTTCTCGCGCAGCTCGACCTGCCCGTATCGCAACGGCAAGAACAGGTCGGAGACGCCCTGTTCGGCCGCCAGCAGCGCCGGGAACGCCGGGAACGCGACACCGGTGCACAGGTCCATCAGCACCGGATGCATCGGCTCTGTTCCGAGATGTTCGGCCAGTTCCTCGCCGACGGTAATGTCGCCGATCGCCTCGCCCTCACCGAGCCACAGCGACTTCAGCGAACCTGACCAGTTGGGCCCCCAGGCCAGCTCCATGTCGGCGAAGGTTTCGAACAGCTGCTGCGGACGCATGCGGTTCATCCGCTCGATCGCCGTGTCGATCGAATCCTCGGACTCCGCGGGTCCCGCGCCGGCATCAGCGACATCAGCGACAGGGCTGAGTCCGGTGTTCAGGGTCCCGTCGGCATTCAGCGACCATTCGGCATCGCTGACGCCGTAGGGGCGGCTGTGCACGCGGAAGCTCCAGCCCCCTCCGTCCTCCAGCGGGTGCAGGGTCAGCTGCACCTCGCGAGAAGCCCTCTCGGGCAGGATGATCGGCTCGTAGAAAAACACGTCCTGTACCCGCGCCGGCGGCCCGACGGCGGCGAGCGCCATGGCCGCGTACGTCGCGCCCGGAACGACGACAGTGCCGTAGATGACGTGATCGGAAAGCCACGGCTGCGACTTGACGGAGAGTCGGCTCGTGTAGACGGAATCGCCGGAGGCGAGCTCCTTTGCGCTGCCGAGGATTCCGGATACTCCGGCGCCCGGTCCGTCGATGCCGGCGATCCCGGCGGTCTTGGGCCAGAAGTGACGGCGCTGGAACGGATAGGTGGGCAGTTCGAGCCTGCGACGGGGTTGACGGTGTAGCGCGGCGAACGTGGGCCGGTGGCCGCTGACGTAGGCCGCGGCCACCGCCTCGGCGATCTGGCGCCGGTCGCCGATGCCCTTGCGCAGCGAGACGATCGCGCGCGGCGCGGCGAGGTGTTCCGGCCAGACCTGCACCGCGGCGCCGGTCAAAACCGGTTGCGGACCGATCTCCATCAACACCGAGCAGCCCAGCGCGGCCACGGTGCGCACGCTTTCGGCGAACTGCACCGGCTGGCGCGAATGCCGCCGCCAATACTGTGCGTCCAGAGGGGTTTCCGCGGTCAGCACGGCGCCGGTGCGGTTGCACACCAGCGGCAACGTCGGCACGGCGAACTCGAACTGCGCCGCGTACGACTCGAATTCACCGAGGACCGGTTCCAGCAGCTCCGAGTGGAACGCGTGGCTGGTTTCCAGCCAGCTGCACCGGATCCCGTCGCCACCGCACCTGGCGAAGATCTGTTCCAGGTCGTCGCCGGGTCCCGAGAGCACCGTGTTCGGGCCGTTGTAGGCGGCAACCGACACCAGGGGGAAGTCGTTGGCGATCTCCTCGACGTACTTGGCGTCGGCGAACACCGCCACCATTCGCCCGCCGTCGGGCAGGCTGCCGAACAGCCGGCCGCGCTCGGCGATCAGCCGGGCCCCGTCCTCGAGGCTGAAAACCCCGGCCACACACGCCGCCGCGTACTGGCCCACGCTGTGCCCCAGCACCACGTCGGGCTCGATGCCCCAGGACTGCCACAGCCGGGCCAGACCCATCTCGACTGCGAAAAGCGCGGGCTGCGCAAAAGAGGTGTGCCGCAGCATCTTCCCGGCCTCACCGGCCGTTTCCCGGTCCGTTGCGAACAGCACCTCCAGCAACGGGCGCGGCAGCATTCCGTCGACCGCTTCGGCGCAGCGGGTCACCGTGTCCGCGAAAACCGGCTCCGCATCGAACAACTCGCGCGCCATCCCCGGGTACTGGCTGCCCTGCCCGGTGAACAACCACGCCGTCGTCGGCGGGTCCGTGCACTCGCCGCGCACCACTCCCGGCCGCATCCGGTTCTCGGCCAACTCGGCCAGCGCTTCCCGGGCGCCCTGAACCGAATCCACGACCAACGCGGCCCGGTGCTCGAAATGCGAACGCCCGGCCCCGGCCGTGAAGCACACGTCGGCGATGTCGACCTTCGGGTGGGCATTCAGCCATTCCCCGTATCGCTGCACCAACGCCACCAACGCCTCCGGTGAGCGCGCGGACAGCGGCAGCACCTCGACCGGTTCGTCCTGAGCGTCCGACTCCGCTGCCGCGGTATCGTCGCGAAAGACGTCGCTGGTCGAGTATTCGTCGGCGGTCGAGAGCGGTGGCGCCTCCTCGATCAGCACGTGCGCGTTGGTGCCGGTGAAGCCGAAGGAGCTGACGCCCGCCCGTCGGGGGTTTCCGTTGGCCTGCCACGGAATCGCCTTGTCGACGACGCGCACCGGTAGCGAATCCCACGGGATGTGCGGCGACGGCGTCTCGAAGTGCAGGCTCTGCGGCAGCATTTCGTGCTGTAGCGACAGCACGACCTTGATCAGACCGGCGACCCCTGATGCCGACTCGAGGTGGCCGATGTTGGTCTTCACCGACCCGATCAGCAGGGGCCGGTCGGCGTCCCGCGCGGCGCCGAAGACGGCCCCCGCCGCCTGCACCTCGATCGGGTCACCCAGCGCGGTACCCGTCCCATGCGCCTCCAGGTAGTCGACATCCCGGCCGGTGAGACCGGCGCGGGCCAACGCCGAGCTGATAAGCCGTTGCTGCGCACCACCATTGGGTACCGTCAAACCGCTCGATGCGCCATCCTGATTGACCGCGCTGCTGGGAATGACCGCGCAAACCCGGTCACCGTCGCGCACTGCGTCGCTCAGCCTCTTGAGCACCAGGATCCCGCAGCCTTCACTGCGCACATAGCCGTCGGCGGAGGCGTCGAAGGTCTTGCACCGCCCGACGGGCGACAACATCCTGGCGCGTGACGCGGCGATGATGGTTACCGGACTCAGCAACACGTTCACCCCACCGGCCAACGCCAAATCGCAGTCACCGGAGTGCAATGCCTGGCAGGCCTGATGGACGGCCACCAGCGACGAGCTGCACGCGGTGTCGACCGCGACGGCCGGTCCCTCGAGTCCGAGTGCGAACGCGACCCGGCCCGAAATGGCATTGAGTGCATTGCCGGTGATGAAGTGGGGCTCGAGCTTCTCGACCGAGCCGGCCGACAGCAGATGCGAGTACTCGTTGGCACCCACCCCGACGAAGATGCCGCTTCGGCTGCCGCGCAAGGCCCCTGGGGAATAGCCGGCCCGCTCCAGGCCCTCCCACGCGGTTTCCAGCATCAGCCGCTGTTGCGGATCGATCCACACAGCCTCGCGCGGGGAAATACCGAAGAATTCCGGGTCGAACCCGTCGATTTCGTCGATGAATCCGCCGAAGCGGCTGTAGATCTTGCCCGGGGTCTCCGGGTCCGGGTCGTAGAACTCGTCGACGTCGAAACGGTCCTCCGGAATTTCCCGGATCGCATCGACACCGCCCGCCAACAACTCCCAGAACGCTTCGGGATTCGGCGCGCCGGGAAAACGGCACGCAACCGCGACGATCGCGATGGGCTCGTCCGTGCGCGTCGGCACCGCCGCCGCCGGCCGGGGCTTGCTCTCGGTCTGCTCGCCGATCCCGAGCACGTCGGCGAGCAGGTAGTCCGCCACGTCCACCAGGCGTGGGTGGTCCATCGCCAGCGTCGCCGGTATCTCCTTGCCCACTCCTTGCTCGAGGCGCTGCCGCAATTCGATCGCCATCAGCGAATCCATGCCGAGATCGAAGAACCCGGCGTCCTCGCGGATCTCCGACGCGTCAACGCGCGTCACCTCCGCCACCGCCTCGCGCAGATAATCGACGAGAAGTTTCTTGCGCTGCTGCACCGGTGCATTGGTGAGCTGCTCGACCAGTCGAGTCGGCCCGGACGGCCGCGACAAGGGCAGCGCGGCAACGGAATCCGGCACCTCGCGCTCCAGCTCGGCGAGCAATGACCGGCGTCCCGCTTGCTGGTAGAGCGGCAGGAAGCGGGCCCAATCGATCCGGGCCACAACGCCATTGGCCACCCCCTGCGCGGCAGCAGCCGCCATGAGCTCGGCCATCCCCGCCAGCGCGTCTGAGGGAGCCAATGTCCGGACCCCGCGCCGATCCAGTCGGGCACGGGCATCCGCGTCGGCCATGCCCGCCGACCAGGGACCGAAATTGACGCTGATCGCGGGAACGCCGTGCTCGCGCAGTCGCCAGGCCTGCCCGTCCAGGAAGGCGTTGGCCGCGCCATAGGCGGTCTGACCGAACCCGCCCCACACCGAGGCGATCGACGAGGTGTTCACGAAGAAGTCCAGCTGCAGGCCGAACGTGTCAAGGGCGGCTTCGCTCAAATTCCAAGCGCCCCAAACCTTCCCGGCGAACACCCGGTCGACCTCGTCGTCGTCCAGGGCGCGCAGCGGGGTGGTGCCGATTTCGCCGGCGGCGTGGACGATGCCCTTCACCGGCGGCAGTTCGGCCTGCACGGTGGCCAACAGGCGCGCGACGTCGTGCGCATCGGAGACATCGGCCGCGATGACCCGGACTTCGCAACCGTGCTGTTCATGGATGCCATCGATGCGCTGTTGCGCGGCGTCACTGGGGGCGCGCCGGCCGGTCAACACCAGATGCCGGGCGCCGTGCGCCGCCAAATAGCCGGCGATCTCCAGTCCGATCGAACCCAACCCTCCGGTCACCAGATAGGTTGCGTCGCCGCGCAGCGCCAGCGGTGCGGCGGCCGGCGAGCCGGCCCGTCGAACCAGCCGGGGCACGTAGACGGCCTGATCACGCAGCGCGACTTGGTCTTCCCTGACGCCCGACTCGCGCGGTGCGGCCGTCAGCCGGTCGATCAGCCGCGACCATTCGTCGGCGTCGTCTTCGCTGCCTCGCGGCAAGTCGGCCAGTCCACCCCACACCTGCGGATGCTCCAGCGCGGCGGCGCGACCGAATCCCCAGAGGCAGCTTTGATCCGGCGACACGCTGTCCGCGTCGGTGACCCGTTGCGCGCCACGGGTTACCACCCAGATGGGCGCGCGCAGTTCGGCGGACACCGCGGCGCGGAACAGCCGCCGTGTTCCACCTAGGATTCGGTGTTGCATCCGCAACAGCGACCGCGCCGACGGTGCGGTGTCGGAATCGAGGGCCGCGACGTGCAGGACTCGCAACGTCGATTCGTCAGCCTCCGCGGCGCGCAAGGCGGCCGCGAGGTGCTCCTCGTCGGCGTCGGACACCGGCAACCCGAGAATCCGGTGCTGGTGCCCACGGGAGGTCAGCACGTCGACCAATGGCCGAACCGCTTCGGCATCGTTGCCGATGAGCAGCCACGCCGGCAGCGCGGCGTCGGGGTCCGGGACCTTTGCGGGCTCGGCGGTGGACGTCTCCCAGCGAACCTCGTAGCGGTCATCCGCGATGGAACGCGTGTCACGCTGTTGGTTGTGTTGTGCGGCAAGCTTTCTCAGCACATGCAAGGTCTGCTGGTCGCCGCTCGTGCCGTCGAGCAGCGCCGCGAGTTCCTCGATCCGGCCGTCCTCCAGAAGCCGGACGGTTTCGGTGCTGGTGGCGGTGTTCTGCTGCTGGTTGGGCCGCTCCCGATTATCGCGATACCAGTACTCGCGATGCTGGAACGGGTAGGTCGGCAGGTCGAGCTTGCGCGCCGGTCCTGTGACGGCGGCGAAGTCGGGCAGGTGGCCCATGACATACGCACCCGCGAGGGCTTCGCCGATCTGGCGGTGGTCGGCGGCGCCGCGACGCAATGAGGCGATCGCCCGCGGCGCGGTGCCCGGGTCGGGCCAGGCCCGCAGGGCCGCGGCGGTGAGCACCGGTTGCGGGCCGATCTCGAGCAACACCTTGCAATTCAGCTCGGCGAGGGTGCGCACGCTCTTGGCGAATTCCACTGGTTGGCGCGCGTGGCGACGCCAGTAGGCGCCGTCGAGTCTCACGCTCCTACCGAGCGCGGCCCCGGTGCGGTTGCACACCAAAATCCGTTGCGGCGGACTGAAATCAAACCGATTCGCGTACGACTCGAAGTCGTCGAGGATCGGATCGAGCAACGACGAGTGGAAGGCGTGGCTGGTGTCCAACCAGTCGCATCGCACACCATCGGCCGCCAGCCGGGCCACCGCCTGGTCCAGATCCTGCGCCGGCCCCGAAAGCACGGTGTTGGCACCGTTGTAGGCGGCCACCGACAGGCTCGGGAATTCGTCGGTGAGGGCCTCGACCCGCTCGGCGGCCGCGAACACCGCGACCATGCGACCACCCTCGGGCAGACTGCCGAACAGCCGGCCGCGCTCGGCCATCAGCAGCGCGCCGTCCTCCAGGCTGAACACGCCCGCCACGCAGGCCGCCGCGAATTGACCCACGCTGTGGCCCAGCACGACGTCCGGTTCGAACCCCCACGACTGCCACAGCCGGGCCAGGCCCATCTCCACCGCGAACAGGGCCGGCTGGGCGTAGGAGGTCTGCCGCAACGTCTCTTCGCTGTCGGGGCCATCCACGTCGAAAATCACATCCAGCAGCGGTTTTTCGAGAACGTCCGCGACCACCGCCGCGCAGCGGTTCACCGTCTCGGCGAACACCGGCTCGGTGTCGAAGAGCTCTCGGGCCATGCCCGGGTACTGGCTGCCTTGACCGGTGAACAGCCACGCGGTCTTCGGCGTGTCGTCGGACAGCCCGCGCAGCAGGCCGGGCGCCGGCCGGTCGTCCGCGAGCGCACCGAGCAGCTCGGCGGCGGATTCCTTCGAGTTGACCACCAACGCGGCGCGGTGCTCGAAGTGCGCTCGCCCCACCCCGGCGGTGAAGCAGACGTCGGTCAACGAGGCTTCCGGGTGCGCGCTCAACCAGCTGCGGTATTGATCGGCGATCTGCACCAGCGCGGCCGGCGTGCGCGCCGAGAGCGGAAGCACCCGGAACCGTTGGTCGCCCGGACCGGGCGCGACCGCGACCTGCCCCGCCTCTGCGGGCGCTTCCTCGATGATCACGTGCGCGTTGGTCCCGGCGAAGCCGAACGAGCTGACTCCCGCAATGCGTGGCCGGCCGTCGCGCTCCCAGGCGGTGGCCTCCTGCACGACCTGCACCGCAAGCCGCTCCCATGGAATGTGTGGCGACGGAGTGCGGAAGTGCAGGTGTCGCGGCAGCAACTCGTGCTCGAGCGCCAGGATGACCTTGATCACGCCCGCGATCCCCGCGGCGGCCTCCAGATGGCCGATATTCGTTTTAACCGAACCGATTAACAGCGGACGGCTGGGGTCGCGCCCCTCGCCGAACACCGCGCCTGCCGCCTGCGCCTCGATCGGATCGCCCAGCGAGGTCCCGGTTCCGTGTGCCTCCAGGTAGCCGACGTCGCCGGGTGCGATGCCGGCGCGCTTGCACGCCTCGGCGATAACCTTTTGCTGCGCAATGCCATTCGGGACGGTCAAGCCACCCGATGCACCGTCCTGGTTGATCGCGCTGCCCCGGATCACCGCCCTGATGCGGTCACCGTCGCGGATCGCGTCCTCGAGCCGCTTCACGACAATGACACCGCAACCCTCGCCGCGCACGTAGCCGTCGGCGGCCGCATCGAAGGTCTTGCACCTGCCGTCTGGCGCGAGCATGTGTGCGTGGGAAAAGGTGATCATGGTGGCCGGGGTGAGCATGACGTTCGCGCCGCCGGCCAGCGCGAGGTCGCATTCCCCCAACCGCAGCGCCTGGCATGCCTGATGGATCGCCACCAACGACGAACTGCATGCGGTGTCGACGGCGACCGAAGGGCCCTGCAGCCCCATCCGATAGCTGATCCGGCCCGCTGCCGCGGCGTTCGACGTCCCGATCGCCATATAGGCCTCGATCTCGGGATAAGCCAGCTCGCCGGAAGCCATCCCCAGGTAGTCATGGGTGGCCAAACCGACGAACACGCCGGTGTTGGAATTCGCCAAAGCCGTTGGCGCGGTGCCCGAATGCTCCACCGCCCGCCACGCCGTCTCCAGCAGCAGCCGATGCTGCGGGTCCATCAACCTGACTTCGCGCGCCGACATGCCGAAAAACGGCGCGTCGAACCCGGTTACGTCATCGACGAAGCCCGCCCGACGGGTGACAACCTTGCCGGGCACATCGGGATCCGGATCGAAGAACTCGTCGACATCCCACCGGTCCTCGGGCACCTCCGATATCGCATCCCGGCCTTCGGCCAGCACCCGCCAGAATTCGTCCGCATCCGCCGCACCCGGAAAACGCGCCGCGTACCCGACGATCGCGAAGCCCCCAGAAGCCGACGCCCGCTCCATCGGGTCCTCGACGGATGTCATGCGGTTGTCCTCCCCGTTTCGACCGGAAAATTTGATGCCCGCGGGCCCTTGCGGCACCGGAGCCGTGGCTACTTCGAACCACGTCCTAGGCCGCTCACTGCACACACCCAGGACCAGAGCTGGCAGAACCCCCCCGGGTACTGCCTTACAGCGACTGTCATCGCGAATCTACACATCCAGCCCGGGTTGCCGCAGCCGAATCGCCTACGCGGACCAGTATTACAAGCGCCGGCCGGTTCCCGGCGCCGCGACGCGCAGATGTCATGATCTGCGGCTGTCGGCAAGGCCCGGCGGGGCCCGTTGCACGGTGCGTTCGATGACCGGCGCCCGCCGTCCCATGAGCAGTTGGGCGCGGATATGTGCATGTCGGGGACGGTGGCTGCCGGAGGGGGCTATCTTGGGTCTCGCTACCGGCGGGGCCGAAGTGCCGCCGTGAAACTCGGGGAGAACATATTGCGCATCGGGAAAATCAGGATCGGCTCACTCGGTGACTGGACGCCCACCGTGGGATCGGTCATCTCGTGGCATCCGACGGCCGCGTCCCTGGAGAAGGCCCGCCAAGCGCCGGTGAGTTCGGTGCCCGTCAGCTACATGCAAGGCCAGCACCTTCGCAACTACCACGAGCGGACGGCCGCCGGGCTTGACTTCTCTCGGCAGATCATCGCCACTTGCGATGTACCCGGCCAGTGCGACATCGCCGCCATGGATCACGCCGTCAATGCGTATCTGCGCCGGCATGACACCTTCCGCAGCTGGTTCGAACCTACTGAAAATGGGGAGTTCATCAGGCACACCCTCAGCGATCCCGCCGATATTGAATTCACGCCGATCGACCACGGCACGATGACGGTTGAGGAGATTCGGGCGCATCTGGTGGCCATTCCGAATCCGCTGGAGTGGGGCTGTTTCACCTTCGGAATCGTCCGAAACGAGGGTCATTTCACTTTCTTTGTCGCCATGGATCATGTTCACGGGGACGCGACGCTGGTCGGCACGACGATGCTGGAGGCCAGCGGGATGTATGCGGCGCTGAGCGGCGGCGGTGAACCCCTCGCGCTTCCCGAGGCAGGCAGCTTCAACGATTTCTGTGCGCGCGAGCGCCAGTACGTGTCGGCGTTGACCCTGGAGTCGCCGCAGGTGCGCGCCTGGGTCGACTTCGCCGAGAACAACAACGGAGGCTTTCCCGAATTTCCGCTCCCGCTGGGTGATCCGTCGGAGCCGAGCGGCAGTGAGTTGCTATCCGAATTCCTGATGGACCCGGAACAGACGGAGCGGTTCGAGTCGGCCTGCACCGCCGTCGGTGCGCGCTTCATCGGCGGCCTGTTCGCCTGCTTTGCCCTGGTAGAGCACGAATTCACCGGGGCCCTTACGTATTACGGCCTCACCCCCAGGGACACCCGCAGGACCACGGACAATTTCATGACGCAGGGTTGGTTTACCGGCTTGGTTCCGATCACGGTGCCAATAGCCGCGGCCTCGTTCGCCGAGGCCGCGTGGGCGGCGCAGGCTTCCTTCGATTCGGGTCTGGACTTGGCGAAGGTGCCGTATTACCGCGTGTTGGAATTGGCGCCGTGGTTGAAGTGGCCGGAGCCGAATTTTCCGGTATCGAACTTCCTGCACGGCGGAGCCGCGCCGCTCAACGCCGTCCTTGCCGCGGCTGACCTGGGTTATGCGAATAATTTGGGAATTTATTCCGACGGTCGCTATTCGTATCAATTGACCATTTACGTGTTTCGGTACGGCGAGGGCACGGCAATGGCGATCATGTATCCCGACAATCCCGTCGCCCTGAAATCGGCCACCCGCTACATGGAAGCAATGAAGTCCGTGTGCGCGCGGGTCGCCGACAGCGGCCATTGGGGACGCGTTGCCTAGCGTGAAGTAGTTCAATGGCTCGGAATGGGAAATATTCTCGGAATGCGAAATCGTGTGGTTTGAGGTGAGGCCAATATGCGACGGCTAGCCGATTTTGTGGTGCGGTGGCCCTGGGCGGTGATCGGGCTCTGGGTGGCTATTGCGGTCGCCATGCCGCTGACCCTCCCCTCCCTGAACGAGATGGCCCAGAAGCATCCGCTCGCGATCCTGCCCAGCGACGCACCGTCGAACGTCACCGCGCGAAAGATGACCGAGGCGTTTCACGAATCGGCGTCGGAAGATCTCCTGTTGGTGGTCCTGACTGACGACAAGGGGCTCGGCCCCGCCGACGAGGCCGGGTACCGAAAACTGGTGGACGCCCTGCGCGCGGACACCCGAGACGTCGTGATGCTGCAGGATTTCATCAGCACCCCACCGCTGCGCTCGGTCGTGACCAGCCAGGACCACAAGGCTTGGGTACTGCCGGTCGGCGTGGCGGGCGAGTTGGGCACTCCCCAGTCCTACACCGCCTTCAACCGCATTGCCGACATCGTCAAACGCACGATGGAACAGGCCCCACCCGGGACGCATCTCACCGTAAACGTCACCGGACCCGCGGCGACCGTCGCCGACCTCACGGTCGCGGGTAATCGGGACCGGCTACCGATCGAGCTGGCTATCTCCGTGCTGGTGCTGATCGTCCTGCTGGTGGTGTACCGCAGCGCGGTCACCATGCTGCTGCCGCTGATCACGATCGGGCTGTCGCTGGTGATCGCCCAGGCGCTGGTGGCGGGCTACTCCCAGCTGACCGGCTCGGGCGTCTCGAACCAGTCCATCGTGTTCCTGAGCGCGATCATGGCCGGCGCCGGAACGGATTACGCCGTGTTTCTGACCAGCCGATATCACGACTACCTGCGGTCCGGCGCGGATTACGACCAGGCGGTCAAGAGGGCGATGATCTCGATCGGGAAAGTGATCACCGCGTCCGCCACCACCGTGGGCCTCACCTTCCTCCTCATCAGCTTCGCCCGGATGGGAGTGTTCGAAACGGTCGGGGTGTCCTCGGCCATCGGGATCGCCGTGGCATTCCTCGCCGCGATGACCTTGCTGCCCGCGATCCTGGTGCTCGCCGGCCCCCGCGGCTGGGTCAAGCCGCGGCGCGAGCTGACCGCCCGGTTCTGGCGGCGTTCGGGCATCCGCATCGTGCGCCGGCCGAAGGCGCACCTGGTTGCCAGCGTGTTGGTGTTGATCATTTTGGCCAGTTGCGCCGGCCTGGTGCGCTACAACTACGACGACCGCAAAGCCCTGCGGGCTTCGGCCCCGAGCTCCATCGGGTACGCCGCACTGGATCGCCACTTCCCCGTGAACCAGTCGATTCCGGAGTACATCCTCATCCAATCGCCGCATGACCTCCGCACGCCGCAGGCCCTCGCGGACTTGGAACAGATGGCCGACCGCGTCAGCCAGCTGCCGAACATCGCCGCGATCAGCGGCATCACTCGTCCCACCGGAAATGTGCCGGAACAATTCCGAGCCACCTATCAGGCGGGCGCCATCGGCTCCTTTCTGGCCGGCGGGTCGACCCTGATCAACGAGCACACAAACGACCTCAACCGGCTGGTCGAAGGCGCCGGCACGCTGGCCGACAGCCTCGGCGACGTGCGCGGCCAGGTCAGCCAGCTCGCCGCCAGCGTGCAGGAACTGGAAAACGCCCTTTCCTCCACGAAGAACCAGTACAGCGGCGACACGCTGGTCAAAGAGGTCGACATCGCGGCCCAGCTCGTCGACCACGTCAACTCGCTGACCAACACCATGGGGTGGAACTTCTCGGCCGCCAAGAACATGTTCGCCTGGATCGGCCCGGTGCTGGCGGCGCTGCAGGGCAACCCCGTCTGCGACGCCGATGCGTCGTGCAGCGCAACCCGCGGGACGTTCGAGCAGTTGGTCGGCTCCCGCGACCAAGCGGACCTCGACGCCATCAACGACCTGTCCCACCAGCTGCAGGCCTATCCGGACAGACAGACCCTGAAGGCGTCGACCGATCGCCTGCGCACCGCGGTCGGCAAGCTCACCAACGTGCTGCGCACCATGGGGATGGATCAGCCTGGTGGCCTGCAGTCCAACCTGAACAGCCTGCAAAACGGCGCGGACCGGTTCGCGGGTGGGAGCCGGCAGGTGGCCGACGCGGTGGCCCAACTCGTCGAGCAGGTCAAGAAGCTGGGTGCCGGGCTGAGTGAGTCGGCGACGTTTTTGCTGTCGCTCAAACACGATGCGGCGCAACCGGCGATGGCCGGGTTCAATATCCCGGCGCAGCTTTTACATCTCAAAGAGTTCCAGGAGGCCGCCAAGGTCTTCATCTCGCCGGACGGCCACTCGGTGCGGTATTTGGTTCAGACCAAGCTCAACCCGTTCAGCACCGAAGCCATGGATCAGGTCAACGCGATCACCGCGACCGCTCGGGGAGCCCAACCGAACACCAGCTTGGCGGACGCCAAGATTTCGATGGCGGGATACACCGTCGGCCTAAAGGACACGCGCGACTACTACCAGCACGACATCCGGTTCATCATCGCGGTGACCCTCATCGTCGTGCTCCTGACCCTGATCGCGTTGCTGCGTGCGATTGTCGCGCCGCTCTATCTGGTTGCGTCCGTGGTCGTTTCGTACTTGTCGGCGGTGGGCATCGGTGTGGTGTTCTTCCAGTTCATGCTGGGCCAGCACTTGCATTGGAGCGTGCCCCCGCTGGCATTCGTGGTCCTGGTCGCGGTCGGCGCCGACTACAACATGCTGCTCGTCTCGCGAATGCGCGACGAGTCCCCGAACAGCGTGCGCTACGGCATCATTCGCACGCTGAGCTCGACGGGCGGTGTGATCACCGCCGCGGGCCTGATCTTCGCGGCCTCGATGGCCGGCCTGCTGTTCTCCAGCATCGGCACCGTGGTTCAGGGCGGTTTCGTGATCGGTGTCGGAATTTTGCTGGACACCTTCCTGGTACGCACCATCACGGTGCCGGCCGTCGCGGCGCTGTTCGGGCGGGCGAACTGGTGGCCGTCGCGGCCGAACCCGCGGCGCTCGCAACTCGGACGCGCCGAGCCGCAAACCGGTTAGCAGGCACACCTCATGTATGTGAAACTAGACAAGCACAGCGGTCGGGGGCAGGGATGAACAAAACACTCGCAAGGGCTACCGCGCTGGTAACTGTCGGCGCCACAGTGTATTTCGGCGTGGGGGCGGCATCGGCCGACGACACGCCCATCGGCGGACCGCCGACGCCGGGGGCCCCGGGCGACCAGACGGCGTACGCCCTCGGCGGCGCTCACGTTCTTGGCATCCCCTACGACGAGTACATCCGCCAGGAGGGCGCCCAGTGGTTTCCCGGCCAGCAGCGCAAAATCATCGACTACCCGGCGGGGCAGGTTCAAGGCCACGTGCTGGGGCGGCTCTTCCCGGGAATCGGCAAGGCCGGCGACGAGATCATCCCGGGTCTGGGTCTGGACGGCCCCAGCGTCGGCGAGTCGGTCGACACGGGAGTGGACAACCTTGTTGCCGCGATCAAAAACGGTCGCCCGGGTACGGCGATCGGCCTGTCCGAGGGCGGGTTCGTGGTCGACGGCGCGCAGGCGCGGCTGGCAACTGACCCGACCGCCCCGCCGCCAAACACGCTGAACTTCGCCACATTCGGCGACCCGATCGGGCATCACGCCTTCGGTCAGAGTTTTCTGACCGCCGTGTTCCCGGTCGGCAGCACCGTTCCCGCGCTCGACTACACCATGCCGCCGACCTACGAGAGCCAGTACGACACTGACAGGTTCGTGGCCGCGTACGACTCCATCGCGGACTTCCCCGACCGGCCCGACAACTTGTTCGCCTTCGCCAACACGCTGATGGGTCTGGCCACCGGTCACACCGCGGTGGCCTTCACCAACCGGAGCATGGTGCCGCCGCAGAACATCCGAACCACGATCAACTCCCGGGGCGCGAAAGACACGACGATCATGGTGCCGGAGAAGCACCTTCCGCTGGTGATGCCGCTGAAATACATCGGGATCCCGGAGGACACGCTGAACAAACTCGACGCCATCTTGATCCCCAGGGTGAACGCGGGCTACTCGCGAAACGACGACCCGTCGACCGCCCCGGTTCAGGTGGACCCGGTGCATGGCTTCGATCCAGCGGAGGTCACCGCGCCGGCCAACCAGGCGACCTTCGGCGGCGGCGCGGACCCGTTCTCCCAGATTCTCGCCGGTGCCATGTCCGTGTTGTCGCACAGCGCGCTGCAAACCGACCACTGACTCCATCGGAGTCGACGAACTACTACGGACGTGATGTAACCCCGATGGCTCAGTCAACAATCCTGTCCATGCTGCACGGACGTGCCAGCCTGCGGCCCGACGACGTGGCGTACACGTTCACCGATTACACCGACGATTGGGCCGGAGTTCCGCACAGCCTCACGTGGTCACAGGTGTCCCGCCGAACCATGAACGCGGCACGCGAGCTCAGCCAGCACGGGTCGGTCGGAGACCGTGCGGTGATCCTGGCCCCCCAATCCCTCGACTACGTCGAGGCGTTTCTCGGAGCCATGCAGGCCGGGCTGATCGCGGTTCCGCTGCTGTTGCCGCACAAGGGCTCGAGCCATGAGCGGGTGAGTGCGGTCCTTTCCGATACGGCGCCCTCGGTGGTGCTCACGACGTCGGCGGTCGCCGAAGACATCGTCAAATACGTCGACGAGGCCCGCCTGGCCACCGTTCCCAAGATCATCGAAATGGATTCGCTCAATCTCGACGCGGAGGGCGGAACGAGCGTTCGGGCGGCCGACATGCCCAGCATCGCCTATCTGCAGTACAGCTCGGGTTCGACGCGGGCGCCGACGGGAGTAATCGTCTCGCACCGCAATCTCCAGGTGAATTTCGAGCAGCTGATGCGCAGCTTCTTCGCGGACTCCCACGTCAAAGCCCCCGCGGATACCACGATCGTGTCGTGGTTGCCCTTCTACCACGACATGGGCTTGGTGCTGGGAATCTGCGCGCCGATCCTGGGTGGCTATCGCGGCGAGCTGACCAGTCCGGTTTCCTTCCTGGAGAGGCCGGCCAGATGGATGCGGTCATTGGCCGAGAATCCTCATGCCTGGTCGGCGGCGCCCAACTTCGCCTTCGACCTGGCCGCCCGCAAGACAACCGACGCCGACCTGGCCGGGCTCGACCTCGGCGAGGTGCTGGGCATCATCAGCGGTGCCGAGCGCGTCGAGCCGGCAACGCTGCACCGTTTCGTTGACCGGTTCGCCCACTTCAACTTTCGCGACCACATGATGCGTCCCTCGTATGGATTGGCGGAGGCGACCGTCTTCGTCACGGCGGGCACCTGGCATGAGTCGTCGAGCGCGGTCGCCTTCGACATCGACGAGCTGTCCGCGGGCCGCGCGCGGCGATGTGCAGAAGGGACCGGCACCGCGCTGGTCAAATACCAAGTGCCGCAATCACCCACGCTGCGGATCGTCGACTCGGACACCAACCGCGAGTGCGCGCAGGGCTTGGTGGGCGAGATCTGGGTGCACGGGCCCAATGTCGCCGACGGCTACTGGGGCAAACCGCTTCAGGAGCAACGCTGCTTCGGCGCAACGCTCGCCGACCCGTCGCCGGGCACCCCCGAAGGCCCCTGGCTGAAGACCGGGGACCTGGGTTTCATCTTCGAGGGTGACCTGTTCATCGTCGGCCGCATCAAGGACCTGCTGATCATCCGTGGGCGCAATCACTATCCCGAGGACATCGAGGCGACCGTTCAGCAGATCACGGGCGGCCGGGTCGCGGCGATCTCGGTTCCGGTCAGAAGCACCGAGGAGCTGGTCGCCGTCGTCGAGCTCAAGAAGCGAGGCCATTCCCACGACGACGCCCAGGACATCGGGCACTGGCTCACCTGCATCAAGCGCGACGTCACCTCCGCGATATCCAACGCGCACGGCGTGAATGTCGGCGACCTCGTTCTGGTGCCGCCGGGGTCGATTCCCACCACGACGAGCGGCAAGATCCGGCGCGCGGCGTGCGTCGAGCAATACCGCCGCGACCAATTCACCCGGTTGGACGGCTAAGCCGAACCCGCGTAGGAACTCGGCCGGCCTCCCGTCGATCGGGACGACCGGCCCGCATTCTCGCGGGCCGGGTTGAACATAATGGGTCCAATCGCACCGGCAAAGGAGCCCCCAATGAGCCCGACCAGCGCAGACCGTCCCTATCGCGTGATCCAGTGGACGACCGGCAACATCGGGCGGCGGTCGCTGCACGCCATCATCGGCCGACCGGACATGGAACTGGTCGGGGTGTATGCCCACGGCGCCGAAAAGGTCGGCGTGGACGCCGCCGAGCTGTCCGGCTGGCCGGAGCCGACGGGGATCAAGGCCACCAACGACATCGATGCGCTGCTGGCGCTGCGACCCGACGCGTGCTGCTACAACCCCTTGTGGCCGAACGTCGACGAACTGGTGCGGCTGCTGGAGTCGGGCGTCAACGTGTGCACCAGCGCCGCCTGGATCACCGGCGGCAAGCAAACACCCCAGGACCGCAAGCGCATCCAGGACGCCTGCGAACGGGGCGGTGCGACGATCTTCGGCAGCGGAGCGCACCCCGGGATGACGAACATGGTCGGGATGGTGCTGTCCGCATCGTGCGAGCGCGTCGACGAGATCCGCATCACCGAGTCGGTGGACTGCTCGACGTATGAGTCGGCGGAAACGCAAACGGCGATGGGGTTCTCGCAAGACCCCGACACGCCGGGACTGGCGGAAAGCGTCCGCCGGGAAAGCGAGGTCTTCGCGGAATCGGCCGCGATGATGGCCGACGCGGTCGGCGCCAAACTGGACAAGATGACGTTCGACGTCACGTTCACCGCGGCCACCGCCGACTCCGATCTGGGCTTCATGAAGATCCCCGAGGGAACGGTCGGCAGCGTCTACGGCTACCACCGCGGCTGGGAGGGCGACCGCAACGTGGTCAGCGTCGGATTCAACTGGACCATGGGCAGCCATGTGGTCCCGCCCAAACCGCTGGAGCACGGCCACGTCATCCAGGTGTTCGGCCTGCCCAACATGCGCACCGTCCTGCATTGCCTGCCGCCGAAGGATTGGACGGAACCCGGCTTCATGGGACTGGGAATGATCTACACCGCGATGCCGGTTACCAACGCCGTTCCGGCTGTCGTCGCAGCCAGGCCCGGGATTGTCACGCTTGCCGATCTGCCGCCGGTCACCGGCCGGGTGACGCGCTAACCCAGCGTCGGCCGCCCCGTTAGCGCGGACCCAGAGGAACGGTTCCGTGCACTAGGTCTACGATGCTTAGCTGAGCAATGTATCGGCAACGGGTGTTGTCGGCGACGGCGGTGATCCGCACGGGGCGAGCGGAAGGCGGTCAAGATGAAGGCCCTAACCCGGGCGCTCAGGCGAGCGTGGATTCCTCTGGTGTTGGTGGTCGTGCTCGCCGTCTCGGCCTTGGTGGTCTCGCGGCTACACAAAATTTTCGGGTCCCAGGACCTCAACGCGAATGCGGGCAAGGGGATCGAGATCGTGCAGTTCAATCCGAAGGTCGTCGTCTACGACATCTCCGGGCCGCCCGGATCCACCGCGAACATCAACTACTGGGACGAGAACGCCAACACCCACCAGATCAACAACGCGCCGCTGCCCTGGTCGACCACCATCTCCACCACGCTTCCCTCGGTGAGCGCCAACATCATGGCGCAAAGCGACGGCAGCCGAATCAGCTGCAAGATCAGCGTGGACGGCGTCGTCCGCGACAGCCAGAATTCCGACGGCCACAACGCCCAGACCTTCTGCCTGGTGAAGTCCGCATGACCGACATCGACAAGGCGGAGCGCGACGCGAGCACGGCGGACACCGGTCCGATCAGAACCAAGCCCAGCATGGCGGATCGCGGCCACCGCCCGTATCTGCCCCACGCGATCCGAATCTTCGCGATACCGATCATTTTGGGCTGGGTGGCGGTCACCGTGTTGGTGAATGTCATCGTCCCCACGCTGGAAAAAGTCGGCGAGGCGCATTCGGCGCCGATGGCTCCGCTGGACGCGCCGTCGATGAAGGCCATGATGCGGATGGGCCACAACTTCCGCGAATTCGACTCCAACAGCACCGTCATGATCGTGCTGGAGGGCCAACAACCCCTCGGCCCCGACGCGCACCACTACTACGACAACGTCATTCGCCAACTGCGGCAGGATTCCAAGCACATCCAGCACATCCAGGACTTCTGGGGAGACCGGCTGACCGCGGCCGGGGCACAGAGCGCCGACGCCAAGGCCGCCTATGTGCAGATAAACCTCGCCGGTAACCAGGGCACCACACAGGCCAACGAGTCCGTGGACGCGGTCCGCAAGGTGATCGAGGAGAACAAGGCGCCGCCCGGTGTGAAGGCCTACGTCACCGGTCCCGCCGCGCTGTCCGACGACATGCACATCATCGGCAACGCCAGCCTGGCCAAGATCACCCTGTTCACGCTGGGCGCCATCGCGATCATGTTGCTGCTGGTCTACCGGTCCATCGTCACCACGCTGCTCCAGCTGTTCATGACCTTTGTCGCCCTGGCGTGTGCGCGCGGGGTCGTCGCGGTTCTCGCGTATCACAACGCATTCGGGCTCACCACCTTCGCCGCGAACATCCTCACCATGCTGGCGATCGCCGCCGGGACCGACTACGGCATCTTCCTCGTCGGCCGCTACCAGGAAGCGCTCGCCGCCGGCGAGGATCGAGAAAGCGCGTACTACACCACGTTCAAGGGCGTCGCTCCGGTCGTCCTGGGTTCGGGCCTGACGATCGCCGGTGCGACCTATTGCCTGAGCTTTTCGCGGTTGCCCTGGTTCAACACCATGGGCGCACCCGTCGCGATCGGCATGCTGGTCGTGGTCGCGGCCGGACTGAGCCTGGGGCCCGCCGTGGTCTTCGTCGGCAGCCGCTTCCACTTCTTCGAACGGCAGGCCAAGCGCGGTCGGCTGTGGCGGCGGGTGGGCACCGCGGTAGTGCGTTGGCCCGCACCGATTTTGGCCGTCAGTGGCGCGGTCGTGCTGGTCGGCATGATCGCCCTGCCGAGCTACCACACGAGCTACAACGACCGCCATTACCTGCCGTTGTCAGCCCCGTCCAATCAAGGGCAAGAGGCGGCGAACCGGCATTTCTCCGAGGCGCGAATGAATCCCGACCTGTTGATGGTCGAGTCCGACCACGACATGCGAAACCCGGCCGACATGCTGGTGTTGGACCGGGTGGCAAAGAACGAGATGCGCACGCAGGGCATCGCCATGGTCCAGGACATCACCCGGCCGCTGGGAATCCCCATCCAGCACAGCTCGATTCCGTTCCAGAACAGCATCCAGAGCCAGACGACGATGCAGAACATGAGCTTCCTCAAGGACCGCATTGCCGACATCCTGCGGATGGCCGATGATCTGCAGACCCAGATCGACACCACGCAACGCCAGTACGAGGTGTCGCTGGATTTGGCCAACGCCGCCGACGACAGCGCGAAGACCACCGAGGTGACATCGCAGATCACCGACAAGTTGCGCGACCACATCGCGGATTTCGACGACACCTTCCGGCCGGTACGTAGCTACTTCTACTGGGAGAGGCACTGCTACGACATCCCGTTGTGCATCGGCATCCGGTCCCTCTTCGACACGTTCGACGGCTTCGATCAGCTCGCCGAGCAGTTCCACTACCTCACCGCCGATATCGCGCACACCGCCAAGGCCACCCACGACCTGAATGCGCTGTTCCCCGTGCTGATCTCGACGCTGAAGAACACCAGGGGCATCACGCTGACGCTCTACCAGACGTTCAAGGCGATGATCGATCAGATGGAGGCGATGAGCAACACCGCCATCGTGATGGGGCAAAGCTTCGATCAGTCCAAGAACGACGACTTCTTCTACCTGCCGCCGGAGGCCTTCGACAACCCCGATTTCCAGACGGGCCTTCGCATGTTCCTGTCGCCGGACGGTAAGTCGGCCCGGTTCTTCATCACCCATCAGGGTGATCCGATGACGCCGGAGGGCATCGCACGGGTCGACGCCGAACGCACCGCCGCGCAGGAGGCGTTGAAACAGTCCTCGCTGTCGGATGCCCGGGTGTATCTCGGCGGAACCGCCGCGACGTTCCGGGACATGGCCGACGGCGAAAAATATGACCTGATGATCGCGGTGGTGTCGGCCCTGACGCTGATCTTCATGATCATGCTGCTGCTCACCCGGAGCGTGGTTGCTGCGCTGGTGATCGTCGGCACCGCGGCCAGTTCGATCGCCGCGTCATTCGGGCTGTCGGTGCTGATTTGGCAGGACCTGTTCGGCATCAGAATCCACTGGATCGTGATGGCGCTGTCGGTCATCATCCTGCTGGCGGTCGGATCTGACTACAACCTGCTACTGGTGTCGCGGTTCAAAGAGGAGATCCACCACGGGCTCAAGACGGGGATCATCCGCTCGATGGCCGGCACCGGTGGGGTGGTGACGGCAGCGGGCCTGGTGTTCGCCTTCACCATGGCGGCGATGCTCGGCAGCGAACTGCGCGTGCTGGGGCAGTTCGGGTCCACGGTATGCATCGGCCTGCTGCTCGACACCCTGATCGTGCGCACGCTGCTGATGCCGTCGATCGCCACCCTGCTCGGTCGCTGGTTCTGGTGGCCGCTCGTCGTGCACCCGCGCGGTGACTACGGCCGTCCCCCGGCCGTGGCGGCACCGGTGGCGTCAGGCGCCAGGAGCTAAGTCCAGGCACACCGCGACGGCCCCGGGGCCGACGTGCAGCCCGAGCACCGGGCCCAACGGACCGACGATCGCCGGCTCGCAGGCGGGCAGCCGCCGCGCCAGCTCCGCCGCCACCTCGCTCGCGCCCTCCGGGTTGGCCACATGTTGCACCGCCAGGGCCGCGGAGTTCTCGCCGACGACTTCGCACACCCGGTCGATCATCGCCGCGGTCGCGGCCGTCACGGTCCGCACCCGTTGGGCGAGAACGAGTTTGCCGTCATCGATGCGCAACAGCGGCTTGAGCGCCAGCGCGGTCCCCAGCCACGCCGTGGCCCCGCCGATGCGTCCGCTGCGACGCAGGTTGTCCAGCCGGTGCACCACCACGAACGCGTGGCCGCGCGACACCGCCGAAGTGGCTGCGCCCGCGACGGCGCCCAGGTCGCCGCCGTCGGCCGCGGCGCGGGCGGCGGCCAGCGCCACGAACCCGGTTCCCATTGCGGCCGAGCGCGAGTCGACGACGCGCACGTTCGCGTCGAGGTCGGCCGCGGTCCGTTGGGCGGCCCCGTAGGTTCCGGACAGCGCCGAGGAAAGGTGCACCGCCACGACGCCGTCACCGTCGCTGTCGGCCAGCGCCTGCTGATAGGCGTTGGCCAGTTCGGCCGGGGTGGCCGCCGCGGTGGTCGCGTGCTGCTTGTAGATGTCGTCGGGGATGTCGTCCACGCCGTCGCGGAGGTCGCGGCCATCGAGCAGGATGTGCAACGGAACCACGCGGATGGCCCACTTTTCGAGCAGATCGGCGGGCAGGCGCGACGACGCATCGGTCACCACCACGACGGCCATGGGCGCCGCTCCTCCTCATCGCTTCGCTCTGCATCGTCGCCGGCGCGTGCCATGGCCGCTACCCGCGCGGCTTCTCGTTGGCAATGCCGGCTTCTGCCAGTGCCTTGAGCATCAGCTCCGCGACCGCCTGATGGGCTTCGAAATTCCAATGGATGCCGTCGGGATTGCCGCGCCCACTCATAACCTGTTCGGCCACAGCGGCTTTGAGATCCACCAGGGGAATGTCGTGTTGCTGCGCCCATTCCGTGATCGCGGCCACCGTCCCCGCGCGGCCGTGGTGAGCCTTGCCGTACGTCTCGGCGATGTGCACCGACGGCAGCGACGCCACGATCGGAATGCCCGGGCGATTGAAATCGATTGCGCCGCGGGTCTGTTCGAGGTATTCGGCGCTCAGGTGCGGCGGCAGCGCCGACCGGGCCACCGGCGAGAGCCGGGGCTGCAGCCACGCGTAGCCGTCGCGGACCCAGCGCCGCAGCCACGGCGGCCGCACGTAGCGGATCAGCTCGCGCACCGCGGTCGGCAGCACCGAGGGAAGCGAATCCATCCCGCCGGTCGCGAAGATCACCGCACCCGCCCGGGGCAGCGCCGCCCAGGCCCGCGGGTCCTGCGTCGCCGCCCACCAGACATCGCGGCAAGTCCAGCCGATGCGCCCGATCAGTTCCACGTCCCAACCCAGTTGGGTGGCAACGATATTGGGCCAGATGCGCGGGTCGTCGGCGGGCAAGCCGCCGGTGGGCCCGTAATAGGACAGGGAATCGGCGAACACCAGCAGGGTGGGCCTCGCGGGCGCGTCAGAGGACATCGTTGGCGACCTGAGCAGAAGCGTTCCACACGTCCAGGCGCCACCGGATGCTGCCGAAATCGACATCCGAGTCACCGGCATGCCCACTCAGTTGAGCCCAACTGGCGTTGCCCATGCCGCCCAGCATCGGCCAGTTGTCGACCGGCAGCTTGAGCAACGCGGCGGACAGGGCCGCGATCAGACCCCCGTGCGCCACCAGCACCACGGGTCGGTCCGGGCCGTCGGGGTCACCCCATTCCGGCTCGCCGGCCACCAGCTCGGCGACCACCGGCACGCTTCGCGCGGCCACGTCGACCCTGCTTTCCCCGCCGTGCGGCGCCCACCTGGCGTCGTCGCGCCAGGCCAGCCGCGCGCCGGGGGCCTGCGCGTCGACCTCGGTGTGCGTCAGCCCCTGCCAGTCGCCCAAATGGGTCTCGCGCAACCGCGGGTCCACCCGGACCGTCAACCCGGTCCGCTCCCCAAGCGTGACCGCGGTGTCGTAGGCGCGATGCAGGTCCGACGAAACGATCAGCAGCGGCGGCAGCTTGCCCAGCACTTCGGCGGCGGCGACCGCCTGGGCGCGACCGAGTTCGGTGAGCGCGGAGTCCAGCTGTCCCTGCATCCGGCTGCCGGCGTTGAAGTCGGTTTGGCCGTGCCGGAGCATCACCAGGCGGCGGATCCTCATCGCGCGCTCGCCGAGTCTGCAGGACCTTCCGGGTCGTCGAGGTCCACCGAGATCACTGGGCAGTCGCCCCACAGCCGGTCCAGCGCGTAGAAGTTCCGGTCGTCCTGGTGCTGGATGTGCACGACGATGTCGCGGTAGTCGAGCAGGGTCCAGCGGCCTTCCCGGGCGCCCTCGCGCCGCGCCGGGCGGTAGCCGGCCTTGCGCATCTTCTCCTCGACCTCGTCGACGATGGCGTTGACCTGCCGCTCGTTGGACGCCGAGGCGATGACGAAGCAGTCCGTGATCACCAGCTGGCTCGAGACGTCGATGACGAGTACGTCGTTGGCGAGTTTCGAGGCGGCCGCGCCGGCCGCCACCGTGGCCATGTCGATGGCTTCCTGGGTGGCGGTCACGTGTTGTTTCCCGCCGCGAATGTCGTTGGGCGCGTATTGGGTTCGGCCGTTCGGTACAGGCGACGCTTCGACACGTACTGCACCACACCGTCGGGCATCAGGTACCACAGCGGGCGGCCCTCCTCGGCGCGCCGGCGGCAGTCGGTCGACGAGATCGCCAGCGCCGGAACCTCCACGAGGGTCAGCGCGTCCTCGGTGAGCTCGCCGAGGACGCCGGTGACGTGTTCGCGGCGCAGCTCATATCCGGGACGGCTGACGCCGATGAAGCGCGCCAACCCGAACAGCTCCTCCCAGCCCTGCCACGACAGGATCGACTCGAGCGCGTCCGCACCGGTGATGAAGTACAGCTGCGATTCGGGGTTCAGCGCGTGCAGGTCGGCCAGCGTGTCGCGGGTGTAGGTGGGCCCGGCGCGGTCGATGTCGACGCGGCTCACCGAGAACCGCGGGTTGGACGCCGTCGCGATCACCGTCATCAGATAACGGTCCTCGGCGGCGGAAACCTGCCGGCTCTTCTGCCAGGGCTGGCCGCTGGGCACGAAGACCACCTGGTCCAGGTCGAACAGGTCGGCGACCTCGCTGGCGGCCACCAGGTGGCCGTAATGGATGGGGTCGAACGTCCCACCCATCACCCCGAGCCGGCGAAGCTGCTTTTGCACGATTTGCCAGCTTACTTGAGCTCAACAGCGGCACCGATTCCCCAGCTAGCGGCCCCACCGCGCCGAGAGTCACGCCAGCGTGGCGCTGGGCGCCGACGGCCACGCCAGCGTGACGCTCGGCGGATAAAGCCGCGCCGTCTACACCGGCAGCAGTTGGTCGATCACCGCCGCCAACTGCTTGGCGGAGCGGCATTCGTGCATCGTGATGACCTCTTGGTAGCGCGGCACCGCTGAGTCGCCGCTGCCCCACAGGTGCTTGGGTTCGGGGTTGAGCCAGTGCGCGTGGCGGCTGGCGGTCACCATGTCGACGAGCACATCGATGGCCGGGTCGCGGTAGTTGGTGCGCCCGTCGCCGAGCACCAGCAGCGAGCTGCGCGGCGACAGCGCGTTCGGGTGCGCCTGCAGGAACGAGACGAACGCGTTGCCGTAGTCGGAGTGCCCGTCGCGGCTGTACACGCCGGCCTCACGGGTGATCCGCTGAATCGCCACGGCCAGGTCGGCTTCCGGGCCGAACATGTGGGTCACCTCGTCGGTCGTGTCGATGAACGCGAAGACCCGAACCCGGGAAAACTGCTGCCGCAGGGCGTGCACCAGCAGCAGGGTGAAGTGGCTGAACCCGGCGACCGAGCCCGAGACATCGCACAGCACAACCAGTTCCGGCCGGGCCGGGCGGGGCTTGGCCAGCACCACGTCGATCGGCACCCCGCCGGTGGACATGGACTTGCGCAGCGTCTTGCGCAGGTCGATGGTCCCGGCGCGAGAGCGCCGCCGGCGCGCGGCCAACCGGGTCGCCAGGGTGCGGGCCAGCGGCGCCACCACCCGTTGCATCTGGCGCAGCTGCTCGCCGGATGCGCGCAGGAACTCGACGTTCTCCGAAAGCTGTGGGATGCCGTACATCTGGACGTGGTCGCGACCCAACTGCTCGGCGGTGCGCCGCTTGGTCTCGGCGTCGACCATCTTGCGCAGCTGCGTGATTCGCTGGGCCGCCAGCGCTTTGGCGATCTGCTCCTGGGTGGGCGTGGGCTCGTCGCCGTACGGCGCGAGCAGTCCCGCCAGCAGCTTGCCCTCCAATTCGTCCAGCGCCATCGCCTTGAGCGCCTGATACGACGAGAACGACGGGCCGCGGCTGGAACTGTATTTGCCGTAGGCCTCCACGATCCGGGCGATCATCGCGACGAGACGCTCGTCCATGTCGGCCAGTTCGGGGTTTTCGGTGAGCAGCTCCAGCAGCATCTGGCGCATCGCCTCGACGTCGTCGGGCGGCAGGGCGCCGTCCTTGGCCTCGCCGGCCTCCTCCTCGGTGACCACCGCGCGGGCGCCCAGCGCGGCGGGGAACCACAGGTCGAACATGGCGTCGTAGGTTTCGCGGTGGTCGGGGCGGCGCAGCACGGCGCAGGCGATCCCCTCCCGCAACACCTCACGATCGGCCAGGCCGAGGGTGGCCATCACCCGCCCGGCGTCCACCGTCTCCGACGGGCCCACCGAAATGCCTTGCGCGCGAAGCGCTTCCACGAAGCCGACCAGGTGGCCCGGCAACCCGTGCGGGGCGAGCGGGCGGCTGGGGCGGATGCGGCGGGCGGCCATCAGTTGAGCCTCAGTTCTCCCGCGGCGCGTTGCTGGTCGGATTGATGCTTGAGCACCACGCCGAGCGTGGCGGCGACAACCGCGTCGTCGATGGTGTCCAGGCCCAACGCGAGCAGCGTGCGGCCCCAGTCGATGGTCTCGGCGATGGACGGCACCTTCTTCAGCTGCATTCCGCGCAGCACCCCGATGATGCGCACCAATTCCTCGGCCAGGTGCGCCGGCAGGTCGGGAACCCGGGACAACAGGATGCGCCGCTCCAGGTCGGGGCTCGGGAAGTCGATGTGCAGGAACAGGCAGCGCCGCTTGAGCGCCTCGGACAGTTCACGGGTGGCGTTGGAAGTCAGCACCACGAACGGCGCCCGCTCCGCGACGATCGTGCCCAGTTCGGGCACGGTCACGGCGAAGTCGGACAGCACCTCGAGCAGCAATCCCTCGATCTCGATGTCGGCCTTGTCCGTCTCGTCGATCAGCAGCACCGTCGGCTCGCTCCGCCGGATGGCGGTCAGCAGCGGCCGCGAAAGCAAGAACTCCTCGCTGAACACGTCGTCCTTGGTCTGGTCCCAGTCCCCGGAGCCGGCCTGGATCCGCAGGATCTGCTTGGCGTGATTCCACTCGTAGAGCGCGCGGGCCTCGTCGACGCCCTCGTAGCACTGCAGGCGCACCAGGCCCGAGCCGGTGGCCTGTGCGACGGCGCGGGCCAGCTCGGTCTTGCCGACGCCGGCCGGACCCTCCACCAGCAGCGGCTTGCCGAGCCGGTCGGCCAGGAATACGGCCGTCGCGGTGGCGGTGTCGGGTAGGTAGCCGGTCTCGGCCAACCGCCGCGAGACGTCGTCGATGTCGGCGAACAGCGGCGCCGGCCGGGCGGGCACACTCACGATGTCAGGTCTCCTAAGGCTTTGGACGTCAGGCCGGGCGGGTCTGCCCGTCTCCCCACGCGATCCACTTGGTCGAGGTCAGTTCCGGCAACCCCATCGGGCCGCGCGCATGCAGCTTCTGCGTGGAGATGCCGATCTCGGCGCCAAACCCGAACTGCTCGCCGTCGGTGAAGGCCGTCGAAGCGTTGACCATCACCGCGGCCGCGTCGACTCCGTCGCTGAACCGTTGAGCCGCAGCCATATTCGTTGTCACGATGGCCTCGGTGTGCCCGGTGCCGTACTCGTTGATGTGGGCGATCGCCGCGTCGACGCCGTCGACGACGGCCACCGCGATGTCCAAAGACAGGTATTCGCGACGCAGGTCGTCCTCACCCGCGTCCAGGTGAACCGTCACCCCCGCGTCCTGCAGGGCGCCGACCAGCCTGGGCATGGCCGTCCCCGCGATCGCGGTGTCGACCAGCAGCGTCTCGGCGGCGTTGCAGACGCTGGGCCGACGGGTCTTGGAGTTCAGCAGGATCCGTTCCGCCACGTCGAGGTCGGCGGACTCGTGCACGTACACGTGGCAGTTGCCGACACCGGTCTCGATGGTGGGCACCCGGGCGTCGCGCACCACCGCGTCGATCAGGCTCGCTCCGCCGCGCGGGATCACCACGTCGACCAGTCCGCGCGCCTGGATCAGGTGGGTCACCGTGGATCGATCGGCGGCCGACAGCAGCTGAACCGCGTCGGCGGGCAGGTCCTCGCTGACCAGCGATCCGCGCAGCACGTCGACGAGGGCCTGGTTGGACTTCGCCGCCGACGAGCTGCCGCGCAGCAGCACCGCGTTGCCCGACTTGAGCGCCAGCCCGAACGCGTCGACCGTGACGTTCGGCCGGCCCTCGTAGATCATGCCGACCACGCCGAGCGGGACCCGCTGCTGGCGCAGGTGCAGCCCGTTGGGCAGGGTGTAGCCGCGCAGCACCTCGCCGACGGGGTCGGGCAGCCCGGCGACCTGGCGCAGGCCGGCGGCGATTCCGTCGACGCGCTTGCGGTCCAGGGCCAACCGGTCGAGCATCGCGGCGGGGGTGCCGGCGGCCCGGGCGGCGTCGAGGTCTTCGGCGTTGGCCGCCAGGATCCGCTCGGTGTGGGCGCCTATCGCGTCGGCGGCCGACTGCAGCGCCGCGTCCTTGGCGACGGTCGGCAACAACGCCAGCGCGCGGGCGGCGACCCGGGCGCGGCGCGCGGCGTCGTGGACCTCCCGGCGCAAGTCGGGGCGCGTCGGAGCTTGCAGACTCATTTATCCAGGGTAACGGTCCTTAGCGGGCCAGGTCAGAGCGGGCGGCTCACGCGACCCGCTCGCCGCGCCGCGCCTGCCGCACTTTGCTTTGCCGCTCTTCGAGGATGTGGCCGAAGTTCTGTAGCAGCAACGGTTCACGCATCACCAGGTGCTCGATGTGTTCGCGGTCGATCTCCAGCGCGGTCACCTCGTCGAGCGCATACGCGCTCGCCATGTTCGGCTGCCGGGTCAGCGCGGTCAGCCCGAGGAACGAGCCCTCGAGCAGGGTGCTGATCGGGACGATCGACCCGTCGTCGGCCATCGCGGTCAGCTGCACGCGGCCCTCGACCAAAAACGTCATCCCGCCCGGAATCTGACCGGCGTATTCCACGGTTTCGTCCGCACCGTAGCGGACGAGTTTCGCGCACGAATGCAGCGAGCGTTGTTCGTCGGCGTTCAGCCGCAACGCCGGCGCCACCACCGTGCGCAGCGCCTTCTCCACGCGTTCGGGGGTCGAGTAGTCGTCGTCGCTGTTGTCCAGGTGCAGGTCTTCGCGCCGTGCGGCGTACCAGACCCAGCGCAGGAAGGTCGCTTTCGCGGCGCCGTCGTCCGCGGGCGAGGTCAGCCCGATGGAGGTGCGGTATTCGCCGCCGCCGACGGGTACCGAGCGGGGCACCGTGTCGGCCTTCAGCTGTGGCAGCCCAAGGGCCACGCGCGTCAGCATGGCGCACACCCGGTCGGGCGGGTCGGCGGGGGAAAACGTGGTCGTCATGGCCAGCTTGTGGGTGCCCGCCGGCCGGCTGAGGTTGGTGAACGCCGTGGTGGCCAGCACCGAGTTGGGCGTGACGCGCATTCCGCTGCCGGTGTCGATGTGGACGGCCCGCCAGTTCACCTCGACGACACGTCCCTTCGCGGTGCCGGTGTCCAGCCAATCGTTGATCCGGAACGGCTGCTCGAAGAGCATGAACAAGCCCGACACGATCTGGCCGACGGAGTTCTGCAGCATCAGGCCGATGACGACCGATGTGACACCCAGCGCGGTGAACAGGCCGCCGACCCGGACGCCCCAGATATACGACAGGATCAGAACCAGCCCGACGCCGATCATCGCGAAACGCGCGACGTCGAGGAAGATGGCGGGCATCCGCGCCCGCCAGCTGTCTTCGGGCGCGCCTTCGAAAACGGTGGCGTTGAGCCCGGACAGCATCAGCACCAGCACCAGGAAGCCGAAAACCGTGGTGAGGAGCCGCACCGGCACCTCCCCGGCGGGAATCTGCGACGCCTTGACGAGCAGCAGCAAGAGCGCAACGAGGGGGAACAGGTAATTGCGCAGCAGGCCAACCTGCCTCGCAACGCGGCTGTTCCGGCGGACCAGCGCGTGGTGCAGCTCGGTAAGGAAAATCAGCCCGACCGGGAACCCGATCGCGATGCCGATCGCCCAGTAGAACCACGAGGAGTTCCAGGCGTTCATCATCGTTCCGACAACCGGTACATCGCCTGCTCGGTGCCGCCCACCGAGATCGTGCCCGCGGGCGTGAAGTGCCGCACGTCGCGCATGGCCTCGTACACCGGGGTGCTGACGTAGATGCCGGGCTGCGGTGCGCCCCTGTGCATCTGGGAGGCCAGGCTCACCGCGGCGCCCCACATGTCGTAGACGAGGCTCGATCGGCCGACCAGCCCGCTGATGACGTTTCCAGTGTTGATGCCGACCCGAAGGCCCAAGTCGTGGCCGGTCTGGCTGTTGAACCGTTCGATGATGCGGCGCATCTCGACGGCGAAGTCAACGGTTCGGTGAATGCTGTCCAATCGTGGCGTAATCACCCCGCAGGTGGCGAGGTACCCGTTGTGGAAGGTGCGGATCCGTTCGACGCCAAGGGTTTCCGCGGCCGAATCGAACTGCCGGAACAGCTCGTCGACGATCCCCACCAGTTCGTCGCCGGAAAGATCGTTGGAAAGCTCGTCCAGCCCGGCGATGTCCGCGAAGATGATCGCGACGTCCTGGTGCTTCTGCGCGATGGTCGCCTCACCCTCGCGATACCGCTGGACGAGCGACTCCGGCATCAGCGCCAGCAGCAGGCGATTGTTTTCGTTGCGCTGCTCGTTGAGCAGCTCCTCCTTGATTGCAAGGTTCCGGCTCATCTCGTTGAAAGCCGCCGTGAGGTCGCCGATTTCGTCGCGGGTCATCACCGGAATGTTGACGTCGTAGTCGCCGGAGCTGATCTTTCGGGTGCCCTCCTCCAGGCGCCGAACCGGCCGCATCGCCGCCCCGGCGATGAGCATCGAGGCCACGCTTATGACGAACACCAGCGTGGTCACCGCGATAACGAGCGTCTTGCTGAACCTGCCCAGCCGCGCGAAAGCGTCCGAGTCGTCGCGAGTGGCCAGGATCGACCAGTGCAGGTTGGAATCGGGAATATCCAGTGGCGCATACGCTTCCAATTCCTTATTGCCCAAGTAATCGGTGGCGCTCATGGTGCCCGACTCCCCGCGCTGCGCAGCGCGAAAACCCGCGGTAGTGACCGGTTGCACCAACGTCGTGCCGCCCAACCGGATCGCCTTTTCCACGACTTCGGGTGCGGTACCGGCGGCGATCGCGTCCCGCTTGTATTGCTCGGGGTCCTGCAGGAATTCGCGCGAATCCGAACGCATCAGACCGTCGGGGCCGGCCAGATAGGTCTCGGTCGCCGCGCCCATGCCGGCGGCTTCCCAGTGTCTGCCCGCGGTCATGATGTTGTTGATCTTCGCGATCGGCACCGGGAAGGCCATGACACCAACCATCTTGCCGTTCATTCCGACCGGTGAGACCACCCACGCGTTGGGTGCATCGAGCGCCGGCTGGTACGGCTGAAAGTCGGTGATCCAGACGAAATCCACGTCATTGGAACGCAGCGCCTTCTGGTAGGCGTCCTTCAAATTCGATTCCCGATAGGGACCGGTCAGGATATTCGTCCCGAGGTCGGGGCCCTTGCGGACGGAATAGATGACGTTGCCCTGCATGTCCAGCAGCAGGGCGTCGCGATAATCGAAGCGGGTGACGATGCCGCGCATGTAGAAATCGAAGCGCGCATTGGCCGCCGTCCACGCGCTCCCGTCGCCGGCGTCCTCGACCGGCAGCGAGTCGGCGGTCGGTCTCGGCGGCGCGGTGTAGTACGCCTGCACGTACTTCTGCGCCGGGGAAGTCGGCAGGACCGCATTGAGATCGATCGAGTCGCCGGTCACCTTTTTGATCGGCGCAATCATCTGGTTCTCGTAGTAGTTGACCAGCGCCTGCTGCTGGGCCGGGCTGATCGGCGCGTTGGCCAACTGCTCGAAGCCCGCGGTGAGCGACAGCGTGGCCTCGTTGATGCTGAATCCGCCGCTGTAGACGATCAGGGAGTTCGTCACCTCCCGGAACAGCGCCTGCACCTGCCTCTTCTGCGACTCCCGCAACTCGATCAGCCGCTCTGACTCGACCTGCCGCAGCGCGTTGCGGCCGGATATCGCGCCGATGAGGCCGATCACCGACACGCCGAGGATGCCCGAGAGGAGCATCGCGATGAGGATCTTGGACTGGATGCCGAAGCGGAAGCGGTGCCACACCAAGGGCGGACGCGGACCGTGCCGCGGCTTTTCGGGCGATACGGATTCGGGAGCGGATTCCGGCGGGTTTTCAGACGCCGGTTCGGCCATTTTCGGCTCGGTCAACGTCATTTGCCTTTCCCCCTCCTTCCAACCGGATTGAGCACCGATCACGCAGCAGACTAGCGCGCGGACATCACGATATTGGGGATTGCCGAAAAAGGATCAGCGTCAATGGGCCGGCCACCGCCATTGTGTGTGCCCAATTCGGCCCGACTAACGTCGGCATGATGGCGCGGGTCTGCGTGGTCGGCAGCGTGAACATGGACCTGACGTTCGACGTCGACGCCCTGCCGCGGCCGGGCGAGACGGTGTTGGCGTCGTCGCTGACCTCGGCCCCCGGCGGCAAGGGCGCCAACCAGGCCGTGGCGGCGGCGCGCGCGGGCGCGCACGTGCAGTTCGTCGGCGCGCTCGGCGACGACGCCGCCGCGGCACGGTTGCGGGCCCATCTGCGGGCCAACGGCGTTGGGCTCGACGGGATGGTCACCGTGCCGGGGCCAAGCGGTACGGCGGCCATCGTGGTCGATGCCAACGCCGAAAACACCATCGTGGTGGCGCCCGGCGCCAACGGGCGGCTGACGCTGGCAGGCGCCCAAGCGCGCGACGTGATCGCCGGCTGCGATGTGCTGTTGACGCAGTTGGAGATTCCGGTGCCGACGGCGGTGGCGGCGGCGCACCAAGCCCGCTCGGCGGGGGCGGCCGTCATCGTCAACGCCTCGCCCGTCGGCCGACTCGACGACGGCTTGGCCGAGCTGGCGGCCGCCGCCGACGTGGTCATCGCCAACGAAGCCGAAGCCGAAAGATGGCCCTGGCGGTCAACCCATTTGGTGGTCACCCTCGGCGCGCGCGGCGCACGCTACAGCGGAGCCGACGGTGAATTCGACGTGCCCGCACCTGCGGTCAAGCCATTGGATACCGCCGGCGCCGGCGACGTGTTCGCCGGCGTGATGGCCGCCAACTGGCCGCGCGACCCCTGCGCCAACCACGCCTCTCGGGCCGAGCGGCTGACCGCGCTACGCCGCGCCTGCGCCGCGGGTGCGCTGGCCACCCTGGTGCCCGGCGCCGGTGACTGCGCCCCGCGCGCCGACGCGATCGACGCGGCTCTGCGGGAAGTGTTTCGGTGACCGAGAGCCGTGATGTACCCTCGCTGGCGATGACGGCGGTCATGGGAATTCGCATGCCGGCGACAGCCGCTGCCGACATGGCCCTGGTGCTCTTCGCGATCTTCGGGGTGCTGGGATTCGGCTGGCGCAGCTGGCTGCAGTATCGGCGCACCGGCTCCACCGGTTTCCGCGGCATCAGAACCGGCGGCCCGGTGGAACGCGTCGCCGGCGTCGGCTTCGTGGCGGCGCTGGCGGTGGCGGTGAGCGCCCCAATCTTGCAGGAGGCCAAGGTGGTTGGCCCGCTGCGGGTGCTCAACGAGGTCTGCATTCAAACCGTCGGCATCGTGCTGGCCACAGCGGGCATCGCCGCGACGGTGTACGCGCAGCTCGAGATGGGCGATTCGTGGCGGATCGGGGTTGACACCACGGAGACCACCACGCTGGTGCACACCGGCACGTTCGCCCGGATCCGCAATCCCATCTACGGCGCGATGTTCCTCTTCGGGATCGGCATCGTCCTGGTGACGCCGAACGTCGTTGCAGTCGCGGGCTTCATCCTGCTCGTCGCCACGATCGAGCTGCAGGTCCGGCGCGTCGAGGAACCATACCTGCTGCGGACGCACGGCGACGCCTACCGCGCCTACGCGGCCAGTGTCGGGCGGTTCGTCCCCGGGGTCGGCCTCATTCGTTAGCGTGGCGCGGCACGTCGTGGGCAATGGTCAAGCCGTCGCCCGTTTCCAATTCGTCAGCCGTCTGGGTGAGCAGCAGTCGGCTGCGGCTGGGCGACAGCAGAACCGACAGATGGTGATGCGGCGCATCGCCTACGAACGCCAGGCGGTTGACGCGCAGCAGCGCGGCGCCGATCGGCGTGTCCAGTAGATGCGCGTTGCGCGGGCCCGCGATCTCGGCGGTGATTTCGTGCCGGATGCGGTCCACGACGATGCCGGCGTCCGCCAGCAGCTGATACAGCGGCGCTCGTCGCAGCGCGGACTCGGACAACGCGCCGGCCAGTTCCGACGGCAGCCACGCATCGCTGACCATCAACGGCTCGCCGGTCCGGCGTTGCCTGCGCACTCGCACGATCTGCAGCAGCTCGCCGGACGCCGATAGCGCATCGGCTATGGCGCGGGGCGGGCGCCGGGTTTCGAGTTCGACCACGTCGACCTCGGTTTCGAATTGGGTCTGGCGCAACCCCTCCATGTACGAGCCACCCGCCGGCAGGTCCGACGGACTGTGCTCCCTGACGAACGAACCGACGCCGTGCCTGCGCTCGATATATCCCTGCTCGGCCAGATCCGCCAGCGCGCGGCGCACCGTGATCCGGGAAACCCCGAACTGCTCGCACAGTGTCTGCTCGGTGGGCAACGCCTCGCCCGGGACGATGGCGCCGCGATCGATCTCGTCGTGCAACACCAGGAACAGCTGCCGATGCAACGGCACCCCGGCGTCACTGGACACCGGTCCCGTCCTGCCGCCGCTCCGCTGCACGGGCGTCAATGCTTCCACACCGCCTCCCTTGCGCCGGCTCGTAGGTTGTTATATGTATATAACAACTGCTCACTCGAAGGAAGGCTCGATGACCGCGGTGCACCGGCAACCCGCCACCGATCCGGCGGGGCCGACGGGCCGACTGGCCACCTGGGTCGCCGGCCTCACCGTCGACGATGTTCCCCCGACCGTCGTCGAGCGGGCCAAACATCTACTGCTCGACGGCCTCGGTTGCGCGCTGGTGGGGGCCCAGTTGCCCTGGTCTCGCGTCGCCACCGACGCCGTGCTCGGCCTCGAGGGCGCCGGCGATGCGGTCATCATCGGCACTGGGCGCACCGCTGGCGCGCCGGCGGCCGCGGTCCTCAACGGCACCTTCATCCAGGGCTTCGAGCTCGATGACTTCCATCCCCTGGCCCCGCTGCACAGCTGCTCGCTGCTCATTCCCGCGCTGCTGTCGACGGCGGCGACGCGCGGGGTCGGCACGAGAGGCGCCGACGTGCTGCTGGCGGCGATCGCCGGCTTCGAAGTCGGCCCCCGCGTCGGCTACACGCTGCACGGCACCCAGATGCTCGATCGCGGCTGGCACTCCGGCTCGGTCTTCGGCACCCACCCGGCGGCCATGGCCTCCGGCAAGCTGCGCGGGCTGTCGCCCGCGCAACTCGAGGACGCCCTCGGCCTGGCCGGCACCCAATCGGCGGGGCTGATGGCCGCGCAGTACGAGGCCATGAGCAAGCGCATGCACCACGGCCTGGCGGCGCGCAACGGCTTCTATGCCGCGGGCCTCGCGGCGGCTGGCTATACCGGAATCAAGCGGGTGTTCGAGCGCGAATACGGCGGCTTCCTCAGCGTTTTCGGCGAGGGCCACGATCCCGATGCCTCGCTGCTGACCGGACAACTCGGCCAGCGCTGGGAGACCACCAACATCATGGTCAAGTCGTATGCCGCGATGGGCGGCCTGCACGGAGCGATCGACGCGGCCAGGCGACTGCGCAATTCGGTTGCACCCCAGGATATTTCGAAGGTGGACATCACGGTCGGCGAGACTATCTACAAGCACGGTTGGTGGACGCCCGAGCGGCCGCTCACCCCGATCGGCGCCCAGATGAACATCGGGTACGCGACCGCCGCGGCCCTGCTCGACGGCAACGTGTTGCCCGAGCAATTCACCCCCGGCCGCCTCGATTCCGACGACGTCTGGTCGCTGATCGCGGCGACCACAGTTCACCTCGACGAGTCGTTGGCCCGCGCGGACATCACCGAGAAGTTCCGCACCGACGTCGCGGTGACCACCCGCGACGGCGCGGAGCACCGCGCACGGGTCGCCCTGCCGCACGGCGCGCCCAATGATTCCGTCACCAACGACGAGATCGTGACGAAGTTCGATGCGCTCGCCGACCGCGTCACGAACCGCGCACGGGCGGACGCGATCGAGCGGGCCGTGCTGAATCTCGACGATCTCGACGACATCGGCGACCTGATCGATCTTCTCGCCGCTCCCGTAGCGGGGGCACTGGACTGAAAGGGCGGATATGGCCACCACACCGGCCCGCCGGCGGCTGAGAGAGCTGCTGGCAAAGCGCGAACTCATTATTGCGCCAGGCGTTTTCGACGGCATCTCGGCGCAGCTGACCAAACGAACGGGGCACGTCGCCGCATACATGAGCGGCGCCGGCGTGGCGGCGTCGGGATTCGGGCTCCCGGACATCGGACTGGTAACCGCCACCGAAATGGCCGACCGGGCACGGATGATCACCGATGCGCTGGGCGACGTTCCGCTGATCGCCGACGCCGACACGGGGTACGGCGGACCCATGAATGTGGTGCGCACAGTCCGGTCCTACGACGCGGCGGGCGTGGCAGCGATCCAGTTGGAGGACCAGGTGTTTCCAAAGCGATGCGGTCACCTGCCGGACAAGCAGGTCGTCGATGCCGCCGTATTCGAGCGGACGCTTGCAGCCGCGCTCGACGCCCGCACCGATGACGGCCTGCTGGTGGTCGCTCGCACCGATGCCCGTGCCCCGCTCGGCCTGGACGCCGCGATCGAGCGCGCCAACCGGTACGCGGACGCGGGCGCCGACATCATCTTTGTCGAGGCGCCACAGGATTCCGGCGAAATCGCTCGCATCGCAGCCGAAGTCGACGCTCCCCTCCTGATCAATCTCGTCCTCGGCGGCATGACGCCGCTGCAGTCCGCGTCTCGGCTGCAGGAGTTGGGTTACGCGATCGCCATTCATCCGGGGAATCTCCTGATGCGGGCGACATTCGGCATGCTGCAGAGTCTTTGCGAGCTCAACGGCACCGACGTCGCAAACCACCTCGGCAGCACCCCCGGGGACTTCTTCAACCTGATCGGCATGGCGGAGTGGCTGGCTCTCGACGACAAGTACGCACAAACTGAGGACCGCTCATGGGCATGACCATCATCGAAAAGATCTTCGCCCGCAAGGCCGGCCTGGCCTCGGTGTCGCCGGGTGACACCGTCGTGGTCGACGTCGACATGACCGTCCTGATCGATCTGCAGTTCGCCACTCTGTGGATACCGCCCAACCGGATCCACGACCCCGACAAGCTCGCGGTCGTCATGGACCACGCCGTGCCGGCGCCGACGATCAAGGACGCCACCGGCGGCGGGCACGCCCGAAAGTTCGTTGCCGACTTCGGCATCGAGCGCTTTTATGACGTGGGTCGGCACGGCATTTGCCATCAGGTGATCGCCGAGAACGGGCTGGCGCGCCCGGGAGAGATCCTGGCCTGCACCGACTCTCACACGTGCGCCGCCGGCGCCTATAACACCGCGGCGCGCGGCCTGGGGCCGGCCGAGGTGTATTCGATCATGTGTACCGGTACGACGTGGTTCCAGGTTGCGCCGACGATCCGCTACGAGCTCGACGGCATGAAACCGAACACGGTGAGCGGCAAGGACATCTTCCTTCACATCGCCAACGAATACGGCGATGTGCCCAACCTGAACCTGGAATTCGGCGGCCCTGGTTTGGCCGGCATCCCGATGCACGATCGGCGCACCATCGCCACCCAGGGCGCCGAGGTGTCGGCTGACTTCAGCACGTTCGAACTCGACGCGGTGCTGGCGCGCTTCCTCGACGAGGCCGGTGTCACCGGATACGACACTGCGGCACCGGATCCCGACGCGAACTACCACGACGTCCGGCGTATCGACCTTTCGGTGCTGGAGCCCTATGTCGCGCGCCCGGGCACCGTCAGCCGCAACGGTGTGCCCGTGTCACAGCTGGACAGGCAGAAGGTTGACCAGGCGTTCATCGGGTCGTGCGCGAATGGCCAACTCGAGGACCTCGAGATCGCGGCGGAAGTGTTGCGCGGCAAGACCGTCGCTCCGGGGGTGCGCCTGCTGGTGACGCCCGCCTCGCAGTCGGTGTACCGCGAAGCGATGCGATTGGGTTACTTGCAGGACCTGGCGGACGCCGGCGCGGTGATCACCAACTCGACGTGCGGCGCGTGTTTCGGCTACCACATGGGCGTGGTGGGCCCCGGCGAGGTGTGCATCACGTCGAGCACTCGCAATTTCACCGGCCGCATGGGCAGCACCGAGGCGGAGATCTTCATGGCGGCACCCGCGACCGTCGCCGCCTCTGCCGTCACCGGATACATCACCGACCCGAGGAGCGTGACCGCATGACGATCGCCTTTAGCGGCAAGCTTTGGGTGTTCGGCGACAACCTCAACACCGACGCCATGTATCCGGCCTTCGCCATGAAGATGGATCCGCACGAGGCGGCCAAGCACGTCTTCCATGAGGTGCGCCCCTGCTGGACCGACCAGGTTTCGCCGGGCGACGTCGTGGTGGCGGGCAAGAACTTCGGGCTCGGGTCGTCGCGGCCGGTCGCGGCCCTGTTTACCGAGCTCGGGGTGGCAGGTCTCGTCGCCGAAGAATTCAACTCGTTGTTCTTCCGCAACGCCGTTAACGCCGGGCTGCCGGCGATGACCGTGCCCAACGCCACCGAAGTGTTTCGCGAGGGCGACACGGGATCCTTCGACCTGACAGCCGGCACCTGGCGAAACGACACCACCGGAGACTCAGGCACCGTCCCCCAGCTGCCCGAGCTGATCCTCGAGATCATCGAAAGTGGCGGCGTGCTACCACGGTTGGCGGAGCAGGGCTATCTGCCGGCCGAGCTGGGCGACGTCCTGCGGTCGAGCACTGTCGCCATGCGCGGCGCCGGCAGCGGCGCCTGATGGCGCTGCTGGGACGGCTGCTCCGCGGGGCGCGTGCGGGCGCACACCGAAGTCCGTTGGCCGGCAAAGCTTTTGACGCGCCTGCGTCGATCACCGTCACCAGCCCGGCGTTCGACGACGGCGGACCGATGCCGCCGGCCAGTGCGGGCAACGGCGTCGGCGACAACGCCTCGCCGCCGCTGCGCTGGGAGGGGGTGCCGCCAGACGCCCGGCAGCTGGTGTTCGTCATGGACGACATCGACGTTCCGCTGCCGCGGCCCCCACTGCACACAGTTGCAGTGCTCGAGCCAACGCTGGGCGGCGTCGCCGCCGGCGAATTGCTTCCGGGGACCGACGGAATACGGTTTGTCCGGGCCGATCTGGGTCACCGGGGCTACGCGGGGCCTCGCCCGATTCCCGGTCACGGACCCCACCGCTACCGGTTCCATGTGTTCGCGACCGACGAGTGCATCCCCGACACCGTCACCACGGCCAAGGCTCTCCTGGTCTCGATGGCTGGACACGTGCTGGCCCGCGGGACGCTGACTGGCACGTACGAACGGTAACGCGGTCCAGACACCCGGCGTGCAGTGCTGACGCACAAGGGATTTGCAAAAGTGAGCGGCGCGGCACCTGGCCACGTACGATGCGCATGCACGTATTCGGCGTGCTCACCGAACGGGAGGTTGGCCAATCAGCCGCCATCCTTGGCCGCATCGCTCCCGAGTGCTCCTGAAGCTCGGCTAGCGAAGGTGTTCACCGCCAAACCGCACGCCCTCAAAGGTGTGCCCGTTGCGATGGGGCGGGACTGATCCCGCTGGTTGGCCTTCCGCCACGGTTGCATCACAAACAGCTCGACCCAAAAGCCTTAAAGACAAGGTAGAAGGACCCATTGCATATGTGCGGGGATCGGACCAGAAGATGGGGAACCGATCTGGTTGCTATTTGCGGCTAATTCATCGGAGTTGACTGACGATTAGCAATTACCACATAGTCCGGCTGGTGAACCATTGAACCCGCCGACGGTCGCGCCGCTTTTGACATGCGGCAGAGCGGAACCGCCGACACCATGAGAACCGATCCTGTTGAGGCGAAACCCATTTGCCAACCACCCTCGGGCCGATATTTCGGCAAACGATCGCAGTGGGCCGTAGATTTATTGGGACGGGCACATGACTGCAGAATTGGTGGCAGACTGCAGCCCGAAAACAGAAGCGATGTTGCGAGAATGGCTTTCGGCGACGTCACTAGCGCGATAGGGTATGACTTCCCGGCCGTTGACTATCCCCACTTATCGAATGTTAGGAAAGGGCTGAGATCGTGTACCTCTCCGCCAGCAGCTCGAATAGCTGATGAACGCTGGCAGGCGTCAGCACGCCAGTAGTAGGGCTGCTCAGTCTCGCCATCGCAGCCCACGGAACGGGATCTCCGTCGCGCGGCGGCATAACCGCCTATGAAGGATGCGGCGGGGCGTTCGCTGTTCAACAATCGCGCCGATGTTGTGACGCGTTCGGGGACAAAAGCCGCGACCGCAAGCGCGGGAATGGGCCGGAAGATCTTCAGTGAAAATCACAACCATACCGAGGCAAGGATCGATCGATGACGTATTTGGTCACACAACCGGATGCAATGGCCGCGGCGGCGACAGAGGTTTCGCGGATTCGCTCGGTGATCGGAGAGGCCAGTTCGGCGGCGGCTCGTCCAACGAGCTCGCTGATCGCAGCGGCTGGCGACGAAGTGTCAGCGGCCACTGCGACAGTGTTCAACACGTACGCCGCGCAGTATCACGCAGCAGTCGCGCAGGCGTCGTCATTCCAAGGTCAATTCGTCCAGCTGCTGCGCGGTTCCGGACTTGCCTACGCCGAGACAGAGGTGGCGAACGCCGTGTCGGCCGCGCTGAACGAGATCACCTCGGCGTTCCCGTCGCTTCTTGGCGGGGGTACGGCGACCCCCGCCGCCGGCATCACCAACTTGATCTTGGGTGCCAGCGGCTACCCGATACCGTGGCAGATCCCGGAATACGTAACGTTGCTTCCGCAGATATATCTCGACCAATTGTGGAACCCGGGCATGAGCGGCACCAATGTCGGCATCGCCACGCCCGAGGGGCTGTATCCGCTCACCGGCATCAAGGATTTGACCTTCGACGTGTCGGCTGCGCGCGGCGTCTCAATCCTCAACAACGCAATCCAGTCGACAATCGCCTCCGGGGCCACCCAGATCAACGTCTTCGGCTACTCGCAGAGCGCGAACATCGTGTCCCAGGAAATGATGGCGCTCAACCCCACGAACACCCCGGGCGGGAGCAATCTGCCGCCGGGGGTGACGCTGAACTTCACACTCGTCGGTGATGTGAGCAATCCCAACGGCGGCTTGCTCACTCGTTTCCCGGGATTGAGCCTGCCTAGTCTGGGTTTGACGTTCGGCCTGGCGACTCCGGACAATTCGTTCCCTACCAAGATCTTCACGATCGAGTACGACGGTTTCGCCGACTTCCCGCGATACCCCCTCGACATCGTGTCAGATGTCAACGCTTTCTTCGGCATCATCGAGTTGCACGGCCAATATCCCTACATGGACCCCACCACCGCAGTCCAGCTGACGAACACGGCGGGACCCACGCTGACCGACTATTACATCTATCCCACGGCGAACCTGCCGCTGTTGGACCCCGTGCGGGCAATTCCGGTGATAGGACATCCTGTCGCCGACCTAATCCAACCCGACTTGAGAGTCATCGTCGACTTGGGCTACGGCAGCACTACCCAGGGCTGGTCGCCCGACGCGCCCAACGTCCCAACCGGATTCGGGGTCATTCCACCAGTCAGCCCCGTCACCGTGCTCCAGGCCCTTGGCACCGGAACCCAGCAAGGATTGAACTCGTTCATCAGCGACATCGGCGCAGAGGCCGCCTCGGCAGGTGCGTCGTTCTCAACCTTGTCACTGCCCAGCCTCGCGTCCACAGTGGGAGCTGGCGTAACCGGCGGACCCGGAGCGCTCGCCGGGGTCATGTCCGTCCTCGCCTCACCGGACAGCGTTATCGGTGCCCTTCAGGGCACGAACAGCTATTTGGCCACCGCGGTCTCGGGCGCAGCCTCCGACGCCTACGCGACTCTGCTTCCGACGGCCGATATCGCGAATGCGCTTACGATCTCCATGCCGTCCTACGACATCAACCTCTTCTTAAGCGGCGTCAAGCAAGCGTTCGATGGTGATCCTGTCGGCGGGCTCGTCTACGCGCTGGGCGCTCCCGTCGCCGCCGATACGGCGCTGGTGACGCTGGCGACCGGGTTCGAATTCCGAGTTATCGAGCACGCCGCCACCTCCATCGTCGCCGACTTCACCGGCACGACAGACCCACTCAACCCATAGCCGGAGCCCAACGTCAGGGCTTGAGCTACCACGATGACGGCCCCAGCGAACAGTCACAGACAGGCGACTTGGCCCGATGCCAGACGATTGGCACGTCAAGAATCCCGGCGCCGACCCACTGCTGTTGGCGGAACTTCAATACCAGGACTGGAGCCGCGCGAAGGCGTAACCCCGCCTAGTCTTCGGGGACCTCGCGCTCGATCTCGTCGAGCCAGATGCGCGCCGACATGTCCGACGGGGCGCGCCAATCGCCGCGCGGCGAAAGCGCTCCGCCGTGCGACACCTTGGGGCCGTTGGGCAGCGCGGAGCGTTTGAACTGGCTGAACGAGTAGAAGCGTTGCACGAACACTCCCAGCCAGTGCCGGATCTCCTTGAGCGAGTACGACGGTCGCTTGTCCTCGGGGAAACCCGGTGGCCAGTTGCCCTGCTCCGGGTCGCTCCAGGCGTGCCACGCCAGGAAGGCGATCTTCGACGGCCGGAACCCGAAGCGCAGCACATGGAAGAGTGAAAAGTCCTGCAGGGCAAAAGGTCCGACCTTGGCCTCGCTGCTCTGCAGCTCTTCCTCCTCGCCGCTCGGGACGAGCTCCGGCGTGATCTCGGTGTCCAGCACCGACTGCAGCACCTCGCACACGTCCGATTCGAACTGGCCCGACGAAATGACCCAGCGGATCAGGTGCTGGATCAGCGTCTTGGGGACACCGCCGTTGACGTTGTAGTGCGACATCTGGTCGCCGACGCCGTATGTCGACCAGCCGAGCCCCAGCTCCGAGAGGTCACCGGTGCCCAGCACGATCCCGCCGCGCTGGTTGGCCAGCCGGAACAGGTAATCGGTGCGCAGGCCGGCCTGGACGTTCTCGAACGTGACGTCGTAGACCTTCTCGCCGCGAGCGAACGGATGGTCCATCTCCTTGAGCATGAGCCGCGCGCTCTCGGTGATGTCGATCTCCGAAAAGGTGACGCCCAGCGCGCGGCACAGCTCGATCGCGTTGCGCTTGGTGCGATCTCCCGTCGCGAAGCCGGGCAGCGTGAACGCCAGGATGTCGCTGCGCGGCCGTTCCTCGCGGTCCATCGCACGGGCGGCGACGATCAGCGCGTGCGTCGAATCCAGCCCGCCGGAAATCCCGATGACCACCTTGGGGTAGTCCAGCGCCCGCAGCCGCTGCTCGAGACCGGAGACCTGAATGTTGTAGGCCTCGTAGCAATCCTGTTCCAGCCTTTGCGGATCGGCGGGCACGAACGGGAAGCGCTCGATCTCGCGGCGCAGCCCGATGTCGCCGGCGGGCGGGTCGAGCCGGAACTCGATGCGCCGGAACGACTCTGCCGTCGTCCGGTGGTGGCGCCGGTTGTCGTCGAAGGTGCCCATCCGCAGCCGTTCCGCGCGAAGCAGCTCGAGGTCGACGTCGGCGACGCTGCGCCGCTCCCCCTTCGGGAAGCGCTCGGACGTGGCGAGCAGCACGCCGTTCTCCCAGACCATGGTCTGGCCGTCCCAGGCCAGGTCGGTCGTCGACTCGCCCTCCCCCGCGGCGGCGTAGACGTAGGCGGCCAGGCAGCGAGACGACGCCGAGCGCGCCAGCAGGCAACGGTCCTCGGCGCGCCCGATGGTGATCGGGCTGCCGGACAGGTTGGCCAGCACCGTCGCCCCCGCCAGCGCCGCCTCCGCGCTGGGCGGGATCGGCACGAACATGTCCTCACAGATCTCGACGTGCAGCACGAAGCCCGGCAGGTCGGACGCGGCGAACAGCAGATCCGGACCGAACGGGGCCTCGATATCGCCGATGCGGATGTTGCCGCGCTCGTCGTCGCCGGGCGCGAGCTGGCGGCGCTCGTAGAACTCTCGATACGTGGGCAGGTAGGACTTCGGCACGACGCCCAGCACCACGCCCCGGTGGATCACCACCGCGGTGTTGTAGATGCGATGCCGGTAGCGCAGCGGGGCGCCCACGACCAACACCGGCAACAGGTCGGCCGAAGCCGCGACGACGTCGGCGACGGCGCCTTCGACGTCGTCGAGCAGCAGGTCTTGCAGGACGATGTCCTCGATGGAGTACCCGGACAGCGTCAGCTCCGGGAAGACGGCCACCGCGACGGCGTCGTCGTGGCATTGGGCCGCCAACCGCAGCACCGACTCGGCGTTGGCCGCCGGATCGCCGATCGCGGTGTGGTGTGTGCAGGCGGCGACGCGGACAAAACCCTGGTGGTAGGCGTTGTAAAAGTCCATGACCCTCCCATTGTCGCCCGACGGGCGTCAACTCGTCGCCGCCGGGTATCCCCAACGGCATGAGCGATACCGCTGTCGTAATCGTCGACATGATGAACACGTATCAGCATCCCGACGCTGAGGATCTGATACCCAATGTCGAAAAAATCATCGACCCGCTTGCCGACCTGATTCGCCGCGCGCGGAACGCCGACGGCGTCGACTTGATCTACGTCAACGACAACTACGGCAATTTCGCCGCCCAGTTCTCCGACATCGTCGGCTCCGCGCTCGATGGCGCGCGGCCCGATCTGGTCAAGCCGATCGTGCCGGGCGACGATTGCCGGGTGATGACGAAGGTCCGCCACAGCGCCTTCTATGCGACGGCGCTGGCCTATCTGCTCGGGCGCCTGGAGACCAAGCGGTTGATCCTCACCGGTCAGGTCACCGAGCAATGCATCCTGTACACCGCGCTCGACGCCTACGTGCGCCACTTCCCCGTCGTGATCCCGACCGATGCCGTTGCCCACATCGACGCCGATCTGGGCAAGGCGGCGCTGAAGATGATGCAGCAGAACATGTCCGCCGAGCTCACTACGGCCGCCGACTGCCTCGAGACCTCCTGAATTGCCCGTACCCTCGAACGGGTGACCTTTAGCCGCGCGGAATCGCCCGAACTCGTCGCGCTGCTCGCGGGCCGGCGGGTCGCGGTCCTGACCGGCGCCGGCATCTCCACCGACTCGGGCATTCCCGACTATCGCGGCCCCGATTCGCCGCCGAGCAACCCGATGACCATCCGCCAGTTCACCTCGGATCCGGTGTTCCGGCAGCGGTACTGGGCGCGCAACCACGTCGGGTGGCGGCACATGGACGACACCGCGCCCAACGCCGGGCACCGGGCGCTGGCCGCGCTGGAGCGCGCCTCCGTGGTGACCGGCGTGATCACCCAGAACGTCGACCTTTTGCACACCAAGGCCGGCAGCCGAAGCGTCATCAACCTGCACGGCACCTACGCGCGGGTGGTATGCCTGAGCTGCCGGTACGGCATGAGCCGGGCCGCGCTCGCCGAAGAGCTCGAGGCGCTCAACCCGGGATTTATCGAGCGCGCGGAGGCCGTCGGCGGGCTGGCGGTGGCTCCCGACGCCGACGCCGTCGTCGCCGACACCGCGTCGTTCCGCTACCTCGACTGCCCGCGCTGCGGCGGCATGCTCAAGCCCGACATCGTCTACTTCGGCGAGAGCGTCCCCAAAGACGTTGTGGCAACGTCATATTCGCTGATCGACGAGGCGGACGCGCTGCTGGTCGCGGGCTCGTCGCTGACGGTGTTCTCCGGCTACCGGTTCGTGCGGCACGCCGCGGCGCTCGGCCTCCCGATCGCGATCGTCAATCGGGGACGCACCCGCGGTGACGACCTGGCCACCGTGAAGGTCGACGGCGGCTGCTCGGAGCTGCTGACGTTGCTAGTTGACGAGTTGTCCCCGACCGCAGCGCGTTAGAACGTGCACGGCATGCTGCGGACGGCGTGGACGAAGTTGCCCGCCACGTAGGTCGGCTCGCCCGCCTGAATGTCCGGCAACTGGCGCAGCAACTCACCGAAGATGGCCCGCAACTGTGCCCGGGCCACGTGGGCGCCCAGGCAGAAGTGCAACCCGCCGCCGCCGAAGCCGACGTGGGGGTTGGGACTGCGGCTCAGATCGAAGCGCTCCGGATGATCGAACGCGTCGGTGTCCCAGTTGCCGGACGAATAGAACATCACCACCTTCTCGCCCGCGCGGATGCTCTGACCGCCCAGCTCGACATCCGTTGCCGCCGTGCGGCGGAAGGTCATGACGGGCGTCGCCCATCGGACGAACTCCTCGACGGCCGCGCCGATGCGGTTGTCGAAATCCTCCAACAGCCATGCCCGCTGGTCGGGAAAGTCGGTGAGCGCCTTCATCGCGTGACTGATGGTCTGCCGGGTGGTGTCGTTGCCGGCCACCGAAAGCAACACGAAAAACGCCGCCACGTCCGCGTCCGTCAGCCGGTCCCCGTCCACCTCGGCGTTCACCAGGCTGCTGAACAAGTCGTCGCCGGGATGCTCGCGACGCTCGGCGGCGAGCGCGCCGGCGACCTGGTGCACATACGTCTGGTTCTCGAACAACACCTCCATCGGGTGCCGACCGCCGAGGTAGGCGGGGTCGGCCCACGACACCATGGCGTCGGTCGCGTGCGCCATCCGCTGCCGCTCGGATTCCGGGATCCCGACCATGTCCGACAGCGTGCGGATGGGCAGCTCCTTGGCGCACAGGTCGACGAAATCCGCACCGCTGCCGGCGGCCCGCAGCTCTTCGACGATGGTCTTGGCGTTCGCCTGGATCGACTCCTCGATGCGGCGGACCTGCCTGGGCGTGAACGCGGCGTGCGCGAGCTTGCGCAGCTTGGTGTGCCGCGGCGGGTCCATCGCCAGGAAGGACTGCGACGCCTCGAGCAACTCCACGGGGATGTTCTCGAACATCACGCCGCGGCCGGACAGGAACACCTCGTTGTTGCGGCTCACCGTGACGATGTCCGCGCGACGGGTGACCGCCCAGTAGCCCGGGTCCGCCGGATCGGGCATAAGCGCATCCTCGACGGGAGGATGCCAGCTCACCGGGCGCTCGGCCCGCAGCACCGCGAAGGAGCGCTCCCGCTCCGCCGCGGTCGTCGACCAGAACGCGCGCGACGACAGATCGATCGGGTCGTAGGCACGGCTGCTGGACACCCCGGTCGCCACTGTCATCGTCGGCCCTCCCTTATGACCCCAATCACACACTTCGCCCGACAATATGCCTAGACACTATGTCTAGTCAATATGTTGAGACGGGGGTTATGCTGGGCGAATGCCGTCGGTCACCCGAAAGGCGCAGGCCAATCGCGAACAGGGTCGTCAGCAGCGCCGCGAGCAAATGGAGCGCCGGTTGCTGGACGCCACCGAGCGGCTGATGCGCGACGGCGCCAGTTTCACCGAGCTCAGCGTGGACCGGCTGTCGAGCGAGGCCGGCATCTCGCGCGCCAGCTTCTACATCTACTTCGAGGACAAGGGCCACCTGTTGCGCCGGCTGGCCGGCCAGGTTTTCGCCGACCTCGCCCACAGCGCGGACCGCTGGTGGAGCATGGCGTGGCGACACGACCCCGACGACGTCCGCGCCGCCATGGCCGGAATCATCGGAAACTACCGGCGCCACCAACCGGTGCTCGTCGCGCTGAACGAAATGGCCGGCTACGACGCGGTGGTCGGGGCGACCTACCGAAACCTGCTGACCGCCATCACCGGGCGCGTGACCCGCGTCATCGAGGACGGGCAGGCTGACGGCTCCATCCGCCCCGAGCTGTCCCCGACCGCGACGGCCAGCGCGCTGACCTGGATGGTCGAGCGCGCCTGCCAGCAGAACCTGCCGACCGCCCCGGGCACCTACGATGCCGAACTGGCCGAGTCCCTGGCTCAAATCATCTGGGGCGCACTGTATCTCGAGCCCATACCGCCGAGCTGATCGGTCAGCGGCTCCCCACCGGCTTTAAGACCGGGCGCAGGGCGTGCAGCACGTCCGGATCCTCGATGGTGGCGGGCATCTCGTCGTCGTGACCGTGCGCAATGCGGTGCATGGCCTTGCGCAGGATTTTGCCGGAACGCGTCTTCGGCAACGCCGAGACGATGTCGACCCGCTTCAGGCACGCCACCGCGCCGATCTCGTCACGGACCAGCGCAACCAACTCGTCTTCGAGTCCGTCCCGCGCCGACCCGGCCTGCAGGACGACGAATCCGCGCGGCACCTGACCCTTGATGTCGTCGGCGACGCCGATGACCGCGGCTTCGGCCACGGCGGGATGGGACGCCAGCACGGCTTCCAAGGCGCCGGTGGACAGCCGGTGGCCGGCCACGTTGATGACGTCGTCGATGCGGCCCATGACGAACAGGTAGCCGTCCTCGTCGACGTATCCGCCGTCGCCGGTCAGGTAGTAGCCGGGATGCTCGCACAGGTATGACGATTCGTAGCGTGCGTCGTCCTCCCACAGCGTCGGGAACGTCCCGGGCGGCAGCGGCAGGCTCAGGCAGATCGCGCCCTCCTCACCGGGCGTGCAGCCGGTGCCGTCCGGCTGCAGGATCGCGACCCGGTAGCCCGGCATCGGCACGCCCGGCGAACCAATCTTGATCGGAAGTTCCTCCACGCCAACCGGATTGGCCGCGATGGCCCAACCCGTCTCGGTCTGCCACCAGTGGTCGATGACGCGAACGCCGAGTTTCCGCGACGCCCACAGGTACGTGTCGGGGTCGAGCCGCTCGCCGGCCAGGAACAGCGACTGCAAGCCGGCGCGGTCGTATTCGCGCAGCCAGGTGCCATCGGGGTCGTCCCGGCGGATCGCGCGTATCGCGGTCGGCGCGGTGAAGAGGGCCTTCACGTTGTGCTCGGTGATCACCCGCCAGAAGGCGCCGGGGTCCGGGGTCCCCACCGGTTTGCCCTCGTAGAGCACGGTGGTGGCTCCAGCGAGGAGTGGGCCGTAAACGATGTAGGAGTGCCCGACCACCCAGCCGATGTCCGAGGCCGCCCAGTAGACGTCGCCGGGGCCGATGTCGTAGATGTGGCGCATGCTCCACAGCAGCGCGACCGCATGCCCGCCGTTGTCCCGCATCACGCCCTTGGGTCGTCCCGTGGTGCCCGAGGTGTGCAGGACGTAGAGCGGGTCCGTCGCGGCGACGGCGACGGCCGGCGCCGGTTCGGCCCGGCCGATCAGGGTGTCCCAGTCCTGGTCGCGCCCGTCGACCAGGCCGCACCGCAATTGCTCGCGGTGGACGATGACGCAGTGCCGCGGCGGGTGCGCGCTGGCGTCGATCGCCGCGTCGAGCATCGGTTTGTATTCGACCAGCCTGGTCGGTTCGATGCCGCACGACGCCGAAATGATCACGCTGGGACGGGCGTTGTCGATCCGAGCGGCGAGTTCGTGTGCGGAAAATCCGCCGAAGACGACGGCATGCACGGCGCCGATTCGGGCACACGCCAGCATGGCGACGACAGCTTCGGGAATCATCGGCATGTAGATGACCACGCGGTCGCCCTTACCCACCCCCAAGTCACGCAGGACGCCGGCGAAACGCGCTGTGAGATCCAGCAATTCGGCATACGAGAAGGTGCGCTTCGTCGACGTCACGGGTGAGTCGTAGATCAGCGCGGGCGCACCGCCGCGGCCGGCATCGACGTGCCGGTCGAGCGCGTTGGCGCAGGTGTTGAGTTGGGCGTCGGGAAACCAGCGGTAGAACGGCGGGCGCTCGTCGTCGAGGATCCGCCCTGGCGACCGGATCCAGGTCACTGCCGACGCGGCCCCGGCCCAGAATGCCGTCGAGTCATCGAGGCTGGACTGGTAAAGCTCGCGATAACCGTTCATGTGTTTCCTCTGCCGGACGAAAGTGACCGATGCCAGATGATTGCCAGATGATATGGCCGGAGCCCGAGGGACAAAAGGGCCAATGGGCGTCACCGCCGAGGGCCTCCGATCTGGCCCCGATTTTTCGGCGCCGGCGCCGAGCTTGTGCACGTTCTCATTTCCGATGTCATTTTGCGGTCCCCTGACCTTCGGCGGTGCGGGTTTGTCTCACGTCATGTCATGTCCGTTTTGTCGCAACCTCGTGTCATGTGTTCAGCCGGTGCATCCGGGGGCACTCCGGCATCACTTCCCCGCCAGGGCGCGGTTCATAGCCCCCATCCGATTCCGGATCCGCTACTCCCGCCATCGACGGCTGGCTGTACTGACCTGAGAGGTTAGCTACTCCGACTCACCACTGCTGGCCCGTGGCGAGTTGACGTCAGTCTGAGTGACGACAACCTTGGCCGCTGCCTTGGCCTGACGAAGGGCTTCTGCCTTTGCCCTCGGGTAGGTGCGGCGGCCTACGACGAAAAACACTGCGCCAACGCCCGATACGCCACCGGCGGCGAGCAGGAGAAGCGGTAGCGGATTCGAGTCCGTCACGGGGGCACCGCCAGCGTGGTAGTGGCCTCGGAACCTTTCGTCAGCGCCGGGTCTGTGCGCGGGATGTCGCGTTCATCGCGGGCGAGCCTCCCAGCTCCCGTTCGTTTCAATAGGCGTGCTTCCGGCCCGGACGCAGGCTTGATAAAACAGGGCACCCATGTCGCGTGGTCCGACAAAATAGCCTTCCGCAGTGTGCCAGCGGTTGAAGAACAAGACGACGCGCTCCTCGTCGACCCGCGGAAAGAGGACACTGCCCAGCCATGTCCAAATCGTTGGCCGCGTGTCGCGATAGAGCACCATCATGCTCGGATAGTTCAACGCACCACTTTGGGTCGTGTGCATCCGGATGTAGCGATAACGGCTGGGGGCGAAGGGAATTCTGACGTCACCGCGTATCAGGGTGATAGCGCCGTATATGTCGACCTCGCAGCCCTGGACCGCCCGTTTCGGGCGCAGGTACGCCAGGGCTGCCAACAATAGCGGGGCAGCCGCCGCTGGCACTGCTATCGGCAGCGGCAGTCCGATCATCATGGGGATAGCCACGACAACGCCGGGGATCACCCCCAGCCACGCGGCCGCGGATTTGAAGTGCAGGACGCTTACGACTTCCGTGGTCATCACAGCGGGACCCCTTGGCCGCCTCTGGAAAAGAGTTGTCTGGCCGGGCGCTGCAGGTCTCGGTGTGTAGCGATTCCGGAAGCGGGGGTGCAGGCTTATCAGCACAACTACGACAGCGAAGACCACACACGCCGACACGCCTGGCAACCAAACCGGCACGTTCGATGCCACGGCCATAGGTGTCCTCATCGGCGCCACCCACGGCGAATTCGGGGTCGAGCCCATTTCCACTGTCCTGAAGATGGTGTGGGCTCGGCGCTCGGATGGATGAGCCGAGGACCGGTCAAGCCGTTAAGCCTTGCACGGAGGTTTCGGGGGCCAGCCAGGCCCGTAATTGCACTCCATAGGACCCTGTGCCACCTCGCCGATCGGCAAACTCGGGTCCATTAGCCGGGGATTGTGCCAGTCGTGGCACGCAGTCATATCCCAATCCCCCACAACATGTCCGGGTAGGGGCTGCCCTGGACACCAACAGCTGGGTTGTGTGCAACCGGGTGGGTAGGCCTCGGCGGCGCCCGCGGCCAGAGCTATCCCGGCCACCGCGACACCGCCCGACAGCAGCGTCCCGGTGATGATTCGGCTCAGGGTGCGAAAGGTGTTCATGGCGGCGCCTTTCGGTTCTCACATCTAGTTCCATCACGCTTCCTCGTGCGATTCGACAGATGGGTCGCGGCGGGTATCTGGTGTGCGTTATTCCGGTGAACAGGGGCGTGCACGGGCCGCCGCGGCGATAGACTTTTAGCCGCATCTGGACCGATGTGGGATTTTGCTGGTGTCGCAGCAGTTGCCCGCGCACGCTCAGTTCGTAGTGTGGGCGGGCGGCTGGCCGCGGCGCATGGGCAAATTTGCCTATTTTGGTCGACGGCCGCCCGCCGCGGCCTCGACTCAACCGAACAGTCTCAAGAGGCGGAAGGCTAACAGCCCGGTGAGGACGCTGCTCGAGCGTGACGTGGTGCTGGCCGAGTTGGCTGGGTTGGGTCGGCGCGTGGCCGGCGGCGCCGGTCAGGTGGTGTTGTTGCGGGGGCCGGCCGGGGTGGGCAAGACCGCGGTCGTCGACCGGTTTGTCGAACAGTGGGGCCGGAAGGTGCAGGTGTTGCGGGGCGGGTGTGATCCGCTGTCGGTGCCGCGGCCGTTGGGGCCGCTGATCGACATGGCGGCCCAGCTGCCGGCCGACCAGGCGGCCGAGTTGGTAGCGGTGATCAATCGCGGTGAGCCCGAGGCGATTTACGCGGCCCTGTTGCGGCTGCTTGGGGTGGGTCCACCCTGGGTGTGTGTGATCGAGGATTTGCATTGGGCCGACGGAGCCACGCTGGATCTGCTGCGGTTCTTGGCCCGTCGTATCGGTAGCCTGCCGGTGCTGCTGATCGTGTCGTATCGCGACGACGAGGTCGGGCCCGCCCACCCGTTGGCGGTGGCGCTGGGCGATGTGGCGACGTGTGTCGCGGTCACCCGCGTCGAGGTGCGGCCGCTGAGCCGACGCGCCGTTGAGGTGCTGGCCGCCGGCAGCGGTGTGAACGCCGAGCTGCTGCACCAGCTCACTGGTGGGAATGCATTTTTTGTCACCGAAGTCTTGGCTGCCGGCCGCGATGCTTTGGACGGGAATGCGTTGCCGCGCAGTGTGTCCGAGGCGGTGTGGGGCCGGTTGGGGCGGTTGACGCCGGCCGCGCGCGACACCGCGTACGCCGTCGCGGTGTGCGGTCCGTGGATCGATGCGGATGTGGTTACCATGGTGTGTCCGGGCGCGGCGCTGGACGAATGCTTGGCCGCGGGAGTTCTTGTCTTTGACGGCGCAGCGGTGGGGTTTCGGCATGAGTTGGCCCGCCGCGCCACGTTGAACCACATCCCCGACCACCAGCGCCGCCTGTTGCATGCCCGCGCGTTGGCTGTGCTGGCCGAAGATCCGATTACGCCGGAGGCGTTGGGGGCGTTGGCGTTTCATGCCGATCAGGCCGGCGATGACGAGGAAGTTGTGCGGCATGGCGTGGCAGGCGCCGAGCGGGCCTCAGCGCTCGGCGCCAATCGACAGGCCGCCGATTTGTACGCGCTGGTGCTGCGCCATGCCGAAACCGCATCACGCGAGCAGACGGTCGAGTGGCTGGAAGGCCACGCATTCGCCAGCTACCTCAGCGGGTCGGTCGAGGAGGCGGCGGTGTCCTGGCGAGCGGCGATCAGGCTACGCCGTGAGATGGGCGACCGGCTCGAAGAGGGCGACGACCTGCGCTGGCTGTCACTCATGCTGTGGCCGCTGGGCCACGTGACTGAGGCCGCCGAGGCTGGGCGGGCGGCGCTGCGGCTGCTCGAAGGGCTCGGCCCGTCTGAAGAACTGGCCTGGGCGCTGGTCAATGCGGCGGTGTTGGCCGCGCACACCTACGACCCGGCGTGCGCAGACTATGCGGCCCGAGCCGTAGCGCTCGGTAGCGAGCTGGGCGAGCGCGCGGTCGTGATCAGGGCCCGCGGGGCGGCGGCGGTGGCCACCGTGTGTCGCAGCGACACTGGGTGGGACGAGTTGGAGGCAGTATGGCGCGACGCGATCGCAATGCCAGGACTTGCCGAGCACGCTGGGATGATCGGAGCGTCCCTGTCCGTTTTCGCGGCCCTGCACTACCAGCTGGGCCGCGCCGAGGGCTACATCGCCGACACGGTTACGTTCTGCGCCGACCACGACTTGGGCATGTTCCAGCTCCTGGCCGTCGCCGCCGACGGGCTTGTGCAGCTGCACCGCGGCGACTGGGACCGTGCTGCAGCGCTCGCCGAGCACGTGCTGACCCGGCCCGGGCTCGTCCCGGTGCATCGAATTCTGGCGGTCATCACTGCTGCGTTGATCATGGCGCGCCGCGGGCAGCGACCCGTCGGGCCGCTGCTCGACGAGGCGCTCGGCTGTACGGAGCCTGATGACTTCTTCCGTCTTGGGCCGGTGTGGGCCGCGCGCGCCGAGGCGGCGTGGCTGGCCGGCGATGACGACACCGCGCGCGCCGAGGCGCACAAGGGGCTGGTGTGCGCCACCGGTGTGATGGCCGATCCATGGCTGGCGGGCTCGCTGCGCCGCTGGGCCCACCTAACCGGCGGCACGCCAGACTTGCCCGGGGCGGTCGACAGCGTCACACCGTTCCGTTTTGAAGTCAGTGGCGATTGGCTGGCCGCCGCCGCGGAGTGGACCCGGCTGGGTAGTCCCTACGACGCTGCCATCGCCCAACTGAGCGGCGACATCGAAGCCGTGGAGATCGCGCTGACCACCTTCCGCGGGCTCGGTGCCCGCGCCGCCACGCGGCGCGCCCAACAACGGTTGGCCCAGCTGCGTGGGCGCACTCACAGCGGGCGGCGCGCCGACACCCTGGCCGATCCCTACCAGCTGACCCGGCGCCAACGTGATGTGCTGGCACTGCTCGTCGCCGGCCATAGCGACGCCAACATCGCGACCAAGCTGTGCATCAGTCCTAGAACCGCCGCCCACCACGTGGAAGCCATCCTGACCAAACTCGGCGTCAACAATCGGACGCAAGCAGCCGCCGTCTACAAGGTAGAGACCGCAGCGGGCGGTCGTCGATCAAAATAGGCAAATTTGCCCATGCGCCGCGGCGCATCGCCCGTCCATACTGCGAACGCGGGCGTCGATCCGATGGCGCACAACCAGCATGGGGGAACGAAGACATTGTCAACCCCGCGGCGGCCGTCGCATTTGGGGAGGGTTACTCGATTCCGGATCGACGACGGGTCACCTCACCGGCGGTCGGCGGAAACGTAGGAGACCAGGATGGCGAATTTTGCGGTGTTGCCGCCGGAAATCAATTCTCTGCTGATGTTCAGTGGTGCCGGTTCCGCGCCGATGCTTGAGGCGGCGGCGGCCTGGGACGGCCTGGCTTCGGAGTTGGGATCGGCGGGGTCGTCATTTTCCGCCGTTACCTCGGGGCTCGCCGGCCAGGCCTGGCAGGGCCCGGCGTCTGCGGCGATGGCGGCCGCGGCGGCACCCTATAGCGGATGGTTGAGCGCCGCGGCGGCGCAGGCTTCCGGTGCGGCCGGGCAAGCCCGGGCGGTGGTTAGCGCGTTCGAGGCGGCCCGGGCCGCGACGGTGCAGCCGCTCATGGTTGAGCTCAACCGCAATTCCCTTGTGCAGATGGTGATGTCGAACTGGTTTGGGCTCAACGCGCCGGCGATCGCTGAACTGGAGGGCGACTACGAGGCGATGTGGGCCCAAGACGTGGCGGCGATGGTCGGCTATCACGGCGGCGTTTCGGCCGCGGCCGCGCAGTTGGTGCCCGCGCAGACGCTGCAGGACATTCTCGCCAACCTGCCGAACCTGGGCATCGGCAACAAGGGCAACGCCAACGTGGGCCCCGGCAACACCGGCATCGGCAACCTCGGCAGTGGAAACACGGGCAACAACAACCTCGGCGGCGGCAACGGCTTTGCCGGTGTCCCGGCCAACGGGAATATCGGCTTCGGAAACCACGGCGACGGAAACATCGGTTCCGGCAACAGCTCCAACCCGGCCCTGGGCACCGACGCCGGCCACAATGTCGGCTTCGGCAACGCCGGCAGCAACAACTGGGGCTTCGGCAACGCCGGGGACGGCAACCGGGGCCTTGGCAACGCCGGGAACAACAACATCGGGGGCGGCAACGCCGGCAACAACAACATCGGCGGCGGGAACAGCGGCAACAACAACATCGGCTTCGGGCTCACCGGCAGCAACGAAATCGGCATCGGGAACACCTATTTCAACACCGCGACCAACCAGTTCAGCTTCGGCGGGCTGAACTCGGGTGCCGGAAACATCGGCATCGGGAACTCCGGGTCCGGCAACATCGGCTTCTTCAACTCCGGCAACGGCAACGTCGGCTTCCTCTCCACGGGCACCAACACCCATTTGCCCGGTCACCTCAACAGCTTTGGCTTCGGGAACGCGGGCGCCGGCAACATCGGCTTCGGAAACGCAGGCGACTGGAACTTCGGCTTCGGGAACTCGAGCAACGTCAACACGGGCTTCGGGAACTCGGGCGGACTTGACACCGGCTTCGGGAACGGCGGCGGTTTTGATACCGGGTGGTGGAATTCGGGTGCCACGAACACAGGCTGGGGGAATTCGGGCGGCGTCAACACGGGCGCGTGGAATTCCGGTCTGGCCAACACCGGTTTCGGCTTCACCACCGACACCGGGGCCAGCCAGTCTGGCTTCAACAACTCCGGCACAAATGTCTCGGGCTTCGACAACACGGCCACCCTCGGGTTCGCCTCGGGCTTCTTCAACACCGTCATCAACGGGGGCGCGATGTCGGGAATCGGCAACACCGGGGTCCCCACTCTCAACCCGACCTTCAGCGGCTCACTATCCGGATTCTTCAATACGGGCACCCAGTTCGGAGGTCTCTTCAGCCTCGCTCGACTGCTGGCGGGTTAGGGACGACCGCATAGCAATCCCGCCAGTAGCCTGCGCGTCTGCTGGGCAGTTCTGTGACCAGAACAACATAGTTAGCGTCCTAACTATTAGCGTACGATGTGAATATGGCCGCGCCGACCGCTCCGGAGATCGACCCCCTCGCCCTCGAGCAGCAGGTCTGTTTCGCGCTGAGCATCACCAACCGCGCCGTCCTAGCGGTCTACCGGCCGCTGTTGGAGCCGTTGGGGCTGACGCATCCGCAGTATCTGGTGATGCTGACGCTCTGGGATCGCCAGAAGGCCGGTCAACAGAAACCGCTGTCGGTCAAGGAGATTGCCGCCACGTTGCAGTTGGATTCGGCGACGCTGTCGCCGATGCTCAAGCGCCTGGAGGCGCTCGGCCTGATCACCCGCACCCGAAACGCCGTCGATGAGCGCACCACCGACGTCAAACTCACCGACAGCGGTACCGCCTTGCGCCGGCGAGCATGCAAGATCCCGCCCGCCGTCGTCGCGCGGCTGGGCGTCGGAATGGACGAACTTCGGCATCTGCATCAGGTGCTGACGCGCATCAACTCGGCCGCCTTGGCGGCCGGCGCACTACAGACCTAAACAACGCAGGAGCAACCATGACCACCACCAAGCCCAACCTTTGGCAGTACATCGGCTATTCGTACGGTCGACGCCTACCGGATTCGATGCGCACCTGGGTCGCGAACGACCTGGCGGGCTGGGGAGCCGTGCGCCGGCACATGATCCGGTGGGCCATCCCGCCGCTGTTCGTGCTCGCACCGTTCTGGCTGCTGCCCGCTTCGCTGTACGTGCACACGGAGATGACGGTGCCGCTCTACATCTGGGCGCTGCTGATATCGCTTGCGCTGAACAAGGTTTGGCGCCGGCACCGGCTGGCGCAGCATGGCCTCGACCCAAACTTGGTCGACGTGATCAAGCGCGAGAAAGAGTCGAAGATGCACGAGGACTACGCCCGGCGTTACGGGCCGCGTCCCGAGTCGGCCAGGTGGCAGGACAACAGCAACCCGTTCAATTAGCCGACTACACCGCGACGAGGTCGTCGGCGTGCACCGCCGGCCGGCGCAGCTCCCCGGGCAGATCGGTGGTCGATCGGCCCATCATGGTGGCCAGCTCGGTCGCGTCGTAGGCGACCACGCCCCGGGCCACCATGGTCGCGTCCGGCCCGCGCAGTTCGACGACGTCCCCGGCATAGAACCGGCCGGAGATGGTGGTGATGCCGGCAGCCAGCAGGGAGCGGCGTTGCCGCACCACCGCGCGCACCGCGCCGTCGTCCAGCATCAGCGAACCGGCGGCCTCGGCGGCGTAACGCACCCAGAACCGGCGGGCCGACATCCGGACCGGGCGCGGCGCGAACACCGTTCCGCTCGAGGCGTCGCTGAGCGCGGTCGCGGCGTCGGTCGCCGCGGCCAGCAGCACCGGGACGCCGGCGTCGGCGGCCAGCAGCGCCGACGACATCTTCGACGCCATGCCGCCGGTGCCCAGGTCGCTGCCCGGGCCGGCGACCACGCCGTCCAGGTCCACGGCGCCGGACACTTCGGGGATAAACCTGGCGCCCTTGGTTTTTCGCGGATCGGAGTCGTAGAGGCCGTCGATGTCGGAGAGCAGCACCAGCGCCTCGGCGCCCACCAGGTGGGCCACCAGCGCCGAGAGCCGGTCGTTGTCGCCGAACCGGATCTCGTTGGTGGCCACCGTGTCGTTTTCGTTCACGATTGCCACCGCGTGCAGTGCGCGCAGCCGGTCCAGGGTGCGCTGGGCGTTGGTGTGTGAGGCCCGCACCGAAATGTCGTGCGCAGTCAGCAGCACCTGCCCGACCGTGCGGCCGTAGCGGGCGAACGCCGCGCTCCAGGAGTTGACCAACGCCACCTGGCCGACGCTGGCGGCGGCCTGCTTGGTCGCCAAATCCTTTGGGCGACGGGATAATCCGAGTGGTTCGATACCCGCGGCGATGGCACCGGACGACACGATGACGACGTCGGTGCCGGCCTTCATCCGCGCCTCGATGGCGTCGGCCAGTCCGGCCAACCGGCCGGCGTCGAACACCCCGGACGGTGTGGTCAGCGCGTTGGTGCCGACCTTGACGACCAGACTGCGCGCGGTTCGGATGGTTTCGCGGTGGGCGCTCATTCGTCGTCACCGTGTTGGCGGCGCTGACGACGGGCTTCCTTGCGCTCGGCGGCCCCGATTCGTTCGCTGCGATCCAGCCGCGCGTCGGTGCCGCGGCCGGACAGCGCAACGTGTTCTCCCGCAGGCGTTTGCGGCTCCCAGTCGAACGTCATTTCGCCGATGGTCACGGCGCAGCCCGGTTTCGCGCCGAGCTTCAGCAGTTCCTCCTCGACACCGAGGCGCGCCAGGCGATCCGCGAGGTAACCCACCGCTTCGTCGTTGTCGAAGTTGGTCTGGCCGACCCACCGCTCGGGCCGTGCGCCGGTGACGACGAACCCGCCCTCCCCGTCCGGCTCGACGGTGAAACCGCTGTCGTCGACGGGCAGCGGTCGGATCACCGGGCGGCGCGGCACGATCTGGGGCCGCGCGGCGTTGTACTCCGAAATCATCTGCCAGAGCCCGAAGACCAAGGGCTGCAGCCCATCACGGGTGATCGTGGACACCAGGAACACCGGCCAGCCGCGCGCGGCGATCTCGTCGCGGACGAATTCGGCAAGCTCACGGGCCTCGGGCACGTCGATCTTGTTGAGCACCACCGCCCGCGGCCGTTCGGCCAGGTCGCCCAGCACCGCGTCCCCCTGCAGGGTCGGGGTGTACGCGGCGAGTTCTGCTTCGAGCGCGTCGATGTCGGAGATCGGGTCGCGGCCGGGGTCCGCGGTGGCGCAGTCGACGACATGCACCAGCACGGCGCATCGCTCGATGTGGCGCAGGAATTCCAGGCCCAGGCCACGCCCCTCAGACGCCCCCGGGATCAGCCCCGGCACGTCGGCGACCGTGAAGGTGTGCTCACCCGCCGACACGACGCCGAGGTTGGGCACCAGCGTGGTGAACGGGTAGTCCGCGATCTTCGGCTTGGCCGCCGAAATCGCGGACACCAGCGAGGATTTCCCGGCCGAGGGAAACCCGATCAGGCCGACGTCGGCGACGGTCTTGAGCTCCAGCGTCAGGTCGCGGGCCTGGCCCGGCTCGCCGAGCAGCGCGAAGCCCGGGGCCTTGCGGGCGCGCGACGCGAGCGCGGCGTTGCCGAGGCCGCCGCGGCCACCGGCGGCCGCCTCGAAGCGGGTGCCGGCCCCCACCAGGTCGGCGAGCAGGCGGCCGCGTTCGTCCAGGACGACGGTGCCGTCGGGGACTTTGACCTCCAGGTCCGCGCCGGCGGCGCCGTCGCGGTTGTTGCCCATCCCCTGCTTGCCCGAGGGCGCGGTGACGTGCGGGTGAAAGTGGAAGTCCAGCAGGGTGTGCACCTGGGGGTCGACGACCAACACGATGCTGCCGCCGCGGCCGCCGTTACCGCCGTCGGGGCCGCCGAGCGGCTTGAATTTCTCGCGGTGGACCGACGCGCAGCCGTTGCCGCCCGAACCCGCGCGCGCGTGGATGACGACGCGATCGACAAACCGGGGCATCGAGGGTCCTCTCAACTACCGCGGGCGCCGATGCGGGCCGGTGCCCGCGGCCGGACGCAGCGCCCGGGCCGGGCCCGGGCAAAAACGCCTAGTCGGTGGTTTGCCCGGCCGCGACGATGCTGACGGTCTTGCGGCCGCGCTTGGTCCCGAACTCGACCGCACCGGATTCCTTGGCGAACAGGGTGTCGTCGCCGCCCCGCCCGACGTTGACGCCGGGGTGGAACTTGGTGCCGCGCTGGCGGACGATGATCTCGCCGGCCTTCACGACCTGGCCGCCGAACCGCTTCACGCCCAGCCGCTGCGCGGCGGAGTCGCGGCCGTTGCGCGAGCTGGAAGCGCCCTTCTTGTGTGCCATGTGGTCCTCGCTACTTGATCCCGGTGACCTTCAGGACCGTCAGCTGCTGACGGTGACCCTGACGCTTGTGGTAGCCGGTCTTGTTCTTGAACTTGTGGATGCGGATCTTGGGGCCCTTGGTGTGCTCGAGCACCTCGCCGGTCACCGCGACCTTGGCCAGCGCCGCGGCGTCGCTGGTGACCTTGGCGCCGTCGACGACCAAGGCGACCGGCAGCGTCACGTTGGCGCCCGGCTCGGAGTCCAGCTTCTCGACCTTGACGACGTCTCCGACGGCGACTTTGTACTGCTTGCCGCCGGTCTTGACGATTGCGTACGTCGCCATCGTTGCTCCTGCCTCTTTCCTTCGCGCGCGTGCCACCGGCTCGTTCGTGGTGGGTCTGGGGTGCGGGTCCGCGCCGGTCACCCGGGAGTCCCGCCCGTCGCCGGCCATAGTCTGGTTGACCTGCCCTGACGACAACTGTCCAAGGGTACGTGACCAGCGGCTACAGGGTCAAACCGGCTCGCCTGACCGCTCGGGTGACGCAGGTCAGTCGACGTGGATCGGCGGGCCGGCCGGCCTGCCCGCCGCGCGGCGGCGGCGCGGGCGGCCGAAGCCCGCTCCCGCGTCACCGGCCGCGCTGGTGTCCTCGTCGTCGAGGTCGTCGTCGTCCTCGTCATCGTCCTCGTCGTCCTCGTCGTCATCGTCGTCCACGTCGAGGTCCTCGTCATCGAGGTCGTCATCGTCGTCGTCGAGGTCGTCTTCGTCCTCATCCTCATCGCTGTCGCTCTCGCCAAAGTCCTGGCCGTTGTCCTCGAAGTCGTCCCGGTCGGCGTCCGCCACGGCCGCGTCGGGCGGCACTTCGGCCTCGCCGTCGACCTGGGCGATGACTTCCTCGGCCGTCTCCTCGGGCTCCCCGCCATCCTGGGACACCGCCTCCGACGTCCCGGACGTGCCGGCCGCCATCGCCTTGAACATCGGGTGTTCCCCGGGCGTGTGGGCCGGCAGCACCTTGGCCACGGTGGGCTCCTCGGCGCCCTTCTTCTTCGACCGCCTGCCCCGGCGGCCACCGGATTCGGATTTCCGGCCGTTGGACGGGGCCGAATCCACCGGATCGCTGTGCAGCAGCAGGCCGCGGCCGCCGCAGTTCGGGCACGTCGACGAGAACGCCTCGATCAGCCCGGTGCCCAGCCGCTTGCGGGTCAGTTGGACCAGGCCCAGCGATGTCACCTCGGAGACCTGATGGCGGGTGCGGTCACGGGCCAGCGACTCGGTCAGCCGGCGCAACACCAGGTCGCGGTTGGACTCCAGCACCATGTCGATGAAGTCGATGACCACGATGCCGCCGATGTCGCGCAGCCGCAGTTGGCGCACGATCTCCTCGGCCGCTTCCAGGTTGTTCTTGGTGACGGTCTGCTCGAGGTTGCCCCCGGATCCGGTGAACTTGCCGGTGTTGACATCGATCACCGTCATCGCCTCGGTGCGATCGATCACCAGCGTGCCGCCCGACGGCAGCCACACCTTGCGGTCCATCGCCTTGGCGAGCTGTTCGTCGATGCGGTGCACCGCGAACACGTCGGGCCCGGTCGAGTCGTCGGGTCCGGTGGCGGGCTCGTACTTGGTGAGTTTCGAAACCAGTTCTGGCGCAACGGCGTTCACGTACTCGTTGATCGTGTTCCAGGCCTCGTCGCCGGAGACGATCAGGCCGGCGAAGTCCTCGTTGAACAGGTCGCGGATGACCTTGACCAACACGTCGGGCTCTTCGTAGAGCGACACCGCGGCGCCGGCGGCCTTTTGTTTGGTTTCGGCGGCCTTGGCCTCGATCTGCTCCCAGCGTTCCTGCAGGCGGGTGACGTCCTTGCGGATGTCCTCCTCTTTGACTCCCTCGGACGCGGTGCGGATGATCACCCCGGCGTCGGACGGCACCACCTCGCGCAGGATCTCCTTGAGCCGCTGGCGTTCGGTGTCGGGCAGCTTGCGGCTGATCCCGGTCGACGACGCGCCAGGCACGTAAACGAGGTAGCGGCCGGCCAGTGAGACCTGCGTGGTCAGCCGGGCGCCCTTGTGGCCGACCGGGTCCTTGCTGACCTGCACGACGACGTAGTCGCCGGGCTTGAGGGCCTGTTCGATCTTGCGGTCCGACCCGCCCAGTCCGGCGGCCTCCCAGTTGACCTCCCCGGCGTAGAGCACGCCGTTGCGGCCGCGGCCGATGTCGACGAAGGCCGCCTCCATCGAGGGCAGCACGTTCTGCACGATCCCGAGGTAGATGTTGCCCACCAGCGAGGCGGAGGCGGCGGAGGTCACGAAGTGCTCGACGACGATGCCGTCTTCCAGCACCGCGATCTGCGTGTAGCGCGCGCCCGGATGCGGTGGCTCGGTGCGGACCCGGTCGCGCACGACCATCATCCGCTCGACGGCCTCGCGGCGCGCCAAGAACTCGGCCTCGGTCAGCACCGGCGGGCGGCGCCGCCCGGCGTCGCGCCCGTCGCGGCGGCGTTGCCGCTTGGCCTCCAGCCGGGTGGAGCCGTCGATGCCCTTGATCTCGGCGTTTGAGCTGCCGCCCTCGTCGCCGTTCTTGCCGCTGCGCGGCGGGCGCTCGTGCACCACGGTGTTGGGCGGATCGTCCGGCGACGGACCCTCGTCGCCGTCGTCGCCGGCCCCCGACTTGCGCCGTCGGCGCCGGCGGCGGCGCCGACTGGCGGCCTCGGAGGATCCGTTCTCGTCGTCGCCGGCGTCGGAGTCGTCCTCGTCGGTGTCCTCGGAGTCGGCGTCCTCGTCTATGTCTTGGCCGTCGGCGCCGCCCTGTTCGCCGCGGCCGCGGCCCCGGCCCCGGCGGCCGCGCCGCCGCCGCCGGTTGGCGGGCCGGTCGGCCTGTTCGTCGTCGTCGCTGTCGGAATCGTCGGAGTCGGCCGAATCGTCGTCGGTGTCGCGCTCGCCGCCGATCTCGACCGGCTGCGGCGCGACGAACAGCGGCATGTAATCCCTTCCCGCACTTGAGGCGTCGAGCAGCAGGGGTTGTTGTGCGGCGGCGGCGCTGCTGAACCCCGGGATGTTGGGCAGGGGTTGGGCGAAGAGCAATTCGCGCACCTTGATCGCGTCCTCGCGGTCCACGCCGGAGTGCACGTTGCGGTCCCGCCCGTCGATCGCGGTGAGCGCCGCCAGCACCTCTTTGTTGGTGCTTCCCAGCGCCCGTGCCAGCTGGTGGACCCTCAGGCGGTCGGGCAGGTCCTCGTTGTGGGCCGGCTCTCGTGACGAGTCTGTGGGCGGTGCACTGTCTACCACGTATTCTCCTTTAGCCCCCGGGCGCGTCGTTTCGACGCGGCCACGCGAGGGCTTCGCTATAGGCCCGGGTCGCTTCTCCCAGGCTTGTGATGGTCTCGCCCCGAGCGGCTCAGGTAGAACTCACTCGGCGCCGTACTGAATGTAGGCCTGACATGCGGCGCAACATCGCGGGGGCGCGATGGTCGCGCTTGTCTAAGTCTTCATTCGGGTGTCCGAAGCCGGTCCGGCGACGTTCACCCGCTGTCAGTATCCCACATCACTTCCAGTGCCCACCCGCGCCCGATCCGCGCGCGTCAGCAAACGCCGCCGAGGCCCCGGTGTGGCCCGGATTGCCCCGGCGCTAAATTCCGGGAAACCAGAGCGCGATCTCGCGCTTGGCGGAATCTTCCGAATCGGACCCGTGCACCAGGTTGAACTGCGTCTCCAGCCCGAAATCGCCCCGGATGGTGCCGGGCGTGGCCTTGTCCACCGGGTCGGTACCGCCCGCGACCTGCCGAAACGCTGCGATCGCGCGCGGCCCCTCCACGATCGCCGCCACCACCGGCCCCGAGGTGATGAATTCCAGCAACGATCCGAAGAAGGGCTTGCCCTCGTGTTCCGCGTAGTGCTGGCCGGCCAGCTCTTCGCTGACGTGCCGGAGCTCCAGCGCCGCGATGGTGAGGCCTTTCCGCTCGATGCGGCCGATGATCTCGCCGATCAGATGCCGCTCGACGGCGTCCGGCTTGATCAGTACCAGGGTCCGTTCGGTCACGGCGGACAGCGTACAGAACCGATTCGCGTCTAGCTTGGCGGCGACTGACGCCGCCGGACCTCGGCCCGGAAGTACGCGATCAGCGCCCATAACCCGGTGAACAGCACGCCGATGAATCCCACCCCCGGGTAGATGGCGAAACCGGCGAGCAGCACCACCTGCACGGCCAGGTTCACCCAGATCGCCCACGGCCTGCGCTGCAGCCCGGCCAGCAGGATCAAGACGACGGCCAGGCCGATCAGATAGACCAGCGACGCGGCGTTCAGGCCGCCGCCGACGGCGCCCACCACCGGAATCGCCAGCAGCACCACGATCGCCTCCAGGACCAGCGTCGCGGCCATCACGCCGCCGAAGCTCTTCCAGGGGTCGGGTCTCTGGTCTGTCATTGCGGGTCTCGACCGAACAGGGTCCGCGCGGCTCCGGCGGTGACCACCGAGCCGGTGACGACGATCCCCGTGCCCGAAAGCGATTCCGCCTCACCGATTTCCGTGGCCGCCTCGTCGACCAGGGCCGTCGCGACCTCGACAGCGTCGCGCAGGTTTTCCGCCGTCGCCACGCGATCGGGCCCGAACCGCTCACGGGCGGCCAGCGCCAGCGACTCGACATCCAGCGCGCGCGGCGAGCCGTTATGGGTCACGACAACCGAATCGAACGCGGGCTCCAGCGCGGCGAGGATGCCGTCCACGTCCTTGTCGGCCATGATGCTCAGCACGCCGACCAGGAACCGGAAGTCGAACTCGCCGGCCAGCGTCTGCGCCAGCGCCGTCGCCCCGGCCGGGTTGTGGGCGGCGTCGATGAACACCGTCGGCGCGCTGCGCAGGCGTTCCAGCCGGCCGGGGCTGGTGACCGCGGCGAAACCGGCCCGGACCGCCTCGACGTCGAGCTGTCGCTGCGCGCCCGCCCCGAAAAAGGCCTCGACCGCCGCGAGCGCCACCACCGCGTTGTGGGCCTGGTGTTCGCCGTGCAGCGGCAGGTAGACGTCCGAGTAGACGCCGCCCAGGCCCTGCAGCTGCAGCACCTGCCCGCCGATCGCGACCTGGCGGCCCAACACCGCGAACTCCGAGTCCTCCCGGGCGACCGCGGCGTCGGCGCGCACCGCCTGGGCCAGAAGCACCTCCATGGCCTCCGGCGCCTGCCGCGCGATGACGGCGACGGTGTCCGGGGCGCCCTCGGGCGCCTGATGGATGATGCCGGCCTTCTCGCCGGCGATCCCGGCGAGGTCGCCGCCGAGGTATTCCACGTGGTCGATGCCGACGGGGGTGATGACCGCGACCGGCGCGTTGATCACGTTGGTGGCGTCCCAGCGGCCGCCCATGCCCACCTCGACCACCGCCACGTCGACGGGCGCGTCGGCGAACGCGGCGAACGCCATCGCGGTGAGGACCTCGAACTTGCTCATCGCCGGGCCACCGTCAGCTTGTGACTGTGCGTCGACCATCTGCACGAACGGCTCGATCTCGCGGTAGGTCGCCACGTATTGGGCCGGGCTGATCGGCTGCCCGTCGATGGCGGTGCGCTCGACCGCCGATTGCAGGTGGGGGCTGGTGGTCCGGCCGGTGCGCCGGCCCAGCGCGGTCACCAGGGCGTCGACCATGCGCGCCACCGAGGTCTTGCCGTTGGTGCCCGCGACATGGATGGACGGATACCCGAGCTGCGGCGACCCCAGCAGGTCCATCAGGGCGCTGATCCGGGTCAGGCTGGGCTCGATGCGGGTCTCCGGCCAGCGTTGGTCCAGCAGGTGCTCGACCTGCAACAGGGACGCGATCTCATCCGGTGTGGGAGCCGCGCTGTTGGCCCGCTCGGGCGGCTCCAAAGTCATTGCAGCGCGGCCAGCCTGGCGTTGATCCGGTCGGTTTCCTCCTGCGCGACGCGCTGGCGGTCGCGGATCTTGGCGACGACCTGGTCGGGCGCCTTGGCCAGGAAGTCGGCGTTGCCCAGTTTGGCGGCCGTGGACGCCAGCTCCTTTTGCGCCGCGGCCAGATCCTTTTCCAGGCGCCGGCGCTCGGCGGCGACGTCGATGGTGCCCGACGTGTCGAGTTCGACGACGACGGTGCCGCCGGACAGGCGCACCTCCACCGACGCGGACGGCTGAAAATTCGGCTCCGGCGCGGTGAGCCACGCCAGCGACGTCACCGCCGCCACCTGGCCGCTCAGGTCGGAGGCTTCCACGCCGGCCAGCCGGGCGGGCACCTTCTGCCGATCGGCCAGCCCCTGGTCGCTGCGGAACCGGCGGACCTCGGTGACGAGCCGCTGCATGTCGGCGATCCGTTGCGCGGCAACGGGATCCAGGGCGATGCCCGAGGCCTTGGGCCACTCGGCGATCACCAGCGACTCCTGGTCGGTGAGGGCCTGCCAGAGCGCCTCGGTGAGGAACGGGATGACCGGATGCAGTAACCGCAGCAACGTGTCGAGCACCGCGGCCAGCACGGCGGTGGTGTGGGCGAGGCCCTCGGCGAGCTGCGTCTTGGCCAGTTCGACATACCAGTCGCAGAATTCGTCCCACGCGAAGTGATACAGCGATTCGCAGGCGCGGCTGAACTCGTAGCCGTCGAAGGCCGAATCCACTTCTGCGCGAACCTCTTCCAGACGCCCGAGGATCCACCGATCGGCGTCGGTCAGGTCGTCATGGGCCGGTAGCTCCGCGAGCGCGGCCCCGTTCAGCAGCGCGTAGCGGGTGGCGTTGAACAGCTTCGTGCCGAAGTTGCGCGACGCGCGGACGGCATCCTCGCTGACGGACAGGTCGCCGCCGGGGTTGGCGCCGCGGGCCAGCGTGAACCGCAGGGCGTCGGCCCCGAACGCCTCCATCCAGTCCAGTGGGTCGATGACGTTGCCCTTGGACTTGCTCATCTTGCGGCCGAACTCGTCGCGGATCAGCCCGTGCAGGAAAATATCGGTGAACGGCACCTGCGGGCCCCGGCGGCCGCCGAGCGTGATGGCGTCGTCGCCGCCGACGAAGGTGCCGAACATCATCATCCGCGCGACCCAGAAGAACAGGATGTCGTAGCCGGTGACCAAAACGCTTGTGGGGTAGAACTTTTCCAGCTCGGGGGTCTCCGCCGGCCAACCCAGCGTGGAGAACGGCCACAGCGCGGAGGAGAACCAGGTATCCAGCACGTCGGGGTCCTGCTCCCAGCCCTCCGGCGGCGCCTCGTCGGGACCGACGCAGACCTGCTCGCCGTCGGGCCCGTACCAGATCGGGATGCGGTGGCCCCACCACAGCTGCCGCGAGATGCACCAGTCGTGCATGTCGTCGACCCAGGCGAACCAGCGCGGCTCCAGGCTGGCGGGGTGAATCACGGTGTCCCCGTTGCGAACCGCGTCACCGGCGGCCTTGGCCAGCGATTCCACCCGGACCCACCACTGCAGCGACAGCCGCGGTTCGATCGGCTCGCCGCTGCGCTCCGAATGCCCGACGCTGTGCAGGTAGGGCCGTTTCTCCTCGACGATCCTGCCCTGCGCTGCCAGCGCTTCGCGCACGGCGACCCGCGCCACGAAACGATCCATTCCGTCGAATTGCGTTCCGGTGTCGGCGATCCGGCCCTTGGTGTCCATGATCGAGATCATCGGCAGCTCGTGCCGGAGCCCGATCTCGAAGTCGTTGGGGTCGTGCGCGGGCGTCACTTTGACCGCGCCCGTGCCGAATTCGGGGTCGACGTGCTCGTCCGCCACGATGAGGAGCGGACGGTCTACGAAGGGGTGCGGCAGGCTGGTTCCGACCAGGTGGCGGTACCGCTCGTCGTCGGGATGCACCGCGATCGCGGTGTCGCCGAGCATCGTCTCCACCCGGGTGGTGGCGACCACGATGTGCGGCTCGGCGTCGTCCAGCGAGCCGTACCGGAACGACACCAACTCGCCCTCGACGTCGAGGTAGTTCACCTCGAGGTCCGAGATCGCCGTCTCGAGGACTGGTGACCAGTTCACCAGCCGCTCGGCCCGATAGATCAGACCCGCGTCGTAGAGCCGCTTGAAGATGGTGCGCACCGCGCGCGAGAGGCCCTCGTCCATGGTGAAGCGGTCGCGGCTCCAGTCCACGCCGTCGCCGAGCCGGCGCATCTGGCCGCCGATGGCACCGCCGGACTCCCGCTTCCAGTCCCACACCTTGTCGACGAACAGCTCCCGGCCGAAGTCCTCCTTGGTCTTGCCGTCGACCGCCAGCTGCTTTTCCACCACGCTCTGGGTCGCGATGCCCGCGTGGTCCATGCCCGGCTGCCACAGCACCTCATAGCCCTGCATGCGCTTTCGCCGGGTCAGCGCGTCCATCATGGTGTGCTCCAGCGCGTGGCCCATGTGCAGGCTGCCGGTGACGTTGGGCGGCGGCAGCACGATCGAGTAGGCGGGCTTGGAGCTGCTCGCGTCGGCCTTGAAGTAGCCCGCGTCCAGCCACTTCTGGTAGATCGCGTCCTCCATCGCGGCCGGATCCCACGACTTGGGGAGCTGGTCGGCGGCGGGGTGGGGGGTGGCGGTCACCGGTCAATTCTAGGGAGACTCGAATTGCCCGCGCTTCAGCGGTCGAATCCGCAGCTGCGCCCATGGACGTGGTCGCCCTGTCGCGAGTCGAGCGGTCGGAGCCCCGGGGGTCACCCGGCCAGCCGGTCGACCCGCAGCGACACACCGGCGGCTGGAAATCGCGCCAGCAGTGCGTCGCCCATCGCGGCCGCGGGCGTCAGCACGCCGAGCAGATCGGAGAGCTTGTCGCGATCCAGCGCGAGGGCCAGGCCGCACTCCCCCAGCAGCACCGAGGTGGCCTTGTAGCCCGGGTCTCCGCGCTGCTCCATGCGCGCCACGTAACGGGCGCCCGCGGTCGTGGTGGTGTAGGTCTCGGTCCGGTAGTAGCCACGCTCGCGCGTCTTCGCGCTGGGACCGGTCCCCGGTTTGGGAACGACCCGGTCCACCAGGCGGCGCGGCAGCAGCCGGAAGTAACGGCTGCTCAGCTCGAACATCGCGTTACCGACGCCGCCGAGGACCGCCGACGCCACCGGTGCGAGGGCCGACGACCCGACGCTCATGTTCTCGTCGTAGCGGAATCCCCGGCCGTATGCCCAGTCCAGCAGGGCGTTGCTGCGCCGAACGATCCGGGTGTTGTAGGGCGCCATCAGGAATCCGGCGGTCCACACCCCGGCCAGTTCCGGCGCCAGGCGGTCGCCGCGGCGCCACGGCAGGTCGGGCTGGCGGCCGAGTTCGGGTTCGGCGGCGCGGTCGGTGCTCAACGTGTAGGGGTCGGCGAGCTGGCGGCGCGCGTCGGGATCGCTCGAGGACGTCTGCAGCACCTCGAGCAATGTGGCGTAGGTGCCGCCGGAAAATCCGCCGCGCAGGGAACGCACCACGAAGTGGGTGTCGCCAAGCTCCCCGGCGCCGTCCCGCTGCGCCGCGCGGTACAGCGCGTACACGCTCAAATCCGACGGGATCGAGTCGAATCCGCAGGCGTGCACGATGCGGGCACCGGTGTCGGCGGCCTGCTTGTGGTGTAGATCGATGCTTTCGCGGACGAACAACGCCTCACCGGTCAGGTCGGCGTAATCGGTGCCCGCCGCCGCACAGGCGGCCACCAGCGGCAGCCCGTACCGGGCATACGGGCCCACCGTGGTCACGACAACCCGGGTTCGGGCCGCCATCTCGTCCAGCGTCGACGGGGACGCGGCGTCGGCGGTCAGGACGGGCCAGTCCCGCGCCGCGTCGCCCAGGGTGTCGCGGACGGCGCGCAGCCGGTCCGGTGACCGGCCCGCCAGCGCGATCCGGGTGCCGGCTCCGGCGCGGGACAGGTACTCGGCGGTCAGCTTCCCGACAAACCCGGTCGCCCCGTACACGACGACGTCGAATTCGCGCGGCGTTGCGGTCACCGACCCGACGCTACGCCCGCAAACAAAGCCCTAAACAAGTAGTGCCGGGCCCGATGGCCCGGCACTACTTGTACCTCTATTGACAGCGCAGGTCAGCCGCGGCGACCGCAGACCGGCCAGGCGCCGATGCCCTGCGAGTGCAGCACGTTCTCGGCCACCCGGATCTGCTCCTCACGGCTCGCGCTGGCCGGAGAGCCCGAGCCACCGTTGGCGTGCCAGGTGCTCGAGGTGAACTGCAGACCGCCGGAGAAGCCGTTACCGGTGCTGATGCCCCAGTTGCCACCCGACTCGCACTGCGCGATGGCGTCCCAGTTCACGCTGTACGCCTTGTGAACCGGCGGAGGGGGCGGCGCGTCCGGCGCCGGCGG
>NZ_AUWQ01000006.1 GCF_000455205.1 Mycobacterium sp. UM_CSW | reverse complement strand
CTTGACATAGGAGAAACGCATGGCTACCCATCGAGCTGTCCACGTCAAGTCCGCGGGCGCACCACTAGAACTGGTCGATGTCGAAACCAAGCCGCCGGGCCCCGGTGAGGCGCGGCTGACGGTCACCGCGTGCGGGATCTGCGGCACGGACGCAAACTTTGTCGCGGGCAGCTTTCCAGGCATGACGTGGCCGCTGACGCCTGGGCACGAAATCGCTGGAACGATCGCCGAGCTCGGCTCGGGTGTCGAGGGTTTCGAGGTGGGCGATCGCGTCGCGGTCGGGTGGTTCGGCGGGTGCTGCTACCACTGCGACGAGTGCCGGAAAGGCCACTTCATTCATTGCGAGAATGGTAAGGTCCCGAGCTACCAATATCCGGGCGGGTACGCGGAGTCCGTGACCGTCCCGGGCAGCGCGCTCGCCCGGATTCCGGCGGGGCTGTCCGACGCGGAAGCCGCGCCGATGGGCTGCGCCGGCGTCACCACCTACAACGCGCTGCGTCATACCAAGGCGCTGCCCGGCGACCGCGTCGCCATCCTCGGTGTCGGCGGGCTCGGTCACCTCGGGGTGCAGTTCGCCCGGGCGATGGGTTTCGAGACCATCGCGATCGCCCGAGGCGCCGGCAAGGAGGAGGATGCCCGCAAGTTGGGTGCCCACCACTACATCGACTCCACCGCCGCGGATCCCGCCGAAGCGCTCAAGGCCCTGGGCGGGGCGGCGGTCGTGCTGGCGACCGCGGGCAACTCGCCGGCGATGGCGGCAACCGTCGGCGGGATATCGCCGCAGGGCGAGCTCGTCACCATCGGCGTCACGCCTGAACCGCTGCCGATCAGTCCCATCCAGCTCATCACACCGGGGGTCAGCATCGTCGGACATCCCTCCGGCACCGCGAAAGACGTTGAAGACACTATGCATTTCGCCGTTGTGTCGGGCGTTAGGGCATGGATCGAGGAGCTACCGCTGGCGCAGGCCGCCGAGGGCTACGCGGCTTTGGAGCAGGGGCGCGCTCACTACCGCACCGTTTTGACGATGTGACCGCGGGCGCGCTGTGACCGGCCTGTGGACCCTGACCGCATCCGACGGGGAGTTGCTGGTCCGCACCGGCGTCGCGGGCAGGGCGGCGCGAATGGGGCATCGGCTGACCATCGCGATGACGCGCTGGGAGGCCACCGTGGCCTGGGCCTCCGGCGAACCGGTCACCGCCGAGCTGACCGTGGACGTCGATTCGTTCGAGGTGCTGCGCGGCGAGGGCGGGGTCAAGGGGCTGTCCGGGCCCGAAAAAGCGGTGGTGAAATCCAACGCGCTGAAGTCGTTGGGCGCCAACCGTTATCCCGAGATCCGATTTAACGCGGACACGATCGAGAAGAGCGGCGACGGGTACCGCCTTACCGGAAAGCTGCACATCCGCGGGCAGTCACGAAAACACGTGATCGATTTGCGCACAGAGGATCTCGGCGACCGGTGGCGAATGACCGTCGAATCGCGGGTTCGCCAAACCGATTACGGCATCAAGCCCTACTCGCTGCTGATGGGCTCGGTGCGGGTCGACGACGAGGTGACGGTGTCGTTCAGTGCCGTTCACGCCAAGGACGGCTGAGTTCAGGCGCCGCGCTACGGCGTCGGGGTGTGCGGCGCCGCATCACCGGCGTCGCCGGGGATGTGCTCGAGCACCCGCGTCAAGTACGGCTGACGGTCGTTCGAGTCCGGTTGCTGCTCGCCGGGAGTGCCTTGCTGCTCCCCTCCGGCCCCCGACTCGGTGACCGGCTCGCCGGCGGGCGTCTTCGACTGCGGGGCCGTCGATACCGCCTCGGGGGGCGGAGCGGGGGCAGGCGCGACGGCCTCGGCGATCTGCGGCGGCGGCGCGTGCACGACCCGCTTGCCCGGCGCAGACTCGCTGGCCGGGGCAAGCTGGATGCCCAGGGCGAGCGAGACGGACGAGACGAAGGTGATCGCTCCCGCGGCCAGCGCGGTCACGGCGCCGGCGTAGGACAGCCTGCGAGGCCGTTCGCGGGGCGCGACGGCGGGCTCACCGACGTGCGCCACCAGTTGATCGTCGGTGAACTCGGTGCTGCGGGCCGCGGCCAGCGCGGCGCCGCGCGCCACCGTCACCTGCGCCATCGTCTGCGCGAAAACCGGTACAGGCAAGGTCTTTTCGAGCTGCCAGGAGAATCCGTCGACGTCGCTGCCCCCGCCGACGACAACCACCCCGCCGGGCCGCCAGCCGGTCGGTCGTTCGAACATCCCGCTCAGCCAGGAAGTCAGACCGTCGAAGCCGCCGCGCACGTGCTTGACGGCCGTCTGGGTCTGGCCCTCGTGGGTGGCGACCATGACGACGGTGGCCCAGTCCTGGTCGAGGATGCAGACGGCGGTCTGCTCGTACCCGATGACCGGGGCGATCGCGAGCGCCAGCGTCTCGACCGCCTCCAGCAGCCGGACGGGCACCACGTTGTCGAAGCCGGCGTCGGTCAAGGCCTCCAACAGCAGCGCCGCCTGCGCGGACGCATCGTCGTTCCAGGTGAGCCCGATGACACGCACCCGCCGTTCGCCGGCCGATGCGCGCGCATCCACCCGCAATACCTCGTCCGCCACTTGCTCCGCGGTGCTCAGGGCTCGGGCGCCACGGCCGGCGCGCAGGCTCAGCTCGTGATGGTCCAGGATCGTGCCGTCTGCGCCGTGTCCCTCGGCCAGGACCCACCCGAGGGTGGTCGGCGTCAGCGATAGCCCCAGTACCGTGTCCAAGTCTGCACCTCAATCGGTCCCGGACCTCCGAAGCCCTCGGCCGCACTCACGCAGCAAAAAGTGCTGGTGCGGCGGTTCATGAGGGCCGGAACGGACCGGGATTGCGTGGTCTCCATCGGCTTGCTCCGTGAGAGCCTACGCGGTCCGCGCAAGTTCGGCTCGCCCCGGTTCAGATTCCCGTCAAACCCGCACGCGAACGCTGCCAAGCCCGGCGATCCCTCCCGAGCCGGCCGCGAAAACGGCAGGTGACGGGCACCCAGCGTTTCAACCGGTCCGCCCATTTACGGCCCCGAAAAATTATCGCGGCCCGGCCGTCGAGCATTCGCTGTCGGCAATCGAACGCGTGGGCGACCAACTCCGACACACCGGACCGGCTCGGGAGTATGTCACACGCACCCGCTGGAAATCGACGTGGAAACCGACGTGGCCATTTCCGATCGCGGGCGCCTGATCCCTTAAGTCGGATACCGCCCGCTCCCCTGGCTCTCCGCTCTCGTCAGCGCCGGCTGCCTCGGGGTTTGCGGCGCAACGGCCGCGAACCGGCGGTCGCGGGGCTCCCGCAGTTGGGCCCGCGCGATCGCCATATCCGCATTGCGAAATTCGGACAAAAACCGATATGAAACTGAGACACCAACGCGTCCCGATCGACATTTGGTCTAATAACCCGGTAAATTCCTGCCTGAGATCGCGATCACAGATACGGACAGGGGCAGGTATGACAGACGTGAGCGAGAAGATCCGGGCCTGGGGGCGCCGGCTTTTGGTCGGTGCGGCGGCGGCTGCCACCCTCCCGGGCCTGATCGGTCTTGTGGGGGGGTCGGCGACCGCGGGGGCGTTCTCCCGCCCGGGTCTGCCCGTCGAATACCTTCAGGTGCCGTCGGCTTCAATGGGCCGCAACATCAAGGTGCAATTCCAGAGCGGCGGAGACGGCTCGCCCGCGGTGTACCTGCTCGACGGCCTGCGTGCCCAGGACGACTACAACGGCTGGGACATCAACACGCCCGCTTTCGAGTGGTACTACAAGTCGGGCCTCTCGGTCGTCATGCCGGTCGGTGGGCAGTCCAGCTTCTACACCGACTGGTACCGCCCGGCGTGTGGGAAGGCCGGCTGCTCGACTTACAAGTGGGAGACGTTCCTGACCAGCGAGCTGCCCGGCTACCTGTCGTCGCAGCGGAGCGTCAAGGCGACCGGTAGCGCCGCGGTCGGCATCTCGATGGCCGGTGCATCGGCGATGAACCTCGCGAACTACCACCCGGGCCAGTTCGTCTACGCCGGTTCGCTGTCCGGCTACCTCAGCCCGTCCACCGGGCAGGGCTGGATAGGCCTGGCGATGGGCGATGCCGGCGGCTACAAGAAGGAAGACATGTGGGGGCCGGACAACGACCCCGCGTGGCAACGCAACGACCCGTTGGTCAACGTCAACCTGCTCGTCGAACACAACACCCGGCTCTGGGTCTACTGCGGTAACGGGACCCCGAACGAACTGGGCGGCGCCAACTTGCCGGCCACGTTCCTCGAGAGCAACTTCATGATCGGCGTCAACAAGAAGTTCCAAGACGCCTACAACGCTGCGGGCGGCCACAACGCCGTCTTCAACTTCCCGCCCTACGGAACGCACAGCTGGGAGTACTGGGGAGCGCAGCTCAACGCGATGAAGCCCGACTTGCAGAGCAGCCTGGGCGCGACCCCCGGCGGCGGTGGATAACACCTGACCTGCCAGAAATTCCGCTACTGCGCTTGACGACGACGTCAGGCGCAGTAGCGCGTCAGGGGGCCTTGAATCGGTCGGTGACGTCGGTCCACGCGGTCACGTCGGTGCGGTGGTTGTTCATGTTTCGGCACTGGCCGTAGACGCGCAGGACCCCCACGTCGGGGGCCTCGGTCTGCCGATACACGATCGCCGTGACGGCATCCTTGGTGAGGGACCGGGCGAACACGTGATCGTTGGGTGGTAGGCCCTCGGTCCAGCCGTGGCCGACGAGCGTCGCGGCGAGGCCCGGGAAGTAGGTCTCGGCTTGCGTGTCGGCGGGCAGCGCGAAGGTCAGGTAGATCGCGCCCTGGTACGGGGGGTCGTCGCGGTTTTTGCACGACATCAACGTGTAGCCCGCCGACGTCGTCCGCAGTCCGGTCAGGGTGACGATTTGCCTGGCCGACTCGACCGCCTGGGCCTGCGACTGATCGTCGCTGACCGGGTTGGCGGGATGGTCGAGAACATCGGAGGGCGTGGTGTGCAGCTTGTCCACCAGCAGGATGGTCCCGCTCATGAGCAGCGAGGCCGTCAGCGCGGCCGCGATCAGCGCGCGAACCTGTGTCGTGCGCAACCAATCTCCGCGAGACACCTGCGACATCAGTGCCCAGGCTAACTCGGGAGAGAATCTTCAACCATGGTCATGACCGTCGCTCGCGGGCGGCGCAACCGCCCGGTGGCGCGCCTCGTGCTGCCCGGCACCGTGGCCATCCTGGTGTGCGCGGCGCCGGTCGCCCGGGGCGACGCCGCCGGCCCGTTGATCGGGTTGGTCGACGCCGCCGCGCAGCGGCTCCAGGTCGCCGAGCCGGTGGCCGCCTTCAAGTGGAAGACGGGCGGCGCCATCGAGGACCCGGGTCGGGTCCAGCAGGAGCTCGCCAAACTGGGCGCCGAGGCGAGCGCCGCGCGCGTCGACCCGAATTACGTCACCCGCGTCTTCGGCGATCAGATCGACGCAACCGAGGCAATCGAGTACGCGCGGTTCGCGGACTGGAAGCTGAACCCGGCGGACGCGCCGGGCGCGGCGCCAGACCTGTCGGAGTCGCGGTCGACGATCGACGGCCTCAACCACACGATGCTGACTGCGATCGTGGCCGGCTGGGACCTGTTGAACTCCCCCGGCTGCGCCACCGACCTGGACGCCGCGCGAAGCGAAGTCGCCCGCGCCCGCCAACTCGACGGCCTTTACCAGCAAGCCCTTTCGCTTGCGACCAAATCGTATTGCCAGGGCTAATTTATTTAATTCTCACCATTCTCTAAAGCTCTGATTTCGCTGCTCAGGGGCCCAATTGCGCTGCTAGACGGCTTATCTCGCCACCTTTTCGAATCGGTAACGCTTCGGACACGCCCCGCGAAATGCCTGGCATGAGAAAACTCTGCAAGCCTCTCATCACGTCCGCCATCATCGGCGGGTTCGTTGCAGCATCGCTGAGTTCCTCCGGCGTCGCAGGCGCCGCTCCCGGCGCCCCCAACTGGGACGCGGTCGCCCAGTGCGAATCCGGCGGCAACTGGCACGCCAACACCGGCAACGGGGAATACGGTGGGCTGCAATTCAAGCCGGGCACCTGGGTCCAGTACGGCGGCGTCGGCAATCCGGCGGCCGCGTCCAGGGAAGAGCAGATCGCCGTCGCCAACCGGGTTTTCGCGCAAGACGGACTCGACCCGTGGCCGAAGTGCGGCTCGGCGTCCGGCCTGCCGATCGCGATGTACACGCACCCCGCGCAGGGCATCAAACAGATCATCAACGGGCTTATCCAGGCGGCCGTCCCGCACTGACGAATATTGCGCCCTATGAGCCGGGGCGAAGCTGTGTTTGGATCAGCGCATGGAAGGTTCGGCGACTGTTCACATGGCGGCGCCCGCGGACAAGATCTGGGATCTCATTGCGGAGGTTCGCAACACGGGACGGTTCTCCCCGGAGGTGTTCGAGGCGGAGTGGCTGGGCGACGCGACCGGCCCCGCGCTCGGCGCCCAGTTTCGCGGCCATGTCAAGCGAAACGAGATGGGACCGGTCTACTGGACGACGTGCAAGGTCACCGCATGCGAGCCCGGCCGCGAATTCGGGTTCGCGGTAATGCTCGGCGACCGGGCCGTGAACAACTGGCACTACCGGTTGGCGCCCAGCGGCGGCGGCACCGACGTGACCGAGTCGTTTCGGCTCAATCCCGCGCCGTGGCTGGGCATCTACTGGTTGTTGGGCGGATTCCTGCGCAGGCGACGCAACATCCGCGATATGACCAAGACCCTCAACCGGATCAAAGACGTGGTCGAGGCGGGCTGACTCGGCGTGAAATCGGTCTTCATCACCGGCGCGGGCAGCGGCATGGGCCGCGAGGGAACGAAGCTTTTCCACGCCAACGGCTGGCGCGTCGGAGCGGTGGACCGCAACGAGGCCGGCCTGACGACGCTGCGGGGAGAGCTGGGTGATGACCGGCTGTGGACGCGTGCCGTCGACGTCACGGATAAGGCCGCGTTCGAGGCTGCGCTGGCCGACTTCTGCGCCGGCAACCCCGACGGCGGGCTCGACATGATGTGGAACAACGCCGGCATCGGCGAATCGGGCTGGTTCGAGGACGTGCCGTACGAGGCCGCGATGCGCGTCGTCGAGGTGAACTACAAGGCGGTGCTGACCGGCGCTTACGTCGCGCTGCCCTACCTGAAGAAGCGCCCCGGCAGCCTGATGTTCTCGACGTCGTCGTCCGCGGGCACCTACGGGATGCCGCGCATAGCGGTCTACTCGTCGACCAAGCACGCGGTCAAAGGGTTGACCGAGGCACTCAGCGTGGAATGGCAACGGCACGGGGTGCGCGTGGCCGACGTGTTGCCGGGTCTGATCGACACCGCCATCCTCACCACGACCACCAACCACTCGGACGACGGCGGGCGGGCGATGTCCGGCGAGGACGTCCGCGCCAGTGCGCCGAAGAAGGGCATGATGCGGCTGATGCCGGCGAGCAGCGTCGCGGAGGCGGCCTGGCAGGCCTATCACAACCCGAAGCGGCTGCATTGGTACGTGCCCAAGAGTATTCGCGTGATTGACCTGCTCAAGGGTCTGAGTCCGGAGTTGGTGCGGGGCCGCATCGTCAAGGCCCTGCCGGCGCTGATGCCGAAGCAGCAGTGAGGGGGATGGCAGGGTGCGAAACCGTTGGATCGCAGCCGTTTTGGTGCTGATCGCGGGGGCCGGTGTGGCGGGTTGCGGGCAGCCGCAGACGGTGCCCCGCAAAGCCGCCCGGGTGACCGTCGGGGGCGCCACCCAGACGACGCGTCCTGCCGCGTGCCACCAGACCCAGTCCTATCGGACCCTCGACATCGCCGATCACGATGCGCATGTCGAGGCGGTGGTGATGCTCAGCGGCTACCGGGCCATCCCGCAGTGGGTGAAGATCCGCAACTTCGGCGGGTTCACCGGTAGCTTCTGGCAGGGCGGGGTCGGAGACGCGCACGCCGACCTCACCAACAACGCCTACACCATCACCGGCAGCGCATACGGCATCAGCAGCAGCGACCCCAACAAGACGGTGACCACCGACTTCAAGATCATCGCCGAGTGCTGAGCGGGCACGCGAATTCCGCCTAGGCTGGGTCCAGACCACCCGAGGCTATGGAGGCCCCGTGAAGGAGAGATTGCACTGGCTCGTGATGCACGGGTTCATCCGGGGCGTCGCGGCGATCGGCATGCGGCGGGGCGACCTTCAGTCCAGGTTGATCGCCGACCCGACGATCGCCAACGACCCGGTTCCGTTTTACGAGCAACTGCGCGCCCAGGGGCCGCTGGTGAAGGGCCGGGTGAACTACCTGACCACCGACCATGCCCTTGCCCACGAGCTGCTGCGGTCCGACGACTTCCGCGTGGTGAACATGGGCTCGAACCTGCCGGCGCCGCTGCGTTGGGTGGAACGCCGCACCAACGACGACGATCTCCTGCATCCGCTGCGCGCGCCGTCGTTGCTGGCCGTCGAGCCGCCGGACCACACGCGCTACCGCAAGACGGTGTCGGCCGTGTTCACGCCCAGGGCGGTCGCCGCACTGCGCGACAACGTCGAGCACACCGCGACCGACCTGTTGGATCGGCTGACCGGCGAGCCCGGGGTGGTCGACATCGTCGGGCGATACTGCTCGCAGCTCCCCGTCGCGATCATCAGCGACATCTTGGGAGTCCCCGAGCGAGACCGGCCCCGGGTCCTGGAATTCGGCGAACTCGCCGCGCCGAGCCTGGACATCGGCCTGCCCTGGTGGCAATACCGCACCGTGCAGAAGGGGATCGTCGGGTTCAACGCCTGGCTCGCCGATCACCTGCGCGAGCTGCGGCGCGCCCCCAGTGACAACCTGATGAGCCAGCTGATCCAAACCGCCGAAAGTGGCTCCGCCGAAACGCATCTCGACCCCGACGAACTTCAGGGCATCGCCGGCCTGGTGTTGGCCGCGGGCTTCGAGACCACGGTGAACCTGCTGGGCAACGGAATCCGGATGCTGCTGGACACACCCGAGCATCTGGACACGTTGCGTCGCCGACCCGAGTTGTGGCCCAACGCAGTTGAGGAGATCCTGCGCCTCGACTCGCCGGTGCAGCTCACCGCGCGGGTGGCGCTGCGCGACGTCGACGTGGCCGGCATGCGGATCAAACGCGACGAGTTGGTGGTGATATACCTGGCCGCCGCCAACCGGGATCCGTCAGTGTTCCCCGACCCCGACCGCTTCGACATCGAAAGACCAAATGCCGGAAGGCATCTCGCGTTCTCCGGGGGACGCCACTTCTGCCTGGGGGCCGCGCTGGCGCGTGCCGAGGGGGAAGTCGGGCTGCGGACGTTCTTCGACCGTTTTCCGGAAGTGCGGGCGGCCGGCACCGGAAGTCGGCGGGACACGCGGGTGCTGCGCGGTTGGTCGACGCTGCCGGTGGTCCTTGGGCCGGCACGGTCGATGGCGCAGGTGGACGCCTAGTGGCGATCGCAAGCGCGGCGAAGCCGGGCGCTGCGGGTCGCCACGATTCGAGCAGTGGGCTAGCGGCGGCGCCGCCGCCGCCGGCCGGGCCAGCTCCTGTTGCCGGAACAGGCCGCGATGAGCGTGGTGGGGGCCGCCGTCACGGCGACGAGCGTCAGCCTTCGGATGGCTTCGCGCCGGGTCAGCAGGCCGTCGACCGGATCGGCCCCGATCTCCTCGGAGGTATCGCGCTGCGATGTCACGACGCAAGTATGCGGCAAAGCCGCAGCCAACAGCGGGATTTGTGCACGGTTGGTCCACCGGTTAGGGGTCCTCGCCCGCGAGGCCGCTTCGCCAGCGAAGCGCACCCGACGCGACGATGATCACCGCGGGCAACGTGCCGGCCGCGAAAATGCCGAACTGCCAAGCCCATCCGATCGCCTTGTTGCGGAAGTCCTCGTCGTGGGCGACCTCGGCGCCGGTGGGTGTCCTGGCGACGCAGCCATGGGTCTTGGCCCACCAGTCGTTGCGCACCAATTCGTAGCCGTGGGTGTTCACCCAGTCATGGCAATCCTCGCTGGTCCCCCAGAACCCGCGGGCGAGCGCCCCGCCCGCGCCGGCCAGCATTCCGACCAGCGCGATCCCGATCAGCACCTTGGCCCGCGTGCTCATCGAGCGGCGGCTCATTGTCCGGCCAGGTAGCGGCCGAACCAATCGAGCAGCCGCTGCCACGCGTCGGGCGCGGCGGTGGCGTTGTAGCGCGGACCGGTGTCGTTGAGGAAGGCATGGTCCGCGCCGGGCTCGACGACGATCTCGTTGACCAACCCGGCGCGGTCGAGCGCGGCTTTCGCGGCGGCCTGTGTCCCGGTGACCCGCGCGTCCAGAGCTCCGTAGATCGCCAGCACGGCGGCCCTGGATCCGGCGAAGTCCGGGTTGGCCGGCAACGGCCCGTAGAACGGGACCGCGGCCGACACCCCCGGCACGCCGGAGGCCAGCAGTTGCCACACCAATCCCCCACCGAAGCAGAACCCCACCACGCCAACCTTCTGGCCGGGGGCGCGCCGCTTCAGTTCCGCGACACCGGAATTCAGGTCGCGGGTGAACCGTTCCGGGGGGATGCCGCCCAACGCTGCGGTGGCCTGCGCCGGGTCCTGGAAGGCGGCGGTGCCGCCCTCCTCCGACAACAGGTCGATGGCGAGCGCCGAATAGCCGGCCCCGGCGAGCCGCCCGGCCACCGAGCGCACCCAGTCGGTCAGGCCCTTGTTCTCGTGAATGACCAGGACGCACCCCTTGGAATCGGCGGCCTGGGCCCACGCCCCCTGCAGCTGCCCCTCGGGCCCGGCCCAGGTGATCGGCGTGGTCGGCCGCGTGTTGGCCGCGCCGGGTGGTTGCGCTGAGCCGGTTGAACTTTCGGGCGCGGACCTGGGCGCTCCCGCAGGGTTTTTCGCGGAGCAGGCCGAGATGAGCTCGCCGGCGGCCGCGGTCCCAAGACCGAGCAGGGCCAGGCGCCGCAGGGTTTCGCGGCGGGTCACCAGGCCGTCGACGTGGTCGGTCGCGATCTCCTCCGCTAAGTAGCGGCGCAGCGTGGTCACCCTGGCGAGTATGCCCAAAGCCGATGGTTGACACGTGTCCGGTAACCCGGTTTATTTGCCGCTATGACGGAAGTTTCTGAGGCCGCGGTCCAGGACGTCGTGGTCGGGATGTGGCAGGCACTGTCGCGGCGAGACTGGGATGCGGTCAAGACGTTCCTGAGCGACGACTGTCTCTACGTCGACATGCCGGTGCCCGCGTTGGCGGCGCGCGGCCCGGACGACATCGTGAAACGGCTCAAGATCGGGCTCGAGCCGCTGGCGGGCTACGAGAACCACGACGGCGTGCTGGTGTCCAACGGCTCCGACGTCATCTACGAGCATTCGGAGACTTGGACTTTCGCGTCGGGCGAGCGGGGCGTGCTCAGGTTCGTCACCGTCCACAAGGTCGAGGACGGCAAGATCACCGTGTGGAAGGACTACTGGGACATGCAAAGCCTGGTCGGCTTCGCACCACCCAACCACTTCGAGAACTTGGCGAGCGCCGACACCAGCTGGGTTTTCGACGCGTCCGCCTGGGTCTGAGGACCGCGCCGCCGCGCGCTACTTGAAGAAGTTGCTCAGGCCAAAGAAGCCCGCGATTAGATTGCCGGTGTTCAACAGGCCCGACACCTGACCGGATATGCCCGGGTTCAGGGCGCTCGGGACGCCGGCGTTGAAGAAGCCCGAGACGAAGGCATTCACGGTGCTGCCGTAGGCCCTGTTTCCAAATCCCGACATGAAGCCGTCGGCTGTGGTGCCGCCACTAGCCGTGTTGCCAAAGCCCGAAACGTCGAAGCCGGTGTTGCCGAAGCCCGATGTGGTCTGGCCGCTGTCACCGGTCAGCCCGAGGCCGGTGTTGACGTTGCCCGAATTCCAGATGCCCGTGTTGACGTTGCCCGAATTCCCCCATCCGGTGTTCGTGGTGCCCGAGTTCCAGAAACCCGTGTTGCCGCCCGTGTCCAGGGTGCCGCCCGCGTTACCGAAGCCGGTGTCCAACTGACCTGAGTTGAAGAACCCGGTGTTCAGCGCTCCCGAGTTGGCGAATCCGAAGTTGGCCGTGCCCGAGTTCCCAAACCCGACGTTCCCCACGCCAGAGTTCCCGATGCCGAAGTTGCCATGGGCGCCCGGCACATTGACGGCGGCGTTGAGGATGCCGATGTTGCCGTTACCGGAGTTGAAGAAACCAATATTGCCGGTACCGGAGTTCCCGATGCCGATGTTGCCGCTGCCCGAGTTCAGCCCGCCGAGGTGGAACTGGCCGGTCACGTAGTTGTAGTAGGTATCGCCCACGCCGATCTCGTTGTCGCCGGTGAGCCCGAGGCCGATGTTGGCGTTGCCAGTGTTGCCGGCGCCCGTGTTGCCGAAGCCGTTGTTCCCGGCGCCGACGTTGGAGTTGCCGTTGTTTCCGATTCCCCAGTTGGCGTTGCCGGTGTTCCCAAACCCTATGTTGCTCAACGGGCTACCCGGTGGCGTTGTGAAGTCGGAGTTGGTGTTCCCGAAGCCGACGTTGAGGCTGCCGGTGTTGCCGCTGCCGAAGTTGAGGTTGCCGGTGTTTCCGCTGCCGACGTTGCCAACGCTGGGGTGCAGAGCGTTGCCGTTCCCGCCGCCGATGTTCCTGTCGCCGGTGTTCCCGGTGCCGAGGTTGGAGTTGCCGGTGTTTCCGTTGCCCACATTGTTGGTGCCCCGGTTACCCAGACCCAGGTCGAAGGTTGGGGCGGCAGCCACCAGGCCTTGCTGCAGCGCCTGCAACGGCGCGGCATTCGTCGCCTCGGCCATGGCGTAGGTGATCCCGGACCCGTTCAGGGCCTGCGCGAACTGGGCGTGGAACGCCGCCGCCTGGGCGCTCACTGTCTGAAAGCCCTGGCCGTGGGCGGAGAACAGCGCCGCTATGGCCGCCGACACCTCATCCTCGGCCGCTGCCAGCACCCCGCTAGTGGGGGCAGCGGCCGTCGCGTTGGCGGCGGTGAGGGCCGAACCGATGTTGGACAGATCCGTTGCCGCCGACGCGAGAAACTCCGGGGCCGCCACCAGATAGGACATCGTTGTGCTCCTGCTCGATATCAACAATCCCCCCGGCGGACGGCACTTTATCGCCGTCGCACCCGGGCAGTGGGCGTTTCAACCAAACATTCACCCCGGCGTCAGGACCTAGACGGCTGTTGCGGTTTGCATTGGGACAGGCGGAGCCGCTGAAGCGGCCCGTCGTCGAAAATGGTTACCGCACGTAAGGATTCGTCATCGGAGGCCGGTCGCGCCCGCGGCCGCCGTGGGATGGCACCCGTCAAAGGTGCTCCATGAGGCGGGACATCAGCTCGTCCTCGAGAAAACGGCGCTCATGCAGCGGGTAGGTCCGCGGCTCGGGCAGCTCGACGTGAATGTGCCCGATCGCCGCGATTACCGCCGCGCCCGGCCAGTGGTGATGGGGCCCGGCGTCCGACGCCGGAGATTCGGATTGCGCGTGGAATTTGGGCAGTAAGTGCAGCATGGCGGATGCCTTCGGGTCGTGGCTGGCTCCTACCAGTAGTCAAGCCTATTCAACACATGTTAGACAAGCATGATGGCGCCGGCAACGCCGATCGCCGAGGGAGAATGAACCCGACCTCGATCGGAAGGGGTGCGCAGATCCGATGATCACCCGGCGGTGGAACGAGTCCGATGAGGCCAAGAGCAGCTACGTCAAGGAGCTGTTTTCCGCGCTGGCTTCGCGCTACAACGTGATGACCGATCTGTGGACCCTCGGCCTTCATCGCTTGTGGAAGCGACAAGCCATGGAGCTGTGTGCCCTGCGGCCGGGCGAACGGGTGCTGGACGTCGCGACCGGGACCGGTGACCTGGCCTTCCTGGAGGAGGCGGCCGTCGGGCCGGAGGGCAAGGTCGTCGGGGTCGACTCCTGCGCGGCGATGCTTGCGGTCGCGCGGGGCCGACACCTCGGCGGCGTCGAATTTGAAGAGGCAGACGCCATGGACCTGCCGTTCCCGGACGCGTCGTTCGACGTGGTCACGATCAGCTTCGGGCTGCGCAACGTCGCGGACCGCGGCCGGGCGCTGCGCGAATTCCGGCGCGTCCTGCGGCCGGGCGGCCGGTTGATGGTCCTCGACTTCAGCAAGCCGAACTCGAAGGTGCTGACGCTCCTGCACGACGCGCTCTACTTCGCGCTGATGCCGGCGCTGGGCTGGGCCGTGGCCTGGCACCGCGACGCCCATCACTACACATCCGATTCGATCCGCACCTGGCTGTCCCGGGAGGGGCTGGCCAAGGCAATGCGGGAATCGGGCTTCGTCGACGCCCGCTACGTCTCACTCAGCAGCGGGTTCGCAACCGTCCACTTCGGTGTGCGCGAAGCCCTCCTGACCGAGCTAACAGCAACGGCGGCAACGGATTCGGCCTAGCGCTGCAGGGCCTCCTTGATCAACAGTGTTGCCGAGCGTTTGAGCACATCGCGCTCCCGGGTCAGGTCGGCGACCCCCTTGCGCAGCGCGATGAGCTCCTCGCGCTCGCTCAACGGCGACGGCGCGTCCGGCGTCAACATGTCGAAGCCCCGCCACTGCGCCCGCGCGCGCTCGGTTGTGCCCTTCTCCCCTCCCGCCTGGGCCTGCCCGCGGGCGTTGGAGGCACCGGCGCCGTTCCGTGGCGCGTTGACGATGCTGCCGATCGGACCGATCGCGGGCATCCCGCCCAGCGCATCGGTCGCCCCGGCCTGCGGCGCCGAGGCGGCACCCGCCACCGGCAATGCGCTTGCGGCCAACCGGATCTCGGGGGCTGCGCTGCCCCAGGACTGCGGCACCGAAAGTCCGCCCACCGAGGCCGCCCGGCCTGCCGACGCGCCGGCGCCGCCCACGGAGCCCGCCAGGGTCGACCCCGTGCCCGCGGGCACCCCGGAGACGTCGGAGGCCGCAACCGCCGGCGCCGCGGGCGCCGACAAAACCAATGCCGATTGGATCCACGGGTTTTCAAACGGCGCCACCAGGAACGAGACTCCCGAGGCAAGAAAGGCTCCCGTGCTGAAGAGGTTTTGATAACCCGAGGTACCAAACATCAGGGCTTCGAAAGCCTGGACCGGAGCGCTGTTCAACAGATCCAGCAGCCACTGCGACGGCCCACCCGCGGCGAGCCCTTGCAGCGCGTTGGGCACCGCATTCAGCAGCTGCGACAGCGTCGACTGGATCGACGCGCCCGGCGTGCCTGACGCCTGACCGACCGCGGCGGCCTGGGCGGCGATCCCGCCCGGATCGGTGTTCTGTGCCGGCGCGCTGAACGGCGTCAGGGTCGTCGCCGACGCCGAGGCGCCGGCGTACCCGTACATGGCGGCGGCATCTTGAGCCCACATCTCGATGTACTGGGCTTCGGTGGCCGCGATGGCGGGAGTGTTTTGGCCGAAGATGTTGGTGGCCACCAACGTCATGAGCAACGCCCGGTTGGCCGCGATCACCGGCGGTGGCACCGTGGCGGCGAACGCCGCCTCGTACGCCGCGGCCGCCGAGCGGGCCTGGTTGGCGGTCGCTTCGGCCTGTGCGGCGGTGGTATTCATCCACTGCACAAATGGAAATGCCGCCGCGGCCATCGACCCCGAGGCCGCGCCCAACCACTGTCCGCCGGTGAGCGCCAAGACGGCCGCCTGGTACCCACTCACCGCCGAGCCCAGTTCGGCCGCGAGCCCGTCCCAGGCCGACGCGGCGGCCACCAAGGGGCCCGAACCCGCTCCCATATACATCCGCCCGGAATTGATCTCCGGCGGCAACGCCCCGAAATCAAAAATGCTCATGGCCGGATCGCCTCCTTGATCAAGCGGGCCACCGCATCTCGCTCCATCGCGAGGTCGGCCATCTCCTGGCGCAACTCGTTGAGTTCGAGGCGTTCGCGTTCACCCAACTCGGCTTCTGCATCTCGCCGGGCCGGCGTCGTGCGCGAATCCGATTGGCTCGCCAGCAGACTCCCGCCCGTCGCGATCTCCGGGATCACCTTGCGGCGGCCGCGGGAGGTGGAAGGGCCTTCCCCAACCCGGGGCGCGTTGACGACGCTGCCGATCGGGGGAATGCCGCCGAACCAGCCGGGCGGCCCGACCGCCTCCGCTTGGGGTAACGCGTCCGGCCCGGCCATCGGCAATCCCCTTGCGGCGAGCCGGATTTCGGGTGCCGCGCTGCCCCAGGACTGCGGCACCACGAGGTCGCCGACCGAAGCTGCCCGGCCCAGGGCCGCCGATACGTCGGCGCCGCGCACCGAGTCCGCCAGGGTAGACGTCGCCCCCGCGGTCACCCTGGACACTTCCGACGCCGCCAGGCCCGCCGGCACCGCACCCGCCGTCGGCACCACCGGTGCCAACCCGGGAAACGCCGCCGAGATCAGCGGGGCAACAAAGTAGATCGCGTCGACAGCCAAGAACGAGCCGCTGTTGCCGATGCTGTTGACGGGCATACTCACCGCGGTGCTGAAGGTGTTGAGAGCGCCGCCCAGAGGGCTGTTCAACAGGTCGATCAGCCACGTTACCGGGTCGAACGACGGTGATCCCGCGGCGAGGCTTCTCAGTGCGCTTGGCACCGCCGACAGGGCGGACAGCGGCTGTGACGTCGTTGCTTGCGCCGACGACGCCGCCGCAGCGACGGACTGGGCGCTCTCCCCGGCGGGGTTGGTGTTCGGCGCCGGTGTGCTGAACGGTGGCAAGGCCGTTGCCGTCGCTGCGGCGCCCGCGTAGCCGTACATGGCGGCCGCGTCTTGAGCCCACATGTCGCCGTAATCAGCTTCGGCCGCCGCGATCGCCGCGGTGTTCTGGCCGAAGACGTTGGTGGCCACCAACGTCATGAGCAACGCCCGGTTGGCCGCGACCACCGCGGGCGGCACCGTGGCGGCGAACGCCGCCTCGTACGCCGCGGCAGCCGATCGGGCCTGGTTGGCGGTCGCTTCGGCCTGTGCGGCGGTGGTATTCATCCATTGCGCGTAGGGGAAGGCCGCCTCGGCCATCGACACCGACGACGCGCCCAACCAGCGCCCGCCGGTGAGCTCCAGGATCGTCGCCTGATACGAGCTCGCCGCCGAACTCATCGCCGCCGCCAAACCGTCCCAGGCCGACGCGGCCACCATCAACGGGCCTGAACCCGCTCCCATATACATCCGACCGGAGTTGACCTCCGGCGGCAACGCCCCGAAATTCACGAGTATTACCTCCTCGCTAACTGGCCCCGCGGGTAAGCATGGCGCTATTCGGCCCGGAACGATAGAAATCGAGACGACGATGCGGAGGGCGGCTTGTCACGGGCGGAGTACGAACGGATGCGGGCAGCGCATCTGAATGCGGTGCGCGCTGCCCTGGAAGACCACATCGCGCGGCTGGACTGGTCCCGTCAGCGCATCGAGCGCTACCAGGAATTGCGGCTGCGATCCCTGCTCGCCTTCGCCCGCGAACGCTCACCGTTTCACGCGCGGCGGCTGCGCAGGATCGACCCGTCGCGCGCCTCGGTCGCCGATCTGGCGTCGCTTCCGATGATGACCAAGCGGGACGCCCAGGAACAGTGGGACAGCATCGTCACGACACCCGGCCTCGACCGAGGCCGCGCCGAACGCATTCTCGCTGAGCAGCAATGGTTTTCGTACACCGCGGGCAACGAGCAGGTCTTCAGCTCAGGCGGGTCCAGCGGCGTGCGGGGCGTTTACGTATGGGATTGGCAGTTCTTCATCTCCGCGGCGTGTCTGGCGTGGCGCACCCAGGCGCGCGAAGAGCAACGCGGCGAGACGATTTCGCGCGGCACGCGGCTCGCGGTGCTGGAGGCCGGCGTTCCGCCGCATGCCAGCACGCCGCTGTTCGACGTGCCGACCGGCCCGGGCATGGAGACCGTCGTGATCGCCGCCGGCGGCCCGTTCGAGGAGGTGCTTGCCGCGGTGGCCGCCGCGCGCCCCACCCACCTGGTGGGCTACCCGTCCGTGATCGGGCGGCTCGCCCGCGCCGCGATCACCGGCGAGCTTCGCATCGAGCCGGTGCGCGTCAGCACCAACTCCGAGCCGTTGCTCGACGAGGACCGGCGGGCGATCCGCGAGGCGTGGGGCGCGCCGATCCACAACCTCTGGGGCTCAACGGAAATCGGGGTGCAAGCGGTCGGCTGCGCCCGCGGCCAGGGGCTGCACGTCTGCGAGGACGAGGTCGTCCTGGAGCGGGTCGACGACGACGGCAGGCCGGTGGGGCCCGACCAGCCGGCCGCACGCACGCTCGCCACCGGACTCGCCAACCGGACGTTCCCCTTCATCCGGTATGACCTCGGCGACCAGGTCACGCCACTGCCGGGTGAGTGCGCCTGCGGCAGCGCGTTCGCTCGGGTTGCCGACATCGGCGGACGCCGCGACGACGACTTCCGTTACGGTGCAACGACGATCCCGGCGATCGCGTTTCGTCACGTCCTGGGCACCGATCCGCGGATATCCGAATACCAGGTCACCCAGACCGCGGCCGGGGCCGACATCGTGGTCGTCGGGGACCCGGACAGAGAGGCGCTGAGTTCCGCGCTGGTTGCCGCGCTGAGACGCTACGGGTTGCCCGAGCCGGCTATCACGATCCGGGCCGCCGACACCCTGCAGCGCCATCAGGGCAGCGCGAAGCTGCGGCGATTCATACCGCTCTAGCGCTGCTGCGACGACGGCGCCGAAAAGCCCTTACCCCAAGTTCGACTGGCCGCGACTCGAGCGCAGCTGCGGCTGTTCAGCGGCCTGTTCCCTGGCATAGCACAGCATCCGCTCGCTCAAGTGGATCAGCGGGTCCTCGTGCCCGCTCGGCATCGTGTAGGCCAACCGGCGCAACTCGATGGCGAACTCACCTAGGCGCTGGCTCAGGGACGCGACAGACATAAGACGGCTACTACAAGTGGTGTGGTGCGGGACAACATCGCCCCCAAACCTCCCCATTGGTTCCTGATCTTGATTGCGACGCGGCCCGACTCGTCAATGAAAGCGTAGTTGCCACTGCAGCGTACTCACAATGGCAATTGTGAAAACTCCCGTCATCAGTTTCCGCCCGGCTACGTCTCGGCCAGGCGCTTGAGGCACTTCAGGGTTTCGGACAGGTTGCGGCCGACCTGACGTACGGCGATCCGGTCGGCGATGTAGCCGAGCAGGCCGCCGGGCGCCTGGTAGGACAGCCGGAACGTCACCTTGGTCTTGCCGTCGGCGGCGTCGCGCAGCCGGATGCGCCCACGCAGGTTGACCCCGGTGATCCCCACCCACGCGACGTCGCGCCGGTCGTCGAACTCGACGATCTCGATCAGGCCGCCGACCGGCACCGAGCCGATCTTCCAGTGCACGGTGTAGCGCGCACCGAGGCCGCGTTCGATGTCGTTCGACGACTCCCACCGCTCCAGGCTGGTCATGAACGACGGGTAGCAGTCCGGATCGCTGACGATCTTCCAGACCGCGTCGCGGTCGGTGTTGATCACACAGCGGCGTTCGACGCGCATCAGCCGATCACCGGGAATCGACGCTCGGCGGCCAGGCGTTCGACGCCGCCCTGCAGGCTGGCCATCACCTTGTCGTGCACGGCCTCGTCGTCACCGTCGACCTCGATCGGGTGCTGCACCTCGATGACGATCTTCGTCGGCAGCGGAATGTGGCCCGCGAGGTCGCTGATGTTGAGGCCCCATGGCAGGGCCAGCGATATCGGGATGCTCTTGAGCCGCAGCAACTTGTCGGCCATCAGCAGCTTGGCCAGCCACTGTCCGCGGTTGAGGAACAGCGCGCTCTCCTGGCCGCCGACGCTGGCGACGGGCACGATCGGCACGCCGGCCTCCCGGGCCAGCCGCACGTAGCCCTTGCGCCCGCCGAAATCGACCTTGTGGCGCTCCCATGACGGGCGGAACACCTCGTAGTCCCCGCCGGGATAGACCAGCAGCGCCGCGCCGGAATCCAATGCCAGGCGGGCGTTTTCGGGATTGGCGGCGACGGTGCCGAACTTGCGTAACCAGCCCAGCGGGGGCGCGGAGACGACGAGGTTGTGCGCCAACTGATAGAAGGGCCGCTCGACGCCGAAGTACGAGCAGAACGCGAGCGTGAACACGAAGGTGTCCGGGGGCACGTTGCCGCCGCTGTGGTTGCCGACCAGGAGCACCGGCCCGTCCGCCGGGATGCGGTCCAAGCCCCGCACGTCGGCCCGAAAGTACAGCGACGCCAGCAGCCAGGTCCCCGGAAGCTGGTCGCGGATGTAGTCGGGGTCGCGCTGATCGAGGTCGGCTTTGGGAACCCGCGACACCACCTGGTTGCGGGCCCACCCCAAGACGTCCCCCATGGTCGCCATTACGGCGGTGTACCCCGGTGTCGCCGGGCGTCAAACGCGGTAGATGCGGGCGGCGTTGTCGCGGGCGATCAGGTCGACCACTCGGATCGCCTCGTCGCGGCTCCAGTCACCATCGGCGACGAATCCGCTCAGCACGCGATGAATGCCCTTGCGCCACAAAGCCGCACCGAGGAAGTGCAGTTCCGCGGGGCCGTAGCCGTCCGACGAGTACAGGATGCGTCGGAACGGCGCCATTTCCAGCAGCCGGGCGAGGAACGACGGTGACCGCGCACCCAGGTAGTTCACGCTCAGCCCGCCGTCGACGTAGACGTTGTTGAAGGCCTGCGCCAGGTAGCCGGCCTCACGCTCGTAGGGATAGCAGTGCAACAGCACGATCGGCGTGGCTGCGGATTGCCGCAGGAAATCGAGCAGCAATAACGGATTGGCCTGGTGCAGGTCGCAGTCCCGGTCGCCGAAGCCGACGTGGAATTGCAGGGGCTTGCCGAGCCGCAACGCCTGGTGCAGCCCGAATCGCAGCAGCACCGGATCGGTCAGCCGGGTGCCGCCGCTGTCGCGCCAGCGGGCCGCGGCCTCGGCGACCTGGGCCGCGGACGGTTCGCTCAGGTCGCCGCCGAACCCGCCGCGGTAGGCCAGGATGGACTTGGTGCCGACGGCGGTGGCCGCCCGCCGGTGCAGGATCTCCTCGAAGGCCGAGGCGTAGTCGCCCGGCGCCTGCGCGGCCTGCTCGGCCACCTGCTCGAGCCGGACGACCTCGTGCGCGCGGTTGCCCGACCACTCGGCCATCTCGGCGGTGCCGGCCGTGTTCCCGGCGCCGATTCCGGTGTCGACGAGCCAGTCGCTCACGTTGGCGGCCGGCAGGAACAGCCTCGCCAGCTCGGCTTCGGTGTGCTGCCGACGTCGTTCCCAGTAGGCCTGCGGGTCAACGTGTTTGGGCAGCCCGAGGATGGGGGCGCAGTGGGCACGCACCGCGAAGCCGAGCTGGGAGTCGAAGCCGGAGTCGACGAGCGGTTCGATGTTCGCCTCGTTGAGGGCGTTCTCGAACCGTCCCCGATCCCCCGCCGCCAACCAGGACCCGTGGACGTGCTGGTCGATCAGCGCCACCTGATCGATGTGCTCCGCCAAGGCGTTCACAGGCTCCAGGCCATCCGGAACTTGTCTGTCAGCTGCTCGGCGTCGAGGTCGCCGTAGCGCTCATGCTCGAGGCTGCGGACCGCGACCACCATGTCGACCGCGGCGTCGCCCAGGATGCCCCGCAGCAGGGCCGAACCATCAAGCGCGGCAATGGCTTCCGGCTGTGCTTCCGGTAGAAGCACGATACCGGCGTCGGCGCGTTCCGACTCGGACAGCTTGGCCGGGTCCACGGTAATCTCCGGCGGCAACGGCGCCTGGCGCTTGATCCCGTCGAGCGCCAGGCCGAGGATCGCCGCCGTCGCCAGGTAGGGGTTGGCCGACGGATCGACGATCTTGACCTCGACGTTGGCGCCGCGCGGGCTCGCGGACCCACCCTTGATGAACCGCACCGCCGCCTCCCGGTTCTCGGTCCCCCAGCACGCGTACGCGCCGGCCCAGTTCCCGGGCCGCATCCGCAGGCCGGACACGATGGATCCGCAGAGAATGCCCTGGGCTTCGGGCAAGCCACCGATCACCCCCGCGACGGCGCTCTCCCCCGCCGCCGTCATGCCCGCTCGTCCGGGCCCGTCGGAAAACAGCGGCCCGTCCGGGCCGGTCAAGGAAAAGTGTTGGTGCGCACCGGATCCGACGCTGCCGGCGAACGGCGCCGGTGACATGCTGACGCGCAGCCCCTGACGGCGCGCGGCCCGGCCGATGATGAGCCGGGTCACCGCCAGCTGATCGGCGGCGGCCACCGGCGCCAGCGGCGACAAGGAGATCTCGAACTGGTTGGCGCCGTACTCCGGATGGAACTGCTCGATGCCGACACCGGCCGTCGTCGCCGCCGCGTTGACGTCGCGAATGAAGGCCTCGTGTTCGAGCACGCCGGCCAGGCCGTATTGCGCCCACAGCGCGGCGGGCAGCCGGCCGCCGTCGGGTTCGACCAGGAGGAACTCGATCTCGTGCCCCACGATCGCCTGCAGGCCGGCTTCTGCGAGCGCGGCCTCGATCCGGCCCAGCGTGCCCCGGGCGCACGCCGGCACGGGTGTGCCGTCCTGCTCGAAGAACGAGGCGGGCGCCCAGGCCAGCCCGTCGCCGACGATCCGCATGGCCGACAGGTCGATGCGCAGCCGCTGATCGCCGACCACCCCGACGTCGTCGGTGAACGCGATGCCGCTCTGGTCGATCGTGAAGCCGTGCCAGGAGGGGCTGGCGCCCAGGCCGGGATCGGCGAAGGTGTTGGTGCGCCGGATCGGGACGGTCTTGGCGTGCGTGAGACCGGCGGGGTTCACGACGCTGCCGATGACCGTGTCGACGCCTTCCCCCTCCAGCTGTGCGATCGCGGCGGCGGCGAGCGGGGTGGCTGTCATGGCAGCCATTGTGGCAACTCGCTCAGTTCTGGCGCGGGATCAACTCGGTGGCGAAGCGATCAAGGAAGTCCTCGAGCGGCGCCTTGCCCGCCGGCCGGATGACGAATTTGGTCAGCCCGGCGTCGACGTAGCCGTCGAGTTGGCGGTGCAGTTGGTCCCAGTCGGCGGCGATCAGCTCGCCGGGATCGAGTTCGGGGCGCCGCCGCCGGGCCGCCGCCGCCAGCTCCGGGGACAACTCGCCGTCCGCGACGGCCAGCGAGATGCCGTAGTGGTCGGGCTCGATGCGCCGGCCGGCTTCCGCGGCGGCCCGCTCGATCGCCTCGCGTCCCGCGCGCGCCTCGGCCGGGGTGAGGAAGCTGCCCAGCCACCCGTCGGCCAGCGCGCCGATGCGCCGAAACGCCGCCGGCGCCGAGCCGCCGAGCCAGATGTCCAGCGGCGGCACCGGCCGCGGGGCGACGGCGGCCCCGCTCACGGTGAAATACCGGCCGTTATAGGTGGCGGCGTCGTCGACCAGCGCCGCGCGCAGCACCCGCAGCGCCTCGTCGAACACGGCCGCGCGTTCGCCGTCGGGGACCACGAACACCTCCCGCTCGGCCGGAATCGCCGAACGCAGTCCGAAGACGGGCAGGACGCGCTTGGGCGCGACGGCCGCCAGCGACGCCAGCTGCTTGGCCACCAACACCGGGTGCCGCCCCGGCAGCACGGCCACCGACGTGCCCACCTTCAACCGGGTCGTGCGGGCCAGCGCGTAGGCCATGCCGACCACCGGATCGACCGCCGGGGAGTAGACCAGCTCGGAGAACCACAGCGAGTCGACCCCGCTGCTCTCCAAATGATCGACGATGCCTGCGAGCCGGTCCGGGGCGGTGTCCAGTCCCAGCCCCACGCCGAAGCGAATCTTCACAGGTATCGCAACAGGCTTGCGTGCCGGTTTGTGCCCGCCAAACTTAACTGGCTGCGACGGTCCCCGGCGTGTCGTCGCAGACGTTGCAGTGTCGCGGCGGCTACGCGCGGCTGGGCAGGGTCAGCTTGCAGGCCTGGCCGATGTCGAGGGTGCGGAGCATCCGGCCCATGCCCACCCACAGGGCGCAGGACATGGCGAGGTCGGCGAGCAGCTCCTCGGTGAAGTGCTCGTTGGCGCGGGCCCAGAAGTCCTCGTCGTCGCGCAACTTGGTGTGCTCGGTGCCGAAGCGGTGCGCGAACTCCGCGGCCAGTCGCTCCTGCTCGCTGTACCCCGGCCAGGTACGCCACTCGAGCGCATGCTCGTACAGCTCCTCGTCCACGCCGGCGGCGGGGCCGTCCGCGTCGCGGGTGTTCATGCACACGGTGCATTCGTTGTCGTGGGCGATGACGGTCCGGGCCAGCTCGCGGGTGCGCATTGGCAGCCGGTTCTTGGTGTAGACCGCCTGGCTGAAGTTGGCGATCGCGCCGCCGAGGTCCGGAGACTTCGCGGCCCAGCCATAGATGTCGTCGTCGGCGAACGTTCCGATTCGGCTCATGGCGTGATGGTACGCCCAGCCCCCTGGCCTAGCGCGTTCATGGCTACCGTCGGCGTCTCGTTGTCCCAATCGCGTTGGGCCAGAACTCGATGCGCGACGCGTCCGAGCGCGGCCTGCACCTGTCGCCGGTCGGGCCGGCCCTCGAACCCGGGCGAGCGTTCCAGCTTGTCGACCAGCCAGGCCACCAGCAGCGAGTGCACGTATTCGACCTGCTGCGCCCCGGCCGGGGTCAGCCACAATTCGTCGCCCTCGCCGCGCGCGTAACCGGTGGCGACCAGGCGGGAGAAGGTGGGCTCCAGCACCTCGAACGGGATCCGCAGGTAGTCGGCCATGTCGGTGAGCCGGGCGACGCCGTACATCTGCCCGTAGCGGTTGATGCGCAGGACGCCCCACAACCCGGCGACGTCGAGCCGGCAATCGGGTCGCATTGCGATGCTGCGCAGTCGCATGCCCGGAACGCCCCGCAGCAGGCGGCCGATCGCGGCCTCCAGCATGTCGTCGGGCGTCTGGCTGGTCGGCATGGCGAACGCCTCGCCGATGTCGCCCCGCTTGTTGCCGATGCCGCGCAACGGCACCTGGCGCAGAAACATCGCTACGACGAAGCCGACCAGCGCGACCGGGACCGCCCACAGGAACACCTGGGTGAGTGAGTCGGCGTAGGCCCGCACTATGGGCGCGGCCATGTCGTGGGGCAGCCGGTGCAGGGCCTCCGGCGAAGCGGCCGCGGCGGCCGGGGCGCGCGCGGCGGCCAGGGCGGGACCGATCCGGCCGTGCAGGAAGTTGGTGAACAGCGAACCGAATATCGCTGCGCCGAAGGAACTTCCGATCGTCCGGAAGAAAGTCACGCCGGAGGTGGCGACCCCGAGGTCGTCGAAGCTGGAGGTGTTCTGCACGATGAGGACCAGCGTCTGCATGCACATCCCGATCCCCGCCCCGAGGATGACCAGGAACAGCGACTGCAGCCACGCCGACGTCGACGGCTCCATTCGGGACATCAGGAAGAACGCGAACGCCATCACCGCGGTGCCGGCGACGGGAAAGACCTTGTATTTGCCCGTGCGCCCGACCAGGATGCCGCTGCCCATCGAGGTGGTCAGCATTCCCACCACCATCGGCAGCGTGCGCAGGCCCGACGTGGTGGCGGAGACACCGTCGACGAACTGCATGTAGGTGGGCAGGAACGTCAGGGCGCCCAGCATCGCGAACCCGACCACGAAGGACAGCACACAGCACACCGTGAACACCGGGCTGGCGAACAGCCGCGTCGGCAGGATGGGCGCGGCGACACGGCTTTCCACCCAGACGAAGATCGCGAGGGCCACGGCGGAGCCGGCGAACAGCCCGATGATCGTCGCCGAGCCCCATGGATATGTGGTGCCGCCCCAGCTGGTGGCCAGCGTCAGCCCCGAGGCGCCCAGACCGACGAAGACGATCCCGACGTAGTCGATGACTGGTTTGCTGCGTTCGGACAGCGCCGGGATGGCGGCGGCCGCCACGAAGAAGACCACGATCGAGATCGGCACGTTGATCCAGAAGGCCCAGCGCCAGCTGAGGTGGTCGGTGAAGTACCCGCCGAGCAATGGGCCGATCACCGTTGTCACGCCGAACACCGCGCCCATCGCGCCCTGGTAGCGGCCACGATCCCGCAGCGGGATCACCTCGCCGATCAACGCCATGGCGGTCACCATGAGCCCGCCGCCACCGATGCCCTGCAGCGCGCGCGCCGCGACCAGCATGCCCATCGAGGTCGAGAGCCCGCAGAGCACCGACCCGGTGACGAAGAACACCACGGCCGCCTGGAAAACCCGCTTGCGGCCGAACAGGTCTCCGAACTTGCCGACGAGGGCGGTCATGATGGTCGAGGCCAGCAGGTAGCTGGTGACGACCCACGATTGATGGCCCGCTCCGCCAAGATTGGCGACGATGGTCGGCAGCGCGGTCGCGACGATGGTCTGGTCCAGTGCCGCCATGAGCATGCCGAGCAGGACCGCGATGAAGATGAAATTCCGCCGCTGCGGATTGACCGCGACTTCCCCGGGCGTGGACTGGTCAGCCTGGCGGGCCGGAACCGCCGCCGGTGTCGTGCTCGTCATGCCTGCCTTCCCTGGGCGTTCGATGCCTATGAGTGCCCAGGGTTAACCGATGGCAACCAAGCGTTGCCTCGACGGGCTCAGCTCGGTGGCCGCGACACGCACTGCGCCGAGTACAGCTCCTCGCCGAGCTTTTCCATCAACTCCAGCTGCGTTTCCAGGTAGTCGATGTGCTTTTCCTCGTCGGCCACGATCTTCTCCAGCAGGATGGCGCTGGTGCTGTCCTGTTTTTCCCGACACATGATGATTCCGGGCTTGAGCCGCTCCATCACCTCGTATTCGATGGCCAGGTCGGCCTCGAACTGCTCGCGCAGCGTCTGGCCGACGCGCAGCGAGAAGAGGCGCTGGTAGTTCGGCAAGCCGTCGAGCAGCAGGATGCGATCGGTGATCTCCTCCGCGTGCCGCATCTCGTCGAACGACTCTTCGCGGGTCTTCTCGGCCAGCTCGGTGAAGCCCCAGTTGTCCTGCATCTTGGAGTGCAGGAAGTACTGGTTGATCGCGGTGAGTTCGCTGGTCAGCTGCTCGTTGAGCAGGCGCAGAACGTCCGGATCACCTTGCATGGTCACTCCTAGCGTCGGAGGGCTGTCACGTCTCGCCGCGGCGGCGGGCTGGGCTGAAACACCGGGCGCTAGCAGCACTTTGCCATGCCGAATTGGAATCTTCCAGGAAGGTATGGCTGTGCTCAGTGTGTCGCGTGAGTCACGGAGACGGGGTTAGGCGTCGCTAACCTACTTAGGGTAGACTTCACTAACATGCGGCTTGTTCGCTCGGCTTACGCCCGCGCCCGAGGGGTGCGCTGATGTACGTGTGCCTGTGCGTGGGAGCCACCAACCAGACCGTCTCCGACGTCGTCGCGCGCGGCGCCTCGACGTCCAAAGAGGTCGCCGAGGCGTGCGGCGCCGGGGGCGACTGCGGACGGTGCCGGCGCACCCTGCGCGCGATCATCGCCGCGTCGCGCCAATTCGAGCCCGCTCAGTAGCCGGTTAGCGCTTGTTGAAGTCCGCCAGCGCCGCGGCGTTGGCCTGGGCGCCCATCAGCTCGGCGAAGTGAGCGTTCTCGCGCGCGCTCGCCGCGGCGATCTCGGGGCGGACGGGTTCCATCATCGTGTGCTTGACGGCCATCAGGCTCGAAATGGGCCGGGCCGCAAGGACTTCGGCGTAACGACGGGCTGTGGGTAATAGCCGGCCCGGGTCGCAGACCCGCCAGACCAGACCCATCCGCAACGCCTCCGCGGCGTCGACCCACTCCGAGGACATCAACAGCCACGCGGCGTTTTGCCGGCCCACCAGCTGCGGCAGCAGGTAGGACGAGGCCGCCTCGGGGGCCACGCCCAGGCTGGTGAAGGGGCACTTCAGCCGCGCCGTCGAGGACATGAAGGCGAGGTCTGCGAACCCGAGGATGGTCGCGCCGATCCCCACGCCGACGCCATTGACGGCGCAGATCAGCGGCTTGGGGAACGCGGCGAGCGCGTCGATCAGGCCGGGGAAGCCGTGCTTTCCGGGGGTGAAGCCCGGATCGGTGATGCGGGCCTGCATCTCGGCGAGGTCGGTGCCCGCGCTGAACCCGCGGCCCGCGCCGGTCAGCAGGACGACGGCGACCTCAGGATCGTCGGCGGCCGCCAGCAATGCCTCCGCCGTCGCGTCGTAGAGGGCTTCGTTGAACGCGTTGAGCGCCTCGGGCCGGTTCAGCGTGAGGGTCCGCACCCGGTTCATGTCGTCGATCTGCAGCGTCACGGCTGCAGCCTAGCGGGTGGGTTCAGCCGTTGCTGTAGACGCGGGTCGGCGCGATGAGCACGACCGCGCGACGCTCCTTGGCCATGACGCGGTCGTACTCGTCCCAGTCGTCGTGGGTGCCGCCGGCGGCGGTGAAGACCTCGCGCAGCAACAGCCGAAGCTGGTCGGCGTCTTTGAGCCAGGGCGGCGCGTCGTCCGGGCCGGCCAGCTCCGCGCTCCCCTCGACGGTGGCCCACTGCCAGCCGTTCTTGAACGTGACGGCCAGTGGTGGGCGGGCCCGCAGGTTGGCGAGCTTGACCTTGCCGTAGGTGGTGAAAGCCAGCGACGGCTCATCAGTGGCCGGGTGCGGCAACAGCCCGACGTTGACCAGCGAAGCCTGCACGGTGCCGTCGGCGCGAACCGTCGAGACCACGGCCAGACCGCTTTCGCCCTTGGCCAGGGCCACCGCCTCGTCGAGTGTTGTCATGGCGATCCTCAATCCCGGAATGGTGTTCTGAACACGTAGCGGCTCGTCGGCACCGTGTCGATGTTCTCGTTGGCGCCGAATGCAGTTGTGCTGGCGACCATCCGGCCGAGCCGGTGTTGCAGGTCGTCATCGTCGGCGGCACCGAAGAACGCCTTCAGGTCGGTGATCGCCTCCTCGGGAAACAACTCCTCGACGATGCCCGCGATTCCCGGCGCGTCCGGGGTGAGGGCACGCACCACCCAGTTCTGGGTATAGCCGAACGTCGACTGCGTCTCGATGGCCACCGAGGTGTGGTCGCCCTGCCACCGGGCCAGCCAGGTCGCCTGGTCCAGCTGCGCGGGGCGGCGCAACAACGCGATGTTGGCCAGACCCGTTGTCCGGCAACCTGGTTCGGTTGGCGGCGCGGCGAGCGGAACCGACTCCGTCACCAGGTAGGCGGCGACCTGGTCGCATTCCTGGGCGAGGAATTTGAACGCCGCCTGCATCTGGTCGCCATAACACTGCTGGGTCCACATGCTCACCACCGCGGCCGCCGGCGGGTCCATCGTCGTCAGCGTCATCAGCGAGTGACGCACCGCGCTGTCACGGACGTTCACCTGCAGCCCGAACAGCCCCAGTTCCAACAGCGCGTCGGCGACGTGGCCCCGCTGCCGGGCACACCAGTCGTCGTCCGGCTCCGGGCGCATCAGCACCGCGATCACTTTTTCCATGCGCCGAACTTACCGCCGGCGCGCCACTATTTGACCGGGCTTACCTGGTGTTCCTGGCCGATCAGTTTCCCGATCATCGCGGCCAGTTTCCGGTAGGACTCGTCGCGGCCGCTCGAGGAGCGAAACACCAGCCCGATTCGCCGCCCGGGGCGCGGCGCGGCGAACTGCGCGAGTCCGAGCCGGCTCCTGGCGGCCTCGACCGGCACCGCGGTCTGCGGGATGAGCGTCACCCCCAACCCGCCGGTCACGCACTGCACCGCGGTGGCCAGCGACGCGGCGCGGGTGTTGGCCAGCTCCGCCCGCACGCCCGCCTTCTGGCAGACGTCCAGCGCCTGGTCGCGCAGGCAGTGCCCTTCGTCCAGCAACAGCAGCGGCAGCTCGGCCAGCGCGGTGGCGGGCACCCGACGCTTGCCCGACAGCGGGTGCCCCGGCGGCAGCGCGAGCACGAAGTCCTCGTCGTAGATTCCGACGGCGGTCATCCCGGCGCCCGGCACGTCGGAGGCCGGCAATGCGATCAGCGCCGCGTCCAGCGCCCCCTCGCGCAGCAGCCTGAGCAGCCGCTCGGTCTGGTCCTCGATCACCCGCAACGTCAGCGACGGCAGTTGCTCGGCCAGCCCGGCCAGCACCGTCGGCAGCACGTAGGGCGCCACGGTGGGAATCAGCCCCAGCCGCAGGTCGGCCTGCAGCGGGTCGGCGGCGCCCGCGGCGGCGGCGCTGAACGCGTCGACGGCCTCGACCACGGCCTGGGCGCGGGGCAGGAGTTGGGTTCCCTCCGTCGTCAAGAAGACACGCCGGGTGGATCTTTCGATCAGTTGGGTGCCCAGCCCCGCCTCCAGCGCGGCGAGCGCCTGCGACAGCGTCGACTGGCTTACGCCGAGACTCGTTGCGGCGCTGCTGAAATGCTGCTTCTCGGCCACCGCGACGAACGCGCGAAGGCCGGCGACGGTCGGCTGATAGGTCTTATCGGGCATACCCATAAGTATAGTGTGATATATCACCTTTACTTCAAATCTGCGGGGCGGCAAGATGGTGACAGACGGCTAATCTTGAATAATTCCAGTTAAGGAGCGATATGTCCCTGCTGACCATCGGCGACCAATTCCCCGCCTACCAGCTCACGGCGTTGATCGGCGGTGACCTGTCGAAGGTCGACGCCAAGCAGCCCGGCGACTACTTCACCACCATCACCAACGAGGACCACGACGGCAAGTGGCGCATTATCTTCTTCTGGCCCAAGGACTTCACCTTTGTGTGCCCGACGGAGATCGCCGCGTTCGGCAAGCTCAACGACGAATTTGAGGACCGCGACGCGCAGGTGCTCGGCGTCTCGATCGACAGTGAGTTCGTGCACTTCCAGTGGCGCGCGCAGCACGAAGACCTCAAGAAGCTGCCCTTCCCGATGCTCTCGGACATCAAGCGGGAGCTTTCGCTGGCCACCGGCGTGCTGAACGCCGACGGCGTCGCCGACCGGGTCACCTTCATCGTCGATCCGAATAACGAAATCCAATTCGTCTCGGCGACCGCCGGATCCGTGGGGCGTAATGTCGACGAGGTGCTGCGAGTCCTGGACGCGTTGCAGTCCGACGAGCTGTGCGCCTGCAACTGGCGCAAGGGCGACCCGACCATCGACGCGGGCGAACTGCTCAAGGCATCGGCATAAGGGGGGCGAGATGAGCGTCGAGAACCTCAAGGCCGCGCTGCCCGAGTACGCCAAGGACCTCAAGCTCAACCTGGGCTCGATCACGCGTAGCACCGTGTTGACCGAGGAACAGCTCTGGGGCACGCTGCTGGCCAGCGCCGCGGCCACCCGAAACACCCAGGTGCTGGCCGAGATTGGCGCCGAGGCGGGCGACTACCTGTCGGCAGAGGCCTACCAGGCCGCATTGGGCGCCGCGTCGATCATGGGCATGAACAACGTCTTCTACCGGGGCCGCGGCTTCCTGGATGGCCAGTACGACGACCTTCGGCCCGGGTTGCGGATGAACATCATCGCCAATCCGGGTGTGGACAAGGCGAATTTCGAGCTCTGGTCGTTCGCGGTGTCGTCGATCAACGGGTGTTCGCACTGCGTGGTCGCCCACGAGCACACGCTGCGCGAGGCGGGCGTGGACCGCGAGGCCATCCTCGAGGCGCTGAAGGCCGCGGCGATCGTCGCCGGTGTGGCCCAAGCGATCGTCGCCTCCCAGACGCTGGCCGCCGTCGGCTGACCCGTGACGACACCAGCCTGGGTAGAGCACGCCATCTGGTGGCAGGTCTATCCACTGGGATTCGTCGGCGCGTTTCCTCAGGCATCGGAGTCGGAGCCGCCGCAGCCGGACCAACATCGGCTGCGGCGGCTCGTCGACTGGCTCGACCATGCCATCGCGTTGGGGGCGTCGGGGATCGCGCTCGGGCCGATCTTCGCCTCGCGCACACACGGTTACGACACCACCGATCACTACCGGATCGATCCCCGACTGGGCGACGACGGCGACTTTGACCACCTCGTCGCGGAGGCCCACCGCCGTGGGCTGCGCGTCCTGCTCGACGGCGTGTTCAACCACGTCGGCGTGGACTTCCCGCGCTATCGGGAAGCGGCGCCCGGCTGGTTCAGCGGAGGGACGTTCGAGGGTCACTCCGAGCTCATCACGCTCAACCACGACAGCCCCGAGGTCATCGACTACACCGTCGACGTGATGGCGCACTGGCTGGGGCGCGGCGCGGACGGCTGGCGCCTCGACGCGGCCTACATTGTGCCGCAACAATTCTGGGCGTCGACGCTGCCGCGGGTGCGCGAGCGGTACCCGGACGCGTGGTTCGTTGGCGAGCTCATCCACGGCGACTACGCCGCGGTGGTCGAGGCTGCGACGTTCGACTCCGCAACCCAGTACGAGCTGTGGAAGGCGATCTGGAGCAGCCTCAACGACGGCAACTTCTTCGAGCTGGACTGGGCGCTGCAGCGGCACGACGCGTTCCTGGAAACCTTCGCCCCGCTGACGTTCATCGGCAATCACGACGTCACCCGAATCGCCAGCCGGCTCGACCGGCCCGAGCACGTGGCCCACGCGCTGGTGATCCTGCTGACCGTCGGCGGGGTGCCCAGCGTGTACGCGGGCGACGAGCTCGGATTCCGCGGCGTCAAGGAGGAGCGGTACGGTGGCGACGACGCGGTGCGCCCCGAGTTCGATACTCCCCCACTAAATTTGGATGCGTTCGGTGCCCAGATGTGGGCGTTGCATCAGTTCCTGGTCGGGTTGCGCCGTCGTCACCCGTGGCTGCACGCGGCATCGACGACCGCGTTGCGGCTGGAAAACCGGCACTACGTCTACGAGACGCGCAACGGTGAGAACGCGCTGCTGGTCGCGCTCAACATCGGCGAGGAGCCGATGCGCGTCGCGCTGTCGGAGGCGGGCCGGGCGCGCGCACAGGTCGTCGCGGGATCCTCGGCGCCACCACCGGAGGTGCTCGACGCGGTGGTTGTCGAGCCGCACGGCTGGCGGATCCTAAGCCCGGCCTAGGCGCGCCAGCGTCAGCTGGTCCTGCTCGCCGCCGTAGTACTTGTCGAGCAGCGCGACGAACTCCTCGTTGTCGTCGGTTGCCTTCGCGAACAGCGTCATCGACGAGCGCAGCTTGAGCTCGTCGGGCGAACCGAAGATCTGCGCCGCGGAACGTCCCTGCACCGCGTTGACCAGCCGGGTGCACTCGCGCAATCGCGGCCCGAGCACCTCGTGCTCCAGGTATGCGCGGGCCTCCTCGAGCGAGGAGATGCCGTAGTGCAACGCCGTCGGGCTGCTGCCCAGGCCGCGCAGCTGCGGGAAGACGAACCACATCCAGTGGCTGCGCTTCCGGCCGGCGCGCAGCTCGTCGACGACGTCGCGGTACACCGGGGCCTGCGCGTCCATGAAGCGCTTCAGGTCGAAGGGATCCATGCGACTACCGTTGCACATTGTGGTCAAGCGACGAGTGCCCAAGGTGCGCGATCTGGCGCCGCTGATGCAGTTCAAACGACCGCAGTTCGACGCGACCAAGCGCCGCCTGGCCGCCGCGTTCACCATCGAGGACCTGCGTCGCATCGCAAAACGGCGCACCCCCAGGGCGGCGTTCGACTACACCGACGGGGCGGCCGACGACGAGCTGTCCATCGCGCGGGCCCGACAGGCCTTCCGCGACATCGAGTTTCACCCGACCATCCTGCGCGACGTCTCCAACGTGACCGCCGGATGGGACGTTCTGGGCCAGCCGGTGGTGCTGCCGTTCGGGATCGCGCCGACCGGATTCACCCGGTTGATGCACACCGAGGGCGAAATCGCCGGCGCGCGGGCGGCCGCGCGGGCGGGGATCCCGTTCTCGCTCTCCACGCTTGGTACCACGGCGATCGAAGACTTGGTGACCGCTGTTCCCGAGGGACGCAAGTGGTTTCAGCTCTACATGTGGCGCGACCGCGACCGCTCGATGGCGCTGGTGAAGCGCGCGGCCGACGCGGGATTCGACACCCTGCTGGCCACCGTCGACGTCCCGGTCGCGGGCGCGCGGCTGCGCGACAACCGCAACGGCATGACGATCCCGCCGACGCTGACGCTGCGCACCGTGCTGGACGCGGTGCCGCACCCGAAGTGGTGGTTCGACCTGCTGACCACCGAGCCGCTGGCCTTCGCGTCGCTGGATCGCTGGTCGGGCACCGTCGGCGAGTACCTCAGCACGATGTTCGACCCGAGCCTGACCTTTGATGACCTGGAATGGATCAAGGCCCAATGGCCCGGCATGCTGGTCGTCAAGGGGATTCAGACGCTCGACGACGCCCGCGCGGTGGTGGATCGCGGCGTCGACGGCATCGTGCTGTCCAATCACGGTGGGCGCCAACTGGATCGGGCCCCGGTGCCCTTTCACCTGCTGCCCACCGTCGCCCGCGAGCTGGGCAAGCACACCGAGATCCTGGTCGACACCGGCATCATGTCCGGCGCCGACATCGTCGCGGCGATCGCGCTGGGCGCGCGGTGCACGCTGGTCGGGCGGGCCTACCTGTACGGGCTGATGGCCGGCGGTGAGGCGGGTGTGACCCGCGCGATCGAGATCCTGCAGAGCGGGATAACGCGGACCATGGCGCTGCTGGGCGCCACCTGCCTTGAGGAGCTTTCGCCCAAGCACGTGACGCAGCTGCGGCGGCTAGGGCCAATTTCGCCGCCAGCGTAACGCCAGCGTGACGGTCGAGGTCCAGCCTCGCGCCAGCGTGACGGCCGCATTGGCCGGGAACAAACCCGCGCTCGGCTGGGTTAAGCGCAGCAGACTCAACTTTTGGAGGACCCTAATGGCTGAAGCCAAGTCTGTTCCGGTCTTGTTCACCGGGACGATCGTGTTGCCCGGAATGGTGGTCCCGATCGCCCTGGACGACGCCGCCCGGGCGGCGATCGACGCCGCACAGGCGAGCGAATCGGGGCAGCTGCTGATCGCGCCCCGGCTGGACGACCGCTACCCCACCCACGGTGTGATCGCGAAGATTCTGCAAGTCGGCCGGATCGCCGGTGGTGGCACCGCGGCCGTCGTGCGCGGCGAGCGCAGGGCGCACATCGGGGCGGGCGCATCCGGGCCCGGCGCCGCGCTGTGGGTCGAGGTGACCGAGGCGCCCGAAACACCGGCGACCGACGAGATCAAGGCCCTGGCGGCGGAATACAAGAAGCTGCTGCTGGCCATGCTGCAGCGCCGCGAGGCCTGGCAGATCGTCGACTACGTCAACAGCCTGACCGACCCGTCGGCGCTGGCGGACACGTCCGGGTATGCGTCCTACCTCACCGACGTGCAGAAGCGCCAGCTGCTCGAGACGGTGGACGTGGCCGAGCGGCTGCGCGTGCTCATCGACTGGACCAGTTCGCACTTGGCCGAGGTCGAGGTCAACGAGAAGATCGCCGAGGACGTCCGCGACGGCATGGAGAAGACGCAGAAGGAGTTCCTGCTGCGCCAGCAGCTGGCGGCCATCCGCAAGGAACTGGGCGAGGGCGAGCCCGACGGATCCGACGACTATCGGGCCCGCGTCGAGGCCGCCGACCTGCCCGAGAAGGTGCGCGAGGCCGCGCTGCGCGAGGTCGGCAAGCTGGAACGCTCCAGCGACCAGAGCCCCGAGAGCGGCTGGATCCGCACCTGGCTGGACACCGTGCTCGACCTGCCGTGGAACGTGCGGACCGAGGACTCGACCGACCTGACGGCGGCGCGGGCGGTGTTGGACGCCGACCACCACGGGCTGGACGACGTCAAGGACCGCATTGTCGAATACCTGGCCGTGCGCACGCGCCGCGCGCAGCGCGGGCTGCAGGTCGTCGGCGGGCGCGGCTCCGGCGCCGTGATGGTGCTGGCCGGTCCCCCCGGCGTCGGCAAGACGTCGCTCGGCGAGAGTGTGGCCCGGGCTTTGGGCCGCAAGTTCGTGCGCGTCGCCCTGGGCGGTGTGCGGGACGAGGCCGAGATCCGCGGGCACCGGCGCACCTACGTGGGCGCGCTGCCGGGCCGGATCGTGCGGGCGATCGGCGAGGCGGGATCGATGAATCCCGTTGTGCTGCTGGACGAGATCGACAAGGTCGGTTCCGACTACCGCGGCGACCCGAGCGCGGCGCTGCTCGAGGTGCTCGACCCGGCGCAGAACCACACGTTCCGCGACCACTACCTGGATCTGGACCTGGACCTGTCGGATGTGGTGTTCCTGGCCACGGCCAACGTGATCGAGAACATCCCGTCGGCCCTGCTGGACCGCATGGAGCTGGTGCAGATCGACGGATACACCGAGGACGACAAGGTCGCCATCGCCCGCGACTACCTGCTGCCCCGGCAGCGGGAGCGGGCGGCGCTGAACGACGACGAGGTCACCGTCACCGACGCCGCGCTGCGCAAGATCGCCGCGGATTACACCCGCGAGCCGGGGGTTCGGCAGTTCGAGCGGCTGCTGGCCAAGGCGCTGCGCAAGGTGACGACCAAGATCGCCGACGAACCGGTCACGATCGACGAGCCCGATCTGGTTGGTTACCTGGGCCGTCCGCGGTTCACCCCCGAGTCGGCCGAGCGCACGGCGGTGCCCGGGGTGGCCACCGGCCTGGCTGTGACTGGGCTGGGCGGCGACGTCCTCTACATCGAGGCCGGGGCGACCGACGGCGAACCGGGTTTGCAGCTGACCGGCCAGTTGGGCGACGTGATGAAGGAATCGGCGCAGATCGCGCTGTCCTACGTGCGCTCACACGCCGCGGAGCTCGGCATTGACCCGAAGGCGCTGGACCGGCGCATCCACGTGCACGTGCCCGCCGGCGCGGTGCCCAAGGACGGCCCGTCGGCCGGTGTGACGATGGTCACCGCGCTGGTGTCGATGGCCACCGGCCGCCAGGTGCGCAGCGATGTCGGCATGACCGGCGAGGTCACGCTGAACGGCCGGGTGCTGCCGATCGGCGGCGTGAAGCAGAAGCTGCTGGCCGCCCAGCGTGCCGGTCTGTCAACGGTTTTCATCCCGTCTCGCAACGAGCCCGATCTGGATGACGTGCCCGCCGAGGTGCTCGACGCGCTGGACGTCAAGCCGATGACGGACGTCGCGGAGATCGTCGCGCAGGCGCTCGAACCCGCGCCGCAGCCCGCGACCGTCGCCGCCTAGGGGGCCGTGGCTGCCAGGAGCTTGTCATAAACCTGGGAGTCTGCTGCCAATGAATCGGCCCGAGAGTGTTTTCGGCTCGGCCGACTCGGGTAGCCGAGGGACCAGGGGGTCATCCCCTGTCCCTCGGCCCAAACCCGGTGCTTGGGGAAATAACTGAACAACACCGTCAATGCTGTTGCGCTGCGTGCGTCGCAGCCAAGCTGGACAAGGAGTTCACATGAATCTCACCAAGATCGCCGCCACCGCCGCGATGGCCGGTGGCCTCGGGTCCGCGGCGCTCGGGTTGGGCGCCGGTTTCGCGCTCGCCGATCCCGGCCCGAACGTGCCGGGGCCGGGCCCCAACGTGCCCGGGCCGAACGTGCCGGGCGGGGACCGCGACCTGCCGGCTCCGGGCCAGCCGCTGCCCGGGCAGCCGATTTGTAACCCCGGTGCGCCCGGCGTGAACTGCAACGCGCCCGGCAGCCCGCTTCCCCCGGGCCAGAACGGCTTCCCGCCGCCGGGGCACTACAACGACCCGGGCCGTTACGGACTGCCGGCCACCTGGGCTCCGCCAGTCGGTGACCCCGACGGCACCCAGCTTCCGGTCGTGTTCAACCCGGACCTGGGCCAGTGGGGCGTCAACACGTCGGCCGGTTTCCAGGCGTACACCCCCGCGGGCAACGCCGGCGGCCAGGTCAACGGCGGCGGCACCGTCGGAACCCCCCGCTAAAACCGGGACCTGAAAACCCGAATGCGGGCGGCCGCCCCCGAAAGGGGGCGGCTGTTCCGCGTTAGTGGGTGTCGCGCATGCGGCAGAATCGCAGCCTATGACCGACGTTCGGAACCTGAAACGGCAAGTGGTCCATCGCATCCAGAGACTGCTGGTGAACCCGGTAGGCCGGAACATGCCGGGGGTCATCCTCGAAACCACCGGGCGCAAGACTGGTCAGCCTCGCCGGACGGCCGTCGGCGGCCGCGTGGTCGATAACCAGTTCTGGATGGTTTCCGAGCACGGCGAGCATTCGGACTATGTCCGCAACATCAAGGCCAATCCCGCGGTTCGGGTGCGAATCGGCGGCCAGTGGCGCAGCGGGACGGCCCATCTGCTGTCCGAAGATGACCCGCTGCGGCGGCTGGGCGACTTGCCGCGGCTCAACAGCGCGGTGGTGCGGCTGATGGGCAGCGACCTGCTGACCATTCGGATCGACCTGAACTGACGCCGAAAGCCGATCATTCGCCGAGCCTGTAATTGCGCAGCGAAAATGCGAGTGAAGGCCTGCAAATTTACAGGCTCGGTGCCTGTCGGACCCCGGGGCTATGGTCGGCCCATGGCCTACGACGAAGACCTGGCCAACCGGATCCGCGAACTGCTCGGCTCCGAGCGCGGCGTCGAGGAAAAGCGAATGTTCGGTGGTCTGGCGTTCCTGATCAACGGCAACATGTCCGTGGCCGCCAGCGGACAGGGCGGGCTGCTGGTGCGGGTACCGCCGGAGGAGACCGACAAACTGCTCAAGCGTGCCCACGTCGGGCCCATGGTGATGGCGGGCCGGGAGGCGCGCGGCTGGCTGCGCGTCGACGCCGGCGGCGTGGGAACGAAACGGCAGCTGCAGGATTGGGTCGCCAAGGGCGTCGGCTACGCCCGCGGCCTGCCCCCGAAGTGAGTGCCGCGGTTTGCTCGAGGGTGGTTCGGGTAAGCGGTCCGGTGTGGACAAGCGCGACGAAGTGGTGCGGCGGCTGCTGAAGGTGGCCGGCACGACGTATGCGGCCGAGGCCGGCGTCAAGATCCACGACAAGCCGATGCCGCTGTTCCAGTTGCTGGTGTTGTGCATGCTCGCCAGCAAGCCGATCGACGCCGCCGTCGCGATGAGCGCCGGCCGTGAATTGTTCAAGGCGGGCCTGCGCTCCCCCAAGGCCGTCCTGGCATCCGACCGGCGCACCATGATCAGCGCGTTCGGCCGCGCCCACTACGTGCGCTACGACGAGAGTTCGGCCACCCGACTCACCGACATCGCCGTGCGGGTCCGCGACGAGTACCACGGCGACCTGCGGGAAATGGCCGAAAGCTGCCGCCAGGACGTCGCCACGGCGAAACGGATGCTGAAGAGTTTCAAGGGAATTGGCGACACCGGCGCAGATATCTACCTGCGCGAAGTGCAAGACGTCTGGCCCTGGGTGCGGCCCTACTTCGACGGCCGCGCCACCGCGGCGGCCAGGCGGTTGGGTCTGCCGGCTCAGCCTGCGAAGCTGGGCGCCCTCGCTCCTCGGGCCAACGCGCGGCTGGCAGCCGCGCTTGTGCGGGCATCACTCGACGACGACGTGCGCCGGCAGGTGGCCGGATGAGCCGGCGTTGACCGTCCGGATCGGCACCTCCGGATGGTCTTACAACCATTGGGCGGATGTGCTCTACCCGACAGGTTTGCCGTCGGCGCGACGGTTGGCCCGCTACGTGGAGGTCTTCGACACCGTCGAGCTGAACGCGAGTTTCTATCGCTGGCCGAAGGATTCGACGTTCGCCGGTTGGCGCGATCAGCTGCCCGACGGGTTCAGGATGTCGGTCAAGGCGCATCGCGGGCTGACGCACTATCGCCGGCTGTCGTCCCCGGAGCCGTGGATCGAGCGGTTCGAGCGCTGCTGGCAGTTACTGGGCGACCGCCGCGGGGTGCTGCTCGTCCAACTGCACCCCGAGCAGCAGCGCGACGACGCGCGGCTGGATGCCTTCCTGGCCAGTGTGCCCGAGCCCATCCGGGTGGCCGTCGAGCTGCGCCATCCGTCCTGGAACGACCCGGCCGTATACGAGTTGCTGGAACGCCGCCGCGCCGCCTACGTGGTGATGAGCGGCGCCGGGCTGGCGTGCGTGCCGCGCGCCACCACCGATCTGGTGTACATCCGCATGCACGGCCCGGACCAGGACGCGATCTACGCGGGCTGCTACTCGCACGAGCAGCTGCGGCGCTGGGCCGACCAGATCACCGAATGGGACCGTGACGGCAGGGACGTGTGGATGTATTTCAACAACGACCTGGGCGGCCACGCGGTACGCAACGCGCTGTTCTTGCGCGGGCTGCTGGGTTGATGTGGCTCAGGTGTCGCCGCCCTGGCCGACGGGCGTCCAGCGCCCGTCGATGACGTCGGGCGGTCGTTGGGCCTGCAACCGCTCCCGTTCGGCCCGGCGGCGCTTGACCCGTAGCCGCGCGTCGGCCGGCATGGTGAATAGTTCGTCGCAGGTGAGGTAGTAGACGTCGTCGGCGGCGTCGAGGATGTCCGCCGCGACGCGCCGGGATCCCAACTCGCGCAACGTCATCCGCAGCTCATTGGTGAACCGCAGGGTGGTGTCGTGGGCCAGCTCG